>NZ_JBWPWH010000012.1:0-621 GCF_056590535.1 Bifidobacterium sp. C0047B3 | reverse complement strand
CACCTCCTTTCTACGGAGTTTTTGTGCACGCTCGGTTGAGTGTGGTTACTGGTGTGGAAAACAATAGTTGACGTTTTAAATGAGTTTGTTGGGCATGCTTTTGGGTTCCCGGATTGCCACCCCCCTTTTTGTTTGGGGTTGCGGTCCTTGACCCGCAGGATTTCAGGTTGATGCTTTTTGGTGTTGATGCTGGTTTTGTGGTGTTGTGGTGGTTTGAGAACTGGATAGTGGACGCGAGTAAAATGCGAGACTTTTTTGGTTTCGATTTTTTTGCTTTTATCAATTTCAACCGGCTCCTTTTGTTGGAGTCGCTTGATCGTTTTGTGATCGTTTAGTGTGATGATTTTTTGTCTAGAGAATTTTGCTGATGGGTTCTTACTTTAGTGTTTGTCACTGGTAAGGGCGTATGGTGGATGCCTTGGTAGACAGGACCGATGAAGGACGTGACGGGCTGCGATATGCCTCGGGGAGCTGCCGAGTGGGCTTTGATCCGAGGATTTCCGAATGGGGAGACCCGGCCACTGTTATGAGTGGTCACCACAGTTTTTGTGGGGGGTACGCAGGGAAGTGAAACATCTCAGTACCTGCAGGAAAGGATACTCCGTGAGTAGTGGCGAGCGA
>NZ_JBWPWH010000007.1:0-43832 GCF_056590535.1 Bifidobacterium sp. C0047B3 | reverse complement strand
ATATTTGAAATTGAAACTGATGAGCTAAGTTTTATTGAAAATGATGATGTAATATTCAGTGTGTTTTATGGAGTATTTCGGATTATGGACAATAAAATCGTATAATATTCGGAAATATTTGAATAAAGTGAATAATATTATGTAGTTTTTCGCTATTTTTTAGTATGCTGAATATATGCATTGTCCTTTTTGTAAGAATTCTGATACGAAAGTTATAGATACTCGTATCAGTGAAGATGGTTACTCTATTCGCCGTAGACGTGAATGCCAAGTTTGTGGTAATCGATTTACTACAGTAGAAACAACTCAGTTGCTTGTAATGAAGCGTTCAGGCTCTATTGAACCTTTTGATCGAGCAAAAGTTGTTGCTGGTGTTAGTAAAGCATGTCAAGGACGTCCTATTAATGCTGAAGCGTTAAAGACTATTGGTATGCGAGTAGAAGCTGATTTGCGAGCACGAGGTTTAGCGCAAGTTACATCTGAAGAAGTTGGCAAAGCTATTCTTAAGCCATTGCGTGAATTAGATGAAGTTGCATATCTTCGTTTTGCAAGTGTGTACCAAAACTTCACAGGTCTTGAAGATTTTGAACATGCAATTGAAGATTTAAAGCGCAGTAAAACAGAAGAATAATAATTTTATTGATTATTGTTACAGAATATCTATTTACTGCGCTTTTGCATTATTTTGAGTTCTAGTTCTCAAAATTTGCGTCATCTTTAGTGCGTATTATATGCAATTTTTGAGTTGGTCTAGTCATTGCAACATATAGATTGGCTGCAGCAGCTAGTCTAGATGCAGCTTCCTGCTCAATTTGAGAAGGTTGCAACACTATGACAGCGTCATATTCAAGACCTTTTACTTCCTCAGCTGTGCAAACGCTGCATTGACAATCATCGGCATTTTGTTTGCTTAACTGATTCCATAATTTTTCAGGTAATGCATGTTCTAATGCTTGGTTTACAACCTTTTTAGCATGGCTAACCATGCTGTTAGGAGTAATGATTGCAATACGACCACTACCATCATCAGAGACAAATTTTTCGAATAGTTTTGTACAAGATTCTGCAAGTGCAGTATCGAGTTCATCCTGTGATTCAACCGTTTGCGATACGAGTGAATCAGGTACTGAGCGAACTGCATGAACAGTAGAAATGTATAATCCTGAATCTGTTGCAACTTTGCTTGCTGCTTCAGAAACTTCACTAGGATTTCGATAATTAATTGTTAACTCGTAAAGATCCCAATTTGGTTCTCCAAATAGAGAATTCATATTCTTCTGCCATCTGTGAGTTCCTCCGAGCGCAGAAGTCTGTGCAACATCGCCAACAATAGTAAAGGAGCGTGAAGGACAACGACGAATAAGCATTCTCCAATCCATTGCTGTAAGCTCTTGAGCTTCATCGACAACTACGTGACCATATGTCCACTCGCGGTCAGAAGCTGCTTTACGGGCAAGCATTCCTGCATCGTCGCCTTGCAGATTATCAAGAAGCATATCGGCAGTTACTATGCCATTTCCAATACCAGCTTGTGCTAAAGTGTCAGCTGCAAATTGCTGTTCTTCAAGTTTTTTTGCTTGTGCTGCAGATCTTTGAGCGTCAAGTTTTGGATCAGGACCGAGCAATTCCATAGCTTCATCAAGTAATGGAATATCAGAACGAGTAAGCGGGCTGCCCTTTGGCCTAGTAAGTGAGTTAATGTCTTCGTCGCTTAACCAAGGTGCATATGTACGTAATTTGTCAGGTTTAGCAAAAAGTTGGTCAATGAGCCATTCTCCAGTCATAGGTAACCATGCAAGATTTAAAGTAATGCGCAGTTTATCGTCAAGACGAAGTTGAGAAGTTATATCGTTTAATTCAGCTTGATCTGGAACATAATCAAGTTTTTCCAAATAACGATTTTTCAATATGCTGAGCACGGTTTTTATAAAAGTATTTCGTGCCTGATTATGCGGCTGGTGAGTTCGTTGAGCATCTGATTGAGCTATCTCAATATCTTCTTTTAGAAGAGGAATACTAAATCCTCCAACATGAATTGTTGGAAGATTTTTAGGAACGCGAATACGAGCGGCAATTGCATTCGCAATAACTGTTCGCATACGATACATTCCTTTTAATTTTGCTGCGTATGGAGAATCTTCATCTGTAGCACAAATTCCAGGAATTAAGTCGGAAATAGTTCTACTTACTACACCTGTTTCACCAAGAGAAGGGAGTACTTGATCAATATAACGCAAGAATGCCGAACTTGGACCAACAATAAGAACTCCTGAACGCTCAAGTTTGCGCCTGTGAGTATATAACAAATAAGCTGCTCTGTGCAAAGCAACAGCTGTTTTTCCTGTGCCAGGACCTCCCTGTACAACAATAGTGTGATCAAGAGGAGCGCGAATAATTCGATCTTGTTCTGCTTGAATAGTTGCAACAATATCAGTCATTTTGCCGGTTCTGCGAGAACCTAAAGATGCGAGCAGTGCTCCTTCGCCAGTAAGAGTACCTTGTTGTGAAGCTTTTCCTATTTCATCAGAATGTATGTCAAGTACTTCATCTTCAACACCAATAACGTCTCTGAAACGGAGTGTAATATGACGACGCATAACAATATCGCCATGATGCGAAGGGGTTGCCTCATAAAAAGGTCGTGCAGCTTCAGCGCGCCAATCTGTAAGAATAGGATCATGGTTTTCGCTAAGCAAACCAATGCGACCAATGTATCGCCTAATGCCTTCTGTGTTATCAAGCCTTCCAAAAACAAGACGATCTTCAACAGCTCGTAATTGTGTAAGACGATCTTCGTACATGGTTGCGAATGAGTCGCGCTCTGTGCGCTGTGTTGGTGAACCGTGCGAACCTGACGCGCGCACAGCGTCTAAGCGCGCGCGAATAGTACTACGCAAATCATCTAGACGGCTATAAGCTCGGTCAACAGCCTGTTGTTCTTCGCCAAGTTGTGAGGAATAGGTAGACATACGCATCCATTCTTCGTAAAATACCGCAACCAATTGTGCCAAAAATTAGGCATTTAAGTATACCTCGACGTTTATACACCGAGATTGTATTCCTATGTCGATCTAATGAATATTATTTGCGAGGATCTCCGAACCATGCAGAGTAAATCAATGAAAAATTGCGATTTCCATATGCTGAGCACGAATTTCCTTCGCCGTATCCAGCTTTTAACGATTCTATATTTGGCTGATAAGGAGTATAGATATAAAGCAATGCAGTAGCCTTATTTTCGATATAAACATTGCTAGATCCACATGATTTATTTGGCGAATATTGAATTGTGTTAATCGTGTTAGGGTGGTAGTTATATTGATCGTTATGAAGAAGATAATATCTATATCTTCTTGCAGAACCAATTACTTGTTTAAAGAATCCTGCAAAACGTGGGTTGCAATGAGAATCATCTGGACAATCTAATCCCATAGCTGATTTGTATTGGAAATCGCTAGGATCAGTGTCTGTTACAAGATGTTGTTCTTTTTGCAGCATTGTAAGTAGTACTCGTTGACTGATATGACATGCTTTTGCTGATTTGTATATTATGTCTGCAGAAGATTCTTTGCTTACACCTTGATACTTTGAACATAGTGAATCGGCAGGAATAGTGTGAGTATTAAAGTACGCATTTTTTAAGCAACTTTTACCAGTGCATTTTGCTCCTTTTTTGCGTATAAAATTGCGTACTTCATCTTTACTCATTGCGTTATCGTCAAAAAATTGAGAATCAGAAATAATATTGCCTGGATTAAAATCAAAGCGTGACACAAGTTGTTCTTGTTTGTTGCGAAGATCAGAAACAGTCTGTTCCCAACGTATCCACTGAACAACAGGAATAATAATAGCAATGCCTATGACAGCAATAATAATGTTTCGTAAAATTTTATTGGAGTAAAACTTATGCTTTAATGAACTGTTGTTTTTATTGTGATGAGTACCACTATTATGTTCACTATTTAGGTTGACATGAATAGAATCATGTTTCTTTCTTCTCTGCACCATGTTTCCTCCTACTTAGCTTGTTACATTATAAGTGATATGCGAATCATTTTATTATTATGATTATTTTTTAAAATTGTTCCTAACTTTTATTGTTGATTGTAACTATCAAACTGTAGAATTATCCGATTGAGTAGCTACGCGCGAAGAATTTGTTGCGATTAACTTAGATTGTTATGGCAGATTGATTTATTTGCAGTAGTTTTCTGCATAAATATTGGAATTATTAGGCTGTGGCAGGGGAGTAAGACGGTGATGATTGGGACTAAACGAATTGATTGTTCTTCTGTGGATCCTTATGATGACCCAGAAATGCGCGATAAGGTTGCTGTTCGTGCGTTAATACTACTGCTTATTACATTTGTTATTAGCACTTTGTGCTTGCAAGGTTTCAATCTTGTTTACAAACAAGTTGGTATAGATGTGAAAGCTGTTGATCAAGCGCCCCTTATAACAGGTTTACCTGGCATTATTTTAGGAATCGTATGCTTTATTTATGGTTCTTTAGGCGACTTTGTGTCATTAAAAAAGCTTGTAACTATTGGATTAACATCTTTGTTTATAGGCTCAGTTTTTGGATTTGTAGCTAATTCTTGTTTTGAACCAAATTTGTGGACAGTTATTGCTGCCCGTATTATGCAAACAACTGGTGAACAAGTAGCAGGTTCATCATTCTTAGTAATTGCAACAAAATATTTGCGAAATGATTTGAAAGTTATCTTCTTCGGATTATTTACAGCATCGTACCAGCTTTCTGCATGTATTGGAGTGTTTTCAGCAGGATTGTTAAGCTCTATTGCTTGGCAATATTTATTCTTAATTCCAGCATTAACTATTCTAATATTGCCGTCATTATTACATTATTTGCCAACAAAAAATGGCAACGGTAAAAAAATTGATGTTGTTGGTTTTACAGTCTTTGGATTTGCTGTTGCATCTCTTACATTGTTCATTTCATACGGAAACTTGTTGATGCTTATTTCAGCAATTATATTGTTTATAATTTTTGGTATTTACATTAGTAAAGCTAAAGAGCCGTTTGTTACGCCAGCTTTCTTTAAGAATATTCGTTGGCTTTCAGGCATAATTTTGATGGGTATAATATACTTCACAAATTATTGCATAAGCCCACTGTTCAATAGAGTTGGAAAAACTTTATATAACATGACTACTTCACAAGTAGCTTCTTATTTAGTTTGGGCTTTTATTGTTGCTGCAATATTCGGTTCATGCTCAGGCTTAATAATTAGTCGTATAGGAAGGAAAACGAGTTTATTATTAGCAATATTGTTCATACTTTTCGGATGGATTGGTATTGCAGTATTAATAAATTCTGGATTCTTGGCTATAGCTTTATGTGCATGCGTTTATTATGCAGGTTGTGGAATGGTGTATTCTCCACTTGCTTCAACAATTCTTTCGTCTCTTCCAGTTGAAGAATCTGGCAGAGGATGCGGAATGAATGATTTAGCTATTAGTGTTTCTGCGTCTGTTGGTGTAGTAATTTTTGACGGAATATTAGATAAAAACATGTTGAATGGAGATTCTATAACGGGTGCTTCTGGTATTTCGTCTGGATTTGCAAACATATCTCTTATGTGTGCTGCTGTTGCATTATTAGGAATTATCGTATTTGCATTCAGAAACTTTATTACTAAAGAAAGCAATGCAATCGAAGTAGACGAAGATCAAGAATAAGACCAAAAATAATAGTAAAAGCAAAATCAAAAGCATAGAATTATAATCGACAATAGCTTAACAACATTGCAAATAAAGTTTGCTTGCAACATTATGAGCAATATTGTTTACAACATTGCAATCGCTAAGAAAAATATATGCATATATGCGAAACAGCTTTTACTTTCCGTCAATTATCTTTCTCATGCGTTGTATGCTAATCGGATATGCAGTTCCCAATTCTTGCGCCCAAAGAGACACATAGAATTCTTCAGACATCCAGCGTAATTTCTCAGCGATTATTTGTGACTCGTCATGAGCTGGTCCCGCTGGGATTTTCTGAGCGTCTTCTTGAGATTTTACTACAAGCTTATGTGCTTCATCTGCTTGCCAAGCCCAACGCACGTCACGGTTTTTATCTGCTTTAGCTTTAGTAAGACGAATCACGTCTGCATGCAAGTAGCGTTCAATACGAGGTAGAGAATCAGATGGAGTTTTGGCAATAAATCCTTCGTATACAAGACTTGCAGTGTGTTCGCGTATTGATTGTAACACTGAAAGCAAAGGCAAATCAGCCTTGCCAGAAACAGTTTTACTAACTTCTGCATCACGCTTCAATATTGCGATCACATCGTGCGCTATATCGTATACTGTGTCCTCGTATATTTCAGATACGTTTGCAACAGTTTCGCGTAATAAATTGTCATCAGTAATATTATCTGTGTTCGCAATTAGTCGTTTTACTGCAGCCATTTGCAAGTCTTCTGCTAAAGCATTAGAAGTTGAATAAGGTGCGGCTGCGAGCATTAAAGCTTCAGAACCAAGCCAGCGAGAAGTAATACGCTTATTGTCTAAATGCAACATATTCAATGCACTTTGCCAAACCATTTGCGCGCGCGAAAGGTTTGTAGCACCAGATTTGTGTAATAAATCTGCTCGTTCAATAACATGCCCAGCTTGTGCTGCTTTATTTGCTTTGATATTTACAACTTCTCGCGCGGATTCTTGTGCTTCTTTTGCAAAACGCTGTTGCAATGCAATTAATGATTTGTCGGTACCAAGAATAGTAGGTTTTCCGCGATTAGAATACTTATTACGACCTGCAGGTTTATTGCGATTTTCGTTAGCTTTTCTTTCTTCAACACTAAACGTCATACGCAAGTATGGTGATAGTCTGCTTATTTGCTCGTCGTCGAAAACTTCCGGATGTATTTGCGCTCCAACTACACAAATTGCAGCTTTAGTGAAAACTTCTCTAAAATCTTGCCATTCGCTTTTTATATTGCTTTCCGCTTCTCCAATTCCCGGAAGCTCGTCGTAATGTTCGTCAATCCAAGAGCGAATTTTTTGAGCAGTGTCAGGAGCTGGGACAAACTGTACTCGTAAAGCTTTAGGCAAAGATTTAATCATGCCAATAATAAGCTCATCAAGCAAACCTGGAACATTCCAAGTAAATTCTTCAGGAGTTAAACGCGAAAGTGTGTGAAGAGGCACATGCACAGTTACGCCATCCAAAGGATTAGCTGGATCATACACATAACTTAAACGCAACCTTATAATCTGACCGTCTGTACCAACTGTATTCCAATGGTCAGGATAGTCAGCTAAATCAGTGCTTTGCGTAGTTTGTAAACGTTCCACTTCATCGGGATTAAAGTCTAACTTGTGTGGATCTTCTTCGCGATTATCTTTCCACCATTTTGCAAGAGCTGCAATAGTAGTTGCTTCTTGAGGAATGCGAGTGTCGTAAAAAGTAAATAAATCTTCGTCGTTTACAGTTTCGCTTATTTGACGAGTGCGATTTGCTTGATTATCTGCATCTTCAAGCACATTGTGATTATTTAAAATAAACTCATCGTGTGCAAAACGCTGTTGCACGTCTGCTTCAACTAAGCCTTGACGAATCATAATCATTCGAGCTTCGTAAGGATTAACTCTAGCCCATTGAACTGTGCGATCTTGAACAATAGGCAATCCGTATAGTAATACCTTAGATTTTGCTACAGCAGCACCTTTAGAAGCGCTCCAATGAGCGTCTGAATACGTGATTCTAGTTAGATTTTTAGCAAGAGGCTCAGCCCAAGCAGGATTGATTTGCGCGCAATATCTTGCCCAAAGTCTAGAAGTTTCAACTAATTGCGTACACATAACCCATGAAGGAGTTGTTTTAGAAACAGATGAAGCTGGGAATATTGCGAATCTTCCTCCGCGCGCGCCTTGATAGTCGTTTTTAGCCATTTTTTGAGCGCGTTTCATAGCGCGAATTTTTGCTAATCCATGCAAATTAGCAAAATCTGAAGCTTTCGGTTCGCGCACTACTTGCATTCCCAACATAGAAAGCAAGCCTGCAAGCATCGACGAGTGTATACCTTGCGAATCCCAAGAGCAGCACAAGCTGTGAGCAGCCTGCTGATTATTAGGAAGCTGACGAATTTCCAAAGATGGCCTTTTAGATGGAATAGGCTCGCCAACTTTATAATGCAACTCTTTACACAAGTCTTGAAGTTGATTAACTAAATCTTTCCACTGTTTTAAACGCAAAAAGTGGAAGAATTCCGCTTTACAAAGTTTACGAAGAGCATTATTGCTCATATTTCCGTCTGCTTGGAAAATATAATCCCAAATATTTAAAGCAGTTAAGAAATCGCTTGTTTCATCCGCATAACGATTATGAAGTCTATCTGCTTCTTCACGCTGTTCTTCAGGGCGCTCGCGAGGATCTTGCAAACTCAAAAACGCAACAATTACAAGCACTGCAGCAAGAGTATTCGGAGTAGTTTTACGCGCCGCTTCAATAATCATGCGTCCTAAACGAATGTCAATAGGCAATTTAGAAAGCTCGCGTCCAATATGAGTTAAAGTAATGAAACCTGATTTTCTGCTTATTGCGCCAAGTTCGTTAAGCTCATTAAAACCGTCGCTTACTGCTTTCATATCAGGAGGGTCAATAAAACCGAAATTCGTAATATCTTCGCCAGTTTTAGCAACGCCTACTGAAAGCATGTGTAATACTACTGCTCCAAGCGAAGTGCGAAGAATCTCAGGATCGGTAAAACGAGGGCGAGTTTCGTAATCTTCTCGCGAGTAAAGTCTAATAGCAATACCGTCCGCGATTCGTCCGCATCGTCCAGAACGCTGATCTGCGCTCGCTTGAGAAATCGGTTCTATAGGAAGCCTTTGCACTTTTGCAGACTTAGAATATCTGCTAATTCTCGCAAAACCAGGATCGACAACGTATCGAATCCCAGGAACAGTAAGCGAAGTTTCAGCAACGTTCGTAGCAATAACAATGCGTTGATGAGAGTGGTGTTCAAATACTCGATGCTGATCTTTTGCAGAAAGACGCGCAAAAAGCGGCACTATTTCAATAGCGTCAGCTCGCTTCATATCACTTGCTCGAGTGCCAAAATATGAGCGTAATCCTGATTCAAATTCGCGAATATCGCGCTCGCCGGAAGCGAAAACCATAATGTCGCGCGCGCCTTGCTCGTGGCTTGAATGAATCACTAATTGAGCACATGCGCGAGTTACTGCAGATGTCATATCTTCATCTGTAATATCGTCTCGATTGCTTTCGCTAGATTGGCTTTCTGCAACAGTTTCCTCATCCATTGTTATGTCAGCAAAGCCGGGTACGTGTCGCATAAGTGAAGGAGCGGATCCAAGCGGTTCATAAAGAACTCGCACAGGGTAAGTGCGTCCAGAAACTTCAATAACAGGAACTTTTATGTGTAAAGCTTGTTCAAAATGTTCACGGAATTTTGCAGAATCGATTGTTGCTGAAGTAATAATCAGCTTCAAATCGCGTCTTTGCGGAAGTAAAGTCGTTAAATATCCTAGCAAAAAGTCAATGTTAAGACTGCGCTCGTGAGCTTCGTCAATAATAATCGTGTCGTATTTAGTAAGGAGAGGATCTCGCTGAATTTGCGCAAGTAAAATACCGTCAGTAACAATTCGAAGCTTTGTTTTAGGTGAACTTTCGTCGGTAAATCGCACTTGATAGCCGATTTCTTCGCCCAGTTTTACTTCCAATTCGCTTGCGATTCGCTCAGCAACAGTGCGTGCAGCTAAACGGCGAGGCTGAGTGTGTACGATTTGCTTACCTCTTCCGCCTCTTCCAAGCTCAAGCGCCATTTTTGGGATTTGCGTAGTTTTACCGGAGCCGGTTTGTCCGGAAACAATCACGACTTGTGAAGACTTAATTGCTTCTATTATTTCGTCGTGTGCTGCGCAAATAGGAAGCTCAACAGGGTAGTCGAATTTCATAGTGTATATTTCTTTTCGTAAAATTTTTACTTTTTTGATACTACTTTGGTACTATTTTGGTACTTCTTTAGTACTTTTAGTATTTCTTTAGTTCTTACTTTTTAGTACTTCTATAATTCGGTATCCTTTAGAGCTTGCATATTTTTCAACGCTGTAGTTTTCGCCAAGATTTTCAGCAAGCCAAGGAATAAGCGAGTCTGAACCAAGATTTTTTTGCACAACTAAGTAAGCTGCTCCTCCTACTTTTAAACGCGGAATCCAAGTCATCAAAATGTCGTGCAACATTTCTTTTCCAACGCGAATTGGGGGATTGGACCATATGAGATCAAAATTATTAAATTCCAAAGTATTATTTTCTTTTAAAGCGTCATCTACTAAAGAAGTGCGAATATGCTTTAAGCCAGCGTTTTTTGCGTTTAGTTCAGTAAGCTCTAGCGCTCGCTCATTTACATCTACAGCTATAATCTCAGCTTCTGGAGATTCTAAGCCCATTGCAATGCTTATAGGACCCCATCCGCATCCAATATCAAGGAATCTGCCATTTTCTGGTGGTTTTGGAGCATGTTTTAGTAGCACAGACGTGCCTAAATCAAGCTTAGAAGCACTAAATACTCCGTTTGAGACTTGTATAACAGTTTCATGATTTCTCAAAGTTACATGTAACGTTCTTCGCTCATCGCAAGATGATGGTGTTGCAGAAAAGTATTGTTCGCCACTGATTTTTTGCGCTTTTTCTGATTTTGGTGATTTTGTTTTATCGTATTGTTTAAATTGTTGATGACTTTCCATGATCTCGCTCAAAAATACCGTATTTCGCCTGTAAATTTAAATTTATTAATATACTTTTTACCATTGTATCTTTATTTACATATCATACATATATATTGGTTTATATATTGTCGTCTCAAGTCACCATAATAAGACAAACGTTGTAAAACGCTATTTACAATGAAATAGAGGAGGGACAGTTGGCGGATAGTAATGTGGCATCCGGGCGAGATGATGCGCTTAATTTAAACGATTTTTCCTCCCTCGAAAATGATTCTACTAATATGAATGAGCATAATCTCACCAATAATGCAGTGCTTTATGCTCATTCGGATGTGCTTCTAGACACTACTTCGGACAGTGAAAAGCATGATGAAGCTTGGCAGGAGCGTGAATCTCGTAATGCTTTAAAGCGAGTAGCTGGTCTTGGCGAATTACAAGATGTTACAGAAGTTGAGTATAGAAAGCTTCGTCTTGAGCGCGTTGTGCTAGTAGGAGTGTGGTCTAGCGCAAAAGGAACTCTTGCTCAAGCTGAAGAATCACTGCGTGAGCTTGCAGCGTTGGCGCAGACTGCTGGTGCTGTTGTTTGCGATGGCATGTTGCAACAACGATATAGACCAGATGCTGCAACTTATGTTGGTTCAGGTAAAGCGCGTGAGCTTGCAGCAGTAGTTGCTCAACATGATGCAGATACGATTATTGTTGACGATGATTTACCACCTAGCCAGCGTAGAGCTTTAGAAGATGCAACCAAAGTTAAGGTTGTCGATCGCACTGCTGTTATTTTGGATATTTTTGCTCAGCACGCTACAAGCCGTGAAGGTAAAGCTCAAGTTGAGCTTGCTCAATTGCAATATATGCTTCCGCGATTAAGAGGCTGGGGTGCTGCTCTTTCTAGGCAGGCTGGTGGTAGAGCTGCAGGCGATGCTGGTATTGGTTCTAGAGGTCCTGGCGAAACTAAAATCGAAATGGATCGTCGAGCTATTCGAAATCGTATTTCTAAACTTCGCCACGATATTGCAAATATGGCACCTGCGCGCGATGTAAAACGTGGTTCTCGTAGACGACAAGATATTCCAACTGTAGCTGTTGTTGGATATACGAATGCTGGCAAGTCGTCTATTATAAATCGCCTTACTGGTTCACAAGAATTAGTAGAAAATGCACTGTTTGCAACTCTTGATACTGCAGTACGTCGTTCTCAAACTCAAGATGGTAGAAGCTATACTTTGGTAGATACTGTTGGTTTTGTTCGCAGACTTCCAACTCAATTAGTTGAAGCATTTAAATCCACTTTGGAAGAAGTTGGACAAGCAGATGTTATTTTGCATGTAGTTGACGGTTCGCATCCAGATCCTATTTCGCAAATTAATGCAGTAAACGAAGTTCTCGCTAATATTTCTGGTGTAGAAGATATGCCTCAAATTATGGCATTGAATAAATCAGACATGATGAGTGATGCTGCGCGAGAACGTTTTTCTTCTCTTTATCCTGATGCCGTTATTGTTTCTGCATTTAGTGGCGAAAATTTGCAAATATTGCGCAATCGTTTAGAGGAATTGTTACCGTCTCCTCGTGTTCGTGTAGATGTAACTTTGCCGTACGAATTTGGTGGATTATTATCAAAAGTTCGTGAAAATGGTGTAGTTGAAAAAGCAGAATATGTAGATTCTGGGGTTGAACTTATTGCTTGGGTTGGACCATCGTTAGCTGCAAAACTTATGAAAGTAGCGTTGTAATAATAAATTCCGGTGGTGCGATTAGAGTAAAGGTGTTCATACCAAAAGCTCTTAATGTGAGAGCAGCCCTTAGTAATGCATAAATTAAGTATTTTTATGCGAGTAGGGTTTAATAGGTTGCCGAAAAGAGGTTTTTGCTCATGGTGAGTTCGCAGGTTAAGCCAACTAAGCTTGCAATTATTGGTGCCGGTGCAGTCGGATCTACTCTCGCTTTCGCTGCTGCTCAGCGTGGTGTTGCGCGTGAGATTGTGCTTGAAGATATTGCTAAGGAACGTGTTGAAGCTGAAGTTTTGGATATGCAGCATGGTTCTAGCTTCTATCCTGCAGTTTCTATTGCCGGTTCTGACGATGTAGAAATTTGCCGTGATGCTGACATGGTTGTGATTACTGCTGGCGCTCGCCAGAAGCCAGGTCAGACTCGTTTGGAGCTCGCAGGTGCAACTATCAACATCATGAAGTCAATCATTCCAAACGTTGTGAAGGTTGCTCCTAACGCAATTTACATGTTGATTACTAATCCTGTTGATGTTGTTACGCACGTTTCTATGAAGCTTTCTGGTCTTCCAGCAAACCAAATGTTTGGTTCTGGTACCAACCTTGATTCCGCTCGTCTTCGTTTCTTGATCGCTCAGCACACTGGCGTTAATGTTAAGAACGTTCACGCATACATTGCTGGCGAACACGGTGACTCTGAAGTTCCTCTGTGGGCTTCTGCAACCATCGGTGGTGTTCCAATGTGCGATTGGAACGCTCTTCCAGGCCATGAGCCACTTGATGCTGCTAAGCGTGAAGAGATCCACCAAGAAGTTGTTAACGCTGCTTACAAGATTATTAACGGTAAGGGTGCAACAAACTACGCTATTGCTATGTCTGGTGTAGATATTGTTGAGGCTGTTCTTCGCGACACTAACCGCATTCTTCCAGTGTCTTCTTTGCTTGATGACTTCCACGGCATTTCTGATGTGTGCATGTCTGTGCCAACATTGCTTAATCGCAATGGTGTAAACTCTCGTCTAAACACTCCAGTTTCTGATCGTGAGTTGGCTGCTTTGAAGCGTTCTGCTGAAACTTTGCGCGAAACTGCTGCTAAGTTTGGCTTCTAGTTTTAAAGAATAATTTATAAATTATTAAACCGCTTCTTCTCTTAATTGAGGAGGAGCGGTTTTCTTGTTCAAAACAACAACATGCATCGCAGAATTTTCTGTGAGTCCGATATATTATTACATTATGGCTGATTTTTCTAACATTCTTGCTACTCGTCCTGATTTTAATGACAGTGATCGTGAGTGGCTTCACCATTTGGTGGCAGATTGGCAGGTTATTGCAGATTTGAGTTTCGCAGATTTGCTGCTGATTATTCAAAATGGTGACGGTGATTATGTTGTTGCTGAACAATGTCGTCCTTCAACAGCTATTACTTTGCGTACTGATGATTTGTTAGGTAAAAAATTAGATGATTCTTTAGTGCCTGAGCTTAATGAGGCGATGAAATCTGAGACAAGTTTCCACTCTTCAACCTTACGCTCTATTGGTAGAGCTACCGTGTGCTACGTTTATGCTCCAGTTCGTCATAGGGGTAAAACTCTCGGATTGGTTATGCGCGAAACTAATTTGGCAACGCGTGAATCTAATGGTCGTTATGAAACCGAAAGCATTAATGCTGGTAAAACTTTATTTGACATGATTCCTCGTGAACAATTCCCATATCATGAATCTGTATTAAATCAGCGACATAATGCTCGAGTATCCGATGGTTTTATTGTGCTAGAAGACGATGGAATAGTTCGTTATGCTTCTCCTAATGCCATTAGTTGTTTCCGCAGACTTGGCGGATTAAACACTATGCAAGGTGAATATTTAAGCGAATTTGGCACTAGACTGTTGCATACGAACGACAATGTTCCTGAAAGTTTACCTCTTGTATTAACTGGAAAAGCTGATGTGGATTGCGAACTTGAAGCGAACCATTCTATAGTTTCTATGCGCTCTTTGCCTCTGTGGGGGCCAAATAATCGTGTTGGAGCAGTAGTGTTATGCCGTGATGTTACTGAAGTTTTGCGGCGTGAGCAAGAATTGCGCACTAAGAATGCCACTATTTCTGAAATACACCATCGTGTAAAAAACAATTTACAGGCTGTTTCTGCTCTTTTGCGTTTGCAAGCTCGCAAAACAAAATCTATTGAAGTTAGAAAAGAACTTGAAGAAGCTCAACGTCGTGTGCAAACTATAGCACTAGTTCATGAAGGCTTAAGCCAAACTGCTGACGAAATTGTTGATTTTGACAAAGTTATTTCGAGTTTGTTGAAGATGTCAATTGAGTTGGCATCTCAGAATCAAAATATTGATATTGATTTTGTTGGAAAATTTGGCAGATTAGCAGCTCAGGATGCTACACCATTGTCTCTTGTTTTAACTGAGCTAGTGACGAATGCAGTTGAACATGGTTTTGAAGGTCGTGAAAAAGGTCATATTCGTATTGCAGTTGGTAGAGGCGGAGATAATCTTAATATTGTCGTTGAAGATGATGGAGATGGCATAGATAGCGAGTCTTCTCATGGAATGGCTAAACCATCTGGGTCTGGTCTTGGAACGCAAATCATAAACACATTTGTCACTAACGATTTTGGTGGCACAGTTCGTTGGTCTCCTCGAAGAGAGGGCGGAACTAGGGTAGTGTTAGACATTAAATTGCGCGTATCTGGTATTGAGTAGCTTTACGTAAAAATTGTTTTCCAACATGCATTAAATAATATAAATTTAGTGTAAAAAGTATAGGGAAAATTAAAATTGCTAATAAAGATGCAAAATGCCTTGAAAAAACTTTCTTTTCATGATTTCCTTACATTCAGGGGAACTTCTAAAGCTCACCGTTGTAGGTAAGAAATGAGGATAATAATTCATGAACAACTCGTTTGATTGGCGCACAACAGCAGCATGTAGTGACAAAGATCCTGAACTGTTCTTTCCTCTTGGAAGTGCTGGTACAGCACTTCAACAGCTTGAAGAAGCAAAAGCAGTATGTCGCTCATGTGACGTTGCAACAGAGTGCTTAAGATGCGCATTAGAAACCAACCAAGATTACGGTGTGTGGGGAGGACTAAGCGAGGATGAGCGTAGAACTCTAAAGCGTAGAGCAATGCGCGCACGTAAAAGTCAAGATGAGTCACTATGAATAAATTTTATTCTACGTGCACTATTTGAGTTAAACTTGCTGATCCTGGAGTGATTAAAACACATCGTCCTGGAAGTTGATAGTCTTCAATATCAAAACTTTTAGATAAAGCAGAAGGTATTCCAAGCATTGTATCTGTGCCAATATCTCCTGTTGGAAATATTATCCTCACTGGCGCTTGCTCAGGTAAACGTAAGTAGCGAGAAGTGCTAGTGCTCATAATAACTGGGCATTGTTTACTATTTAATCTTTTTTGAAAAGCAATAGCAGTTTGTTTAGTATTTAGCGGATCAAGCAATTCATCCGCATCGTCAATAATAATTGGCGTATTTTCGTTGTAAATATTATTAATGTTTTGCTCGCATAGTGATTTTCCTGAATATATTGGCAGGTTTAAAGTTTTAGAAATTATTTTTAATATTGTTGTTTTGCCTTGTTTTCTACTACCAATAACAGCTATATTCCCAAGGTGAATTGGCAATAGAGCAGGATATAAGTGTATGGTATCGTCTTGCAAACCAATAATAATATTCTTAGTATTAAATTCTTGAGTACGTAAACTTTGAGATATTTTTTGCTCCGAATTTTTATATTTGTAATTATTTGAATACTCTGCGAGTTGTTTTGATGAAAGAATCGACGGCAATGGTTTGCTAAATAATTCTGGAGAATGATCATGATGGCAGAATCTGCCAGCTAACTGTATTGCTCGTACTAAATGTGCGGTATTGCTGCTTTGAGCACATCGCAAGGATGCTACTCCTTCTCCAATATTGTAATATGCGGCTCCTGGTGTATTTGGGCTTATTTTAGCTGCATGCGCTGTTCCTAATAATTCTTGCGATTGCATTCCGTCTCTAACTCTTAAGCAAATATTAATAGAAATATTAGCTTTCATATCTGCGCTTACTTGTGCGAGTGGATTTTGAGTTCCAGCAATAATATGCATTCCCAAAGATCTGCCTACTGATGCAATTCGTATAAGACGAGGCATATAGTCGGGGAGTTGATCTTTTAAAGCATGAAATTCGTCAATAACAATAAGCAATGAAGGCTCAGCTGGAGTTACTTGTGCAATATTGCTACATCCATTATGAGCTACTAGTCTTTCTCGTCTATCTAGTTCTAGTTCGAGACCTTTTAGAGCGCGTATTGCGTGTTTAAGATTCAAATCTCCTACGTTTCCCATAGCATGTGGGAGTTTAGATAGTATGTCAAAAGTTGCTCCTCCTTTAAAATCCATAAAAACAAACCGTAGCTGCTGTGGGCTGTATTGAAAAGCCAAAGCTAAACACCAAGTCGTAAGAAGTACTGATTTACCAGAACCAGTTGTTCCAGCAACTAAAGCATGTGGCCCATTGTTAATTAAATCTAAATAGCAGTATCCATTATTGCTTATTCCAAGTGGAGCTATAAGGTGTTTAGTTTTTGAATTAGGCAAGTAGTTATAAATATTTGTATTTAGATTTTCCTTAATACTATTAGATTTGTTTTTTGTATCGTATGTTCCTGCATTTTTTAACCATGTTTGCAATACTTCTTTCCAGTGATGCTGCGTATTAGGAATTGCATTTCTTCTCATAAGTAATGTTTCTAAACTAACTGGCGTAATAGCATCTGGCAGACTTTCTACAGTTTGTTGATTATAAGTTAAGTTATTTGACGATTGCGTAGTGTTTAATAATTGAATTTGCTGATCTTGTTGAACACTTTGAACAGAATTTTTCTCAGACATGTATTGAAAAATTTGTGGAATAAGACTTGCTATATACATCATAATGCTTGGAATAATCATGGTTAGCATCATCCAATTATTTTGCATCCATGCCATTATAGCCAACGCTATGTGAGCGAATATTGGAACTATACTCGCTGCCATCTGTACATGCATAAGTACTTTAGTCGTAGACATTCCTGTATTAGATTTGTTACTCATAAATGTATGAGACAATATTTTTGATTTTTGTGCAATACTTATGCAAGATTGTGGTTAAAAGATACGAGTTTAGTGCTTTCTAAGTTATGGTATCTAATTGAAGTGTTGTTTATACAACAATACTTCGAAATTATTGTTGCTCCGCAAGAGTTCCAACTGATCCAGGTTTATGAGTGCCTGATGCAAGTTGGTTGAATAAATCTAAGTTTTTAGCATCATCGAGAAGGACGGATGAACCAACTCCTGGAACTTGATAATCAGGATTCGTCCAATATACTGTTCCAGATATGCCTGACGGCCCAGTTGCTTCTTTGAATGCTTGAGCCATTTCCCATAATGTTCCTGGATTGGTTTTCTCGTCAAAAATAACTGAAGCAAGTCCCGTTTCAGCAAGCTTTTTTACTTTTCCAAAATTCAATAATGTATTGTGATCTAAAGCTTTTTTCATAATAGCTGCAATAACCATTCGTTGACGTGCAGCTCGTCCAAAATCAGATTCTGGATCTGCGTATCGCATTCTAGAAAATGCTAACGCTGTATTTCCATCAACATGATGGCATCCAGAAGTCCAATTTAGTCCGCTAAACTTATCGCTTACTGTACGGTTGTAGCATAAATCAATGCCGTCTATAGCGTTAACAACATTAGTAAGACCGCCAAAACGTATTTCTGCAACATGGTCAATGTGATGACCTGTAATTTTTTCTATTGTTGCTGTTAATGCTTTATTTCCAGCTGCTTGCGCAACGCTATTAATTTTTACTTGTTCGCCATTTAAAGAAACAAGAGAATCTCGAGGAATAGAAATTAGAGAACTGTGACCATTGCTCGGCTTTGTCAATACAAGAATAGTATCTGTTCTAAATCCTGTTATCTCTTTAGCTTCTTCGCCTTCTCTTTGATCGGAGCCAAGAATAAGCCATGCTTTGCCTTGAGTGCTAGGAGTATTAGTAAGCCAAGTAGTGCGGTTAATTCTTGAGTCAATCCAGTTCCATGAATATACTCCAAAACCAGTTGCAGCTACTGCTAGAACAATAAAGATTGCAATAAATGCATGTAAAATTTTGCGCGGTTTGTGTGGTAGTACTTTTGCTGCGCTTCCAACTACATTATTTACATTTGTTGGAATACGCATTTGTGAAATAGAACTTGTGCGCGGTGTTTGTCTTGCTTGCAATTGCGATGCGTAAGAAACAGGTCTAGAAGAAAATTGTTCTGGACTTTTTAAGATTCTTGGTCTTTGAGATGTAGGCGCAAAAGATGGAGCTTGCGTTGGCAGTTGATTAGGATTTGTTTTGTCTTTTTGCGCGCGTTTTGGAGTGAAACTAGGAGGCACGTTTGAGTTAGATGAATCGTTATTATGAGAAGGAGTGAAGATAGGTGGGTTTAGATTATCTTCAGAAGGGTCCTCATACAGTCGCGAATTCATGCATCCTCCAAAATAAGCATATGCGTCATATATCTTCAATGACTATGAGTATATAATATACAAGTCTTATGCTCGTACATTATATACTCATAGATTACATCTTGCTTAATTGTTTACTTTTTTCTAGGCACAGCGCAAAGCACATTGTTTGCATACTTGTCTGCAAAACCAACGTATTGTCCTGTTTGTGAATCACGAATAGTTCCATTTTCAGGATCCACAATTCCTCCAGTATTTGGATCAATAAATTGACCTTGAGAATTTTTTATTAATCCTGTTTTTGGATCAACACGTCCCATTTTCTTTGGATTTGTAGTTTGATTAAGCTTGTTGTTTTCGCTTATATTGTTATCGTCATCTGCGTCTTCATTGTCTTGATCGTTCGCATTTTTAGACGAATTATTGGCATTTTTTTTGTTAGCTCCGTTAGTTTTATGATTTAGCGATAACGGTTTATTTTCGCGCATTAAATCCCAAATATCGTCTGCTTCATCGGACCACACAACACGATTTGAATCATAAGGGTCTGGAATAACAGGAGTAGTACGCGCGTAAATATGTGAAGAATCTAATTTACGCATACTTAATGCCAAACCGACTAAAGTGGTAGGATTTGCCAAGCCTTCACTTATATTTAATGCTCCTAACGATGCTTTTGCAAGCTGATAAAGCTCGCTTGTTTGAGTGAATAAGTTTTTAGACATTGCTTGATGTAAAAGCTGTTTAATCAAGTATTGCTGTCTTGTTGTTCGCATTATGTCAGAGCCATCGCTTGCAGTATCGTGACGCATTCTAGCGTATTGAGTAGCAAGTCGACCATTAAGATGCTGCATTCCTTGCTTGAAATTCACGCCCGTATAAGTATCGCGAGTTGCTGCTGGTATGCATAATGATACGCCGCCAACTGCATCAATCATATTGCTTAATCCGCTAAAGTCAGCGACTATAAAATGATGAATATTTAAACCGGTAAGTGAATTAACAGCTTTTAAGGAGCATGATGCTGCTGAAGCTAAATCTCCGCCTTGTGCATATCCTAAGGCGAAGATCGAATTAAACATCACATGTTTTCTTGCAGGAATATGCCCTTTTGTAGTGTCACATTCTGGTGCGTTTACCATAGAATCTCGTGGAATAGAAACAATATTCATGTATGATCTATCTGCGCTAATTTGAACTACCATAGTAGTATCTGATTGATGATCACCAGTTTCGCCGTCGTGCGTGAAGCTTTGATTGTTTCCATCACGAGAATCTTGGCCTAAAACAAGAAAAGTTACTGGTTTTCCTGCATTGATATCAAGTGCTTGATTAGCTTCTGGATCTTTAGATATAACGCTTACAACTCTGCTGCTTACAGCAGAAGAAAAATCTAACCATACTGCGGCTATTATTGTTGAAAAGAATGTAAGTACTGAAATAACAAACATGCACAGTATCTTGCGCGTGCGGTTAATCATTCTATAACCAAGGCTATGGTGAGGAGTTGAATTCCAATCTTCGCTTGGTTGGTACCGCATGTCTTCATGATACCGTGAAGTTGTCATCGTACCCTCTTTCTCAATAATGAGGAACCTTTTAGGTTGTGGCAATATCGTTTCTTTTTCCATCGAATAAAACCAATATTCAATGGACACATATAACGCGCAATTATAGCACACGGCAATGAGATTTATTGCGTTCGGTTGTGTTGAATGTTATTTGATTTTTTAATGAAAATTTTAATAAGTTTACGCAAATATTCTAATTAAATTTATATGTAATGTGCTGACTAATATGAGCAAAAATATTAATAAAATATGTATAAATTTATTTAAAATTACGACTTGTGTTTTGGCGGATACATACCCCCTGCGTAAACTGGTAAGTATGGATTCGATAACCGCTCATAATCTTACATTTGAAGACGAAGTTTTACAGGTGCTTTCATCCGCAAAAGATGCGCATCCTCATGATGTAGATTCGTCTATTATGGCAATGATGTGTGTGGAGCGAGACACTCGTTTTTATGCTGATACGTTACATGCAGTACTAAGTCAATCAATTCTTCCTGGAACTTTAGTAATAGTCGATTGTGCTAGTCGAGTAAAGCAGACTATGCAAACGAATTTACAAGTAAAAATTAATTCATCTATGCTTACGGGAGAAATTAATACTAGAAAATCATTACTGCAGAATGCTAACAATATCGATTCCAATAATGAAATTGACAACGATTCAAAATATAAACCAAATACTAATAGCGTAAATAATACTCGTGTAAACAATAGTGAAAATAAATCTGTACGTATAATTATTATTCCTATTTCTTCTGCTCATTCTTTTGGAGATGCAATAGAAAAGTCTTTGCGTAAGATTTTGCCTTGTGCAGGAGTTTCTGCATTATGGCTTTTGCATGATGATTCTCGTCCTGCAGACTCTCATTGCTTAGAATATTTGCGCGAAACTTGGCGCAATACTCCGACTGCATCAGTACTGGGAGCTAAACAAGTTGATTGGCAAGGAAATATCTTGCACAACGTTGGAATGTATGCTTGGCGCCACGGTGTTCATACTCTTACAGTTGACGGCGAGCCAGATCAAGAACAGTATGACGGTCGTGGAGATGTATACGCAGTATCGTTGGCAGGTGCTTTAGTTACGCTAACTGCATGGCAGACTTTACGCGGTACACAACCATGGATGACAACTTTTGGTGAATCAAGAGATTTTTGTCGTAGAGTATGTCTATCTGGAGGTCGTGTTGTTGTAGTTCCTTCAGCTCGTATCGCACACAGGCGTGCAAGGTTAGAAGGTATACGTACTCGTAACGGTGATGCTAGAAATCATAATAATTCAGGATCTAAGTATGGTGTAGCCTCTTCTCTCGTGGCTAAGCAGCGTTACAAATACACTGATATTAGTGTTTTTTTGTGGCCTCTCATATGGATTCTTAGTTTGCCTGCTTGTTTAGTTGGTGCTTTGCACTCTCTTTTTGCTAAACATCCTTATATAGCATGGATTCGTTTGCTTTTGCCATGGCTTGCTATTATGCAATTGCCTAGAGCTATTTTTGCTCGCAGAAGGGTTGCAAGGAATACGCGTGTTCCATTAAAGCGACTTGTTCCTCTTATCGCAGATCGTCATCAAGTTGCACGTTGGCGTGATCGTAGTTCTGCTTTCCAAGCTCAACAGCATTTAGTGCTGTTAAGCCCTCTCGCAAAACGCCATTTGCATATTCGAGTGTTGCGTAGGTGGAGTGCTGTTATTCTTGCGGCTCTTCTTCTTTTTGCAGTCATATTGAATTTATATGGTTCTCCATGGCGTGAAATTTTAAGTGGCGCTTCTTGGAACGCGCAGCAATGGTTACCAACGGGCGCAGATTTCAATCAGTTATGGAACTCTGCTATTGGCGCATGGGTTCCTGATGATGGTTTTGGACCTGCAATTCCTCCAGCACCATGGCTAAGTATTTGGGCGATTGCATCAACTGTAGTTGGTGCTAACCCGTTGTTGGCTGTTACGCTAATGTTCTTCTTAGCTGCTCCAGCTATGTGTTTAAGTTTTTGGGCTCTTGCTGGCGTATTTACGCGCTCGGATACTGTACGTGTATGCGCTGGTATTTGCTGGACTATGATTGCTATTGCTTTTGGCTTGTTTGCGCGCGGTGATTTGCCAATGTTAATGACTATGACATTTTTGCCTGCGGCATTTGCTTTTGCATTCCATGCAGTTGGAATGTACGTAACAGAAGATCCTGTGCGTCCTGTTAAATCCACTCAATGTGCAGCATGCGCAGCATTATGCTTTATGGTTCCAGTAGCTGCAGAACCGCAGCTTGTTTTGCCTCTTATTGTTATTTTTATTGCATCGTTTATTATGGTGCGCTCTCATCGTATTATGTTTGCGCTTATGCCTATACCATCGATAATTGTTTTGCTACCTACAATAGGAAGTGCTATTAGATATGGCGAATCTGGAATGTGGCGTCAATTGTTCTCTAGTATGGCTCTGCCGTTTAGAAGTGTACAAGGTGCTCCACGCGTAAGTGATTACGCTGATGTTTTGTTGCACGCTTTTAATATGGCTTCTCCTAATGTTGAAATTAATATGCCATTGATGAGCTTGAGAACAATAATAATGGTAATTTTTGCAATTCTAGCTGTTGTTATGGCTGTTGCGTCATTAACTTTGCCTTTTGCTTTGCGAGTTTCTCGAATGATGTGGGTTGTGATTATTTCCGGAATGTTGCTATCTCTTGTTTCTGCTCGTATTGTAGTTGCATCCGATGTTTCAGGACCCGTTGCTGCAAGCGTTTTGCCTGGAGTTGCATTATCTGCTGTTGGCATTTTATCTTGTATGTGCATGGTTGCTGGTCAAGCTGTTCGTCGCTTTGAGCCACTACGTGCTTCGAAGGAATCTGAATCTAAAACTTTTGAAAACTATAAAACTCGTGCAGATAGGCGTGCTGCAATGCGCCGCTCTGCTGCACGATTGTTGCAGCACATAATTCGCATAGCGCGCGCTGGTCTTGCAAGTGGTATGTTGACTATGGCTGTTCTTTTGGGTCTTTTTGCTGTATTGAGCGGACCGGCTACATCTATTTGCGCAAATAACAATGAGCTTCCTATGGTTGTTTCTGATTATTTGCGAAAAGACGATACTCGACGGATACTTGCTTTAAGAGCTCAAAGTAGTCATGATTTGTCAATTTCTATTATGCGAACATCTAAGGGAGATGCAATAGACGAATCTCCAGCTCTTCGTGTTAGACAAGTAATGTTTGGCGATTCGTCAAGCAATAAAGCAATATATCGCGCATCAGCACAATTGTTATCTCATGCAGATAATGGCGCAATTTCAACGTTAAAGCAACTTGGAATTGGCGGTATTTATATCGTTAATAGTCCGGAAGATAAGAAGGTTCCTCATAAAACTTCTATGTCAATACAACAATTGTTACATCCTTCTGTACAAACTGTAAGTAATGTTAACAAAGAAGCTACTGAACAATTAATTGCACACGTTAACGCTTCTGACGGTACACAATTGGTTGTTTCATCACCGCAAGGAACTTATTGCAGATTTGATGGTGTGCCTGATTCTAAGTCGTTGTCTTCTACATCTCCGTATTATCGATCTAGGCCTCTTGCGTGGAGAGTTCCTTGGATTATTGTTTCTTCTATGGTATTACTGCTGTACTGTATTGTTGCTGTGCCTCGATTTGGCAGACATGCAATGATAGAGCGTTCAGATGACAGACATGAGGAGGAATTAGATGAGCTGGCATAAAAATCCTCATGAGGGCTCTAAGCATGGTGAAGTAAATGCAGATGTAGATATTAATCGCAAGAACAAAATAGTTACTATTGTCTCACTTGCTATCTTTAGTGCAATAATACTCATTGCTTCTGCATGTGTTGTTGCATTATGCCTACCGATGCCTCAACTTGTAGATAATCCTAATACTCCATCTAGTGGCGTTGTAAGTAGTGTTGGTTCTACTCGTTTGCAAACTATTTGCCCTATTCGATTGTCTCTTCCAGATTTGACTCAATATGGTGATAGCGAATATAACGAATCAGAAGGCGATTTACAATCTTCTGCTCGTTATGGTGCTTTTGGGGATGTGTATAGTTCTAGCTTGCGTAACATGCGCGATAGCAATGATCAATCTATTACGTTGAATTCAAAATCAACTGATGATGATACGTCAGCTTTTATTGCTAACAATAATGTAAATCACGACGCTCAAGTTCTAGAAGGACATTTGTCACGAGTTGGATCTGGCACTGGAATATCTGCTTCCATGGTTTCATGGGCTACTAAAGGTGACGTAAAAGGTTTATCTGCAACTACATGTTCAATGCCATCTATGAAACAGACATTCCTAGTTCCAGAATCTGCTGATGGAATTTCTATTCGTTTAGAAGCATTTAATGCTGCTTCAAAATCTACTGTTGTTCGTGTTAAAGCTTGGTCTGCAGAACATGGCAACAATCAATTAAATCTTTCTACAGGAAGTGCTTTTACTGTTCCTGCTCGTTCTCATGCATATTTTGATCTTGCTGCTGCTTCTCCTAAGACTTCTGGATTATACGTGCAAGTTGAAAGCGAGCAGACACCTATAGCATCATTTGTAAAAGTCGTTCATATGAGTGGCTTATCTGTAAAAGGTGTAGATATTGTTCATGAATTAAGCACTCAATCTAACACAAATATTCTTTCAGGTATTAGTGAAGGCGATCAATCTAAGTTATATGTATGGCCAAGTAAAGATGGTAATGTAACACTTTCATGGATGAATGATACAGGTTCTAAAGAAGTAAAGGATTTGACGTTAAAAGCGCACCATTTGCAGGTTGTCGATCTTGGAAAAGTTCCAGAGCATGTTAATGCTTTGAGCGTAAGTGGAGATGTTCCTACTCAAGTAATGATGTCTATTACTAAAGATGGCAAAGATAATCAATCAGATGTAGCTTTTATTACACCATCTAACGTGCAGGGTAGTGGCGCAATTGTTTCACCTGTTTCTGCTAATGAAACAGCTCTATACCTTTCTTCTTCAAGCGATAAAGATAGTTCTGTGCGTTTGCAAGGATTTGATTTAAATGGTGTATTAACTGTTACAAAAAACGTAACGATTCCTGCGAATGCATCTTTAAGAATTCCTGTTTCAGAAATTTCGCACGATGCAGTTATGTTTATTGCGAAATCGCATAGCAAAGTTTCTTTGTCTGCCCGTATTCATAAAGATGAAATCGATAAGGCTGGTATAGCAGGTATTTCTTGGCTTTCTGCGCAATCTTTGCAGCCGCAAGAAATGAATGTATATGTTAAAACTGACAATAGCATTGTGCAATAATACGAATAAAAATATTGCTATAAGCGACTATGAATTAATTAAAATACTTAATAATTTTAATTAATTTAAAAATTGTTTACAGACCCCAATCTGGATCAATTTCTTCTGGCCTGCGACCGTATAGTTCTGCTAAGCGTTGCACAAGCTCATCTCTGATAGCATATTGAAGTTCACTTCTGCTGCTTACATGAGTGCATAGCGGAAGCCTATACAATACAATTCTAGATTGCATACCACGGCTAGCTGGAAAAGCTTGCGAAAGTATTCTGCGGTTTTGCTCCCATAACAGTGGTTGCGAAGGCGGCACATCTTCTACCGCGAATTGAACATCTTTAGTTAATGCTCTCCAAGCGCTGTTAAGACGTCTAATTTGAGCTGCTACCATGGCATCGAACATTCCACTAGCAGTTCTATATTGTGGTAGGCGAGTGCCAAATATTGGTGCCCTAAGGCCTCTACCATGCCTATTTCTATAGTGACGTTCTTCCCAAATTAGACCTGTCATGCTTCCACTTTACGAGAAGGCTAGGGCAATAATATGTAAATAATTAATATGCGGTGTGTGAAATACGCTCACACTATAGAATACTGTATGTATGGTTTTAAAAGTCAGGAGGATTTGTAATGCTCAAACCAATAGTGCATGATTGGAATGAGTTTAATCTTGACTTGAGCATTGCTAAATCGTCTCTTATTGCTTTTGATTTAGATAATACACTGGCATGTTCTAAAAAACCTATGCTTAAATCGATGGCTGAATCATTAAGTAAGCTGATTAATATAATTCCTGTTGCTGTAATAACAGGTGGCTGCCTAGAGTTAGTTAAGAAGCAAATTTTAGATATGCTAGCAACTGGCACTAATCTTAAAAATATTCACATAATGCCGACTAATGGAACTAGTTATTATCGTGTGAATAACGACATGTCATTGCAATGTGTTTATGAGCATAGTATCGATTTTGAGCAAGCGCAATGCGTTATTGATGCAATACGCAACTGTGCAAAAAATATGGGCGTGTGGAAAGAACCTGGCGATCCAATGCTGTGGGGAGAGCAGATAGAGAACCGCGGTAGTCAAATTACTTTTTCGGCACTAGGGCAACTAGCTCCTATTGAATATAAAAAAACTTGGGATCCTAGCGGTTGTTTGAAAGCTCAACTTGCACAAAGTATTTCTCAAGCTTTACCTAATTTTGCTGTACGCGCTGGAGGAGATACTAGCGTCGATATATACAGGCGCGGTGACGATAAAGCTCAAGCTTTGCGAATGTTATCTAAATATTGTGATTTTAATATTGAAAAAATTACTTTTATTGGCGATCGTATGTATCCTGGAGGAAACGATTATCCTACTGCCTTTACAGGAGCTTTAGTTGTTAAAGTAAGTAATCCTTCGGATACTTTAGAACTTTGTAATAAGGTACTTAATATTTTAAAAATATAGAATTTTATTAATTTTTCATTTTAAGATACCTTTTATCCACAATAACATTTTTTATTTGCATAGCTAATAAGCTATCGCATATGCTGTCATTATGGTTGGGAGACGCAAGGTTATAAACCACCAAAACAAAAAGAAGTATAGAAGCGTGACATCTAATGGGGGATTAGCATGTCACGCATCTGTACCTTGTGGTGCATACGAAAACATGTATGTTGATTCTGTAAATTGGCGTTTTGCTAGTTGGAATAATGTAGCGATTGCTTTATTTAATTTATTTTTGCCTCGCGCATGTGCAGGATGCGATACTCCAGATTATATATTGTGTGAAAATTGCAAGAAAGCGTTGCAATGCTGGAAAAGCGCACCATTTGCCAGAACAGTATGTGGATATCGCTACGCGTGTGGTTCGTATTCTACGGTTGTTCGCCGCGCAATATTATTGTGGAAGGATCATTTCGATATTGCATGTGACAAAATATTTGGTGAGCTTATTGGCGATTTAGTAGTAGAAGTTATATCTAAATTTTTGCGCTCGCCTTCTTGTTATATAAGTGAAAATCCTATATTTGTTATACCAGTCCCGTCGTCTAAATATGCATCGAGACATCGTGGTCGTAAGCATATGCTGCCTATTGCAAATTGTGTTGCTAAACGATTGTGTAATAGTGGCATTAGGGCATACGTTTTAGATATTGTAAGTATGGATGCTAGGATTACTGCGAAATCAGTGCAAACTTCCGGTTTTCGCGGAAGGTCTAACAGAATTTCTAAGGCGTTTAGTGTCGATTTCAAAGAATTGAGAAAGCAAAAGTTTGAAAATCAACGCGAGTACAAAGCTATCGTATTGGATGATATTGTAACTACTGGCTCAACTATGAATAGCTGCGTTTCGACTCTACAGAGTAGTGGAATTACTGTTTTGGCATGCTTTTCTTTAGCGTGTGTATGCAATAAGGATGATCGTACAGCAGACTACGAATGTTAGTTTTCTATTGTATTTCTATTGTATTTCTATAGTTTAGCGGAAGCGCAACTTCAAAGTTTGGACCACGCTTATCGTCTACTACTTTTACAGTTCCATGGTGCAATTGTGCAGCCCAACGAGCAATTGACAATCCCAATCCTGTTCCTCCTGATTCTGTGCCGATTCGCTGATTTCCTTTAACAAATCTTCTGAAAATATCTGCACGATCCTCTTGAGGAATTTGTTCTCCAAAATTCACAACATTACATATTACAGAGTTTTGGCTGTGGTTAATATGAGCACTTATAAGAACACGAGTTCCATCATCTGAATGTTTTAGAGCGTTAGAAATAATATTAGTAAAAAGTTGCGAAAGGCGAGCTTGATCTCCTGTTAATTCAATCTCATCATTAATTTGAACTTCAATATTATGATTGTGACCTGAATCTGCTATTTCTAGTGGCTCGATAATTTCGTCAATAAAGTCTGTGAAATTAAATGAAGTTATATTAAGGCTTTCAGCACCTGCTTCAACTCTAGATAAATCAAGAAGGAAAGTAATAAGATCAGCAAGTCTATGAGTTTGGTTTAATATAGCTTCCATATTAGATGGAGTAGGATCAACAACTCCGTCTGCAAGATTTTCAAGCATCGCTTGTAAAGCAGAAACAGGAGTGCGCAGTTCGTGGCTTACGTTTGCTATAAGCTCTCTACGCATTTGATCTGCATGTTCAAGTTCTTCTGCCATTTCATTAAATGCAAGAGTTAATTTACCTACTTCGTCACGACGATTTTCTACAGCAACTCGCACAGAATAGTCGCCATCAGACATAGCTTCTGCAGCATTTTTCATTTGACGAAGTGGTGCTGTAAGTCCTCTAGAAAAAATGTATGTAATTCCCAGAGCAACAATAAGTGTTAATGGCATTGCAATCCAGCCATTTAGACCAGTTTTAAGTAAAAACCATGCCATTACGAAAGCAATTGCTGTTGCAAAAACAATAATTGCCGAAAGTTCAATTTTTAGAGATGAAAAAAATCCGACAGGTCGATTTGGATAATTATGTTTTACAGAAGAATTTGTAAATCGCATTTTTGGCTTATTCTTAAGTTGAGCATTTGAGTTTTTATTTAACAAATTACGTTGTTTAGTATTTTTATATTGCTCAGAATTAGCATTATCTATTTTATTTTTTAATACCATTTACGAATTTTCCGAAGCTAAAGTGTTGTAATTATTTACTATTTATAAAAGTAGTAATTATTTATGAAACCTGTGATTGTAGAACTTTGTCGTAATCACTAATAGGTGGCTCGAATGCGTATCCTATTCCGTGTACAGTACGAATCCATTCCGATCCAATTTTATGCCTCAAAGACTTAATGTGTGAATCTACTGTGCGAGTTCCAGAAGCATCTGGCCAATCCCACACCTCTTCAAGTAACTTTTCACGCTTAAATACAGTATGAGGATGACGAGCTAGAGTAGCGAGCAAGTCAAACTCAGTTGGAGTAAAATGTACCTCTTCGTCGTTTAGAGTTACAAGTCTTTGGCGAGGTCTAATAATAAGCGATCCAAAATTAATTGTGCGTTCATGTTCCATTGTTTTTGCTATTTGCGCTGCGCGTTCTACGCGTCTCAACAATGCTGCGCAACGAGCAATTAACTCACGTGGCGAAAATGGTTTAGTCATGTAATCATCTGCGCCTGCGCTTAAGCCAACAATTTTATCTGCTTCTGCATCGCGCGCTGTTAACATGAGGATAGGAACGGGCATTTTGGAGATAATTCGTCGAGTTGCTTCAATCCCATCCATAATAGGAAGCATAATATCCATAATTATTAGATCGGGTTTTAGTTGTTCAGCAGCTCTAACAGCAGACGCTCCATCTGCAGCGACTCTTGCTCTCCAGCCTTGTGCAGTAATGCGTTGTGCAATTGCTGTAGCAAGATCTGGCTCATCCTCAACAACGAGAATTGTACGAGCATTTACGCTAGCTGATGGAGCGTTTAGCATATTTTAAAAAGACCTTTCAGTGTTGTACTGGCTTCAAGAATACCGCACCTAACGCTGGAACAGTGATTCTTGCAGAGTATGGTCGAGAATGATACTCTTCAGCAGCAGCAGTGAATGTGCCGTTGTGAATATTAGATCCGCAATACTTTGCATCATCAGTTGTGAGTATCTCTTCCCACTGTCCGCCTTTTGGTAACGCAACCTGATAGTCTTGCCATGCTTGACCTGAGAAGTTTACTACTACAACGATTTCTTCTCCGTCGTCGCCAATACGAATGTAGCTTAAAGTATTGTGATCGGAATCGTCGCTTGTAAGCCACTGGAAACCATCAGGAGTAAAGTCTTGACTCCAGAATGCGCGAGAGCTCTTATACAGAGTATTCAAATCTGCAACAAGCTTTTGCACGCCTTGATGGAACGGCCATTGCAGCTCATTCCAGTTAAGCGAAGTATTGAAGTTCCATTCGCTAGACTGTCCAATTTCTCCACCCATGAACAGAAGGTTCTTGCCTGGATGAGACCACTGGTATGCAAGCAATGCGCGTAATCCTGCGAACTGTTGCCATTCGTCGCCTGGCATCTTTCCAAGTAACGAACCCTTACCGTACACAACTTCATCGTGGCTTAATGGCAACACATAATGCTCAGAGTATGCATAAACCATTGAGAATGTAATTTCGTTATGATGCCAACGACGATTAATTGGCTCCTCTTTAAGGTATTGCAAAGTGTCGTGCATCCAGCCCATATTCCACTTCAAGCCGAATCCTAAGCCACCCATATCGGTTGGTGCAGTTACGCCTTGGTAAGCAGTGGACTCCTCAGCAATCATCATGATGCCAGGATTATTCTTGTATGCAGTTGCGTTTGCTTCCTTAATAAAGTCAATTGCTTCAAGATTTTCGCGTCCGCCGTAGATGTTTGGTCTCCACTGTCCTGCTTCACGGCTGTAATCCAAGTAAAGCATTGAGGATACTGCATCAACGCGCAACGCGTCAACATGGTATTCATCAAGCCAGAAGCAAGCATTAGCAACCAAGAAGTTACGAACTTCATGACGACCAAAGTTGAAGATGTAAGTACCCCAATCAGGATGCTCGCCTCGCATAGGATCAGGATCCTCATACAACGCTGTGCCATCAAAACGACCAAGTGCAAAGTCATCCTTAGGGAAGTGAGCTGGAACCCAATCCATAATGACGCCAATGCCTGCTTTGTGGAGTTTATCCACCAAGTACTTAAAGTCATCAGGGGAGCCAAGGCGAGAATCTACTGCATAGTAACCTGTTACTTGATATCCCCAAGATCCAGAGAATGGATATTGTGTCAACGGCATAAACTCGACGTGAGTAAAGCCTTCTCTTTGCACATAATCAACTAAATGATCAGCAAGTTCGCGATAATTACCCAAATCGCGATTCCAGCTGTTAGCTTGTACTTCGTAAATGCTTATTGGACCATTGTGAGCATCTGTTTTTGCGCGCTTATCCATCCAATCGGTATCGTGCCACTTAAACTCAGAATCAACAACAACAGATCCTGTGTTTGGTGGAACTTCATGAGAGCGCTCCATTGGATCGGCTTTCATAATCCAATTGCCAGATTGCGTAAGAATTTCGTACTTGTATACTTCTCCTGCTGTAACTCCTGGAATAAAAAGTTCCCAAATGCCAGAAGAGCCGAGTGAGCGCATAGCGTGGCGACGACCATTCCAGTAATTAAAGTTACCAACTACGCGTACTGCACGAGCATTTGGTGCCCACACTGAGAAAGCAGTACCAGTAACTTTCTTTACCATCTTTCCAGTTTCAGGAGATATAAGTCCCCATGAATCTGTTATCGTTTTGACGTGTGCGCCTAATGCTTCCCAAAGACGTTCATGACGACCTTCTCCAAACAAGTACATGTCAAGTTCGCCGACTTGAGGCAAATAACGGTAAGGATCGTCATCTGTGGATTCAGAGCCGTCTATTTCCACAGTGTAAACACGATAACTAGGAACAGACCAAGACTTTGTTTTTGTGTGCTTTACGGCAGGAATAACAGCTGTAAAAATGCCGTTATATTCGTGTTTAGCTTCGTATTCACCGTTCTTAGTAAGAATAACAACTTTCTTTGCCATAGGGCGCAATACGCGGATGGTTACAGTGTCGGCACCTTTGCCAGTTCCAAGGTGACCTCCAAGAACCTCATGTGGATTGTAATATTCTGCATTGCTCACCGCAGCTAATACGTCCTGTCGGACTGGGACTGCGACTGCATCTTCATTGATGTTAGTAACTGTACTCATGGTGACTATCATACATGCTTTATTGCTGTAAGTCGCGTGTGTTTCGCGCTATTGTGAAAAAAATATGAAAATTTTTTCAAGTCGTGACCTTATGGGAAACTGTTATGAGTTTTTCTGTGCATACGGAGGGTTCTGTGGAATATCAAGTCGGCGATATGGTCGTCTATCCTCGTCATGGTGCGGCTCGTGTTGAAGAAATTAGTGAGCGCACCGTAAAAGGTGTAACTCGTCAATATTTACGATTGGTAGTGTTATCGTCTGATGGTTTGGAAATTAACGTACCTGTCGATAATGTTAAAAAAGTTGGCGTGCGAGACATTGTTGGAGCGCAAGAAGTTGCAAAAGTTTTTGAGATTTTGCGTACTCCAATAGTTGAAAAAGAGATGAATTGGTCTAGACGCTACAAGCTTAATGTAGAGAAGATTGCTACTGGCGATGTTAACAATATTGCTGAAGTAGTTCGTGATTTATCTCAGCGAGATGTTGATGAACATGGTTTATCTGCAGGAGAAAAGCGAATGCTTGCTCGCGCTCGCAGTATTTTAATTTCCGAAATTGCTTTGTCTGAAAAGATTGATGAGATTGAGGCGGAGCGACTTTTAGATGTGAATCTTGGATATAAGGCGCCTCAAGAAGGCGATGAAGATCACCATACTGTAGCTCCAGAAGAGCCTGCATCGCGAACTTTAGCGCTGTTAGAAGAGCGTAGCAAGAAATCTAAGAAAAAATGATTTGCAATAAATTTGCTTTTGCTTGTTATTAAAATTGCTCTTTCTTAAAACAGGTAATAAAAAATCCTTGCACTTACAAAATGCAAGGATTTTTATTTTAACAGATTCACCTAAATTTACTTACCTGGATCTTGCTGACCTTGGTTAGAATTTTTAGGATCGGTATTCTTTGCTACATGTGGCTTCTCAGTGATTGGCTTTTTTTGAGGCTCTTTTTCATCAATGTCTTTACGCATATCCTTTGTTGTTTTTACAGCATTATGTAGGTCGTCACAAATCTTCATAATCCATTTATCAAGCTGGTCTGCGTATTTTGGCATAAGTTCGCTTACTTGCACTGTAGACGTGTAGCTTCGTCCTGCAATTCCATTTAGCAAGTTCAAAACATCGCTTCCTTGTTGACTATCGCTAATCAACACATCGATTTTGCGGCTTTCAATAAGCTTCTGAAACTCCTCAACACTTGAATGTTCTGGTTCGTTATTGTTATTTACTGCGTCAGCATATTCTTTAGGCGAACTATCTTTCAAATTGGTATCAGACATTAGCCAGAAAAGAATAGGGGATGTAGAAGCATACTTTGCGTTGCTATTTTCTTTAGAGAAATCGCTTAAGTAGGTGGTTAATTTCTTTTCCTTTTCTTGCCATTGAGCTAGTCGCTTAGAAAAAGCTTGCTTTTTTGATGGCAAAACTTTAGAGAAAGTATCAGCCATAGCAGATGCCATTGCATCCCTAGCATCATGAGAGAACCAGAGATATGGATTGTCTCCTTTAAGTGCTCCTACAGTACCTGCTGCACTAAGTACTTCCGCTTTAGCTGGGTGTACTTTGCTTGCCCAATCATCGTAGCCTGCACCATTTGTAATCAATACTTGCGCATTCTGCATGTTCTTTAAATCTTTTGAGCTAGGCTTGAATGACGATATGTCTGTGTCTGAGCCAGTCATAACTGATTCAACTTTGACATCAGAGCCACCGATCTCTTTAGCTAAGCTACCCCAGGTGTCAACAGTGGATACAACAGAAATATTTGCTGCAGCTTTTGGTTTTTCTTTTGGTTTTTCTTCTGTTTTTCCACAAGCTGCAAATCCAAGTATTACTGCAGAAGCAATAAGGCATGTTATGGCAGTTTTTCCAAACTTCTTTACTGCACAAAGAACGGTACGCATCACTGTGACTCCTCCCGTGATAATGGTGCGTCGGCGCACACAAAATTGTTAGTCGACCCATATCTTCTATACTTCACGATAGCCTATCCTTACGAATTGTGCGAGTTGGGAGGAAAATTTTTTATGGCTATTGTGTTAGACGGTAAAGCTTTAGCTAGTAAAATTAAAAAAGATTTGGCAACGCGTGTTGCTGTTTTGCATGAAAAAGGTATTAATCCTGGTCTGGGTACGTTACTTGTAGGTAGCGATCCTGGTTCGTTAAAGTATGTTGCTGGTAAGCATAGCGATTGCGAAGAAGTGGGGATTAATTCTATTCGTTGCGATTTACCAGAAGATGCTAGTGAAGATGAAATTCTTGCTGCTGTACAGAAATTGAATAATGACCCTCTCTGTACTGGATTTATTGTGCAACTGCCATTGCCAAAAGGTATTGATTCTCAAAAAGTTATTGCGTCAATTGATCCTAAAAAAGATTGCGACGGAATGCACCCATATAATTTAGGTGAACTTGTTACTCATATTTCTGGAGATATTACAACGCCTTTGCCGTGTACGCCGCGTGGAATTTTAGCTTTGCTCGATGAATACGGTATTGAACTTTCTGGTAAGGAAGTTTGTGTGCTTGGTCGTGGCATTACGGTTGGACGTACTATTGGTCTTCTTTTAACGCGCAGGGGAGTAGATGCAACTGTTACGTTATGCCATACTCATACTCGAAATGTTCAAGAGATTATGCGCCGTTCTGATGTAATAATTGCAGCAATGGGTTGTGCTGGTTTTGTTAAGCCAGAAGATATTAAACCTGGTGCTGTTCTTGTTGATGTTGGCGTATCTCGTGTTTTTGATGAAGAAGCAGGTAGATACCGCGTAAAAGGTGATGTCGATTCAGCTTGTCGCGAAATTGCTGGAGCTTATTCTCCAAATCCTGGTGGAGTAGGTCCGATGACTCGAGCTATGTTGCTTGCGAATGTTGTAGATATGGCTGAGCGAGCAGCTAATTGCAAATAAAATGCGACACGCCCGAAGTAAAACGTAAGTTTTGGCTATGCCTGTATATAAAATCGACAGAGCGTGTGCATAGTATGCGCGCGTAACGTAAATACATAATTAAATATCGAGTAATATCCACCCCAAGAAGAAACCACTAATAACTAATGGCAGAGAATAATAACGAAGTCGCCAAGGTTGCGATTAATGATATTGGCACCGAAGAAGACTTCATCAAGGCAGTCGATTCAACCATCAAGAATTTTGATGATGGTGATTTAGTTGAAGGTACAGTCGTAAAGATTGATCACGACGAAGTATTGCTGGACATCGGCTACAAAACTGAAGGTGTAATTCCTTCCCGTGAACTTTCCATCAAAAAAGACGTTGATCCAGATGATGTTGTCGAGGTTGGCGACACCATTGAAGCCCTTGTTGTAACTAAGGAAGACAAGGAAGGACGTCTTATTCTCTCCAAGAAGCGTGCACAGTATGAGCGCGCTTGGGGTGACATCGAGAAGATTAAGGATGCAGACGGCATCGTTGAAGGTACCGTTATTGAGGCTGTTAAGGGCGGCTTGATCGTAGACATCGGTTTGCGTGGCTTCTTGCCAGCTTCCTTGGTTGAAATGCGTCGCGTTCGCGATCTTTCCCCATACATTGGTCAGAAGATCAAGGCTAAGATTCTCGAGCTCGATAAGAACCGCAACAACGTTGTACTTTCTCGTCGTCAGTTCCTTGAGGAGACTCAGTCTGAAGTTCGTGAAACCTTCCTCTCTCAGCTTAAGAAGGGTCAGATTCGTGAAGGCGTTGTGTCTTCTATCGTAAACTTCGGTGCATTCGTTGATCTCGGCGGAGTTGACGGTCTCATTCACGTTTCTGAGCTTTCCTGGAAGCATATCGATCACCCATCTGAAGTTGTTAAGGTTGGCGATAAGGTTACCGTTGAGGTTCTCGACGTTGATCTCGATCGCGAACGCATCTCCCTTTCCCTTAAGGCAACTCAGGAAGATCCATGGCAGCGCTTCGCTCGTACCCATGTTCCTGGACAGGTTGTTAAGGGCAAGGTTACCAAGATCGTTCAGTTCGGCGTGTTCATCTCCGTTGAAGATGGCATTGAGGGCTTGGTCCACATTTCTGAGCTTGCAAACCGTCACGTAGAGAACCCAGAGACTGTTGTTAAGGGTGGCGAAGAGGTATTCGTGAAGGTTATCGACGTTGATCTCGATCGTCGTCGCATCTCCCTCTCCTTGAAGCAGGCTACTGAAGCTGTCGATCCAAATTCTGAAGATTTCGATCCAGCTCTCTATGGCATGCCAGCTGAATACGATGCTGAAGGCAACTACAAGTACCCAGAAGGCTTCGATCCAAACACTAACGAGTGGATGGCTGGTTACGAGCAGCAGCGTGAAGAGTGGGAAGCTCAGTATGCTGCAGCTCACGAGCTTTGGGAAGAACACAAGGCTTTCGCTGCTAAGGAACTTGCAGCTGCAGCTGAATCTGCTGCCGCTGACGGTCAGAGCGAAGAAGCTGAAAAGAAGCCAACTAAGGAAGAAAAGAAGGAAGAAGTTGCTTCCAACTATTCTTCTGAAGCAACTAGTGAAGGTGCTTTAGCTGATTCTGATCAGCTCGCAGCTTTGCGCGAACAGCTTTTGAGCGAAAAGAAGTAGTTTTATCTACTAAAAGCTTATGAACAAGATGCCCTGGTGAGTAATCATTGGGGCATCTTGTGTATTCGAATCTTGTGTATTTCGATTATTACATTGAGCTCTAAATGATTCGATTTTGTAACTTATATTCTGTAATTAAATGTGAGTACAACGAATTTTCTTTTAAAAAGCAAGATTATATGATTTTATTAAATCATTAATTGAGTTATTAAAAGGATTGGTAAAAATTATGAGTACGTTTGATAACAATCAGAATAATACTCAGTTTCCTTCATACGATGGAAATAATTCAATGAATACTAATGCTACTTTAGTAAGTTCTCGGCATAAGCTTGCTGCTGGTCTTATGGCGATTTTTGTAGGCGGTTTAGGAATTCACAATTTCTACCTTGGTTTTAAGGGCAAGGCTATTGCACAATTGTTGATTTCTGTTCTCTCTATTGGCTTGCTTGCATGCATTTCGATTATATGGTCATGTGTTGAAGGAATTTGCATTCTTTGCTCACAGCCTGGAACTAAGTGGCATAAAGATTTTGATGGTGCAGAATTACAAGATTAACCATTTATTTTCTTTTAATAATAATGCTCTGGTAATTATTTACTGGAGCATTATTTATAGTTGTTGCTGAAGTTTTATAAGAGGATTATTTATAATCAAAGTATGACAATAATGCGGATTGCTGTAACGGGCGGAATTGCAGCCGGAAAATCTACTGTAGTAAGCTATTTGCGTTCGCGTGGCGCGTTTGTTATTGATTACGATGTTTTAGCGCGTAAAGTAGTAGAACCGGGAAGCGCAGTATTACAACAAATAGTAGGCATTTTTGGGGAAAATGCTGTTAAGAATGATGGTTCTTTAAATCGTGCGTTTATTGCGGAGCGTATTTTTGGGGATGGTGATGAACGTAAGCAAGCGTTAAGTAAGATTGAGTCTATAATTCATCCTGCTATTTATGATTACGCAAAGCTTTTAGAAAGCGAATATAAAAGCGAGTATGAAAGCGAGTATGCTAGTAAAATCTCTAAGGAAAATTGCAATGCTAAAGAAAATCGCAATGAGATAAGCAGCATAAGCTCAGTTATTGTGCACGATATTCCACTTCTTGCGCAAGTAATCGACAGCATTCCATTTAGTTTTGATCATATTATTACTGTTGAAGCGCCTCAAGAAATTCGCGTTAAACGAATGATAAGCGAGCGAAATATGACTGAGAATCAGGCTTTGGCGCGCATAAATAGTCAACTTCCAAGTAAAGTTCGAAAAGCTATGGCAGATTTTGTAGTTGATTCCACTAAACCAATGGAATCTATGTTTAACAGTGTTGACGATACGTTGAAATCATGGTTGTGCGAAATAAGCAATAAAAGCGCCGAAATGGCAAAACTGGGGAAGTAAAAAACTAGGGAAGTAAAAAATCATGTCGAATAAAATTCAGCGCACAAACAAGCCTTTTGTAGTAAAAGCGCCATACAAGCCTTCAGGAGACCAGCCGCAAGCAATCGAAGAGCTGGCAAATCGCATTGAAAACGGCGAAAATGACGTTGTTTTAATGGGTGCTACGGGAACTGGTAAAACTGCTACAACCGCTTGGCTTATTGAGCGTTTGCAACGACCGACACTTATTATTGAACCGAATAAAACTTTGGCAGCTCAGCTTTGTGCTGAGTTTCGTGAACTTATGCCAGATAATGCTGTGAGCTATTTTGTGTCTTACTACGATTACTATCAGCCGGAAGCGTATATTCCACAAACAGACACGTATATTGAAAAAGACTCGAATATTAACGATGATGTTGAGCGTCTTCGTCACGCAGCCACAGCGAATTTGCTTACGCGACGTGATTGCGTTGTTGTTGCTACTGTTTCGTGCATTTATGGACTTGGTACTCCAGAGGAGTATGCCGAGCGAATGCTTATGTTAAGCGTTGGCGAGCAGCTTGAGCGAGACGATTTATTGCGTCAATTTGTGAGCATGCAATACAAGCGCAATGACATTGCGTTTACTCGTGGAACTTTTAGAGTGCGCGGTGACACTGTTGAGATTATTCCAGTGTACGAAGAATTAGCTGTGAGAATTGAGTTCTTTGGTGACGAAATCGACAGAATTACAATGTTGCATCCGCTTACAGGAGAAGTAATTCGACAGGAGAGTAGTGTTCATATTTTCCCAGCATCTCACTATATTGCAGGTCCTGAGCGCATGGAACGCGCGTTAGAGGCGATTGAAAAAGAGCGTGACGAGAGAGTAGCACAGCTTAAAAAGCAGAATAAATTGCTGGAAGCTCAGCGTTTGGAAATGCGAACTACGTACGATTTGGAGATGCTGCGACAGGTTGGAGTGTGCCCTGGAGTGGAAAATTATTCTAGGCATTTTGACGGCCGCGCGGCTGGTACACCTCCGCATACTTTGCTTGACTTTTTCCCAGACGACTTTTTGCTAGTTTTAGACGAGTCGCACGTAACAGTGCCGCAAATTGGAGCTATGTATGAGGGAGATGCTTCGCGCAAAAGAACGCTTGTAGAGCATGGTTTTAGGCTTCCTTCTGCAATGGATAACCGCCCGTTAAAGTGGAAAGAATTTTTGGAGCATGTTGGTCAAACTGTGTATCTTTCTGCAACTCCTGGAGATTACGAGCTTGGGCTTTCAGATGGCGTAGTTGAACAGATTATTAGGCCTACAGGTTTGCTTGATCCTAAGATTGAGGTTCGCCCTGTAGAAGGTCAGGTTGACGATTTGCTTGCGGAAATCAAGGCGCGAGTAGCAAAAGATGAGCGCGTGCTTGTTACTACGCTTACGAAGAAAATGGCGGAAGACTTAACTGATTACTTCCTTGAGCTTGGTATTAAAGTTGAGTACTTGCATTCGGATGTTGATACTTTGCGCAGAGTTGAGCTTTTGCGCGAGCTTCGCGAAGGCAAAATTGATGTGATTGTTGGCATTAATTTGCTTCGTGAGGGTTTGGATTTGCCGGAGGTTTCGCTTGTTGCGATTTTGGATGCAGATAAGGAAGGCTTCTTAAGATCTTACCGTTCGCTTATTCAGACGATTGGTCGTGCTGCTCGTAACGTTTCTGGAACTGTGCTTATGTATGCGGATACTGTTACGGATGCTATGAGTAAGGCGATTAGTGAGACAGAGCGCCGCCGTGAAAAGCAAATCGCGTATAACAAGGCTCATGGAATTGATCCTAAGCCTTTGCGAAAGAAGATTAGCGATGTGAACGATATGCTTTCTAAAGAGGATGTTGATACGCAAACTTTGCTAGCGGGCGGTTACAGAAATGCTAATAAGGCTGGGAACTCGCATTATGGCGTGCCAAAAGAGCCGAATCTTGGGCAGAAAAGCAAAGAAAAGCGTATGGCGAATATCTCTGCGTTGCCACAAGATGAGATTATTTCTTTAATTAAAAATTTGAGCGAGCAAATGCATACGGCGGCAGAACAGTTGCAATTTGAGCTTGCAGCGCGTTTGCGCGACGAAATACGTGATCTAAAGAAAGAGTTGCGGCAAATGGATGCGGCTAATAAGTGAAGCTAATAAGTGAGCATGATTAATCGTGAGTTAATCGTGCGTTAATCGTGCGAAATTTGTGTTTTTATTTTGTGAAATGCGTGGAAAATAAGAGTTTTTGGTATAATTAATCGTGAGTTAATCGTGCGAAATTTGTGTTTTTATTTTGTGAAATGCGTGGAAAATAAGAGTTTGTATAACGTTAATTAGAGTGTATTGGGGGATTATAGATGAAAAGTATAGATGAAATTTTCAATATGAGAGAAGACAGTAGGGTAGAATTCAAGAAAGCTGAAAATGGCTTTCCTAAATCATTTTGGGAGACATATTCAGCATTCGCAAATACTGATGGTGGAATTGTAGTTTTTGGATTCGATGAGAAAAACAATAAGGTAACTGGCGTTGCGGATCCGTATAGGCTTAGGGATGAATTATTTAATACAGTTAACAATCCTGGGAAAGTAAGTGCAAATGTTATCTCGAATGATTCTGTAAAAATTGATATCTATAATGGGTTGAATGTTTTAATAGTGGAAATTCCAGAAGCACATTATTCGTTAAAGCCGGTCTATCTAAATGCCAATCCTCGTGAAGCATACGAAAGACTTGGTGAAGGGGATAGAAAATTATCAGACGAAAAATATAAATCATTAATAGTTGGATCTCAAAAAGAAACAGATAATTATTTGTTGGAAAAGTATGATATTGATGATTTGAATCTTGATTCATTATTGAAATATAGGAATGAATTATATCTTCGCACAGGAAATGAAAAATATAAAAACATAGATTTTACAGATATGCTTATTGAAATAGGAGCGATGCGAAGAGATAGACATGGAAATGGTAAATATCTTTTAACAGTTGGTGGCCTGCTATTCTTTGGTAAATATAATTCTATAACTGATAGATTCCCGGGTTTTCAATTAGATTATTTTGAAAAGGAATCATCTTTGAGTACTATCTGGTTAGATAGAGTATCTTCTGGTGATGGTGAATATTCAGATATTAACGTATATGAATTCTTTAAAATCGTGTTGGATAAATTAAATCTAACAATTAAAGATGAGTTTTCTTTAGAAGAAGGCAGTAAGACTAGAGTTCCATACAAATCTGATTTGTTGACATCTCTTAGGGAAGCATTAGTAAATTCACTAATGCATGCATATTATGATTCAAACAAGCCTATAGTTATTACTGCATATCCTGACTATTATGAATTTAAGAATCCTGGGAAGATGCGTATCACAGTTGATGAATTTGTCCATGGCGGAACGTCTGATATTAGAAATCATACAATGTCTTCCATTATGAGACGAGTAGGAATATCTGAGAAAGCCGGTAGCGGCGGTCCGAGAATATTTGATATATCAGAAAAATACAATCTGAAAATTCCAGAAGTAATGAGAAATCAATATGATACATTTTTGAGAATTTGGAAAGTGGATTTGAAAAAATTTGTAGAAGAAAAATATGATGGAGACAAGAGAAATATAATTCTTTATCTTATTGATAACATGTTTATAAGTAAAAGAGATGCCCAAAGTGAACTTTGCATAGATAGTTATCACTTTAGAGTGGCTATTAATAGTTTATTAGAAGATAAAGTTGTTGAATTTGTAGGTAAAGGTAGATCTACTGTATATACCTTAAAAATGAATACAACTGAGTATGCTTATAGCATGAAAGGATTATTGAGACAAACAGAAGATTTTATGATTAATAATCATAAAAAGTCTTGAGCTTTAAAGTGTAAAGAGTTCTAAGACCTATTCGTGTGAATGTGTTTTATTACGCTACAGATTGTATATTAGGTTGTTTAGTAGTATGTCGAATTCAGACATTCCGTTCGCAATAGTTTTTGATAAAAGTTTTTCGTTTGATTTAATATTTTTGATTTGCGCGACGAAATACGCGATCTAAAGAAAGAGTTGCGGCAAATGGATGCGGCTAATAAGTGAAGCTAATAGAGGAAACATGTCGACGCTCTAGGGTCGAGTGCACAGGATGTTAATGTTAAAAGGTGCACACACCTTGCAACCACCTGTTTATGTTCGGAAATGTGGTTTAAGAACAATTTTTATATCGCAGTTTTGTCAAAAATTGTTTTTATTGATTTTATTATCGTTTATTTGAATATATTCAAAGATGGTTCTTCTTAAATAAGATATGTTTTGAATCACAATACAAGAGTTCGTATGTGTGAGTGAGCAGTGATATAGAAAAAGGAGCTGGGTTTGTGGCTCAGCTCCTTTTTCTAATTATTTTCAATTATTAGTTTACTTTTGTTTAATTTTGCAGGTGAACTTTTTACTCGCGATTCTTCTTGCGAGAGAAGAATGCTGCTGCAGCTCCCAGTACACCAATCATTGCGCTGATCAATCCTACTCGTTCCACTTCAGCACCAGTCTTTATTAATTGGGACGAATGCTTTGCAGGAACCTTGTTGCCGGACTTATTAGATGCGTTGGAACCTGAAGCACCAGTGGATGCGTTACCAGCGTTGCTGTTGCCAGCATTACCGGTTTCAGCGTTACCAGCGTTGTTAGCATTGTCGGCGCTACTTGATTCGTTGGTGCTATTTTGAGCACCGGAATCTGTAGAGCTGCTATCACCAGTAGTAGATCCGCTAGCTGAACCACCATTGTTAGGCGTGGAATCATTACCCGAATCAGATCCAGAACCGGAACCTGTTCCAGAACCAGAACCTGTTCCTGGAGTAGTTGGGTTGTTTCCGGCTTTACCAGTGGTTTCGTCGGAAGCGGTGTTACCCTTCTTATCTTTAGCTTTTACAGTACTACCGTCTTCGACTTTGTTTGCTGGAATAGTGACTTTACCAGTGGTTTTATCAACGGTTACGCCGTCTGGAGTTTGACCAGTCCAGTTTCCATCATTGCCTTTCGTGACAGTGAAGGTCTTCTCGTTGGTTTCACCTTCTGGCGTATAAGTGATTTCCAGAGTATCAGTACCGTCTGCTGGTGTTACGTCAACAGAACCATTGTCTTGAGGCGTGACGGTTGGAGCATCTGGTGTAGTTGCTGGAGTAGTTGGGTTGTTTTTGGCTTTACCAGTGGTTTCGCTGGAAGTGTTGTTACCCTTCTTATCTTTAGCTTTTACAGTACTACCGTCTTCGACTTTGTTTGCTGGAATAGTGACTTTACCAGTGGTTTTATCAACGGTTACGCCGTCTGGAGTTTGACCAGTCCAGT
>NZ_JBWPWH010000006.1:0-63458 GCF_056590535.1 Bifidobacterium sp. C0047B3 | reverse complement strand
CAAACATCACCATTCTGGCAACGCTGACGCCACCAGCCGCCACCCATGTTCTCCTCTTCAGCAACAGGAGCACCAAGACGACCAGGACCGCCATGAGCATAATATGAATCGCGAAGCTCGTACTGGAGCACAAACTTCTTGTCTCCATTAGTCCATACTTCACGACGACCAGAACTCTTTACAGTCCAGCTACCATAGTTTCGCGTTTCTCCAGAAGGATTAACATTAGTAATAACGTTACCAAACTCAGATACACCGTTAATTTCGCCGCCATCAGCCATGCCGAATGCGTTCAAATCAACGCGACCATCAATTCCGTCAACGCTGCCGTCGGAAGTGTACTGCCATCCGCGCAACGCTGTAGAAATAGGGAATCCTACGCGAGAACCGTAGCTAGCAACCCAGCTTGTACGTTCGTGAATATACTGAGAATTTAATGGTCCTCTCAAATAATTTGCATAAGAGTAAACGCCGAGCTTATTGTAGCCTGCAGAAACTAACTGATTCCACCATGAAGCAACAATATCCTGGTAAACGTATGGGGATGTTGGTGGTTTATGACCACTCCAGCTCCACCTTTCCAAATCGTAATAAACAGGATACGTTAGATCTTGAGGGCTTACTCCAGCACCCCTTAAAAGATTTACAATGTCTGCACCTTCAGCAGCACCATCTTCAGCTTTTTCAGCATAAGAATACATGTAAATGCCAAATGGAATACCAAGACGCTTGCATTCGCTAATATTGCGCAAAGCTTGCTTGTCATAGCCATTATCCCAGCCATAGCTAATACGAATAATCGCACCATCTACTCCAGAAGCTTTTACAGCATCCCAATCAATTTCTTTTTGATGCTCAGAAACATCAATAACCGCCTTAGCGTTATTGACAAACACATCATCATTTCCATCGATAAAAGCCGAAGTACCATCGCCATCGCTCCAGTGCGCACCATACTCATTATCGACAAACGAGCTCTGATACACAGTGCCAGAATGCGATTGAATAATAGGCATAATGACATTTTTGGTATGCACATTAGAATGCACATTTGCATGCACATTAGTACGCATATGTTCAACCGATGAAGATTTTTGCGGCGCAACGACATTCATAGTGAAAGCAGTAGCAGCCGACACTAATCCAACTAATACACGTACGATAATCTGTCCCACGAGTCCTCCAGACATGTTTTTTACGTGTTTCTTCGCTACTACCATAGCAATAGCACCCTAATAACAAGCATAAATTCAATGAAAATGTGAAAATAATATGTAAAATATGCGATTTTTATAAAAAATTGAAATAAAAGAAATGCAAAAAACAAATTGCAATAAAGAAATTACAAAAAACAAAGCAAAAACAAATTACAACGCACAAAGCAAAAATAAAAAATGGAGCGGACGACGGGAATCGGACCCGCGTAATCAGTTTGGAAGACTGAGACTCTACCATTGAGCTACGTCCGCAATTACGCACTATATTCGCACGAAATATTCACGCACAAATATCGACTCGTTCAAGTATACAGATGCTTGTGACATTGACACAAGAGCGCCAAACATATTTTTCTTTTAATGCAATTCTTCTATAAGACTTCAAGTATTACAACAGATGATGCGAAAGCTGAATTATCGTCTAATAATCCGTCATGGCTGAGCGAAATATGCCAACGGATATTAGCTACGCGATCGCTATTAGCTATATGCTCGCTATTATCTATATACTCGCTACTATCCATGCACTCGCTGTGCGCACTTAAAAGCGATTTTACAAGTTGCGAATGCACATCTGCGCTGAGAATAACTCGTGGGCAACCATGGGAATCGTTAAGAATCTCAATACTCGCCCACGGCATGTTATCTAAAGTATACGGGTAAGAGATATTTGCTGTAGACAGCGCCTCAGACCACGCTTTGATCACAGCTTCTTTGCCAGCCCAACGTGCTGCAATATGCAAAGCTTTTTCATCATTCTTAGCTTGCGCACGAAGATCACATTGCCGAAGCTCTCGCACAGAAAACAGAGCACGCCAACCGTTGCCATCCTGCATCTGCTCAGCAAACTGCGCAACGTTTACTAAGTCGTGCCCTATTCCTGCAATCATATACACCTACTTTATACGCGCCTGTAAAGTTTCTGCCGTTTTTTGGCGCGGAAACGACCTTTATTTTACACAACTGTAAAGTTTCTGCCGTATTAAGGCGATAAAACGACCTTTATTTTACACGCGCGTAAAATTTAGGTCGGATTTAAGATAAAATCCGACCTTTTCTTTACATTTGCGACTACTTATACCTAGCAGTAGTATCCGTTCGCGTTAAGGCGAGCTTCAGGATTAAGCAGCATCGCCTTTTCTGCTTCGTGACCGTCGTAGCGAGTGCCATCCGGAAGGCGCGTGCCATCCTTCAGCAAGTGACGATTCTCAACAGGCTCGAACAAAGCCGATCGACCCATCATGCCTTCCTCAAATCGCCTCTGACCTGCAGCCAAACGCGCATTTGCCTTGTTACGCCAATTCTTAAGAGCATCAGCACCGGCGCTAGCAGCAACAGCAGCTTCAAAAGCACCAGGATGAACCAATGCCACAAATCCGCTAACGTGACCGAAACCGAGCGAAGTTGCAAGAGCAGCCTTCACTGCACAAGAGCCTGCACCACCGCCAATGCGCATCGGCTCACGCAACCAAACCATGTGGTCGTCGCGCGCAAGCTTAGGATCCACGCAGTCAAGCGATGCATTTCCAGGAATTACGCCACTTCTAAACAGTTGCGTCAAACCGTTGATTTGGAAGATGCACGCGCCGCCCTTTGCGTGTCCGGTCAGCGTCTTTTGGCTGATTACGAACAGTGGATTGCCGTCCGTGCGCCCGATTGCGTGCGCAAGAGTATTGTGCAACTCGGATTCGTTTGGATCGTTTGCATTCGTAGACGTATCGTGCTTAGAAACCACAGCAATATCGTCCGGAGTAACGCCGAGAGCTGCCAAATCGCGCACGAGCTTAGACTTAGCTCCACCCATGCCTGCAGCCAAAGCACCCAAGCCCGGAGCAGGTATAGAAGTATGAATGCCGTCAGCATACGAATGAATGAACCCGACTACGCCAGCAACAGGCAAACCAAGCTTCAAAGCAATATCGCCGCGCGTAACCAAAATCGTACCGCCGCCTTGTGCTTCAAGGAAGCCTCCACGTCTACGATCATTTGCACGCGAGAAGAATCGTGGATCGATGCCCTTCGCATACATTTCTTCGCTATTGGCAGTTGCGTTCATGTTGCCGAAGCCAACCACGGATTCCACACCGATATCGTCAATTGCGCCAGTTACTACGAAGTCAGCTTTGCCAAGAGCAATCTTATCGACACCTTCCTCGAGCGAAACCGCTGCAGTTGCGCATGCAGACACCGGCTGAACCATATTTCCATAGCCGCCGATATAGGTTTGCATTACGTGAGCTGCAACAACGTTTGGTAGCGCTTCTTGCAGTACGTCCGTAGGAATTTCGTGGTTAAGGAAGCGATCCAAGTACAGTTTTCGCATTGAGCTCATGCCACCGAAACCGGTTCCTTGCGTGGAAGCAACCATTGACGGATGCACAGATTGCAAAATCTCCGAAGGTGTGAAACCGGCGGAAATGTAAGCATCCACTGTTGTGACGATATTCCACAACGCAATCGTGTCAACACTTCCAACCATCGAAGCTGGAATGCCCCACTTTAGCGGATCGAAGCCCTTAGGGAATTGTCCACCGACAGTTCTGGTCATTGCAGCCCTACGCGGCACGCGAATCATAGAACCTGCCTTGCGCGTAACAGTCCATTCGCCGGATTCTGCATCGCGAGCAATCTCAGTATGCGATTCGTCAAGTGCCACGTATTCGCGCGCAATTGTTTCTGTTGGAACGCTGAAACTCACATCGTGATCGAGGAAAATTTCTGCTTCTTCTTCGTTTGCTCCATCTTTGTAGTCGCCGCCCATGCCGGTTTCGAATGGTCGAATACCGGAGCGCGCCACTACTTCATCGCGATATTTCTCTGCAATATCTTCTTCTGGAACAAGCGTGCCTTCAGCATCGTACCAGCCTGGCTTTGGAGAGTCTTGCCAAGTAAGCAAGCCCATATTCCAAGCCAATTCCAGTACTGCTCCTGCAGAAAGCTCCACGGATCCGTCTTCGCGAATTCCAAGTTCTGCTTCGAAACGAGTACGTCCGGAACCCCATGGTCCAAGCTCGCCAACGGAAACGATTACAATTTCGTCTTCTGGACGCGCTGTCACATTCTTCCAATCAGCCAAGTTGACTCGTGGCTGAGTTGGAACGTAAGGCGTTGGGAGTGCTTTGTTGGTTGATTTAGCAGTTGATTTAGCAGCAGACTCGCCAGATTCTGCAGCTTCCGCAGCTTCTTCAGCTTCTTCAGCACGCTTTTGATCTTCTAACGCTTCTGCACGAAGCGCGTTCAAATCAAGAGGCTCCTTGCCTAATCCGCCCGTAAAATCAACATCCAAAGGTGCGATTGCAGCCTGTTCGCGCGCCTCGCGAGTGCACAAATTGAGCAAACGATCTGCCATTTCTTGCGTAGAGTAGGTAGTTAATCCGTGACGCTCAACTACAGCCACAAGCGGATCATTTCCGCCCATTAAGCCAGTTCCACGCACCCATCCAATCTTAGGATGCGCGAAAGTCACGCGATCCGACCACACACTTTCCGCATGCGCACGGTTCACAATCGCATCGAAAGCGCTCTTGACTTCGCCATAAGCACCGTCGCCGCCAAACATACCGCGGTTTGGAGAGCCAGGTAACACAACGTGCATACGATGTTGCACATCCGTATCTGCTCCAATTTGCGCAAATCCAGCGATTGCACGCTCCACTCCCCACAACATTAAGCGAGATTGCGATTCAAAAAGCGAACCAGAATCAACCAAAGTACCGTGAACTGGAGGCGCTGCAAACGGGAAGAACATGCTCGGCTCGTACGCAGGCTTCAAAATCGTAGTTGTTGCGCCGCTAACTTTCTTCGAAACTGTGCCAACCCACTTTACAAGCGCGTCGACATCGCGGTAGCTAGACAAGTTTGCTGGAACAAGCCACAACTTTGCGCCCATTTGAGCGTTTTCGCGATACGCTTTCTTTGCCCAAGACTTAACGCTCGGCTTGAAACTGTGCGAAGTTGCAATAACAGTCGCGCCACCTGCGAGCAAGCCCGTTACTACGCGAGCAGCAATCGAGTTAGGAGCAACGCCTGTAACTACTGCAACTTCTCCTGCAAAACGAGTTGCTTGAGCAGTATCAGCGTTGTTTTGCGCAAGTTTAGTGCGAGAATCGCGAGCAATACTATTAAATATTGTTGCAAGATTGTTTAATTCGCGAGATTTAGAAAGACTTGCAAACCACTCAGCTTCCGAAGCTACTGCTTCCCCGGCACCGAGGAAACTACCAAAATCATTTAAGATTTCAGAAACTTCATTTACCTGAATATCAACATTCTTTCCGGCATACTTGTAGTACAAGCGAGCAACGTCTTCGCGAGCAGAAGCCCAGCGGTCGTCGAAAAGAATTGCCTTTCGCTCATCAAATCGAGGAGCCACTTGCTTTGGCCAATCAGCACCTAATTCTGCTTCAACAGCAGCTACAACAGCAGCATTTTCGTCACTTTCAGTTTCTGCTTTAGGAGCTTCAACACCAAGCTTTGCTAGCACAAACTTAGCAGTTGCAGCAAGTACGCCGTCTGCGCCAACAACTTGCTGCGCAAAAGCGTCAAGAGCTGCAGAATCAACAACAGCACCACCGGCTGCGCCAGTAGAGCCAGGCTGAGAAACGCTAACGCCGTGAGCTTGTGCAACTTGCTGTATAGCTGCGTCGATTAAAGCGTCGGCTGCAGCAGTATTCTTTGCAGGATCAGTTGAAAGTTGCGCAAGATTTTCACCGCGCACGCTAGCACCTTCACGCGTTTGCAAAACCAAAGCCGCAAGCACGTGCGCACGCCAGCCTTCGCCAAGCTGCCAGACTTCCGAAATACGCTTGTCGATTTGCGCTGGCTTCACGCCTGCAGCACCGAAAAGCGCACGCAAACGTTCGCGCACAATATCGGAAAGCACTGCACCAAAAGCCTTGTAGCGAGGAGCAACCGAATCCACAAGCTTTCGCAACGCACTCATTGGAGCTTCTGCAGCACCGTCCACGCTAGCCACGCCAAGCTCGGAACTAATATCCATAAGAAGCTGGTTTCTGCGCGAAGATACGCCGTTTGTGAGCGTATCAGTTGTGTCAGTGTCGCCGATTTGATCAAGACGGATTTTTGCACTATACGCAATCAGCATTGAGATTGCGTCGGATGCTTTGAACGGCAAGTCTGCTACAGGTCCACTTGCTGCTGCGTTAGCAACTGGAGCAGGAGCAGCAGCCGCAGGAGCAGCAGAGGCAACATTTGCAGCAGGAGCCGCAGTCGCAGCCGCATCAGCAGTGCTACTTGCTTCTTGACTATCTTCCTCAGTAAACACTTCAGGCACAAGCGAATCCGTGTCAGTCATATAAACGCGGCCTTCATCACGACCAACGTTGTAAACAGTCACTTTTTCGCCACTAAACTCCGGCAAAGCAAGAGTTTTAGCACCAAGATTTGCCAAAGTTGGCGCGTTTCCTAAACCAACTTCAACATACTCTTCAACGCCAAGACCACCGCGAGCGCGATCGGCAAACATAAGAGCCTGCGTTTCAATCCAGCGAACTGGAGAAGCAAATTGCCATGAAAGCAATTCGGTAAGCAACAAACGACCGAGCTTTTGCTCATCAGCAGCGTAAGACTGCCATGTAGTTTCATCTTCCAAAGCTGCTTCAATGCGCTCAGATGGCACAACATCCAAAATCTTTTGCGCAAATTCTCGCGTAAGCTCAAACGGGCAAGCCACAAGGTTTGGAATGTAACGGTCTACAAGCACAGAGTAATCAATATGCTTCGGCAGCAGCGAATCGAGCTTGTCGCGGAATTCCGGCACGCCCTTTCGAAGAATTCGAGAGTGGAACGGCACGTCAATTCCTGGAACAAACATGAATGGAGGCTTGCCACCATACTCCTTAGCGCGCTTAGAAGCGTCTGCAGCCAATGCCTTCAAGCCCTTAATAGTTCCAGCAATTGCGTACTGCTGACCTGCCAAGTTGTAGTTTACAATTTGCAAGAATTCGCCAGTAGCCTTGGAAATACCATCAACGTAAGCGTTTACGCCTTCGTCTGATACTCCAAACTGGTTTGGTCGAAGAGCACCCATGCGGTAGTTCGAACGACCTTGTGCATCGCGCTCAATCAAGTGATGCATTGTAGATCCGCGGTGGAACACCAATTCAAGCACAGTTTCGAGCGGAATAATTTGCGCGAAGGAGCTCAAAGCATTGTATTCGCCAAGCGAGTGTCCTGCAAAGTAAGCAGGCCAAATATCGCATCCTGCTTCACGCAAACGCGCGGTTTGCGCAAAGGCAACTGTTGCGAGCGCAACTTGCGTAAATTGCGTCAAATTAAGCAATCCTTCAGGATGGTGATAAGTTACGCCGTGAGCAGTAAGTTCCTTCGGATTATCGCGCACGACTGCGAGGATTGAGAATCCAAGCTTTTCGCGAGTAAGCTTGTCTGCTCGCTCCCAAGTATCGCGCACTGCAGGCGACTTTGCACGCTCATCCAGCGACATTCCTTGCTTTTGGATACCCTGACCTGGGTATACGAATGCTGCACGTGGAGCGCGAGTAAGCGCGCTTGCTTTAGACACGATTTGCCCATCAACTCTGCACGTAACTTCCAAAGCAAGTCCGCCGCGACGAACTTTTCCAACGCGTTCAACTGTGATTTCTACTTCGTCATCAAGCTGAACCATGCCGTACATGTTGTAGGACCAGCCAATGAGCTCGTAGCGAGCACCTTTTTCATCAACTGCTTGAGCAACATGTTGAGCTGTTGCGGAAAGCCACATACCGTGTACCAAAGGAGCAGAAAGCCCGGAAATTGCAGCACCTCGCTTAGAAGTGTGGATCGGGTTGAAATCTCCAGAAGTACGCGCGAAAGCGGTCATATCGTGAGGAGCGCGAACTACTACTCTGCGCAAAGCTCTGCGAGGCGTGTCTTCAATTTCGTATCCGTGCAATCCTGCAGCTTCGCCATATTGCGCAGCTGGAGCAGGAAGCGCATTGCTGAAGCTTCGTCCACGAATAGCAAAACGCTCGGTTTCGTGAGCAAGTCGCGTGCCGTCAGCTGCAGTATGCACTACGTGAATAGTTACCACGCGTCCGGAAGCAGATTCTGCATACGGCTCAGCCCAGCCTAGTAAATTAATTCGCTTATCAACATACTTGCGGAAATCTTCGGCATCGACGTCAAGCTCTACTAAATGATCTAGGTGAACAGCGTTAAGCAGACCCTCAATAATCGGGTAGCCATCAACCATTACGGAACCCAAAGCCGAGTAAATAGTTGGCCAAGCAGGGCCTACTAACGCGTCTGGCACAATGCGAGAAGCAAGCAATCCATCTGGAAGTCTTCCAGCAGTAGCAGACTCGTGGTCAATTCCAAGATTTCTCGAGAAAGTATAGGAAGAATGAACCAATCCAAATGGGAAATCTCTATAACCTTCTGCAAGCAAATCTTCCGGCAATTTTGCCAAACTGCCATCTTCTTTTACTGTTTCAACCTTAGGCATAGCGTCAAGCACATCGCCAGTAATCGCAGTATTTCCAATACCTGCGGTTGCTGCAAGCATTTCGTACACGTGCTTTGGCAAGCGCTCGCGGTCTACTACTGGTATGCTTCCAGCTTGACTTGCGTCAACAGTTAGCGGAATTACAATATCTCGTACTGCATGCTTGCGATTTGGCGAGTTTGCAGCGTTTTTTGTAGAGTGTTTAGCAGCATTCTGTGCTTCCTGATTTTCTTGATTATCCCAGAATGTATCTAGCTTAATATCTAAATCAAGCAAAATTACGTCATTATTAGTAGAAGTTACTGTAATTACGTAATTTTCGTCTCCTAAAGACGTTCCGTAAGCAGGGTTTGCAGTTACATGACCAACCCAAGAAATATTCGGGCATGCGCGCACGTAAGCTTCAACGTTTTTAGCATCAGCAATCTGACTAAAAGCAGATTTTGAAGACTTGCTTGCAGCGTTTTCCTTATTTTCTGCTTCTACTCCAGTTTCCGCTCCAGATTCTGCACGATTGAGCATAGCTGCTTCAAAACGTCCTAGAATATCCGCAATCGGCTCATCCATAGTCGTAATTCCAGCCACGGAAATCGGTCCTGGAATTACGCGCACAGCGTCTGCCGAGTAACGCGAATCTTCCGACTGCCAAAGCTGATCTTGACCCCACCAACGCAACAAATCGTTGTCAATAACTGGCACGAATGGCATTGGCTTAGGGTATTCGCGCACCAAAGTTGGGAACCAAGCGGCATCCATTGGCACAACGTTCATCTCGCGAGCTTGAGGCAACGCATCAATCAGCGTATATAAAGCAGCTTGAGGGTGCTTAGAAACTTCTTCGATAGAAGGCAAAATAGAATCAAATTCGCCTGAATCTTGATTAATTAAACGCGCTTCAATACGCTGCAACAAATGCATGTAGCGATCTGCGTAAGTCGGATCCACCCAAGGGTATGCCAAATCTAGGAAACGTTGAGCAAATTGTGCATAAGTCATGCTTTCTACGTCACCAAAATATGGTTTTGCAGTAGAGTTAAGTGCTTCGATTACTTCATCGCGACGCGCTTCAAGCTCTTCAGGATGTTTCATCATATGAACGAGCAATCGACCGCAGCGAGCAGAAGCGTTTTCTAACTCGTAAATATCTGCGTGCAAATGGCTTAAACCGCTCGTCACGCCGCCAATAACTTTGCCAGAAGGCACCCAACGCTCCCCCAAAGGTGCGAACGGATCCTCATCAAAACCTTCAATGCTAGAAGATTTCGGCATCGCAATACCCGGAGTTTCCACAAGCATACGCTTTACTTCAGGGCTTGTATGTGCTTCTTTTGCTGTCATTGCAGCTGTGCCAATCATTACAGCATCAACTGGCATATTTGGCAAACCGTATTCATTAGCCCATTCGCCAGAAATGTAGTCTGCAGCACGCTCAGGAGTGCCAATACCGCCGCCTGCAACAAGCACCAAATTTTCGCACTCGCGCACTTGCGCGTAAGTTGTCATAAGCAAATCGTCAAGAGATTCCCACGAATGGTGACCGCCTGCAGCACCACCCTCAACCTGAACAATAATCGTTGCTGGAGCAACAGCCTTAGCAATTCGCACAACTTGACGAATTTGGTCAACTGTTCCTGGCTTAAACGTTACGTAAGGGAATCCATCAGCTTGCAAAGATGCTACTAATTCCTTGGCTTCGTCAAGTTCTGGAATGCCTGCAGAAATAACTACACCATCAATAGGAGCTCCCGACTGCCTCTTTTTTGGCACGATTCGCTTCGAACCAAATTGCAAATTCCACAGGTAGCGATCCATAAACATGGCGTTAAATTCAATAGTTGCGCCTTCGCGAAGCTGATTTTCAAGCGACTTCATATGACGATCGAAAACTTCTGCAGTTACTTGACCGCCTCCAGCAAGCTCAGCCCAGTAGCCTGCATTTGCTGCTGCAGCAACGATTTCCGGCTCTACTGTCGTTGGCGTCATTCCTGCAAGAAGCACAGGAGCTTTGCCTGTAAGCTTGCTAAATTTAGTAAGTACTTTGCGTCCTGCAGGCGTGTTGATTACTCGAGGCGCAAAATCAGCCCAGCAGCCCGTACGCTCTGGCTCAGAAGCCGAGTCAGCTGTTGAAAGCTCAGCGCGAGAGCGCAATGTAGCAGCCTCTACGATTCCAGCGCCTGTTCCTTGCACAAGCACTCCAGTAAGCTTTCCGAGCACTTCGCTAGGACCCATGTCTAAAATCCAAAGCGAGCGCGCGTCGTTCTGCTCCAAAACTTCGCCAATTTGCGCAGCCCAATCAACAGGAGTTACAAGCACTGCATCCGCCAATTCGCGAGCAACTGTAGTGTTCAAGCCAGCCTCGCTCGCCCACTCTACTACCTGCTCAACTGCAGATTGAAGCATTGGAGAATGGAATGGCACTGTAACATCCAAATATTCAGCAACTGGCGCAAATACAGCTCCACCGCGAACTTTCATTTCGCGCAATTTTTTCGAACGCTTTGTTTCTTTTTGCGCTTCGTTTGCAACAGCTTCCATATCTTCCGGGTATCCTGCAATAACCACGTGATTGTAAGCGTTTTTAACAGCAATTGACACTTCACCGCGCGTGCGCTCTACGCGTGAAATTAACGCTTCTGCCTGCTTTTTAGTAACTCCTTTAAGTGACAGCATTGGCGTGTGCTCGCCGTCACCAGTAATTTCAAGCATGCGAGATTCGCGATCTCCTGCAGCTCCAATTAAGTAGGCAATTGCAAGTAATTCTTCGATTTGAGCGCGAGCCTTCTGCCAAGACTTTGCCTTTATGCGAGCTTTTACCATTTCTGCTGCGATTACGCCTTGAGAATGGCCCAAAACTGCGCACGGCTTGTTTACTTCAAAGTTGTATCCAAGATTTGTTAAGTCGCGCACTGCACCGAACTGTGCAAGCGTAATTCCAGGCACGCTAAGAAGCGCGTTTGCGGCGTTAATATGCTTATTTTCTAGCGCGTCAAACACGTTTATGTCGCCGCCTGCATTTGCTAAAAGCTCAGAATAAATTGGAGACAGCAAAGCTTTTGCGCCTGCTTCATACTCGTGAAGTTCTGCGTTTAATTCTTCGTCTGAACTAAGCTCGCGCAAAGCTTCAACCCACGGAGTTGACTGACCTGCAAACACGAGTGCATGCGGATTATTAGCGAGTTGGTCGAAAAAGTATGTTGTCATGATGTTTCCTTCTCGTTGATTTGGATAAGTTTTATAAATTCTGTAAGTTTTGTAAGGTTTATAAATTCTGTAAGCTCTATAGTTTTTAGTTATAAGTTTGATAATTCCTATAATTTTTATAAATATGCTTACATTGGCTGATTTCCGTGATGCTTTCCAGTTCTGGAAACCCGCTTTTTACTTCGCAAAAGCTTCAATGAGCCAGCAATCATATCGCGAGTCTGCTCCGGATCAATCATTGCGTCAATCTGACCAGTTTCCAGCGAAAGATTTGCATTAACAGTAGTCGCCTCATACTCGTCAACCAGCTGCTTCCTAAGAGCTGCAACGTCTTGCCCGCGCTCTTTAGCTTTTTGCAAATCTTTACGATGAATAATATTCACAGCACCTTGCGCACCCAAAACCGCAATCTGGCTGGTTGGCCACGCGTAATTCACGTCCGCACCCATCGACTTGGAACCCATAACGATATAAGCTCCACCGAAAGCCTTTCGCAAAATAACTGTAACCAGCGGAACTTGCGCATTCGCGTACGCATAAATCACTTTTGCGCCTCGGCGAATAATTCCTGCGTGCTCTTGATCCGAACCAGGCTTATAACCAGGAGTATCTACTAGAGTCACCACAGGCAAATTAAACGCATCGCATAATCGCACAAATCGCGCGACTTTTTCGGAAGAATTTACATCCAAAATACCAGCATTCACCTTCGGCTGATTTGCTACGATTCCAACAGGATGACCCTCAATGCAAGCGAAACCAACCACTGCAGAAGCAGCATACAATTCTTGCACTTGCACGAACTCACCGTAGTCAACTATTCTGCGAATCACGTCGAGCACATCGTAAGGCTGACGGTCGTTATCTGGCACAATACTTGCCAACTCGCGCGCAGTTTCGCGATCCGCGCGCGTTGCAGCGTATGCAAAAGTTGGAGGCTCTGCCTCGCAGCTAGATGGCAAATAAGCCAAAACTGTGCGCGCGTAGTCAATTGCATCCGCTTCATCTTCACCCAAATAGTGAGCGACACCGGAAGTTGCGTTATGCACAAGACCGCCGCCCAAATCGTCCATGCTAATAGCCTCGCCGGTTGCAGCTTTAACAACATCCGGGCCAGTTACGAACATATTTGAGTGCTCGCGAGTCATAATAATCAAATCCGTCAATGCAGGGCAATAAACTGCACCACCAGCGCAAGGACCCAAAATAATTGAGATTTGCGGAATCAAGCCGCTTGCTTCGCAAGTTTTTTTGAAGATGCGACCATATTGCATAAGCGCGCTAACGCCTTCCTGAATGCGAGCGCCGCCGGAATCAATTACAGCAACAACTGGCACGCGAAGTTCAACAGCCATATCTAAAAGATGGCAGATTTTCTCGCCTTCAGCTTTACCTAAAGTTCCGCCGCGCACAGAAAAGTCTTGTGCGTACACAGCAACTTTGCGTCCGTAAACTTCGCCAAAACCGGTGATTACAGCGCATCCGGCAACATCGTTATTTATGTCACCGCCGTTAAAGCGTCCGATTTCCACGAATGAGCCTGTGTCAAAAAGCAGGTCGAGACGCTCGCGAGCAGTGCTTTTGCCTTTTGCGTGCTGACGTTCTAAAGCTTTTTGTTCTGCGTCACGAGCAAGTTGTGCTGCGTGCTGAACTGCAGCTTTTCCGCGACGAGGCTGCAAGTTTGTTTCGTCAGAATTATTCACACTTTTCTCCGAAATTTCAGACTTTTCTTTTACTAAAGTGCTCATTTCTGCTCTCCTTCCGGCTTTTCGGAAGACTTCTCGGAAGACTTTTCGGAAGACTTCTCACCTTCAGACGAATCTCCCTTATTTGAACCAGAAATGTCAATCGTCACAAGCTTTGCGCCCGATTCCACGCCGTCACCAGGCCCCACAAAAATTCCAGTAACAGTACCAGCTGCAGGAGCGTAAACGTAATTTTCCATCTTCATAGACTCAAGCACCACAAGCAAATCACCCTTGGCAACCTGCTGGCCTTCAGCAACATTCACGCGCGTAATAACAGCTTGCATAGGCGCTGCGATTACGCCAGGAATCTGCTTTTGCTCTTCAGATTTGTGAGTACTGCCGCGAAGCGAACGTCCGCGCAAAGGCTGCGAAGCTCTAGAAACGCTACGAACGCGCGCAGAACCAGTCAAATTGTCAACAATATCTTGCGGAATCGTAAGCTTTACGCGCTTATTATCAACCTCAATAATGAAGGATTCCATTGCAGGCTGCTTATTTTCGGACTCATCAGCAGACTTTCCAGAAACAAGCGAAGCCGGCTGCCCACCCAAGGAAGCTGCAGGAACGCGGTTCAAATACTTGCGTTCCATCCACTTAGTAGACACGTCAAAACTGTGATTTTCCGCAGTGAACTCAGGGTCGTTAAAAATCTGCTCAAAAAGTTTCGCTGGAGTTGGCACGCCCTCAATGCAAAGTTCCTTCAAAGCGCGACGCACGCGAGCAACAGCAGTTTCGCGACTTTGCGCAGTAATAATAAGCTTGCCCATCATCGAATCGAATTTTGGCGAAATATTATCGCCAACTTCAACACCAAAATCGACTCGAATACCAGGGCCGGAAGGCCACTTAATCTTCGTCAAAGTGCCGGAACTTGGAGTCAAATTCGTAGCAGGATCTTCCGAAGTAATGCGAAGCTCGAAGCTGTGTCCGCGAGGCTCTGGATCCTTAATCAACTCGCCGCCGTCAGCAATATTGAGCTGTTCTCGCACTAAATCAAGTCCGCTAACTTCCTCACTAACCGTGTGCTCAACTTGCAATCGCGGATTAACTTCCAAGAAGTAGACTTTATGCTGAGAAGTCACCATATATTCGCACGTGCCAAGACCAACGTAGTCAACAGCTTCAAATAGGTTACGAGAATATCGGTAAAGCTGATCTTTTTCATCGTCAGTCAAGAACGGTGCAGGAGCTTCCTCAACCAGCTTTTGGTTTCGGCGCTGCACCGAGCAATCGCGCGTGGAATATACGGTGAAATTTCCGTGAGCGTCGCGGCCACACTGCGTTTCAACGTGGCGAGCTTTGTCAATAAAACGCTCAATAAAATATTCGTCTAAGTCGCCGCCCTGAAGAGCGTCGTGATTCATGTAAAAACCGCGCAACTCGTCGTCGTTACGAACGACTGTAATGCCGCGTCCGCCGCCGCCATCCGTGCGCTTCATCATCACAGGATAGCCGTGCGTTTGCGCAAAAGTTAAAAGTTCTCGAATATCTTTTACAGGCTCCGAAATGCCTGGAACTGGCGGCACTTTCGCGCGAACTGCCACGCGACGAGCCGTAATTTTATCTCCCAAATCAATAAGAGCTTCCGGACGCGGACCAATCCAAATAACTCCAGCATCGTTAACTTTCTTAGCAAAAGACGCAACTTCCGAAAGGAAACCGTAACCCGGGTGTACTGCATCCGTGCCGCTTCTTTTAATAATGTCAAGAATCGCATCTTCGTTTAAATAAGTATCGCGATACGTGTCTCCGGAAAGTGCGTACGCTTCGTCTGCCATTTCTACAAACTGCGCATTGCGATCAGTCGGTGCGTAAATAGCAACGGTAAAAATGCCCATTTCGTGAGCCGTGCGAATAACTCGCAAGGCGATTTCACCGCGGTTTGCGATGAGAATTTTTTTGATATTCGTAACCATACGTTACAAGATATTAGAAAAGTTGCGTTTACGGATGAGTCGACATACACAAAAGCTAGAGCAAAATTTTGTACACTTCTCCAATGCACATGATTTTTTAGGCACGTAATGTGATTAGCGAAACGGAAAACAACCGGCAAAACCGTTTAATTGACAACCTATTAGCCGCAAACGGCAAACCGGAAATAACCAAAAGAAGGTTTTCATGACTAACATAAATCAAAATAATGCAGCAACAGCATCAGCAAATTCAAACGTTGCAAATAAGTTGAAAGTAGCTGCAGCATGGCTTGCAAAGCCAGCGCTTCTCACTGTGCTTTTGGCTCTTTCTACTATGGCAGGCGCAATTTATCTTCCTATTACTCCTGTGCCTATTACGTTGCAAACTCTTGTTTTGTGCATTATTGGTTTAACTTTGAGCTGGCGCGAAGGCGTAGCTTCTGTAGTTATGTATCTTGCTGTTGGAGCAGCAGGTTTGCCTGTGTTTGCTGGCTTTAAGGGCGGATGGGCTGTTTTCGTCGGCCCTACTGCAGGATTCTTAGCCGGTTTCATTTTTGGCGTTGCTGCAACCGCTGCTTTGAAGCGCGTATTTGACGTAGCTCTTGACGCAATGATGCCAGAAAACTCCTTCAAGAAGACTTTCGCACGCTTCTGCACTTACTCTGTAGCTTCTATAATCGGCACGATTGTGATTTACGCATTCGGCATTTTCGGCCAAAGCTACTTAACTGGCATGCCACTTTCAACTGCCGCAGCAACCTTGATTATCTTCATGATTGGCGATTTGATTAAGGCTTTTGTTGCGAGCGCGGCTTGCTCCGGCTTGTACAACGCACTTAATAAAAAGGCGCGCTTTGACCGAGCTTGAAATCACTGGGATTTCAAGCTCGGTCAAAGCGTGATTTGGCTCAAATGTGAAGCACAGTGTGCTTCACATGCCAAATCAGCCGAACGGCTACCAAATAGCCGTTCGGAACAAGCGCTCAGGCATGTCGTCGCACTGCGCGAGTGTCCCATTCTGCCTGTTTTGAGACACGTGCGCAGAACGACAACTGCACTAGTGTCCCAAAACCACAATCAAGAGACACTCACGCAGTAACTCAACTGCACTAGTGTCCCAAAACAAGCAAAATGAGACACTAGTGCAGAAAGCAAGTCATCGCGTTTGCTTTATTTAAATCTCATTTTTCATACGCAACTGCGTGCACATCACCGCTTTTTACCACAATCTCCTCGCCAGATGCCTCACGAATCGTAAGCGACGCATCTTCTCCAAGCCGCACAGCAGTTCCTGTCACCACGCTTCCGCCAACTGGATGCACGTTAACTTCGCGCCCAAGAGTCCAACACACACCATTTACTTCTTGAAGCAAATCTGCAGCGTTACATGGATAATCGCGCATAAAATCACCAAGTCTAGAACGCAATCCAGTAACGATTTTTGCAGCAATCTCATCGCGCAATTCTTTAGCTTCCGGCAAATCAGTCATATGCATTTGCAGCGAAGTCGCCATTTTAATTGGCAATACTTCTTGCGGCACGTGCAAATTCAATCCAATTCCAAAAATTACTCCAATAACACCATCCTTGCTTGGATTAGCTACGATTTCTGTTAATATTCCGCCTTCTTTGCAATCGTGCAAAAACACGTCGTTAGGCCATTTAAGTTTTATCTCGCAAGCATCACCGTGCATTGGCGAGCTTCCGCACTCTTTAAACGTTTCTAGAAGTGCGTCACGCGCTGCAAGCCCTGCAATAATAGGCAGCCACCCATTGTGACTTGCGTCCATAACAATTGACTTCGGCAGCAAAGTTACGAATGAAACTAAAAAGCTTTCCCCCGGGCGACTTACCCACGCGCGTCCAAGCCTGCCGCGACCTGCTGTTTGCTTGTCTGCCACAATAGCAACTATTGCTGGCTTTCCGTCATCTCGCGCGATTATTTCGCCTTTTTGTATCATTTCTCGCGCAATATTTTGCGTAGAATCTGTAATTGCGAAATATTTTACCAAATCTGCTACTTCTGATGTCTGCGGCATCAATGCCACACTTTGCGAAGAAAAAATAGTCATATGTATAATTTACATCAGATCATATTTTTGCGCGCGTCATTGCATGTTTTGCGCGCAATAGCAAACAAAGTAGCTAGGCATCAATTAAGCAGGTGTTAACACATGGAGCGCATACGTCGCAAAACGCAGTACGAAAAGCCGCGTAAATTGCGTGCTATTGCAGCACGTTTTTTGGATTACACTCTTGCTGCTTTGTTATGTTTTATACTTGCTTTTTGCACTAGCTTGGGGCCAATTTTCCGCAGTCAAAATATTAAAGTTCATTTAGGGTCAATCGCTGATTTTTCGTCAGTTAATTCTTTTATTTTCGTTGCTGCCTTCATAATATACGCACTAATATTGGCTGCGCTTATTTACTACGGTAAAAATAAAAAGTTTTTGCCTAAATATCAACCTTTTACGAAATTAATAAAGTCAATTGCGTTAAGAAAAAATAGCGAAAATAAAAAACAGTCAAAATTACAAAAATTTACTACTAAACACACTATTTTCCGCAATATTTCGCATTTTCTTTTAAAATCTGCAAAACTATTTTTTAATTGCGCTAAATGGTTTATTAACCACTCCACTCGCAACAGAAGAAACCTATTTCTTACTTTTTTCGTGGGTTGGATTTGGGTTCCAGCTACGTTACTTGCTGCATACGGCGCGGACATATGCTCGCAAATTCGCGAGTACAGTTGGACTTGGAATAAAGTTACAGGCTTAGATCAGCCTTATATCGGCTTCTTTAGCTTTGTCCCAATGGATATTTACCCGACTGCGCACTACTTGTGGCCGCCTCACCCAACTTATTTAACAGATCAGCACAACATTGTTCTAACTGTTATTTATGGCGCAACAACAGCAGTCTCCAGATACTTTACCGACTCAAACGACGCTGGAATTGTACTTCTTGCTTTCATGCAATTTGCATTTGCAGCATGGTGCGTTTGCGCAACAGCACACCGCTTCTTAAACAAACCTTGGCTTAACGCAGAATCTAGCTCAACAAATTGCAACACAACAACTTTTGCAAGATTCGTTATTCTGCTTATGTTTTTGCTTAATCCGCTTGTGTTGTGCTCAACTATTGCGCTTACAAAATCTCCGCTTTTTGCGTTCGCTTTTGTTTGGTGGTTCGGCATAAATTACGAGTTAACTAATTGCTATCATGCGAACGACACTAAAAATACACCTAGCACAGAGCCGAGTGCGCAAAAGCCTAGACTTCACACTGTTTTGGAATTAATTATTTCAGTGTGCGTAATGCTTATTGCTGCAAAATACGCTTGGTATATTCTGGTTTTTCAATTCGTGCTTTTAATTATTTTTGAGCGCAAACGCTGGCGTTTGTGGGTTTGCGGAATTTTGCTTCCGATCGTTGTGATTCACGGCTCGTTAATTATGCTTATTTCGAGCGGTGCTATTATTAGCGGCGATCCTATTGAGAGTCGCGGCATTCAGTTACAACAAATTGCACGTATAGCTAAGCTTGATCCGCATAGCATACCGCGTAGCGCAAAGCGCATTATTGCACCAATTTTTAATCTGGATCAAACTGCAGAAGCATACAAACCTTATGACGCAGACCCTGTGAAATCTTCCGGATTGCAGTCTAAAAAAGTGAGTTATCGTTGGAGATACGTTACTAAAGATAATATCCGTAAATTAGATTTCGCTTGGTGGCAAATGATTACGCATAGTCCACTCGTTGCAACTGACGCTTTTCTTGCGAAAACTTACGGATACTTTGATATTTTTGACCGCCCGTATGTTGGACCAGAATATTACATAGACACTGACAGCATACAAAAATCTGATTGGATTAAATATTGGAATCCTAAGTGGAGAGCTAAATTTGCAGAAGATATTAGCACGTTTAGCGATATTCCTGTTTTAAGTTGGCCAATTCACGGAAATACTTTCGTTATTTTTACACTACTTATCGGTGTTGCAGAAATTATTCTTCGCCGTTGGCGTACATTGTTATGGCATATTCCACTTGCCTTGCTAGTTGGAGTTATGATTCTTGCTCCAGCTAATAATTTTGATCGGCATATGCTACCGTTAGCTTTTGTTTTCTGCTTTGTAGCGCTTACTTTTTGGCGAGATACTTTTACTCAAGCGCGCTATAATAGTAAAGAATGTTAGGATCAGAGGCACAAGATGGACGAGAAGAATACACCTCAGTTTGCGCAAGATAGCAGCGCTGCTTCTTCTGTTATGTCCGAAGAGAATCATGAAGATAAACTTGAGGAAAACAACTTACTTAGTAGCGATTTTCTTTCGATACTAGCAAGCGTACAGGCAGCAGAAAATCATGCGGAAGATTCTAATATTGCTAATTCTCTTGAAAGTGAACAGTTGAACAAAACGCAAGTAAACGCTGTATCAAATGATCAAGAAGATTCTTCTAAAGCAGAGCAAGAAAACGAAGAAAAGCACAAGCATCACTTGTGGCATCGTCTTTCATCAAATCAAAGTCGTTCAAGTCGTTCAAGTCAATCTTCTGAAAATAGTAGAGGCAATAATTCACCGAGTTTTACTCCATTGCCCAGCGCGCAAAAATCAACTAGCTCGGAGCCGCTTAGAATTTTCGACAATCGTGATGGTCAAGTTTTTGACGCTGCTATGCGTTTGCAATTACATTCGATTATTGCAACGTGCTTAATGAATGGTATTGCAGATGCTCGCATTGACGCTTTCATGCATTTGCTTCAATGGTCAGATTCGCCAAAAGTTATTGTTATTGCAGGAACTTTCGGCACTGCAATTAAGCCAGATGACGGACCAAATCGCAAGCCAGCACCAGATATTCCACCTGATAACACTGACACTTTGCGCCGAAATATTTGGCCGCAGCTCGGCAGTTGCAATGCTTACGATGCGATAGTTGAGCGCGCACAAAGTAGTGCTTTGCAACGCATTACGGGAGCTTGGCAAAAAACGCAAGCACTGATATCGGCATCTACAAAAAATTCTTCTAATTTTGCAGCACCTTCTCACATTATTCTGCTTGCTGTGCGCGAAAATCCTAGCGATCAGGCTTTAGAGAAGCTGTGCAAAGTTTTTGAAAATTCTAATAAACCGATTTGTGTCAGCAGCATGGTTGAAGGAGTTGAGCAGATTTCTTCCGCTCTTACTGCTACGCTTGCCGCGATTGCTGTTGCTCCAGCAGTAAAACATTTGCCGCAAATAATTCACACGGATGATTTGCTTCCAGAGCGAGCGCTTATTGGCGATGCCACAGCTTTTGATACTCTTTACAACAAGGTTTATCAAAGCTTGGCTCCTTACAGCCACGACGATCCGACTTTGGAAACTATTGATATGTTCTTGCGCTTTGGTGGAGCTCTCGACCAAACAGCACACGAACTTAATGTGCATCCAAATACTGTGCGTTATCGTTTACGTAAAGTTGCGCAAACTACAGGATGGGATGCTACGGATCCGCGCGCCGCTTATGTGCTGCAAACAGCTATAACAATTGGCAGAATTCGCGATTCACACTAAGTCTAAATTCGCGATTCACAATAACTCTAATTTTACAAACAAAAAAAAACGTGCGGCGCAAAACCAAAGGTTTCACACCACACGCTAAAGTGCAAGAAAAAGTAAGCACAAGGAATAAGAATATATTGGCTTGTGCTTACAACACTAATTTAGTGACGAATCTTGCGAAGAGCAGCGCCCATGCCGGCAAGAGCAGAAGCAACTACAGCAACCATAGCTACTGCAGCACCGGTAGGAGGAAGCTTATGAGCTGGCTTAGCTGGAGCTGGCTTAGCTGGAGCTGGCTTCTTATCATTCTCATGGAAGTCGCTAGTAGTGGCTTTGTTGTACAAAGTATATGTAGCAGGCTCGCAAACTACAGTGCCCAAGGAGTTCTTGTAGCAGTGATTCCTATCAGGAACCTGGGTAGGATCAGTATAGCCCTCAGGATTAGCAGGAGCCTCATGAGTCTCTGGATACAAATTTTGTCCATTCAATGGATCTGGAGTACCGTACTCAGTAAGTACAGTATGATCTTCATCCTGAGCCATTGCTGGAGCAGCAAAAGCACAACCTGCAAACAAAGTAGCAGCTGCAGCAAAAGCTGCAATGGTCTTCTTCTTTAACATATTAGACCTTCAATCTCTTTTATCTAACCCCTGCAAAAAAGTTAGTGCTAAAACGCAGAAGCAAGATACCAATATTAAAACTGGAATAAACCAACTCGGAATAAACCAACCCGGAATAAACCAATCTAGATTACAATAACACAGGGTACACCACTTTTTTACAAATAGAAAGCATTTTAAAGAAAAACACCTAAATAAGGGCATTTTTTGCAATAAACAAACTACTAGTAGTATAAGAGAATGTTTAGAACTTGGCGCTAAATCACAACACGCAGTGAGCCTACATGCGTCGCGAATTCTCTATAAGCGCGACCTCTCCCGCGCCAAAACATCTCACGTAACCTATTCGCGTTACTAACGCAGATAGCATACTGCGCAAGTAACGCAAAATCACAATTATTCGTTACTAACGCAGATAACGTACTGCAACAGTAACGCAAAATCACAATTATTCGTTACTAACGCAGAAACGCAGTGACGCGAGTAACAAAAAACGCTGAAAACATGACTCAAAAGAGCACATTTTCAGCGTTTATAAGTTTTAAACTTAATTTACTACTTACCAGCCATGCTTTCGCACAAACTATGCAAGCAATAAATCAGGCAGCGATGCTGGCGATATCAACTGGAACACCAGGAGCCATAGTGGAAGTCACAGTTACCTTAGTAATGTAACGACCCTTGATGGTGCTTGGCTTCAAGCGGCGGATTTCGTCTGCAACAGCCTTGAAGTTCTCTTCAAGAGCCTTAGCATCGAAGGAGAGCTTGCCGAAGAGGAAGGACAGGTTGCCCTGGCGATCCACGCGGAACTCAATCTTACCGCCCTTAATATCAGCAACAGCCTTGGCTACATCCATAGTCACGGTGCCAGTCTTTGGGTTTGGCATCAAGCTACGAGGACCAAGCACACGACCCAAGCGGCCAACCTTACCCATCATATCTGGGGTTGCAACGACTGCATCGAAGTCAAGGAAGCCACCGGCAACCTTTTCGATAAGCTCGTCATCACCAACGATGTCGGCGCCAGCTTCCTGAGCCTCAGTAGCCTTTGGGCCACGAGCGAACACCAAAACCTTAGCGGTCTTACCGGTGCCGTTTGGCAAGTTAACTACGCCACGAACCAACTGATCAGCCTTGCGAGGATCCACGTTAAGGCGCATAACAGCCTCAACGGACTCGTCGAAAGCGTGCTTTGGCATGCTCTGCAACAAAGCGATAGCTTCAGCTGGGGTGTACAGGTTATTGCGGTCGATCTTCTCAGCCGCTTCACGATACTTCTTAGAACGCTTAGCCATTTCTACACTCCCTTTCAGTCGGTAACGGTAATACCCATCGAGCGAGCAGTACCCGCGATGATCTTCATACCGGCCTCGACGTCACGTGCGGAGAGGTCAGGCATCTTAATTTCGGCGATTTCGCGCACCTGAGCCTTGGTCACAGAACCAACCTTGTGAGTCAATGGATTCTCGGTGCCCTTCTGGATTCCAGCAGCCTTAAGCAACAAAGCAGCGGCTGGTGGGGTCTTCAAAATGAAGGTGAAGGAACGATCTTCGTAAACGGTGATCTCAACTGGGACGATCTGACCCATCTTGTCCTTCGTCTGGTCGTTATACGCCTTGCAGAAGTCCATGATGTTCACGCCGTGGGAGCCTAATGCTGGGCCCAGTGGTGGAGCTGGATTTGCCTTACCAGCCTGAATCTCGAGCTTAATAAGCGCGGAGACTTTCTTTTTCGGAGCCATAATATGGTTCTTCTTTCTTGTACAAGCGGTTCAAACGGTTGCTGCAAACGTTGGTATAGTCGCTTCTTACAGAAGTAAAGCACTTACGAAACGTTGCTATAAAGCCGTTTTGCAGCTTCCTCCCGCATCTTGTATTGCTGTGCTGTGCTAGCGGATTCCTCCTCCAGTCACAAGCCTTCCTATTATGCCACATCTTCGCGACACGCTGCATTACGGAAGCTGCGGCTATTTTTGCACAACAGCAAAAGTTGTAAGTCTACTTCCAAGTTGGGTACAAACTTAAGAAAGTTGAAAGACAGACATCGGAAGTTTGCAAACGCTTAACAATCACCGCACTTGCTGCGAAAGAAGCAGTTTGCATGCTTCGCGCACAACATCCCCAATCTTCACACCCTGCTTATCCGCAGAAGCTTTTAAAGCATCAGCATCTTCAGCAGATATACGAAAAGTTATAGGCAACATAGCTTCTTTGTAAAGAGGCGGTCTACCAAGCGGCTTTTTAATACGCAAATTACCAGCTTTCCCATGATAGATACCTTTTTCAGCATCACTTTCCCATTTATCGAGCATTTCATCAGTGACATCAACGCCACCTTCACCACGAAAATTAGCCATAATCACTCCAACTCTCAATACTTTCGTATACGAAATGCTATCACATATTAATTAGACTTATCAACTATTTACTAACAACATATTTTTTACCCACATGCTTAGCGCTGGCAAGGTTTGCAGCACGGCGACGACGCTTGCGAACCGCAGCAATAATCATCGTCGCAAGAATCACCGCACAACCGATGAGCGCGAGCATGAACATCGTCATCCAAAGCGGCCACTGCAACTTATCGCCAGGTGCGAAAACTGGATCTGGCAGCACACGATATCCCGTAACCAACAGCCTCTGCGTATTCACACCATACGGAGTACACGTAAGCAGCGTCGCCAAATCGCGCCCATTCTCGCGTTGAAGCAACCTAATATCATGCGGATCGACCACGCTAATTCGGAATACCCTGTAACGCAGCGTCTCCCCTTGCACGTCAAAATAGAAATAGTCGCCCTTTTTCAACTCCACTAAATCATCAAACATGGTCGCATTCGGCAAACCCGTATGCGCCGTCACGACCGCGTGACGCGTTTTGCCACCAACCGGCAAATCCGTGCCATACAAGTGCCCAGCGCCATACGCCAAAACCTCCTGCGAACTACCGTGATAAATCGGCAGTTTAACGCCAATCTTCGGGATTTTTACGATACCCATAATCCCCATCGGCTCATCCAGCTGCTTAGCGTACTCCTTATACTCCGGCGTCTTCATGTAATCCGTCGTGCCATCGTAAGGATCAGCCGTAATAATCGACTTGTGGCGCGCATTATAACGACGAGCCGCGTTCAAAATCTTCTCGCGAGCACTCGCAGTCTGCTTACGACTCAAACGATCATACGCAGCGGAAATCTCCTTCGACACCTTGTTATTCCACAATGTTGACGCAACCGGGTATGTGAAGCACAGAATTGCAGCAAGCGCGAGGGCAATTGGCTCTAAAATACGGCGCAAATGCGATTTCTTGCGTTTTACTTGCTTTTCCTTTTTCTTAGCCTTCATTCCTACTCCAACATATTTTCACGCTTCACTACTATCAAGTGTTGCGCACTTCCCTTACTTGTTGTTGCGCGAACGACATGACCTGCATTCGAGCTTTTCCCAAGATTTGTTACATATGTCTTTCGCGTGAGACATATGTAACGTTTTTTGACCCAAATTCGTTATATTTGCATCATAGATGAGACATTTGTAACGTTTTTTAGCTTAATTTCGTTAGATTTGTCTCACTCATAATGCAAATATAACGCGCGCGATTTTCCTATTTAGCGTTGCTGAGGGCTGGGTGTTTCTTGTCTTACAACGCTCTGCCTCTTGCGTCTTGCATGGTGTTGCGGTTGTTCCGATTTGGCTTTGATTTTGTTTTTTGGTTGAAGTTTGTTTGTAGTGGTTGATCATTTGGATTATTTGGTATCGGCTGCCGCTCTTATACTGTTCGACCAAGAATCACCCAGCCCTCACTGGCATTCTGTTCTTGGTTTTGTTTACCAACACGCCAGATAAGTAAACAAAATCGGGGAAGTGTTCTTGATTTTGTTTACTTGAAGTCAAGTTCTATTCAGGGCGAAAAATCTCGAATCTCTGCCACACAAATATGAGTCTAGGATTTAGTTCAGTAAACCCTAGACTCACACTTTGCTATTAGACTACAAGACCAGCTTTAGAAAGCGGATCAAGCGTTCTGCTGCTGTTCTTCTTCCTTGCGATTGCGCACGTACATAATCACGCTCGCAACAATAAGAACCATGCCCACAACAGCGAAAATCAGCACGCCATAAGCACCAGTTGCAGGAAGGTTGAACCAGAAGCTCTTGCCATCGTCGCCACCCTTAAGTGGGAAGTTCTCAAACGGCTCAGTCGTAGTCTTATCTTTCTCAACGGTCACAGCGTGGACTACAGGAGAAATCGCATAACCCTTAGGAGCTCTAACCTCAACAAGATAAACCGGCTCACCAGCGCGAGTCTTGTACGGAGTCGCGAAGTTACCGCTATCATTTGTTGTAGCAGTCTGTACGTCAGTAGTAGCGCCAGCAGCATCACCAATAGTTGACGCAGCCTTGCAAGCGTAAATCTTGTCAAGTTCCTTATTTTCCTTAATACCTTGAGCGCAAGCATTTGCCTTTTTCTCATCAGCAAAAATCCTGAACTCAGCATCCTTAAGATCTTCTTGCTTGCCGTCCTTCATGTAGTACTTATGGACATCAAGGAAACCGAAGTCAATAGTCGCTTGAGAATGATCATTATCAGGAATGATTGGTGGCAAAGCACTAGCATCCTTCTCATGAGCTGGGAAGAAGCCGGACTTGTTTATAATCTGATCCTTGCTAGTGTCAGCTGCAGTCTGACCATCAGCAGGAGCAGTGTAAGTCTGGTAATCAGGATTAATCTCAAACTCAAGATCTACTTCAACATTAATCGTGTCTCCTGCCTTAGTACACTTGTTTATTTCTTCAGCAATCTTATCAAGACCTGCCTTTTCAAACGTTACTAAAATACGCGTGTGACCAGAAGCAAGATCCTTACCTTCATCTGTCTTACTATCAGTGACTAAAGTGACTTTGTAATCTTTAGGTTCAGTTGCAGTACCCTTTTCAAGAGTCGTTTTACCAATTTTCACAGTCTTCACAGCATCAGCAAGAGTTGGAGTAGTTGTTGATCCATCAGGCTTTTGTACTGTCAAAGCAGCAGTTGGAGCATCATCGAAGACCTTATAGCCCTGAAGATCGTTAGCGGTCAAATTCCTGTCATCACGCTTAGCTATGTTCACGCCGGCAGTAATCGTGAAAGGCACTTTATCCTTAACGCTAGCGAACTTAGTCTTATCGTAAACCTTCTCAATAGTAGCCGAGAGATCCTTATTCTTTGGCTTCACAGTAGGATTATAGTTATAAGCCACAGTCGTCTTGGTTTTGTTACTACCATAGGCTTGCGTCGTAGTGTACTCTGGCAAAGGAAGCGTCATATAGAAGGATTGCAAGTCAGAAACACCATAGCCCTTAGGCGCGCTAGTTTCCTCAACCTTGTACAAGCCAAGGTCAAGAGAATTTTTCCCATCACCAAACTTGGCTATACCTTTATTGTCAGTTTTGCCAGTGAACACATTTTTACCATCACCCTCAGTCACGGTACCGAGTGTAATTTCAGCGTTTTCACCACTATCTGCGATAGTGTGATCGTTCAGCTTAGTAACAAGTTTCGCAATCTTCTGCCAAGAATCAAACTTGCTAAGATCTAAGTCAACATACTTGTCACCTTCCTTAACAGAAGTGACTTTAGTCAATTTGAACTCAGCGTCTTTAAGCGGCTTAAAACCAGTAAGGCAAGAAACTGATGCACCCTGAGTAACAACCTTCCCCCTACCTCCAGAAGTAGTAGAAGAAGTAGTATCCTTCACGCACTTAAGGATGGTTATAGTACCTTTCTTAGGAGCATCATTCTCCCACGGAGCCGGAGCAGGTCCATCCGTTCCTCCCTGTAAATTATTACCCTTACCCCACGCGACACTAGATACAGTTACAGCACCGGCGACGCACAGCGTGCCAGCCATCGCAAGCGACACCACCGCCGCCACGAATTTATTAGTGAACTTTTTCATGTTCACTCCTTTCATTTGCCGTTTTACGGCAACTAGAGAATTAGTTTGCATTAATAATGCTCATACGAGTAAAGTTTTAAAATTTTTAGCATTTACCTTGTGTTATCACGCTCCCGAATCCCGAAAGACTGCGCAATAAAACAATGCACAATAAAACAATGCGCGAAACAGGAAGGCTTTATGCGCAAATGCGTACGTAGTCGCCTTATGCGAAGCACCGCGAGTAAATGCATATACAACTGCTTCATACGTAATTGCATAAGCCTCGCCACCTTCCAAAAATTAATTTGCGACCGCGCTCACTTTGACTTACCACGAAGCCAGCAGCAAGCAGATTCACCAATAATGCGGCAAGAATACCCAGCTGCAAATTACAACTCTGACCGCCCGTGTGCGGCAAAGTAAAATTACTCACCAAGTGAATATTGAGCGTAAAAGCAGCAAAATCCTTATGTTCTTTAAAAGATGCTGGAGCAGCAGTTAGCGAAGATTTTATCGACGTAGGGGTTAAACTGCCTTTTAGACCATCAAACGTTTCGAGTGCTTTAGGTTTCAGAGCAAACACAACGCACTGGTAATCGCCAACCTCAGCCGGCTTTATGCTCACTTCCTTATCAGTTCGTGCAGCCACATTCGTCTTAGGATCAGCCGACACACAAGTCTTCTTGCCTTCTTTATCAGAGTGGCACGTATTTTGATTATCATCCGCAGGCACACTCAACCCAAGCTCGGCAAGATTACTACTCCAAGTCTTGTATTCAAGATTCTCCGCAGGTTGCGATGATCCAGAAGATTGCTCAGCTTGCGAGCCAGTGCCAGTAATAGCGCCACTTGAGCCACCTACAGCAGAACCACTTTCAGCAGAGCCAGCACCTCCGGTCGAAGCACCGCCACCACCAGCATTATTCTTCTTCTCGCCCTTCGAACACAGCACGCGCAACGTAATCTTATTCTTGCTATCCGCCGCAGAAGTAGCATCAACAAACGGCTTAAGCTCCATACCAAGTATCGCAGAAATCTTGTTATTGTCGCTAGTCAACGCTGTTTTAGAACCATTAAACGGATACACCTTCAGCATAAGATCATTATCACCAATTTCTGGTGGTTTCGGCTTTGGAGGATTACTCGACTTCACCTCAATCGTAACTGACTTATAATCCCAGTCAACGCCTTGCTTAATAGACGCCTTATTGTCCCACTTCGTGTCAACGATGTTTCCCTCAAACAGAGATTGCTTACCTGCCGGAGTTGCTGCTCTAGTATCAAACTCTTTTACTAGATTAGAAGATTCCGGCTCTTTACCGCCGTCTGATTTTCTCTCTAATTCAACATCTTTTTTAATAGCAAACACTTTGCACTCAAAAGTTCCAGCCTTCGCAGGCTTGCCACTAATCCAACTTTGAGAGCGCTCAGTATAATCATCATTCTCATACAAAGCATACTTATCTGCAGTGCTATCCTTTGGATTATTCTGTTTTACCATATGCTTGAACTGAGTCTGATTATCTGCAGAAGGATTATCTTTTTTATCTTTAAGACTCAAACCATTAAAATTATCTACAGTGTAATTATTGGCATCATCCTTGCAAATCATGTGATGGTACAGCTCGCCTCGCTTATATATCGATTGCGAATCAATAAAAAGCTTATTAATAGAATCGTAAACGTCTTTTTTATCAGTACTGCCAGCAGTGCCTCCGCTAGCACCTTGACTATTAGACTTTGATTTTATAGTAATTTTATTACCACTTACCGCAACATCATCCTGCTTATTCACAAAATCGTATACGCTCAGCGATAAATCACCAGATTGAGGATTAGGCAAATCCTTTTTATCTAGTTTCGCGTTGATGATGTTCTTAGATTGTGGTTCAGAAACACCTGGATAATGTATTGCGACTTTAAACTTATATTTCTTATCAGCTACTAACCATTTGCTTGGGAAAAAGCGTATAGAACCATCGCTATTAGATACACCTTCCGTAGATTTGGCAGTGTAGCTATCATTCTTATCATTCTCGCCCTTGAAAAAAGCATAATTTACAGAATCATCATTACCATACTTTTTCAACTCAAGCCACACGCCATCAGGCAATGTTTTCTGCTCTTTACCAGCAACCTTTATTGTTGGAGTAATAATCTGAGGAACCTTATAATAAGGCTCACTCTCAGTACCTTTAATGCTTAACTCCTTACTATAAGTAATGCTGTAGCATTTTTCAGGAGTATTATACTTTTTCTTACCATTGCACTCTGGATGAAGCTGAGGCTCTTCATTCGTGCTTCTGTCAGTGCCGTTAACAGCTTTCGCAGAATCAACATCTTGCTTTTTAACGTTTTTCTTTACATCAGAATCAGTCGACTTAGCCTTATCATCAACCTTGTTACTATCAGGCTTCTGCTTTTCAACAGGATTCGACTCTTTATTATTATTATTCTTATCAGATTCAGTATTATTAAATTCACTCTGCTCGGACTGCAGCTTCTGCCCACCCTCATCCTTAACAGAACCAGACTTAGCACCCTCAGCCTTCTCAGTGCTAACTTTCTCGCCAGCACCACCAGCACTTAAAGCATAAGTTGGAGCAATCACAAAAGTAGCAAGCAACATTGCAATCGTCACGAAAAAAGCAAATAGGGAACGGCGAATTGAGCGCACTAGTCGAAGGAAACGGCTAAATATATGCAAATTAAACATATACACCTACCACCTAATTCGCCCTCTTATATCATAATGTCGTTATTACAACGGCACTAAAAACTCGAATTCCCTGCAAAACACTCTGCTAAAATTCTCGCTAAAATTCTCTGCTAAAAACGCTCTTCTCAAACACTCAGCACTATACCCCCCCCCCCATGCCTATTTGCAAGCCAAACTATATATTTAGAAATATTTATTATTTAAATTGATAAAAGCACGATAATTGCAAGAAAATTTAGGATTATTTCCAAATTTTACGGCGTGTCGTAGTAAATAAGCGAACTAACTAAAACGAAAAACCAAACAAAACCAAAAAACTAAACAAAAAACAAAACAAAAAACCGGAGTGCAATACGCACCCCGGTTTGTAAAATCTACAAAAGCTAACTACAAAAGCTAGCTACAAAAGCCTAGGCTTTCAACTCAAACAATCGGCTCCACTTGGTTAAATCCAAGCTCCACAGGAGTTTCACGACCAAAGATGGAAACCAACACTGTAAGCTTCTGAGTTGTAGGCTCCACATCCGAAACCACAGCTGCCATCGTTGAGAATGGACCGTCGGTAACTGTTACCTGATCGCCAACCTTGTAAGCAACCTCAACCTTACGCTTACGTGCTGCAGCCGGCTTATCGCCAGCATTCTTCAAAGCTTCGGAAGCAATCATCGGAGCCATCATTGCCACAACTTCCTTGCGGCTCAATGGTGCAGGCTCTCTAGAAGGACCAACGAAACCAGTCACGCCCTCGGTTTCGCGCACAATGCGACGAGCGTTCTCATCCGGCCACATGCGAATCAACACATAGCCTGGCACACGCACGCGAGTAATAACCTTCTTACCCTTTTCCGTATGCTTCTCGACTTCTTCCATAGGAACTTCAATCTGGAAAATCTTATCTTCCAAACCAAAGCTCTGCACGCGAGATTCAACGTTAGTTTTTACGCGCTTTTCGTAACCAGAATACGTATGAAGAACGTACCACTTGCCTTCCAAAGTTCGAAGTTTCTTAGAAAATTCTGCTACAGCGATTGCGCCGGCATCAGTTGGGTCGGCATCGTCAGCATCGCCATCATCACTAGAAGCATCAGCAGCATCGTCAGCAGAAGCACTTTCAGCAGAAGCTGCGCCATCAGCTACAGCAGCTTCAGCAGCAGCTTCCTCAGCTACATCAGCTTCAACAGACTCGCTAGATACAGCAGCTTCATTATCTACAGCTGATTCGTTTGCTTCGTCAGCATCATGATTTGCTTCGTCAGCATCAAGAGAAGCAAAAGCCTCATCAGCTTCATTTGCTTCTTCGAGATTGAATTCATCAGTCATCTTGCATACACCTTCAAAATTTCAACTCAGCCAATTTCAACTCAGCCGAACAGCCACATTACGGACTTACCCAAACCGAAGTCCATGCAGGTGACGAAAGCCATCAAAAATACAACAAATATGAAAACTGCAGACGACCAAGCAAACAACTCTTTGCCGTGAGGTGCAATAACCTTGCGCGTCTCGTCAATAGTTTGCTTAACGAACATGCCAATACGCACGAACAAGTTATGCTCTACTGCTTTCTTATTACTGCGTGCCTGCGCCATGCTTGAATCCTTCGTGTAAAACTTGAACAAAAAACTGGCAGGGACGGCGGGACTCGAACCCACAACCTACGGTTTTGGAGACCGTTGCGCTACCAATTGCGCCACATCCCTAAGGTGAACTTGCTCATCATACCCCAAAAGGAACGAAATAGCAAACCGCCAGATAGACATACTATCTCATGGGCATGATTTCGTTATATCGTCGTGCAAAAGCGAGTGTCGCATTTTGCAACTGCAAGCAAGTTCTTATTTTGCAATAAATACTTGCTTAAGCTTCAACCCACTTCTTCATGCGACGCATGCCCTCAGCAAGCTGGTCGTCAGCAAGAGCGCAAGAGAATCGCAAATAGCCAGGAGCACCAAAAGCTTCTCCCGGAACCGCAGCAACATGCGCTTCGTCAAGCAACATTTCAGCAAATCGAGAAGAAGTATGCGGCACTTCGCGCTTCTCGCCAAGCGGACGCTCAAGCAGCGCTTCAACGTTAGCAAACGCGTAAAAAGCACCATGAGGAAGAGGGCAAGTAACGCCGTCAATATTGTTCAACGCTTCCACAATCGCTTTGCGTCGAGCATCAAAAGCCTCACGCATAGTGGCAACCACGTCCAGCGAACCGCCTACTGCAGCAATTGCTGCGCGCTGCGAAATATTAGAAACATTAGAAGTCATATGGCTTTGAAGCTTAATTGCAGCTTTAGCGACATCTTCCGGCGCCACCATCCAGCCAACACGCCAGCCAGGCATGGCGTAAGTTTTCGCAACACCATTCAAAATCAGCAGCTGCTTACGAATTTCCGGCACCTCGACGCCAATATACGAAGTCGAAATGCCGTCGTAATGCAAGTGCTCGTAAATCTCATCAGAAATAACCCAAATATGGTGTTTTACAGCCCACTCGCCGATTGCGCGAATAGTTTGCGCGCTCCAAATAGCACCTGTAGGATTCGAAGGCGAAGTTACGATAATTGCGCGCGTGCGTGAAGTGCGAGCGGACTCAATTGCCTCAATATCTGGCTCAAAACCGCGATCTGCACCTGCCAAAACCGGCACAGGCACGCCGCCTGCAAGCTTTACTGCTTCCGGATAACTCGTCCAATACGGAGCTGGAATAATAACTTCGTCGCCATCATTTAAAAGAATTTGGCAAGCTTCGTACACAGCTTGCTTTCCGCCGTTTGTAACTACGACTTGATTTGGGGAAACTTCGTAGCCGGAATCTCGCTGCACTTTGCGCGCAATCGCCTCCCTAAGCTCTGGCAAACCTGCCGTAGCAGTATAACGATAGTTGCGCGGATCTTTGCAAGCTTGCGTTGCAGCATCAACAATGTAAGAAGGAGTAGGAAAATCTGGCTCGCCCGCGCCAAAGCTTACAACATCAATGCCGTCAGCTTTCATAGCTTTTGCCTTGCCGTCTACTGCCAAAGTTGCGCTCGGAGCGACTCGGTTTATACGCTCGCTTAATACGCGCCAATTTTCTGAGGATGAAGTTTCTGCAATATTCTCTGCCATGATTTACAGTGTAACCTTAAGCCGCGAAACGACAAATCTGCCACACACACCACACCAAACAAAACCACTACCAAACAAAACAACGGAGGTGATATAGCTACTTTAGTGAGGGAGATTAATGAGGTAGAGATTTGAGATTTTTCGCACTGAGCGCGGCGAACGTCAGAGCCGCAGGCTGCTGATTCGCCAAGCGAAGAAGAAAAATCGAAAATCTCGGCGATAGGATGAGGTTATTAACGATTGGTAAGCAGAGTTTGGGAGATTTCTCTACGAGTACTAAAAGAGGACTGAGCGAACGCAACACAAGATAAATAAAGTTAAATAACGTAAAAGAATTTTACACGAAAGCGGAGTGAAGGACGGGACGTACGAGGAGAGAAATCTCCCAAAACTCGCGCCACTAAAAGCAAAAGACCGCCGCGCATAACACAGACCGCGTTTCAGTCTCAAGTCGCCCTTTTAAAAACACAAACTCAGAAACAAGAGACAAAACGCATAAATCACACAAGCACGAGATTATCGCGATGAACCACCGGATGCGCATACTGACGGCCGAGTGATTCTTCAAGCTCATCGCTCGTACGCCCCATAATCTCCGGAATTTCCTCCGCGTCGAAAGCCACCAAGCCCTTAGCCAAGTGATTACCCTGCTCATCGTCAATCCACACAGGATCCGTCGCCGAAAACTCGCCGCGCACGCCAACAATACCAGCCGCAAGCAAGCTTGCGCGACCTCCGCGAACCGCCTTCGCAGCACCATCATCAACCACCAAAGCTCCGTGCGGATGCGAAGCAAAACCAATCCAAAGTCGCCTTGAAGAATCGCGCGTATGCACCGGCGCAAACACAGTGCCAACAGCATCTCCAGCCAGTGCCGGACCAGCATTTCCAGCGCAAGTTAGCACAGTTGGAATTCCAGAAACTGCAGCAACATGCGCAGCTTCCATCTTCGTCACCATACCACCGGTACCTACGCCTGAAACACTTGCGCCAACTTTCACTTCTTCAATCGCACGCGTCACATCTGGCACAAAACTCACACGCTTAGCACCCGGCTCACTAGGAGGCGCAGTATAAAGAGAATCCACATCCGTAAGCAACACAAGAGCTTCCGCTCGCACAATATTTGCTACAAGAGCCGCCAAACGGTCGTTGTCACCAAATCGAATTTCGTTGCTAGAAAGTGCATCATTTTCGTTTACTATTGGGATTACGCCAAGCTCAAGCAAACGTAGCATTGTGCGCTGTGCATTGCGGTAGCGCGACGGCGAAATAGTAACGTCCGCAGTAAGAAGCATTTGCCCGACTCTGAAACCAAATTGCGAAAATGCAGCTTCGTATTGAGCCATAAGCAATCCTTGACCAACTGAAGCTGTTGCCTGCTGAGTCGGCACATCTTTAGGACGCTCATTAAAGCCGAGCAAACCAAATCCAGCTGCAATTGCGCCAGAAGACACAAGCACAATGCGAGCGCCTTGCATTTGCGCGTGACTTATTGCAGTCACAAGAGCGCGCAACTTTTGCAAATCCAGCTGCCCGGACGCGCTCGTAAGTGAGCTTGAGCCAACTTTTACAACGATTGTGCGCGCCTCACGAATTGAACACCGAACCCCATCTTCGGTAAGCTCAATTTCTGGATTATTCATAAGATTCCTTTTGACATTGATTCTTCTAGTTTTCTTACTCTTCGCCACGGCCAAACAAGCTATTTTCGTCATGGCGATCGTCATCCACAGAAGGATCCGCCCAGTGACCCGACTTTCGTTCAGCCATCATCGCGTCTCGAACTGCGCTCTTTGCATCCATCATGCTGTGATAATCTCGTCTACGCTCAGCATTCGTGCGTCTTGCTCCGCGAGGATCGTTCGCTTCGATTCGCAAATCCTTGCCACGCGCACCCAAGTTAGCGCCGTCCAATCCTTCTGCACCAGCAGCAATACTTGGATCCCAGTCGAAGCAAACCATATGGTTCCCAGTGCCAATACGAATTTCGTCTCCTGGACGCGCGCCCTTCTTGCGCAATTCATCCTCAACACCAAGCTTTGCTAAGCGATCTGCCAAATAACCAACGGCTTCGTCGTTGTCGAAATTCGTTTGCACAACCCAGCGCTCAGGTTTCGTTCCAGTAACAGTGAACCAAAAATCACCATTCCTGTCTTCTTCGCGCTTAATTTCAAAGTCTGCACTATTTCCACGTCCATCATCGCGACGACGACGCAAAGCTGAAGTCTGCTGCTCAAGAGGCTGGATGACAACACGCTCTTCTTCACGCGCTGCTTCCTCGGCAGCGAGCTTCTCACGCATTTCTTCAACCATTCGCCCAAGCGCAAAACCGAGCTCTTTCAAGCCTTCATGCGATGCGGTAGAAATCTCGAATACAGTCAATCCCATCTTCTCAAATTCACCGCGTACAAAATCAGCCAATTCTTTAGCTTCAGGCACATCAACTTTATTTAGCACAATAATGCGCGGACGCTCTGGAATTGGGATCGCACCCAACGGAAGCTCAAGTTTATCAGCGTATTGCGCAAGCTCATGCTCAAGAGCGTGGTAATCGCTAATTGGATCGCGATTTGGCTCCAGCGTTGCGCAATCGATTACGTGCGCAATAATTTCTGTGCGCTCAATATGACGCAAAAACTCAAGACCTAAGCCTTTTCCTACGGAAGCTCCTGGAATTAAGCCTGGAACGTCTGCAATTGTGTAGCGATAGTTGCCAAAGCTTACAACGCCTAGGTTTGGCACCAAAGTAGTAAACGGGTAATCAGCAATTTTCGGCTTAGCTGCACTAATTGAGGCAACTAAGCTTGATTTTCCTGCGGAAGGGAATCCAACTAAAGCTACGTCTGCGATAGATTTGAGTTCCAAAATTACGTCGCGCTCTTCGCCAGGCTCGCCTAAAAGCGCGAATCCTGGGGCACGACGAGTTTTGTTTGCAAGTGCTGCGTTGCCAAGACCGCCAGCACCTCCCTGCGCTACAACGAATTTGTCTCCAACATGTTGCAAATCCGCCAAAACTTCGCCCGGTCGCTTTTGAGAGCCTGCGGCACCGCGTGCTGTAAAAACAACAGTTCCAACAGGCACAGGAAGTACTAAGTCTGCACCTTTTGAACCGTCTTTAGTGTCACCTAAGCCCATCGTACCGTTTTCTGCAGTGCGGTGAGGCATGAAGCGGTAGTCAAGTAAGCTATTTGCGTTGCGATCAGCTACAAAAATAACGGAACCGCCGTCACCGCCATTACCGCCATTTGGGCCTGCTAATGGCTTGTACTTTTCGCGACGAACTCCGGCAGATCCGTTTCCACCATCTCCGCCTTTTACATGCACTGTTACGCGGTCTACAAAATCACTCATACTGCTACCTTACTCGAAGATAAACACTTAAATTCTCTGGAACATGCGAGAACAAAAAAGCCGCACCGAACTGGGTGCGGCTTAAACGTTTTATCGTCGACTTATTGCCGTCGACTTATTGTTGAAGCGCTTAGGCTTAGCTAAGATTCAGGCGGTAACGACGTCAACAACCTTGCGGTCGCGACGAATACCGAACTTCACATTGCCGTCCACCAAAGCGTACAGCGTGTGATCCTTGCCCAAAGCAACGTTCTGACCTGCGTGGAACTTAGTGCCGCGCTGACGAACGATAATGTTGCCAGCCACTACAGCTTCACCGCCAAACTTCTTAACACCAAGATATTGCGCTTGTGAGTCGCGACCGTTGCGCGAGCTAGACGCACCCTTCTTATGTGCCATCTCACTGTCCTTTCAGGTTTATAACACCGTCAATCAGGCGATGGCCGTGATCTTGACGAGAGTCAACTTCTGACGATGACCCTTGCGACGAGCCACACCAGTCTTGTTCTTATACTTCATAATGCTAATCTTTGGACCCTTGGCTTCGTCGTTCAAGACTTCTGCCTTCACCGTGATCTTAGCAAGATCCTTGGCGCTCAAGGTCACCTTAGCACCGTCAACAACGAGCGCGACCGGGAATTCCACGGTATCGCCCTTCTTTGCATCGAGACGGTTCACGAGAATGGCGTCGCCAACCTCGACCTTCTCTTGATGGCCACCGGCCTTCACAATCGCGTACATAATTCGTTCCTTAGCTCAATTGAAAGCTTACTTTTGCCTTGCGCACAGCAAAACGCGCGCGGCAAGACACCGACTATCAAAAATACACCTACCCATGTACTAACGTCAAGTCGCTAGATTCATGAGTCAATGCAGACAATATTCAATATTGTACTCAAGGCATATACTTAGTCACTATTCAGAGGCGCAATCATCACTTTCTGTAGGTTCTTGCGCAGGTTCCTGAACAGTTTCCTGCGTAGTTTCTTGCGCAGTTTCTTGCGCAGTTTCTTGCGTAGTTTCTTGCGCAGGTTCTTGCGCAGGTTCCTCATACTCAGCAATCTCTTGCGTAGTATCCTCTAAATTATTTTCAACTAATTCTTCAGAAGTTTTATCCGCTTCACTAGTTTCCGCAGCTTCACTAGCTTCCGCAGTTTCACTAGCTTCGCTAGTTTCCACAATTTCGCCAGCATCCGCAACTTCGCCAGTTTCCGCAATTTCGCCAGTTTCATCCGCATTAGAAGATACAGAATCTTCTTCAGAATTCAAAAAATTACTATACTGCGTTTCTTCTTCAGATTTATGAGCTGCGTCAGTGATTACAGACGCGGCAGCTATACGCGCTAACTTAGCTCTCACTTCCGCGCTAGAACCCTGCTGCTTAACGGGAGCAGGCTGTTCCGTTGCGCTTCCATGACCATACTTGTTTGTTTTAACAAAAGGATCTCCGCCTTTAAGCGCGTAAGGATCCGCATATTCCGAAGAAACAGTAGGCTCATCGTGCAAAATAAATCCACGTCCCTTGCACGTTGGACACTCTTCAGAGAACGCTTCAACTAAGCCTTGACCAACGCGTTTACGTGTCATTTGCACAAGACCAAGAGACGTAACTTCAGCAACTTGATGCTTCGTGCGATCCCTAGCCAAGCATTCCAAAAGCCTACGCAAAACCAAATCGCGGTTCGCTGGCATAACCATATCAACATAATCGATCATGACCATGCCACCAATATCGCGCAAACGAAGCTGGCGCGCAATCTCTTCAGAAGCCTCCAAATTACAACGAGTAACCGTTTCTTCCAAAGACTTACCGCGCCCAATGAATCGTCCAGTGTTCACATCGATCGTAGTCATTGCTTCCGTACGATCAATCACAATAGAGCCGCCAGCCGGCAAATAAACCTGACGCTCCATGCCCTTACGAAGCTGACTATCAATCTGCCACTTATCGAAAACGTCCTTGCCTTCATGCTCAGCAGGATCCCAATATTCAACCTTGCTGCGCAAATCTGGAGCCATCATCTCAAGATATTCATCAATTCGCTGACGCACTCCCTCGCCTTCAACAATAAGCTTTTGGAAGTCATCGTTGAAAATATCACGCACAACACGAATTGCCACATCAGGCTCACCCTGTAACAGCTTAGGGCGCTTTCCATGCAAGTATTCTTCGCGCTTAGCTTCAATGCGCTCCCACTGCTTAACAAGCGAATCTAAGTCTTTTTCAATCGACTCCTCGCTTGCACCGTCAGCAGCAGTACGAATAATAACGCCCATATCTTTTGGCGCAATCTTCGACACAATAGCGCGCAAACGCGAGCGCTCTCGATCCGAAAGCTTGCGGCTCACACCTGTCATGCCGCCAGATGGCACAAGCACTAAGAAACGCCCTGCAAGAGTTACTTGCGAAGTCAATCGAGCACCCTTATGTCCAATTGGATCCTTAGTAACTTGCACAAGCACAGGATCGCCAGACTTAAACGCAAGCTCAATTCTACGAGGCTGACCTTCAAGACGAGCCATATCCCAATTAACTTCGCCTGCATAAAGCACGCCATTCCTGGCTTGACCAATATCTACGAATGCCGCTTCCATGCTTGGAAGCACGTTTTGAATACGCCCAAGATAAATATTTCCAACAGTAGCAACTTCTTGAATATCAGAAACGTAGTGTTCAACAAGAATATTGTCTTCAATAACGGAAATTTGCGTGTGGCGATCGCGCTCACGAACAACCATTAATCGTTCAACATTTTCGCGACGAGCAAGGAAATCTTGCTCCATAAGAAGGTTCTGACGGCTACGCTCACGTCTATTATCCCTACGGCGTTGGCGCTTTGCCTCAAGTCGCGTAGAGCCTTCAATATCCGTAATTTCGTCTATATACTGCTGCTTGCGCGAGCGGCGAGAAGTCAAGTCGTCATCGTTCGCATTAGTGTAGTCGGACGACTCTTCCTGAGAAGATGCGGAATTTGCGTCATCGGATGATTTAGAACGGCGGCGACGACGGCGACGCGTATAAAGAGTTTCTTCCTCATCTTGCTCACGAAGTTCTTCTGGATCTGGAATTAAATCGCGATCTTCTTGAGAGACTTCATCTATTCTTGCGCGTTTTGTGCGAGAATTTGCGTCATCGTCAAGATCGTTAGAAATATCGATGTCGAAATCGCGGCTTTCGTTGCGGCTTTCGTTGCGATCAGCGCGAGAGTTACGGCGGCGACGACGGCGGCGCGTAATCATTATTTCGTCGTCATCATTGTCATTATTTGCATTATAGTCGTCGTTTGCGCTTCTGTTATCGCTTTCGTCACTGCTATCGCGGCTATCTCTTCTATCGCGACCGTCTCTGTTATTGCGATTACCTCTGTTATCTCTGCTATCGCTGCCACTTCTGCTGTCTACTGCATCGCTTTCATTTCGAGCGTCATCATCATCAGAAATGTTATTTGACATATTGCGACGATTAGAACGCCTATTTGAAGTATTTTCTGCAGATAAAATATCGCTAACGTCAAGAGTTTCATCGATGCGCGTATCAATAGGAGCGTAAACAATATTGTCGTATGTAAGATCTTCTTCAATTTGCTCGACTTCAGCTGCAGCACGTCGCTCAACAGCATTCAACCTGCGAGAACGGCGAGAACGCTGGTTTTTGCGAGTTTTTTCATCGCGACCATCTTGCGAATCCTGAAAATCCTTAGCGTACTCAGAATCTTGAGAATACATAGAACGACTTGTTTCACGCGATGTTTCACGGCTATTTCCTCTGCCGCTATCACGCTTCATTTCGCTCGAATTCTCGCGTCTTTCAGAACGTGACTTGCGTTCTCTACTATCGCGAGAATCACGACTATCACGACTATCACGAGCATCACGAGCATCACGGCCATTGCGTCCAGCGCGCCTTCCGCGAGAAATATCGCGCAAGTCATCACGCAAATCATCATTCAAGCCATCGCGCAAGTCATCATTCAAACCGTCACGCAAACCGTCACGCAAGTCGTCGCGCGAACCGCTGCTTTCTTCACTACGATCGTTCACTACCTTAGGAAGAACTGGCTCCTGGAATAGCAGCGAAGTTATCGGGCGCGATTTAACAACATGCGGCTCAGAATTCTTCGCACTAGAATCCTCAACTTTTAGTTCCATTGCTTCTCCAGCCGCACCGGCACCACGCGTAACTCGTCGACCGCGACGGCGACGCGTAACACCAGAGCTTTGCTGCAAAGTATCACCGGCAGCTATGTTACTTTCCGAAGAATCTGCAGATTGCATTGTTTCGGACATATCCGCAGAAGTAGCAGTTTTAAACACAGTTCTACTATTTTCAGCTTCAGATTCATTGAAGCGTTCTCTTATTATTCTGGGCACTATGCTCCTCACGAGACGCTGCATCGCCTCGCATCCCTGGCTTTAAGTTGAGCACGCACGTGCGCGAGCCACCCCAAAGCTCTCTACAAAGTCTAGCTGCGCGACAGCGGACGCCAGCCTCGGAAAACGCTCACGAGGGGATCGACGCCATCGATTGCCTGGCGGCTTGCAGTGCCACCGCTCTCTAGTATGCCATATTGCCGAGTCAAATATATAACTCGTTGAATATTAAATTTGCATCACTGCTTTAAGCCAATTAGCAGTTACTAAAAATTCCAATAATTTCAAACTCATCCATAGCACGCACAAAAGTTGCGTATCGCTCCTATAGTTGCAGCAGAGGTTTGTGCGAATATATTTGCGCACTACTTACTATTTGGAAATACTATTTTGGATACCCTTTGGAGGCAAGAAATGGGCTTAATCAGCGCAATGCAAGGCTTTTGCGTAATTGGCATTGTTATTGCTGCAGGCTACGTTACTGCTCGCATGCGCGTTGGCGGTTCACAAGCTCAAATGGTGCTAAATCGCGTAAGTTTTTTCGTTTCCAGCCCTTGCTTAATGTTTGCGATCCTTTCTAAAGAACCTATTTTTGAGATTTTTCACTCTTCGATTTTTGTTGCATTCTTTTCTGCGATGATTGTTGGAATTGCGTTCGTACTGCTTAATCGCATTTGTTTCCATCTTCCTGCAGCCGACTGCACTATAGGCGCTCTCAATTCTCTTTATTTGAATTCAAACAATATTGGCCTTCCAGTTGCAACTTATATTTTGGGAAATCCTGCGCTTGTTGCTCCGATTTTAGTTATGCAACAAGCTGTGTTTACTCCTGTTGGTTTGACGGTTCTCGACATTACAACTACTGGAAAATGTTCGCTTAAGCGCATAGCTCAGCAGCCTTTAAAACAGCCACTTTTAATTGGTTCGCTTGGTGGAATTATTATTTCTGCAATTTCCGCAAAAGTTGGCTACTTCCCTGTTCCGAATTTTCTTTACGATCCAATTAAGATGATTGGCGATTCTGCAGTTCCAATGATTTTAATGGCTTTTGGAATGTCGCTTTACGGCAGCAAGCCTTTGCAAAAAGATTCTAATCGAGCTGCTATTGCCACGGTTGCTGTGCTAAAAAATCTTATTATGCCTGCAATTGCGTTTTTGCTGGCTTACTTTGTGATGGGTTTTCGCGGTGCGACTTTGTATGCGTGCGTTGTGTTAGCTGCGCTTCCAACCGGTCAAAACGTTTACAATTATGCTGCGCGCTACAACGTCGGCTTAAGTTTTGCGCGCGACGGCATACTGTTTTCTACTGTCACTAGCCCAATTTGCATAGCCGTAATTGCAGCCGTTTTAGGGTGATTGCGTACGCGTTTATCTTTTGCTGCAAGAGAATTAAAACAAACGCGATAAAACGGCAGAAACTTTACAGCGTTGTAAAGGAAAAGTCGTTTCCCACCTCAATCCGGCAGAAACTGCGCAGCGACGTAAAGTTTCGGTCGGAAAACCGGCAAAAAACGGCAAAAACTTTACAGCTGTGTAAAATTTATGCCGCCTACACGTGCAATCCCGGCAGAAACTTTACAGTCGCGTAAAGAAACGGTCGGCTACGCGCGAAAAAACGGCAGAAACTTTACAGTAGCGCTGCTAGCGAATCGAGGCGAGCGAATCGAGACGAGCGCGGAATGACGGCCAATCCGTGCGCATTGCCGTAAGCAGCTTCAGCTTAGGCACGTCGTCAATCGGCACCCACTTAATTTCCATACTCTCGTCATCGTGCGCACAAGGATCCACACTATGCCCCGGCTTTTCAAACGCAAAAACCGTTGTATAACGCCAGTTTCCGTGATCTTCGCGGTAAGCTCCAACAACTTCAATATCTCCCGAAGTAATATTCGCTTCCTCGAAAGACTCACGCAATGCGCCCTCAATCGCGCTTTCGCCATCGGAAATTGCGCCGCCCGGAATTCCCCAAGTGCCACCTTCAGCGCTCCAAAGCGCGCGATGTTGCATCACAACGTGCGTCACGCGACCAGTTTCAGCATCTCGCCTAGCAAGCAGCACTCCGGCAGCGCCGTTATGACCCCAATGCCTTCGACCACAATCGCAATGCACCCATCCATCTCCCGGCTGATGCACATTTTCTTTAGGCACCTCCGTGGAAGTCGGATCGTTCTTTTCGCCAACTTCTTCCAAGCTTTCCTTATTCCACAAATCCGGCCATGCGTACCCAAGCTCGGTGACCATACTGCGAAGAAGCGGCAAGCTGATTCCAAGAACACCGTGCGGATCTCCATTAATACTTTCAATAAAAGCTCCGCCAAAACCTTCTAGCGTAAAGGATCCTGCAACTTCCAGCGGCTCTCCAGTTGCTACATACGCGCGAATTTCCGCGTCACTCATTTGCGCAAAAGTTACGCTTGCGTGGCTTGTTTTGCACACGATTTTGCCGGTTTTTGCGTCGATTAAACAGTGACCAGTCCACAATTGTCCTGTTTTTCCGCTCATTTGCTTGATTCGCTCAAATGCAACTTCGGGGGTATGCGGCTTCCCGTAGCATTCGCCATCGAGCAGGAACATGGAATCGCAGCCAACAATCAGCACACCGCTACAATCATTAGAAGATTTATTTGTATATGCAAAATCGTGGATATCGAAAGTTTTTGTAGGAACAGTTACGCCTGAAAAATCGCGAGTTTGCGCCGTATCTACGTTATGTGTTACATCTGATTGCGAATCGCTTGCTAAAGCGTTACCAGCAGATTCAGCAGATTCCGCAGATTCAGCAGATTCTGCAGGTTCAGCTTCCAGCGGATACCCCACAACTAAATCGCCACTAGCACTCGCCGCTGCATCCGCCACAAGTTTCCACGCATTGTACACAGCTTGAGCTTTTGCGCGAGCCAAAATCGACACGCGCTCACATGCACTCAACTGCTCAACGCTTGTACCTCGCTCACTAGCAGCATCACGCAAAGCAACCGGCTCATCCACTTCGCTTACGTGAATTACCGGAATCACTCCAGCTGCCGCCAAAACCGCTCTACGCGCCGGAGACTGCGAGGCCAAAATCAACGAAACTGTCATACCTTACTCTTCCTTTTACGCCTTTACAACTTCGCACAAATCATTCGCGACTTATTGCAACGCCAGTAGAATCAACAGGCACGTGCAAAACGCGCCAGCCAGTACGCGAAAGCCACGGCTCGGCAATTGCGTCGATTTTTTGAGCCGCACTCTTTTTATACTCAGCATCTCCTGCATAAAATACAGCAACGCACGATCCTGCTCCAGAAATCGCTGCCGCAAAACCATTCTCGCGCAACGTTTCCACCAGCTTCCACGAATCCTTCATAAGATTTGCGCGATACGGTTGATGAAGAGCATCTTGAGTTGCTGCAAAAAGTAACGCATTTCGCGAAATATCAGATTTTACTGTGCCTAATTCATTTTCCGAATCACTATTTAACTCACCAAAAGCAACCGGAAGCATTGCAGCTCGCGACACGTTAAATATTGCGTCACCATACGGCACTTTTGCAGGAAGCGCGCGCCTAGCAAGCTCTGTAGAAAGCTCGAAATCAGGAACAAATACAGACACGGAAATATCTTGCGAAACTTTGTATCGTACAGTATGAAAACCGGTAGAAAGCGGAGCTTCGCAATCTCCAGCAACGCGCACAGAGCCTTTGCCTTCTCCAGCATCAAGCTTCCAGCTCATCGTCAAACCGCCAAAAACTGCAGGAGCAACATTGTCTGGGTGGCCTTCAATTGCAGCCGCGATTTCGAAAATTGCTTCGCGATTAAGCTCGCCTTCGTGCGCAAAAGCCCAAGCAGCAGCAACTGCAGCCACAATCGCTTCTGCAGAAGAGCCCATACCGCGCGCTTGCGGAATCCGATTATGCGCTTCTAACGTAAATCGCAAGTTTGGCAGACCAAATATTTTGCAAGCTTTGCGAAAAGTCGCTACAACTAGATGCGTTTCATCTTTTGGAAGCGTATCCTCGCCTTCGCCGTGAATAATTACGCGCACGTTTCCAGCATAATCAAGCGAATCAAGCGAATTTTTAGAATGATTATCATCCAGAGTAAAAACTAAAGAATCCGCATAATCAAGCGCAATACCGGCTGTATCAAACCCAGAACCGAGATTTGCACTAGTTGCTGGCACGCGCACGGAAACACTGTTACATACCGGATTCATACGATCACCTTCTCGCTTTTCACTTTATAACGCGCAAAAATAGCGGCTTTCCGCACACAACGTCCAATTTCTGCAAATCCTCGCAAATAGCTTGAACTGCAGCTTCCGAACATTCGCTCACAAGCACACGCATGCTGCCAGGTCCACCAAGACCGCACTGTGGGCAATCCGAATCACCTTCAGCCTGAGCATACTTAGCCTGGCACGCCGAAGCCAAACGCTCAGCTGCAACGCCATGATCTGCAAAAACATCCATAACTTCGCTGCACAAAGCCAAAGAAGTATCTTCCATGTTGCAACGAATTACAAAATCTGCTTTAGTCTTCTCGCTAGAAGCCGGCACATACTTGTTGTACATTGGCACGTCAAAACCTGCGCATCCACGCACAATATTTCGAGCAGCACTAACAACATCTCCCACAACAGCGCTTGCAGTTGGAGCGCCGCCGGCACCGCGTCCGTAGAACATCAAATCGTCTGCAGCCTGCGCCTTCACAAACACAGCGTTGAAACTGCCGTGAACCGACGCCAAAGGATGCTCCGCTCCAACAAGAGCTGGATAAACGCTAACGCTTGCCCCGTCATCATGCCTTTCAACTGCCGCAAGCAGCTTAATTACACGATCTTCCGCACCTGCAGCCGCAATATCTTCAGCCGTAATCGCACTAATTCCTTCAACAGAAACGTCGTCAATACTTACTGGCATTTGGAATGCGAGAGTTGCCAAAATAGCAGCTTTATTTGCAGCGTCAAAACCTTCAACATCTCCGGTCGGATCCGCTTCGGCATAACCCTTCTCTTGAGCTGCGCGCAAAGCCGAGTCAAAATCTAGGCCGCGCACAGTCATTTCGTCAAGAATATAATTAGTAGTTCCGTTTACGATTCCGAAAATTTGCGTAATTTCGTCGCCAATAAGTGACTCTCGAAGCGGACGAACAATAGGAATCGCTCCTGCTACAGCAGCCTCAAAGTACAAGTCAACTCCGTGACTTTCTGCACACTCGTATAATTCCGGACCAAACTTTGCAAGCAGCGCCTTGTTTGCAGTAACAACAGATTTTCCGTGGCTCAGCGCGCTTTTTACAAAAGTATGCGCAGGCTCAAGTCCGCCAATAAGCTCGATTACAATATCAACGTCCTCGCGAGTGCACAACGATGCCGTGTCTGTAGTTAGCAAATCACGCTTAATCCAAGGCGCGTCAACCTCTTCCGGACGCAAGCACGCAACTCCTGCGAGCTCAATATTTGCGCCAATTCTAGACGCGAGCTCATCACCTTGCTCAACTATAAGTCGCGCTGTTTGCGAACCGACTGTTCCTGCACCAAGCAATCCAACGCGAATAGTTTTATTAGCTAATTTTTTGCTTAACATATAACTCGCCTCCTTAAGTCATGAATTTTGAATTTTGAATTTTCTTTTTTACTAAAAATAATAGTTACTAAAAATAGCAGTTGCCAAAAATAACAGCTACGAAAAAAGCATCATCACATTAAGAATCACAGAAATAATCAAAAATGTAATTACTCCTACAGTTCCATAAAGCGATTTCAAATTATCTTTCTTAGGCAATTCCAAAGGCGCATCAAAGAAAACTAAATATCGGCGATTACGAACAATTAATACTATTCCAACTACAAACACTGCAAACATAAATATTTCATATAATCCAGCTAACACGAATCCAGAAGGCAAATTCATTAACTCTTCATTTGATAGTTTGTCAACTTCTATAGGATTTCCTTTTGCATCTGTCATCTGTTTTAGTAACCATAAAGCAACAACGCTTCCTTGGAAATTCACAATCATGTGAAGAAATATGCTGTAACGCAATTTAGAAGTGCGCACGTACATGTAGCCGAGAATAAGCCCAAGCCCGAAAGCGTAGAAAAATTGGAATATATTCATGTGGAATAACGCAAAAGCTAAAGCAGAAAACACAATTGCTTTCTTTTCGCCATATGCACGCAATCTAGAAAGTACTTGCTTTCTAAAAAACCATTCTTCCACAATAGGAGTAAGAATTACTACGAATACAAGCGCTTCCCACATATTTCCAGACACAATAGTTTCTGAAATGCGATTCTTTGCTTTACCGTCTGTAATAATTGAAGCTAATGTTGTACCAATTAAGCTTCCGACGCACATAACTGGCACACTAACTGCGTAGAATCCCAAAAATTGCCGCAAAGACATAGGAAATTCACGCGACGCAAGAGTTGGCACTGCTCGCATAATCAGCATTGCAATAGGAAGCGCTATTAAATATTGCGCAATATCAGATACTAATATTGTTCCAATAGATTTTTCTAAAAATTCTTTAGGCAAAAAATACGGAAAGCATACGCTTAGCACACATGCAGCAGCAATCCACACAACCATGAACACGCATAATGACATTCCAATAGTTCCTTGTCGCTTTTGCGCCAACAAATATTGGTCGTCGTATTGTATATCTTGCATACTCATCCTTTTATTATTTTTTACGCTTTATTTGGATTTTTCGCTTTTTATTTGACGTGTGCTAAGTTTGCGCTGTTTGCAACACTTGCGATACTCGCTTACTCGCATTACTTGCGCTGCTCGCGCTATTCACGCTTACTTAAGCACACCTTCAATAAGCTTTGTAATTAAATCGCTATAGCTTATTCCGGTTGCTTCCCAAGCTTTTGGATACATGGAGATTGGCGTAAATCCAGGCATTGTGTTGATTTCGTTGATCATCACATGACCTTCAGGAGTCACAAACGAATCAACACGGCTTAATCCTCTACCGTCTGCTGCTTTGAATGCTGCGAGTGCTGTCTTACGCACGAGCTCCAAAGTTTCCGCAGGAAGATTTGCTGGAACTTCAACGTGCGAAGCTGCAGAATCCATGTATTTGCTGTCAAAATCGTAGAACTGGTCTTCACCAGCCTGACGCTTGTCTAGCACAATTTCGCCTGGCAAACTTACTTTCGGCTCCTCGCCATCGCGAGCTGCAAGGACTGCGCACTCAATTTCGCGCGCGTTAATTCCTTGCTCTACTAGCACTCGCCAATCGTGCTTTGAAGCTTCATAAACGGCTTGTGCCAAAGCATTAGCATCGTGCGATTCAACTTTTGTAACTCCAAAGCTAGATCCTGCACGGCTTGGTTTTACAAAAAGCGGATACTCGAGTTTCGCAGCTTCAACCTGCTCAAGAATTTCGTTTGCGCATGCATTAAAGCGATCTACAGCATCGCTTGCAAACTTGCGCGCATCCAACGCAATTCCCGGAGCCACGTCAATTCCGGCAGCTTTAAACAGTTGCTTTGCGTAGTATTTATCCATGCATGCAGCCGAAGCCAACACTCCGCAACCAACGTATGGAACTTGCATCATTTCAAGCAAGCCTTGCAAAGTGCCATCTTCACCGTTCGGACCGTGAAGAACTGGGAAAACAGCGTCAATATGACCTAAACTTTCAAGCGTGCCGTCTGCCTCTCGCACCAAAAATCCGTCTGCACCCTTTGCAGGGTCAAGCACAACATCGCGCGTTCCAGCGGTTTTTGTGATTACTGGCAACTCGCCTTCTTCCATGTGGAAGTTACGAGGATCTTCGCCGCCAACAATCCATTCGCCTTGTTTTGTGATTGCTATTCGCACAATGTCAAAACGATTTTCGTCTACAGCACTGAGCACTCCAGCAGCAGATATGCAAGAAATCGAATGTTCGTCTGCTTTACCGCCATACAAGAACACTACACGCTTTTTCGTCATTTTTTTCCTTTATATATTTTTGAATTATTCTAATTATTCTGGATTAGTTTTTATTATTTACGCGCGCTACTCTTCGCAAACGCTACTTACTCTTCGCAAACATCGTCGTCGAAAAGCATTGCGAGCATTTCTTGGCAGGAGATTCCTTCTTCAAGCACGCGAGCCATTGCACTTGCGAGCGGAGTTGCAACGCCCAAACGCTTGCCCATTGCAACTACTGCGCTTGTGGTTGGCACACCTTCTGCAACGCCATTGCTTACAGCAGTTGCTTCTTCAACGCTCATGCCTTTTCCAAGATTTGCACCGAAAGTGTAGTTACGGCTTAGAGGGGATCCGCAAGTTGCCACTAAATCACCAAAGCCTGCAAGACCTGCGAAAGTGCGAGAATCTGCTCCTTCTGCAACGCCCAGTGCTGTCAATTCTGCAAGACCACGCGTTTCAATCATAGCTGCAGTATTTTCGCCGTATCCTGCGCCTCGAGCCATACCAACTGCGAGCGCAACCACGTTTTTAAGCGAGCCGCACATTTCTACGCCGATTACGTCGGTTGATACAAATGCTTTAAAGTAGCTGTTTGAGCATGCTTTTGCAACTACTTCTGCTTGAGATTTTTCTGCGCAAGCAACTACTGCTGCAGCCGGGTGGCGAGAAGCAACTTCCTTGCTTAAGTTTGGTCCGGAAAGTGCAGCAAAACGGTTACGCGGTAAGTTCAAAGCTTCGCACACAACTTCATCCATACGCTTTCCTGTTGTGCGCTCAATGCCTTTCATAAGCGAAACAACAATCGCATTTTGCGGAATCAGCCCCACAAATTCTGCTAACGCAACGCGAGCAAACTGTGCTGCAATCGCCACGACTACAATATCCGCGTTCGCAACAGCTTCTGCGCGATCCCCAGTTGCAGTCATGTTTTCTGGAAGTTTTTCCACGCTTGGCAAGCGCACGCCGTTATGGTGATGATCGCGAATTCCTTCAACAATTTCCGGCTCTATTGCCCACATTGTCACTTGATTTCCTGCATCCGCAAGCACTTGTCCAAACGCAGTTCCCCAAGCACCAGCACCCAACACCGTAACGTTCATGTTTTACGTCCTGCCTTTCGGTTGTGAGTTTTATAAGCTACTGTATAGCTATTTTTATTTGTAATCACACTATTACATAATTCTACACATGCCGCTTTACGGGATTTTAAAAAGATACTTTATTTTATTCTTCCGTATATTTTTTATTCTTCCGTAACGCGTTTCATCTGCCTGTAATCAAAGTATCCAGCAGGCGCTTTTTCGCCACGAATCTCTTCCATAATTTGCGTCATACGCACACGCACGCGACGAGCCAACTCTTCAGCAGATTCCATTGGAGGCATCTCCCCCCAGTTTTCGCTTCCCTTTAGCAAGTCAGCATAATCGAGCTGAGCATCGTAGCACATTACAACATTTTTCTTCGGCCACGGCCACCAGTGGTTAATGCTTGCAGCACCCCATGTGACAGCGCAAAATAGCGGTATTTGATGCCCGAGCCTGCGCGATGCTTCGAGAGCGATTATTCCAACTCCGGGCTTCATGCTCATAGGCCATTTTTTAGGATCGCGCGTTAATGTGCCTTCTGGCCAAATGCTTAAAGGTCTTCCGTTTGTGAGGATTTTGATTGATTCTTCCTCAATTTCGCGCGCTTTTCCGCTTCTGCGCGGCACAGACTGCATGCCTACAAGTTGGAACCATTTGCCTAAGATTGGCCAGTGCGCAAGTTCCGCTTTTGCCATGTAGCGCGGCCTGCGTCCTTGGTGGAATAGCGCTGTCATTGGTATGAAAACGTCAAACATCGTCACGTGTGTGCAAGCGGTAATAAACACGCCTTCTTCTGGCACGTTTTCCAATCCCCACGCCTTTACTTTGCAGCGCGAACGCAATACGCGCGACGTTCCTTCGAGCAGTCTTTCGGCGGCTTTAGGATTTTGCGCGTCAATTTCTGCCTGGTTTGGCTTACGTTTTCCTGCCGGATAGTAATACGTTGGATCAACTAAATTGTGTTTACTTGCTAAAAGCTTTACTTGCTCATCACTGAGTGGTTTTACTGCACTTCTTGGCGAAGGTTTTCCTTTTGATACCATGCTTTCTATTGTGCCGCACGCTATAAACCTACGCTACGACCTACTTTTGCAATCAACCCATGTTTAGGAGAGCACGCCCAAGCAAGCACGAATAGAGCGGTTGCTACGAGCACAATTGTTCCGCCTGTTGCTGTATCAAAGCTCCACGAAATATACATTCCAACAATCGAAGAAACGCAACCAATAACAGGAGCTAAAATCATCATTCTCGACAGCCTATCCGTAAGCAGTCGCGCAGTTGCAGCAGGAGTCACAAGCAGAGCAAGCACAAGCACGTTTCCAATAATTTGCACGGAAACAACTACAGCAATCGCCACCAAAACGTATAACATTCCATCTAGCCATGCAACTGGCAATCCCATTGCGCGCGAAGTTTCGCGATCCATCGATACGCACACAAGCTCTTTGTGGAACATGCATAGTATAGCCAAAATAATCAAACCAGTAACAGCGACAACAGCAATATCTGAATCAGGAATACCTGTAATCGAGCCAAACAAGAAGGATTCCAAAGAACCTGCGTAGCCGGATGCTTTAGAAATAATCACAATTCCAAGAGCGAAAGCAGATACGAAAAATACGCCAATAAATGAGTCTTCGCGAAGCCTGCGATTTTGGCTAAAAATAGATACGATTAGCGCGGTTGCAATTCCTGCGAGCGCTCCTCCAAATAACAAATTGCCTTGCAATACGAAGGCTATTGCAAGTCCTGGGAATACTGAGTGAGCTACAGCATCTCCAATAAACGCCATTCCTCTAAGCACTACGTAGCATCCAACTACACCGCAAATTACGCTAGAAAGACACGCTACAATAAGCGCTTTTAACAAAAACCAAAGGTCAGGATTTGTTAAATCTTGTATAAATTCTATTGGAGATAACATTACTCTTTTACCACACTTTCCTTACCAATTACGCGCTCAACTGCTTTAATAAGTGGATTTTGCGGAGCTACGTGGAAGGTTCGTACCCACTGTTCTGTTTGCAAATTTTGCGGATCATCGTCGCCCACGATAGTGCCATCAAATAGCATTATTCTCGAGCATGAGTTAATTGAGCCAATAATATCGTGCGAGCTCATGAGAATTGCTTCACCAGAAGCAGACAATTTTAAGAACAAATCGGTAAGCAGCTCCTGAGTAGGCATATCGAGTCCAGTAAACGGTTCGTCTAACAGAAGCAAACGCGGCTCTCCAGCCAATGCTCTAGCAACAAGTACGCGCTGACGTTGACCTCCAGAAAGTTCTCCAATCGTGCGATCTTGAAAATCAGCCATTCCTGTGCGTTCAAGCGAGTTTAATGCGATTTCGTAATCTTCTTTTTTAGCGCGACGAACGTAACCAATATGACGAATCCTACCCATCATCACCACATCTAAAACAGAAAGTGGGAAATCCCACGCAATATCGTGACGTTGAGGCACATATCCAACGTAAGATACGCGAGAATTAAGTTTCGCACCTTCCATATGAGGAGCACGCACTTCGAGTTTTCCAGTATGCGGAATCAAACCCATAATTGCACGAAATAGCGTTGTTTTACCGGCACCGTTTGCGCCAAGCAATCCCACGAATTCGCCACTATTAATGGTAAAAGAAACGTCTTTTACAACAGCGCGATTCCCGTACGAAATATTCAAATTTTGTGCGCAAATTACTGCATTTTCTTCCATATTTACTACCTTTAACACTTTCACTTCAAACATTTCGCTAAAGAATCCGCGTTAGCTCGCATCATATCCGCATAAGTTCGCACATTCGCGTCGAAAGCGTCACCATAAATTGGGCAAACTTTCACATGCGCTTCAGCTGCAAGCTCTTTAAGTACAGACGAGCGAGAAATCAAATTCGGCTCTAAAAACACTGCAGGTATTTCCAAGTCGCGCAAAATTTGCGAAAGTCTGCGCCTATCTTGCACGCTTGGCTCGCTTGAAGGGTTGATTGTTACAAATCCTGCGATATTTACGCCGTAAGCTTTACCTAAGTATGCAAAAGCGTCATGCGTTGTAACCAAGTTGCGACGCTCTTTTGGAATTGACGCAACTTTTTTACGCATATAAGCATCTACGTCGAGAAGTTTGTTAATATACCGATCCGCATTTGCGCGATATTTGCGAGCGTTTTTAGGATCTACTTCGCACAAGCGGTCCGCAATTGTGCGCACATAAGCAATTCCGTTTTTCACTGACTGCCATAAATGCGGATCAATATCTCCGTGAACATGTTTTCCAAGAACAGCTTGTGGAAGTTGATAAATTTTCTGCCTTGCAAATCCAAGGAATCTATAGCCTTGTTCAGCTGGAATTTCTTTTAAAGCATTAGTCGGCACTTCTACTACTATGTCTCGCGGCTCATAGTATACGCGCTTTGGCGCAACTGACCGCTTTTCTTGCAAAGTGTCAACTCTGTACAAAAATCCGCGTTTAGCTAAATCGTAAGCCAAATCTGCATGACCTTGATTCAAAACTACGCTAGCTCCACGTTTTTTCGCTAATTTCTGCGCGTTAATGCCGACAGCAAAACGCATAGTTGCGTTTCCTAAACTTGCAACTCTTTCGTTTTGAGCATTGAGCATATCTGCGTGGAAATCGAGAGTGTATTCTCCTGGCTTACTAAAAGCCCAACTTAAATGCGTGTGCGCGTCAGCAGGCAAATCCACATGATCTTCATCGTTAATTCCGTTTGCTGAATTAACGTAAGTTTCTACGCTTCCAAAAGTGCCAGTAAGGTAAGCGAAAAGCGAACCAGGACCGGTTACTTTAGTTGCAGTTAAGCGGATCCTGTCCGAACGCTTCATGTTGTATGCTTTTGGCTTTATTACAGTAGCGCGTCCTTCTTTCGTTACAGTTGAAGGAGCGTTTGATTGCGAAGACTGAGAAACTTGAGAAGACTGCAACTTATCAGATTTCTTTTGAGATTTCTCTTCAGATTTTTGCTGCTCTTTAGCGTCTTTAGCTTCTTCAACCGGCTGCGAAGTTTGGCGTTCTGTAGCAAGACCAAGCCAAATAGTGTCTAATGACACATCTTCGACCATTGGAATAATATCCGCAGCATGTTTCACGCTTTCTTCAGCAAGTTGCACATTTGGCACGCCTTTTCGCAAATTCGCATCTAAAGCAGTAATAACACCATGCTCCTCAAGCATCATGTAATTACTAAAAGCCACATCCGCATACACAACGTCTCGAATTGAACGCAATCGCGGCTCGTAAGAGTGCGGATCTGCATTATCAGGCACGATTGAGCTCACATTTGCAGCATCACCTGCTACATTCGCCACCATATCGCGCAAAACGCCTGTAGTTGTAACTACATTAATGCGACCATCGCGATGTCCTACACGATTCCCGTTAGCACTACCACAAGCAGAAAGCGGCAAAATAAGCGCAACGGATGCAATTGCAGCAAGCGAAGAGAACAAAGTTTGCTTTACTTTTTTGGGCTTACGAATCACCCTTACACACTCCTACTACTAATAGTGCAACTTAATAGTGCAACTTAATAGCGCAACAACCAGTTGAAGCTAACAAGTCCACGCTTGTGTAGATACCAAATTCCTGCACCCAAAACGCCAAGCACAGCAATAATTCCACCAGCAAGAAGCGAATAAGCAAGTAAAGGATTTCGCTTAAATAATCCTGTTACACCTTTTGCTTCAGACTTCACAACATCGTCATTATCGTTCAACTTCTGTCGGTACAAACTTTTAGCAAGCCTCTTGTTACTAATTTTTGAAACAAGACCTTTATGCTTTTTAGCTTTTCTTGGCAATTGTTTTCCAGAGTGTGAATTATTTGATCCAAAACCACGACCACCAACAAAAGGATTTCCGCCACCAACGGCACCGTTTCCGCGGCTGCCATTATTTCCATTAGCAGGTTTTGGTGGATTCTTAGGTGTAGGAGTCCCACCATTTTTGCCTTGTGGATTCTCTTTTTCATCCTTTCCACCGCCGTCAGCATACCCCATTGGCGTTTCTTGTGGATCTACGCCAACAGCAACGTGAATATTGCGAGTTACTGTAGAATTTCCGTCGGAAGCTTGGAATTGCAATGTGTAATATCCCGGTTTGTCGAAATCCCAATTCGCATGAGCATGCGTATTTGCAGGTATCGTATAATCTGTTGCTCCTTGAGTGGAGAAAATCTCTTTATCTCCACCGCCCAAGCCTCCGAACATCCAAACGCGCACGTTTCCAGGACCTTCAACTCCTGTTAGGCTCAATTGAGTTGGCTTATGCGGATTCATAGACTGATTATTCCAACCCATCCATGGCACACCATCAATTTGTGTTTGCGGTATGCGATACACGCCGTTAGTTTTACCAGCATCACCAACTGCGAATACAACTGTGTCTGTGTCTCTAAAGACATGGCTTCCTGTCACATCTTCTTGCACAGCCATATCAACATTATTTGAATCGCCAGTATATACAGCAATATCAACGTGACCGTGGTCTATAACAAGTTTGTCACCCTTGATGTCTTTAAACTTTGTTGCAGCAGATTGTTGCTTTTGAGAATCTTGCTTTCCGCCTTTAACGTTATGTCCACCATTAAAAAGACCACCGTTATTGTTTCCAAAGAGTCCGTTATTTCCTCCAAAGAGTCCGTTATTTCCTCCAAAAAGACCTTGTTGCTGCATTTTTGCTCCAGGCCATGGAGTCACATACACAGTGTTGTTGTTGCCGTTAATGAAGAAAGATCCATTACTTTGTTGCACATTAATGCTGTGATCCTCACTTTGAGAATCATCATCATCTGAATCTTCTTCGTCGTCTTCACCATCTTCGTCACCGTCAAAAGATGCGCCATCATAATCAGCAAAATCGCCAGCTGTTACATCATGATTAGTTACGTGGAATGTATAAGTCTGCTCAGAACTTTGCTCCTCGCCACCGACGGTAGCAGTAGCCTTCATTTTTAACTTGTACACACCAGGACGGTTAAAAGACCAATACATGTGCGAATGCTTGCCGCCAGTCTCAGTGATGTCAACATCTTTCGGCCAGCTTTCAACAGAGCCGAGCATTTTCTCATAATCGTCACCGCTGCGAGTGTACATAAAAACTTCGCCGTCGTGAGGTGCTTCGATACCAGTTAGCGACAATTTAACTGTTGGATTAACATTTGCAGCACCAGCTCCCTCATATAACGGTCTAGTATCTAAACCAGGCCACAAAGCGCCAGTCTTCCCAGCTCCCGACTGATCAAAGAACCAAACTACACCTTCGCGAGTTGTTGCGTAGATTTCTTTTATTGCCGGATTGCTCTCATCTTTTGAAAGTTGCATGATGTTTTTGGAGCCGACTTCAAAAATAAGTCGATTCGTATCGTAACGAGCGCCATTATGATCTTTACTTTCAAACGAATCACCCAAGGTACCTAATACCATGCGCTTATTTGTAGTATCAAAGAAAGTTGCAAAAACGTCAGTATGACCTTCATACGCGTGGCACATTGTAGCTTTACTATCAGCCGCAGGTTGCGAAGCAGTTTTATCTAAGCGAGCAGCGGCACACGCTTCAAAATTAGCTTTCTTTATTTCGGCAAAATCTTTAGAAGATTTCTTTCCGCTTGCAACAGTTGCGTCACTACCATTGCCAGCAGCAAAAGCCGCAGGCGTTCCCATCATCATGCCGCACAAGCACACGCCCACCAACAAAGCGCGAGATAATTTCTTTATACTATTACGAACCATTTTCGTTACACCATTATTTCCACTGAGTACCATCAGATTGCATATCGTCCGATTGAGAATATTGAGAATTATTAATTGGCGACATTACTGTCGTTTCTTGATCACGCACTAAATCCGACAAAGCACTTTCGCCATTTGCAGTATTCACATAATTTGCATTATTTGCATACTGTTGATTAGCTTGTGCAGAAACTTGCTTAGCGAGCGCAAGATTTCGTGCTTTCTTGCTTTTAACTACAGCTATTAGCACAAAAATCACAATAATTACGGCAATAATAGCCACAAAAATACCTACGATTTGAAGAACTAAAGCTGTATCGTCACTTTTTTCAGATACTTTGTGAGAGTGCTTATGCTTGTTGTGAAGAAGTTTGTTATGATGGCTAGCTTCATCTTTTCCAGCTTCATCGTTGTCTTCTTCATCTTGATCCTCTTCGTCACCATCGTCACCCTCGTCGCCACTTGCTCCAGCAGCAGCGCCCGCACCTAAAGCGGCATTAGGATCAGCATTATCTCCAACTGCAAAATTAAGAACACGCGTATCGCTTACAGAGCGTCCATTTTTAAGCTTGCCGGAAAAAGTAAGCTTCACATGATAAATTCCAGGCTTAGAAAACACCCAATTCACGTGAGTATGAGCGTTAGTTTCAATCCAGCTGTTTTGCGGATAACCTTTAGTACTATCCCAAAGTTGCTGTGGATTATTGTTGCCATTTTCTAAGTAAACATGCAATTTGCCTGGACCGCTTACTCCTTCAAGCGAAAGGTTCGCACCACGATCGAGTTCGTTAAGCACTCCACCTTCCTGCGTATTCCAACCAAGCCACGGCACATCAGGATTTTGAGTTTGTGGAATAACATACAGCTTCGTTCCAGGCTTTTCGCCAATAAAACTGTAAGCAGCGTCATCAGGCATAGGAATTATTGAATTGCCACCTAATTTAAATACCACACTTTCTGGGTCTCGCCACACTGGTTCGTCACCAGTATCATCGCGGATCTTCAATTTCCATTTGCCGTCGATTAGCGTTGGTCCAAAATCAGCATGACCTGCTTGAATCATAACTGGCTGGTTGCCTTCATTAGCATAAGCAGTTTCCTGCATTGGATTTGGTGCACATAAAGATGCAACCAAAGTTACTAAAGAAAATATGAGCGCAAGCAACGCAGTAGAATATGCATGCTTTCGTTTTGCTCGCAATGTTTCATTTTGTTTGTAATTCATTATTTAAACTTTCTAGTAATAATACGAATACTATTTACAACAATTTCAATTTAGAACGTACCAATGCGCCACATGCGCCAGTTATTGTGCATAAGCCAACGCTCGCGCTTGAAGCTGCGACTGCAACCAATTTATTCGAGGAACTATTACCTTTCGTATCATCTGAATCATCTTCATAAGCTTCATCAGATTCTTCGTCGTATTGCCTTGCATCCTGCGAAGCATGGCGTTCATTATTCTTAACAAAATCAGAACTATTGCCGGAACTATTGCCGGAACTATTTCCAGAATTATTATCTGTTCTTACGAAATTACGAAAAGTTTGCCCACTTTTCTTAGAGCTCTTGTTCTTAGTATGAGTTCCACCAGAAGTTCGTCGCGATGAATTATGCGACGATTTTCCGCTTGAATTTTCTGTTCTTGTAAAAAAGCTAGAGCCAGAGCCAGAACCAGAGCCAGAACCAGAGCCAGAACCAGAGCCAGAGCCAGAACCACTTTGCGTATTATTCTTAGAATTATTCTTAGAATTATTCTTACGATTAGTGCGGTTAGTATTATTGCGATTATTCTTTGTGCGCTTTAATTTTTTGTTGGATTTCTTAAAGAAATTAGATTCGAATTGGAATCCACTGTTAAAACTAGATCCGAATAGTCCAGAATTTTCAGTGCTACCGAATACACCTTTCAAAAAGTTCTTTCCACCAACAAAATGCTTAGTCTTATTTCTACGCTTATTATGATGCTTATTATTGCTCTTCTTATGACGCTTCTTATGACGCTTTTTTCCATGAGGATTCTCATCATCTTCAGAATCAGAACCGCTTTGATCATCATCGCTATCATTGTTATGAGAGTGAGGAACACCCTTCATCTCAATAACATAATCGCAAAACTCATCAAATTTGCTATTTCTATAAAGCTCACCGTTCTTTAAAACTAAGGAAGGACGAATCGTTGCACCTTGCATTGATGCATCAAGCTTTAAGTCCAACTTGCTGCTAACAGCACCAGGAATGCGCTTAAAATCGTTTTCCCCTTCCTTTTTAATCAACCAAACGTAATCTTTGACTATGGAAGTTACAGGATTCGTAGGGTCATCGATTGGATCACCGGTAGTAGCATCAGTTGCAACATGAGGATTAAGCAATACTGTTTTCGCATGTAAAGTATCCCCTGGTTTGAAACGCTTATAAGGAACAATCGCTTTTACTACAGGATGCCCATCAGCACCGTGATCTTCAACAGCGATAGTTGCAGACGCAGTATCTTTGCCAACTTGCGTTTCGCCTTCAGTTGCGTGAGCATACACTTTCATCTTATTCATTGCAGGCTCAGCTGGAAGCTGCAATCTCTCAGCAAAAAGAGTGGTTCCATACGCGTCAGGGCCTTCGTCAGCGCGCACATATCTCCACTCAATACGAGCACCCTTTGGTTTGTTAACTACTTTTAAGTCTAAACCACCATAACCTTCGTATGAATGATAATGTGGGTGTTCTCCAGAATCGCGAATATTGCCGATGCGCATATCGCCACCATCGTCTTTATCCGTGTCTTTATGTTCTTTGGAAGCTTCGTGCGCTTCTTCATCATCGTCAGGATTAATAAAATCACCGCGACGGTGCAAATCAAGCGTTTCCGTAATACCAGAAGCAGGCACTTCGCCAGAATATGTGTCTTCTACTTCAAAAGTGTATTCTGCAGGCTCGGTTGTGATCTGCTTTTTAGTGTTCTTATTTGTAATAGTTGCTGCTACTTTTAGCTTGTAAACGCCAGGCTGCGTAAATCCCCAGTTTGCATGCATATGACCAGCAGTATGTTGGTGAATTACGCCAGGGAGCATAAATCGACTGCCATCAGTATCAGGTTCGTCGTCTAAATCATTTTCTTCAAATGATACTTTCTTCGTATTTTTACCAATGCCACCGGTAGTCCAAAGCAGAATGCGCCCGTTCATTGGTCCAGTAACTTGCTGAATTGCAATATCTGCTGTTGCGTCATCTGCGTGAGATGCACCAACTAAAGTTGCAGCATAACTTGTGTCCCAACCCGGGAAGAGAGGATTTCCTTTTTGATTTCCGGAGCTATCAAGATAGTAGTATTCAGTAGCGAGAGAAGGAAGTTGCGATTTTGTAGTGTATGTGCTTTTTGCTACGCGCAAAGTAGTGTTTTCAGGCTTTAAGAAAGTTTCAGCGTCTTTTTCGACGGTCATAATGAATTTACCATTGTATTGAATTGGGTAAAACACGTCTGTATGACCGTGACTTAGCACTTCTTTTTTTGTAGGATCGTATTTTTCACCAGGATTACTATTTTCTAATGCAACTGCTGGTAAAGCTGCACTAAATCCTGATGCAAGCACGGCAAACGCAAGTATTGCAACACTTGCCATTGCAAAAGCACGCTTCACAATATTCCTAATGACCTGAGTCATAATTACTATTTCGCTCTCTACACTTCATCTTCTTATCGTTATATGCGCTCTTCTTTTCGCAAATAATTATTGAAGATTTTTAACAACGTCTACTAATAATAATAATGATTCTCATTAATAGCAAGTCGACACTCCGAATAAAAAAGCGCCGGCAGCTTAAAGCAACCAGCGCAATTATTTAATAATTTAATACTTATTTAATATTTTTTAAAAGTAACTTTTAGCCTTCTACAATATCCGCATTAAGGCAAGTCTTAAAGTGGCGCAAAGCCCATTCGTGACCTGCAGGATCAAAGCTTGCAACTGCATCTTTGTGAACCACAATCTTAAAACCAAGATTATACGCATCGACAGCAGTGTGAAGCACGCAAATATCCGTGCAAACTCCCACCAAATGCAGCTCCTCAATATGTCGTTCGCGAAGCTTAATCAGCAAATCCGTGCCATTAAACGAAGAGTAGCGAGTTTTATGAATGTAATACACGTTGCTTTTATCTTTATTCGCCTCATAAAAATCACCAAGCGTGCCATATAACTTCTGACCGTGAGTTCCGGCGATATTGTGAGGTGGGAAAAGCTTAGTTTCAGGATGATACGGATCGTTCAAATGATGCGTATCAATCGCAAAAACCACGAACTCACCAGCGTCAAGAAATTCCTGCGAAATCTCGGTAATACGCTTCTCTAGCTTTTGCGCAGGCTCACCTACAGTCAGAGAGCCATCGCTTGCCACGAAATCATTCGTATAATCAATGTTAATAAGGGCTTTATTCATACCTACTCCTTGTATGAAATTTGCAGAATAATTGCAAATTGCTCTACTGCTAGCAGCATTATTGCAAATAGCACAATCGCTTTAGTTACAATATTCCGCATTCTTAATTACTTGATTTTATTTCAATTGATAGCCCAATTATCAACTCAATTGCTGGCCCAATTGCAATCGGCGCAATACCTTAATACTCAAAGAATACTCAAAGCTCACTTGCTTCTGCACCGACTATCATCATTTAATCACTACCATGAGGCAAATTCTAAATCTTGCTGATAAAATATTAAATCAAAAAACAAATTAACAACTCTAAATAGTCTTATAGGTAGGAAAATATGAAAAAAAAAATAAAAACTCACCAGATTATTAATCTCATTTTTAGCGGAATTGGCTTAATTGGATTATTTCTACCATATTCTTCATCATGCGGAGAATGCAGGAATTTTTTGCTGTCAAATCCGAATGCCTTCCTTGCAGAAGAAATAGGTTTTAAACGTATTGACGCTGTAGATTTATCGATGTTAGAAAATCTTAGATTATATTTCTTAATGAAAGACAATTATCATGGGTACAACTTTGATAAAGGTGAAGCAATACTCAATATTGTACTTATAATTACACTGATTGTAGCGATACTTTTTATACTATTGTTTACGCTTTTAAATAAGCCTGTTGCAAATATTATATTTGCACTCATCTTAGCAGCCGCATCACTTCTTATGAATTATGATGCAGAGCTCCGTCATGTACTTCCTTCAGATAATTACACTTGTGGCTTTACATATTACCTTTATACGCCGTTGGCAGTGGCTGTAATAGTTTGCTCAATAGTTGGAATTGTCATAAAAAAGAGAGAAAAGAAAGCTGCAAAACTTTCAAATTTTGCACATGCAAAATAAAAATAAACAAAATTGTAAATTATAAGCAGTTTACAAAATAATAGTAGGGGTCAGTATTTTAGAATATTGACCCCTACTATTATCGCTACATTTGCGCGCCGAGCTTGCTCAGGGTTGAAAGCACGGTGTGCTTTCAACGCAAGCGAGGTCTGCCTTCGTCAATAAAGACGAAGGCAGGGCAGGTTTGTGTGGTAGTTCATTAGGAATTCTGCTGTGACTGGTATGCGCTGACGACCTGCTTGAGCGTTGCGGTTTAGCGCGTAGGCGGCATAAACTTTACACAGCTGTAAAGTTTTGGTCGGAATCTAGCTGTGAAGCGGCATAAACTTTACACAGCTGTAAAGTTTCGGTCGGATTTTCTTGCGTTCGCGGCATAAATTTTACACGTCTGCACAGTTTTGGTCGGAATATAGCTGGGAAGCGGCATAAACTTTACACGTCTGCACAGTTTCGGTCGTTTTCCGTTACTGGCGCAGATAGCGTACTGCGCGAGTAACGTATAACCCCGCTTATTCGTTATTAACGTAGATTACATACTGCGCGAGTAACATATGACCGTTACTTTCTCAGATACTCGACTGAATTTGTAACAGTATTTGAGTAATGACCGTTACTTTCTTTGGATACTTAACTGAATTATTAACAGTGTTTGTGTGATTACCGTTACTTTCTTTGGATACTCGACTGAATTTGTAACAGTGTTTAAAATGTGGCTTATACGCGCAGAAGATTCATCAGCTTAACTTTACACACTTTTCGGCCTATAACCCCGAAAAACAGCATGTGGGAATAATAAAAAGCGGGGAACAATCAAGTTCCCCGCTAGAAAGATTAATGCGGCAGCGTGCTAGTCTCCCACACCCTATCGAGTGCAGTACCCTCGCCGTGTCAGGCCTTAGCTTCCGGGTTCGGAATGGGACCGGGCGTCTCACCTGAGCCATGACCACCGCAAAACTAAATTATACACTCACCAACAGTGAGTGGCAACACGTGGCGGTTTGGGAACCGGACATGAACGCGAATAAAAACTCTTTTATCAACTGATCGTTAAGCAAAACATTCAGTACTCATTAACGCTAGAAGAATAATACTCAAAAGTTCAAACCCCCCACACAAGAATGTGAGAAGAATGTCACCATCGCCCATTAGTACTAGTCAGCTCCACCCCTTACAGGGCTTCCACGTCTAGCCTATCAACCAC
>NZ_JBWPWH010000010.1:0-1363 GCF_056590535.1 Bifidobacterium sp. C0047B3 | reverse complement strand
CATAAATGAAGGTTAGTACTCTCAGATTCAGTTCGAACGGTGTAACACCGGTACGGGAATATCAACCCGTTCATCCATTCGACTACGCCTGTCGGCCTCGCCTTAGGACTCGACTCACCCGGGGACGACGAACGTGGCCCCGGAACCCTTAGTCATTCAGCGGACGGGATTCACACCCGTCTCTCGCTACTCATGTCTGCATTCTCACTCCTGTAAAGTCCACGACAAGTTCACACTGCCGCTTCACCCCATACAGGACGCTCTCCTACCCCGCATGAAACAAATCATGCAGCCGCGTCTTCGGTGGCGTGCTTAAGCCCCGCTACATTGTCGGCGCGGAACCACTAGACCAGTGAGCTGTTACGCACTCTTTCAAGGATGGCTGCTTCTGAGCCAACCTCCTGGCTGTCTATGCGACTCCACATCCTTTCCCACTTAGCACGCGCTTCGGGACCTTAGACGACGATCAGGGCTGTTTCCCTTTTGACGACGGAGCTTATCCCCCGCCGACTCACTGCCGTGATAAACCTAACAGGTATTCGGAGTTTGGCTGCTATTGGTACCCGGTATGGGCCCGCAAGCATCCAGTAGCTCTACCCCCTGTAAGCAATAACACGACGCTGCACCTAAATGCATTTCGGAGAGAACCAGCTATCACGGAATTTGATTGGCCTTTCACCCCTAACCCCAAGTCATCCCCCCAGTTTTCAACCTAGGTGGGTTCGGTCCTCCACACGGTCTTACCCGCGCTTCAACCTGCTCAGGGCTAGATCATCCCGCTTCGGGTCCAGGACATGCGACTCAAACGCCTTTTAAAACTCGCTTTCGCTACGGCTCCCCCACCCGGGTTAGCCTCGCCACATACCACTGACTCGCAGACTCATTTTTCGATAGGCACGCCGTCACCCCACAAAGAAGGCTCCGACGGATTGTAAGCGCACGGTTTCAGGAACTATTTCACTCCCCTCCCGGGGTGCTTTTCACCTTTCCCTCACGGTACTAGTACACTATCGGTCAGACAGGAATACTTAGGCTTACCCAACGGTCTGGGCAGATTCACGCGGGATTCCACGAGTCCCGCGCTACTTGGGAATAAACATAAAGAGACATCGCACGACAAGCTACGGGGCCATCACCCTCTACGGCTGGGAATTCAATCCCATTCACCTAGCACGACATTTTATCACTCTCCTCAACCCCGTCAGAGGCTGAACAGTCCATCCCACGACCCCGAATGCGCAACACCTGACGGCTATCACACGCACCCGGTTTAGCCTGATCCGCTTTCGCTCGCCACTACTCACGGAGTATCCTTTCCTGCAGGTACTGAGATGTTTCACTTCCCTGCGTACCCCCCACAAAA
>NZ_JBWPWH010000005.1:0-89860 GCF_056590535.1 Bifidobacterium sp. C0047B3 | reverse complement strand
TAACTAATAAGTAGTACAGACACGCTCTTGAGTTCTCAAACCACCACCACACCAGCCGGCTCATCAACCTCAACCGATGAGAACCAGCCGCGCTGAGCAGCAAGAGATAAACTTACACCAACCCACGCTAAAACGCAAACCCACCAAAAACAAACACCCCAAAACCATTGAAAACAAGCCAAAACACCGGCGTGTCGAAAAACGCGAAAAAGCACCCAAAAAAGCATGCTATCCAATATCGAATTTATAAAAACTTTTTAAAAAATAATAAATTTCTTAAAAAATACGCAAAAATAGGATAAAAATACGCAAAAAATCACTAACGCTCACGCGTCAACGCGCATATTAAAGATTTCTGCCAGACCTGCAATATCTGGCTCACCATATTTCGCGACCAATTGCATCCACTTATTAGCATTGTCTTCACCAAATCGCGCAGCCTTGCGACGATAAGCGTCAACTGTCAAAAAACGAGGAGGAATTGATTTGCTGTTATATTTATCCGCAACCATAACAATTTCTTGCTCAACTGTTTGCGGAATATAGTCTTCAGCAGGAAGAGGCAAATTTTGCGCAACAACTTGCTCTCGAGTCAAACCAACTCCAGTATGATTGCGCGCAAATTGCGCAACGTCCTCGCTAAAACCATTATCAATTAAATATTTATATCCGCGCAAACCGTGCAAAATATAATTCGGCCCATCAAAGCGCAATATGCCACCAGCGTTGCTACTGCCATCACTTTCAAGAACAAAATACGTGCCAATATCGTGCAACAATCCACCTATTAAAGCTGCGTATTCATCAATATACTGTTTTGGAGCTAATCCACCACTGATCGCAGGTAATGCATAACTATCTCCAACAAGCTCCTGAAGGCAATTTTTTGCTAATTCATCACGCTTACGCAAAGTATCACTCATTTGAGGAGCATGATTTTCAGATGACAAAAGCATATTGCAATGATGAGCAATTTGCCAAGAGATCGTCGATATTACAACACAATGACCGTGAATAAGCTCATAAGCGGCAGAAGATGGTGCAGTTGCTTTATGCAATTTCTCTACTTCACTAAAATCAGGTAAATTAGCGAGTTTTATCGAGTTGCAATTAAGTATGCTTTCTGCACCATTTTCCATTTTTAAGACTCTTCCTTAAGACTCTTCCTTAAGATTATTTTTTGCACTCTTTTCGTTTGCAACGCTTTTTTCAGTTGCAGCATTCTTTTCAATTGCAACGCTTTTTTCGTTTGCAACGCTTTTTTCGGATTCAACACTATTCGCATCATCTATGCGAGCAGCATCCTCCACAGCTTGCACAACAGCATGCGTAACATTCGCTGCATCGATATTTGCTACGTCTTTATTAGGCTTCTCCGCGCTAACTTTTTTTGTCTCTTTAATTGGAACTGGGCTAATTTTCCCAGTATTGGCAAGTTTTTCGTCAGCAAACATCACATTAGCAGCCGCAATATCTCGTGCATTCATAACAGCAGTTTGCTCAGCGTCAGTAGGTCTGATATCTTTCGCAACGTGAATATTAGTCTCAACTGCTGAAGCACCTTGCAAAGATTGAACTGCTCGCTGAGAGCAGTCTTCACGCTTCAAACGCGGAGGTCTGCGAGTAGAAACAAACAACGGCTGCACTTCAACAACCGGATTGTATGGAGCCAAACCAAACCATTTAACTGGCGTACCAGCAACATGCCTAATTGCATATTTCATCTTTAGAGATAACGCTCCACGCACAGAAATATTAGATTCCGGCATCAACGCTTTGTGCAACAGCACGTAACGAATTGGTCCAATATCTGGATCTGCATCAACCTTTGGATACACAGATTTTTGACGAGGAAGCTCGCCCGTGTGAGACAAATCGTGCATGATTTGGTGAAGATACGCTGGTATAGAAGGCGACACTTTAAATCCGAGCTTAATTTTTACGCGGAATAAGTAGTCAGTACCGAAATTCTCTACACAATACTCACGAGTAAACGGAGCGTCATCTGTTTCTACAGAAACAGCCCACCAAGCTCTAGCTCGCTTTGGGTGATCAGCAAAAATGGAGAAGAAGATTCCAGTATCGAGACGCTTCATTTCACGATCGGAAGTCAAATACACAATATTGTCGGCGAAATACGGAATTCTAAAATCTCCATGCAACTTATCTAGCACAGGTAAGAAATCTTTCGGCTTCATGTGCAAACGTTGCGAACGTTCGATTTTAGTTCCGTCTTTCCAAGTGACCATAATGATCAAAATTGAAGCACCAAGCAGCATAGTAAACCAGCCACCGTGCATGAATTTCGCCATAGAAGCCACAAAGAACATCATCTCAATCATGAGGAATACAATTGCAAACACGAAAGCACCAAAATGCTTCTTTTGATACCACATGTGCACTGTGAGCAAAATAGTCGTAGCAAGCATAGTTAGAGTTAAAGCTAAACCGTATGCGCCAGAAATATGCTCAGAGTCGCGGAATACCGCAAGAACTGTGATAGTGGCAACACATAGAACAACGTTCACAACTGGAATATACAGCTGTCCACGAGTTCTAGCAGGATATCGCACTTGCAAATGAGGCATCCAATTTAGGCTTGTTGCCTCAGAAACCATCGTATATGCGCCTGTAATAAGCGCTTGAGAAGCAATAATGCCTGCAGTAACAGAAAGAATAACGGCAACATATCGTACATTCGGTTCAAGCATTTGGAAGAATGGGTTCAAGCCTTCTATTGACCATAACGCTTTATCGTTTTGATTTTTCAACATCCAAGCGCCTTGCCCAAAGTAATTTAGCAGCAAAGCAACTTTAATAAATGGCCAGGTTGCGTAAACATTACCTCTACCAACATGCCCCATATCGGAATATAACGCTTCAGCACCAGTAGTAGAAAGGAAGATCACGCCCATAACAGCTAATCCCTGCACATTGTGCGTGCTAAACAGGAATTTCACGCCATAAATTGGGTTAAGTGCTTCAAAAATAGCCCAATCTTGGTCAATATTCATAACGCCAACAAGCGCAAGGAAAGCGAACCAAAGCATCACAACAATGCCAAATACTTTGCCAATTCGCTCGGTTCCGCGCTGCTGTACAGAGAAAAGTATGACGATGATAACAATCGTAATCATCATCGACAAATTCTCATTTTCTAAGAATATTGGCTTAAACACTGCAATAGTACGCAAACCTTCAACTGCTGAAGAGATGGAAACTGCAGGAGTCAGCACAGAATCTGCCAAAAACGCGGCTCCACCAATCATTGCCGGTATTGCAAGCCACGCGCCTTTTTTACGCAGAAGCGAATATAAAGCAAAAATGCCGCCCTCGCCTTTGTTGTCTGTTCTCATTGCAACAAATACGTATTTTACGGTTGTAATTAATGTGATTGACCAGAATAACAGCGAAAGCATGCCGTATATAGTTGCGCGATTTATGCTTTGTAATCCACCTTGACCTGCTAAAAATGTTTGCGCAGTATAAAGCGGAGAAGTACCAATATCGCCATAAACAACGCCAAGAGCAACAATTGCCATTCCCAATGTAAAACGATCGGAACTGGTTTGCAATTTTGCCCACCATCTACCTAACGGACCTCGTACTGCACTAGCAACAAGCTTTTCTGCTTCTTTTACCTCTTGCGCTTGCTGTTGAGCTATTACTTTGCGCTCTTCACGCGTTGTCGTTTTTTTTGACACCTGAGGAGCCTTAGTAAACGAGGCAGCTCGCAATATAGCGTCCTTAGTGCTTTTTAAGGATTTAGTGCTTTTCTCGGAATCTTTCGCGCCGTTGCGAGGATCCTTTGTACTATCGTTTGACGGTACAGCAGTGCGTGACTTAGTCATGCTTAATTGTTCCTCCATATATGAGGCTTCTTCTTGATGCCAACAAGAAGTCGCATAAACCTCACACCTCACAGTTTTATTTCCGTACTTGGATATTGTATACAACAATAGTGCATCGCGCAAAAAATATTAAAAAATCCTTGAAAATTAAGGATTCTTATATTTCTAAAATTCGTAAATTTTTCGCGTATTTTCGCGTGTAACTTTCGCTGCTTGCAATAACGATATATTTAAAACTTCAGAAAGTGTTTCTAGCGTATAAGGAACCATATAAGGCGCGTTTGGACGTCCACGATACGGCATTGGCGTTAAATAAGGCGCATCCGTTTCAACAGTTATATGATCTTTGCCAATAATTCGCGCAGATTCTCGTAATTCATCATTGCCTTTGTAACTTATAGTTCCAGAAAAACTTGCGTACCAGCCGTGCTCTTTCAATATTTCTGCTAAATCCACACCACCAGCATAGCTGTGAAATACTGTTCGCTCAGGAGCACCATCTTTTAGCAAGACTTTTACTACGTCTTCGTGAGCGTCACGATCGTGAATTTGCAAAGGCAAGTTTAATTCTTTTGCGAGCGCAATATGGTCGCGGAAAGCCTCTATTTGTGCTTCTCGCGCAGGCTCTCCCGTACGAAAGTAATCTAAACCGGTTTCGCCTATTGCAACTACTTCTTTTGGATACGCAATTACTAGCGAGCGCAAATGTTGCATAGCTTCGTCAAATGGAATATCGTGATACGGCTTATAAACTATAGGCAATCCATCAGGGCCTTTAGCTCCTTTGTGACCGTGTAATACTGCTTCGTTTGGATGTATTGCTATTGCTGCGCGAACTGAATTTTCATGCGTTTGAGCAAATTTAATCGTCGGCTCCCAATCTGGATATTCACATCCGACTTCTAGCATGTGCGAAACGCCTGATGATTTTGCTTGAGCAACTAAGTCGTCTGCAGAAGGTTCCGCTATTACATCGCGACCTTTTTCTGCTAATTCTTGATTTAGATTATGCGCAAAATCCACAACGCTAAGCATGTGCGTATGATCGTCTGCAATTGTTATTCCTTCTTGTAGCAGATTTTCCCATACTGCAGATTGCGATGCTAAAGCCGGCGCCCAATTATGTTCGCGATGATGTTTACTCATATTTTTAAGTCTACTCACAAACTCAACTGTCAATTTTTATTGCAATTATAAGTGTTTATAAAACTGTTTTGCGAATTGCATCATATTGCGATTTTACAAGACGATAATATGCTCCTCTTGCATCCATAAGCTCGTTATGAGTGCCTTTTTCAACAATTTCTCCATGATCGATTACGCAAATCAAATCCGCATTCTCAATCGTCGAAAGCCTATGCGCTATTACAAAAGATGTGCGATTTTTAAGTAATTGAGCTAATCCTGCTTGTAATGCTTCTTCTGTACGAGTATCAATATTGCTTGTTGCCTCGTCTAGAATAAGAATTCGCGGATTTGCAAGTAATACTCGCGCAAACGATATAAGCTGACGCTGGCCTGCAGAAAGAGTGGCTCCTCGCTCTTCAATCTCAGTATCGTATCCGTTCGGCAACTCTTCAATAAATTCGTGAGCATGAACTGCGCGCGCTGCATTCTCAATTTCTTCATCAGTTGCATCGAGCTTTCCGTAGCGGATGTTCTCGCGTACGGTTCCACTGAAAATAAAGCTATCTTGCAACATTACGCCCATTTGTTTTCTAAGAGATGCGAGCGTTACTGAACGTACGTCGTACCCGTCTATAGTAATTGAGCCTTCTGAAACATCGTAGAATCTAGAAAGAAGACTTACAAGAGTTGTTTTTCCTGCGCCAGTAGGTCCCACAAGAGCTACAGTAGCGCCAGGATTAATATGCAAATCAACCAAGTTTAATATTGGCCTTCCATCTTCTTCGTAACGGAAAACAACGTCGTTTACGTCTACTTTTCCTTCGATTTGAGGCAATTGAATAGCATCTGGTTTATCTACAATATTTGGCTTAATTCTTAAAGTTTCAAAAATTCGTTCCAAATAAACTGAGCATGTTACAAGTTGCGTGTAGAAGTTTCCAATATTTACTACTGGATCCCAAAAAGTAGTCGAATACCAAACAAATGCTATAAGCGTACCCGTGCTCACGTTCATTGCACCCAAGTTTGTTATACCAGCGTAATACAAAAGCGCTATTGCTGCAGTCTCAATAATTGAAGCGCCAGGCCAAAGTAACATTTGCACTCTAACGTTTCGCATCCAAGCAGTTCTTACTTCTGCTTGTTGCTCTTGGAAAGTAGCGTATGCTGTAGCTTCTCGCGCAAAAGTTTGAGTTGTTTTTACTCCTGCGATTGATTCGTGCAAATACGCATTTAAATTACTTTGTTTATTTGATAACTTTTTAGACGCTTTTCTTTGCAAAATTTGTAAAGTGCGTGTCCAAATTATAAATATTGGGAATAGCGCTAAGCTCCACAAAGCCATTCGCCAATCTATAACAAACATTGTTATCAATGTAATAATAAGCACAAAAACGTCGGAAAATACGTTAATTAAACCAGACGAAAGCGTGTCAGAAAGCGTATTGATGTAGTTTACAATGCGAATCAGGATTTTCCCGTGTGGACGCGAATCAAAATAGTCAAAAGATAATGATTGCACGTGCGTAAAAATATCTCGGCGCATGTCTTTGATTATCATCTGACCGATGCGCGTAATTGCTAAAGTTCTATACGCTAAACCGAGTTCATACAATATAATGAGCACTGCAAATACTGCAATAATTGCATATAAATAATTTACATTTTTCTGCGGCAACACAACGTCAATTAGCGTTTTTGTAATCATTGGCATTGCTGTCATAATTATGCTTCCGCTTATAACTACCATAATTACGAGTAGAAGTTTAGCAGTGTACGGCTTCATGTATTTTTTAACGCGCATAAGCTCATGCACGTTCACATGCTCTTCTTGTTCTTCATCTTCGCGATAAGTGTTTCGTTGCGCCATTTCTACTCCCCCTTCGTTTCGAATCCTGCAGATTTGCCGCTTTGCAATCCAAGCTGCTTCCTGTAAATCTCCCAGTATCTTCCGTGTGCTGCCACAAGTTCTGCGTGCGTGCCACGTTCAACGATTTTGCCGTGATCTAGCACAACAATCATGTCTGCATCTTTAACGGATGAAATTCTGTGCGCAATAGTGATTACAGTGCGCGTGCCGTCGAGTTTCTTTAGCTCTTGTTGAATATGCTCTTCCGTTTCCATATCTACAGCAGAAGTTGTATCGTCCATAATCAAGATTGCAGGATTATTTGCCAACGCTCTAGCTAAGCTCAAACGCTGCTTTTGTCCACCAGAAAGACCTACGCCACGCTCACCTACTACTGTTTCATAGCCTTCTGGCATATTCATAATAAAATCGTCCGCTGCAGCAATTGTTGCCATCGTGCGAATAGTATTATCTAATTCCTTACAATTTTCTTTAGTTTGGGTTAATCCAAAACTAATATTTCCTGCAATAGTGTCCGAAAATAGGAATGTTTCCTGCGCAACTATGCTAACTTGGTTACGAACAGTTTCTAGCGGCCATTCGCGCACGTCTTTTCCATCAATTAAAACACGACCGCGCGTAGGATCGTAGAATCTTGCTATAAGACTTACGAGAGTTGATTTGCCGGAACCAGTTTCACCAAGAATACCCAGTTTGCTCCCAGCAGGAACGTTTAAATCAATATCTTTTAAAATTAGAGAGTCTTGATCATCTGGGAATGAAAAATCAACATGCTCAAAAGTAATTTTGCCTTTGATTTTAACTGTTTCGTCAGCTTCTTTTGGATGTTTAATATGCGATTCTTGCGTAAGAAGCTTGCGAATATTCACGCATCCTGCGTTAAAACGCTGCCAGTCGTTAATAAGCCATCCCGCCATTCGTACCGGCATGTGAAGCATCCAAAGGAAGCTGTTAAAAGTAACGAATGTGCCTAATGTCATGCTGCCGTTTAAAACAAGCCATCCGCCGAAACCAACTGTTATAAGCTCGAGCATAAAACCCATGCCATCAAGCCACGGCATGTATTTTTGGGTGTTTTTTGCAAGCGTAATATTGCGATTAAAATAGTCTTCGTTACACTCGTCGAATTTTTTAGTTTCGTAATCTTCGCGCACAAAAGCTTTTACTACGCGATTACCCTCGATATTTTCTTCAACCATTGAATTCATGCGCGCGAAGGATTCGCGAATTGCAAGGAACTTCGGTCTAGCTTTTTTGCCCATAATTTTTGCAAGCAGGAACAAAAATGGCGTAATTGCCATAAGTGCTAAAGCGAGCTTCCACTGAATTGAAAACATTATAACTAGCGCAAGCACGAACATTACTACGCAATCTAACGCCATATATGAAACCCAACTTAAAATATGGCGAATCGCATCCGTATCCGACGTCATTCGGCTCATAATATCGCCTGTGCGCGTGTGATTAAAGTACGTAAAGTCCAAAGAGTGCAGCTTCTCATACTCGTCGCTTACAAGGCGGTACACGGCGTTTTGGCCGAATCTTTCCATTTGAAGCTGGTAAATATATCTTGAGCCAACGCGAATAATCATCATTGCGACCATTAAAACGCATACGCTTATAAGTAGATTATGCTGTTTGCCAATAATGATTTTGTCTACAATAAAGCCCGAAAGCAACGGCATTGTCATTGCCATTGTGTCGTTAATTGTAAAAAGTACAAGCGATACGCCTACTCTCCACATGTCTGGCTTGCAGTATTGCAATACCCAGCGCACGTTACTCGCGTCTTTGCGTTTATTTGGATTGACATACATGCGCTGTTTTCCCCTTTGCTCACACAAATAAAAAAAAATAAATCAATAAATAATTTTACATACAAAAACAAAAACATGCGGCGCAAGTCAAAACATGTGTTAAATGTCAAAAGATAAAAAGAAGCCCGGCGAGAAGAGAAACCCGCCGGGGCAGAGAGAAAGAGAGAAGAAGGTTTCAATTATGGGGTTCGCGAACGAACCTCGCTAATGGCGAACCATTAACATCTGTTAGTATAGCTAAACATTCGTCCAAAGAAAAGAGTTTTTTCCTTAAAATTTCCTTAAAATATTTTCTTTTAGAGAAACGTTCGCTAGGTTTTCTAATTTTACAATTTATTTATTGAAAATTTCAACCTATTCCCCACTATTTTCCAAAGATTTTTTTGCAGCAGCGAGTCTTTCTGCCTCGACACGCTGACGCTCAGATAAAGCAGATGCGAAACGCTCAAGCTCCTCCTCAACTGCTTCTTTTGGAATCTTGGCAAAAATAGGACTTGGCTTAGGCACAGGAGTACCTGCTACCAACTCCTCACTCTCCCAAGGATGAACAGTTTCTCCCAAGCGATAATCGCCCGTAATAATCGGATACTTAAAGTCTGGATTATCCAAATCTTCAACTTCTTCAATATGAGGCAGAGGCGAGAATACGCCAGTTCCACCAAGCGCTTCCCAAACTTTTTGAGCTGCATGAGGCAAGAACGGCGCAAGAAGATGATTGGCATCCGAAACAGCTTGAGCTGCAACATGCAACACAGTACCAAGGCGCGCCTCATCATTTTTAATCTTCCAAGGCTCAGTTGCGGAAATATATTTATTAATATCCGCAACTACTCGCATTGCTTCAGCAAGAGCATTCTTCTGACGATGGCGCTCAATCAAACTACCAACCAAAGCAAAAGCATCAGAAGTTTGATCGAGAAGAGCGCGATCCATTGAAGTCATAGAATCTTCATCAAGAGGAGGAATTGCGCCAAAGTTCTTATTAATAAGATTTGCAACACGGTTGACAAGATTACCCCAACTTGCAGCAAGCTCTTCGTTATTGTGACGCACAAACTCAGCCCAAGTAAAATCTGCATCAGAATTTTCTGGACCCGCAATAGAAATGTAGTAACGCACAGCATCCACAGGGTAACGAGCCAAAATATCCTTCACATAAATCACAATTCCGCGTGAAGAACTGAACTTCTTGCCTTCCATAGTCATGAACTCAGAAGCAACAACCTGTTCAGGCATATTCAATGGACCATAAACGCCAGCTTCGCCACCTTTAGAACCGGCACCATTGTAAGCAAGCATTTCTGAAGGCCAAATCTGAGAATGGAAAGTGATGTTATCTTTGCCCATAAAGTAGTAGCCAGGAGACTTAGGGTCACACCACCAATCACGCCATGCATCCGGCTTACCTTGACGACGAGCCCATTCAATAGATGCAGACAAGTAACCAATAACAGCATCAAACCAAACATATAAACGCTTATTTGGATTATCAATCCATCCTTCAACAGGAACAGGAATGCCCCAATCAATATCGCGCGTAATAGCTCGCGGCTTTACTTCATTAAATAATCCAAGCGAGAAATTAATAACATTCGTGCGCCAACCTTCGCGAGAATGAAGCCAGTTAACATTCGCTTCAGCCAAAGCAGGTAGGTCTAGGAAATAATGCTCAGTTTCTTCAAAGCGCGGAGTTTCGCCATTAATTTTAGAAACTGGATTAATAAGCTCATCCGGATCAAGCTCATTTCCACAAGCATCACATTGATCGCCGCGAGCACCATCTGCGCCACACAATGGACATGTGCCTTCAATATAACGATCTGGCAAAGTACGACCAGTTGAAGGAGAAATAGCAACCTTCTGGGTGCCCTTGTAAATATAGCCGTTCTTTAAGCATTGACGGAACATTTCTTGCACAACATGCTCATGATTTGCAGTGGTAGTACGCGTGAATAAATCGTAGCTCAAACCTAAATCGCACAAATCCTTAGTAATCACGCGATTATAACGATTAGCAAGCTCTTGCGCAGAAACGCCTTCCTTATCTGCTTCAACCAAAATAGGTGTGCCGTGCTCATCCGTGCCAGACACCATTAATACGTCATTGCCTTTCATGCGCTCGTAACGCGCATACACGTCTGACGGAACCCCGAAGCCTGCGACGTGACCAATATGACGAGGGCCGTTAGCATACGGCCAAGCAACATTCACCAAAATATGACTCATAGACAATTATTATCTTGTTCAACGCGGACAGTAGATAAGAACATTGCAAAACGAATCCCAAATATACAAGAAAAACACGCTGAATAACAAGCCTCATACGAGTTCATCCACATATCCACAAGTTATAAAAGCAGCCTGGAATTGAAGCAAATATGAACATAACCTCAACTTATGCACTACGAAACTTATCCGCTACAAAGCATGCATTACAAAGCATTCGCTAGAAAATATGCGTTAGAAAAACATGCATTAGAAAAACAACAATATGCGCGATACGCATTGTAAATAGTCGCGCTAAAAAATAAATACGCAGAAAGAAAGGATTGAGGAAAATTGAAAAAACAACAAAACATACGCGATTTATTGGATATTTGCGAAGAAGCACAAACGCAATTCCCGGAATTACTTGACGACAACCATTTACCGGGCCCAATGTGCATGAAAAAACTTTCTCAAATTGGCGTATTCAATAGGCTTGATTTAAATGCAGGATATTCAAATAAAACAGCTACTTCCACTCAAGGAAGAAGCAATATTGTAAGCAATCTTATGCCTACAGAAAGCATAGCCTGCTTATTTACTGCAGCATGGGTTTGGATAGGAGGCAATTTTCCTGAAAATATAGATGTTATTGATTACGGGCATAGAAGAAAAAAGCCGCACGGCCATGCAATACGCGCATTTCGAAGACACTTAAACAATGAAGAATACGTGATACTTGGAAAAATTAGAATAACAACGCCAGAACGAACAATTTGCGATTTAGCGTACACTCCAAGCGAAAACGAAGAGTACGAACCTTATAGAAAAGATATTGCTCACTTATTGATATCTAAATACAGCATTGACTTGCGAAAATGCAAACGCACTATTGACAGAAACCCATATTTCCCAGGCTCAATACATGCAAGAAATTGGATACGAAACATTGCGAAAGAAGCAAACAAACCATGGAAATGAAGAACTCTTATGCAAGTAAAACAAACAGCCCTCCAAAACCACCTATAATACTCACGCCATCTGTTGCTATCGACCCTGCAACAAAAACGGAAGTGCTATGGTATATCGCGCAAAAAATACCGGAACTTCGCAAATGGATTATTGCAAACCCTTCAGCAGACGCGCAAATTTTAGAATATATTTCTCAACAAGGCGGGCCTGACGTTCGTTACAGTTTTGAAGTGCTATTTTCTGCGTATGACAGCAATGAATAGAAAGCAAAAAATAGTAACAAAAAGCAAAAATCTTACTTTTGATCAGGTTTATGCTCAAGACAAGATGCGTAAACTTGCTTACGATTAGCAAAAGATCCGTCAGCAAACGGATGCTCTTTTACTACTTTCGTAATGGCTTCTTTTATGCGCAAGCCTTCAGATTCTGCACATTCAAGCGAAAGCTTTGCAAGAGCATCAATGCTTAAATCTGTGCTTTCAGACTGCACTTCTTCGTCACTTGCACCACCGATAACTAAAACTATTTCACCTCGAGGAGGATCCGCTAAAACACCATCGTGAATACTTTGCACAGTTCCACGACGAATTTCCTCAAAATCTTTTGTAAGTTCACGACATAACGCCATTGGACGATTAGAGCCAAGTACTGCCAATATGTCTTCCATTGCTTCTGCAATACGATGTGGAGCCTCATAAAATACTATTGTTCGTCGCTCGGCTTTAAGCGAGCGCAAATGTTGTTGACGCTCACCAGATTTACGAGGCAAAAAGCCTTCATAACAGAAGCGATCGGTTGGCAATCCAGAAAGAGCAAGCGCATCTAAAACTGCACTAGGACCAGGCGCGCAAGTAACAGGCAAATCGCGCTCTATTGCACGTCGAACAACAGCAAGACCCGGGTCGTTAATTGTAGGCATACCTGCGTCTGAAACAACAAGAACAGTGCTGCCCTGCTCAACTTTGTCTAGCAAACCATCTGCCTTGTTGCGCTCATTATGATCGTGATATGCGATTACGCTACCAGAAACATGTACGCCAAGGCGATTCGCTAAATCATAAAGCCTACGCGTGTCTTCAGCAGCAACAATATCAGCAGTTTCAAGAAGATTAATTAATCGTGCAGAAGCGTCTGACATATTTCCAATAGGCGTAGCAGCTAAAACAACCTTACCTAAACTATCTTCTTCGTTACACATCTTGAATCTCCTTATAAAACTTCTTAAAACTCTACACGAATTTATAAAAGAACGCACTTACAAAGCGAGGTATTTGATTAGAATTATGCTTAGTGTAATTGCAATATAAGCGAAACGAAAAGAGACACTATGAAGATTATAAATCAGAAAATAAAAAGTATAGATGGAAGCGATGCGCAGCTTATTGGATATATTTTAGACGATAATTTAGATAGCGAAGGCTTGCAAAACCGTCCTGCAATTCTAATTTTGCCAGGCGGAGGTTTCTTGCGCGTCTCGAATCGTGAAGCAGAACCTGTTGCTATGAAGTTTGCTGCAGAAGGATTCCACACTTTTGTGTTGCGATACTCGCTTACTCCAAGCACATACCCAACTCAGCTTTTAGAAGCCGCAGAAGCGATGAGCTTAATCCGCAAAAACGCAAAAGAATGGCACGTAGATGCGCAAAAAGTTGCAATTATTGGATTCTCCGCTGGAGGGCATGTGGCTGCAAATCTTGCAACTAGCGTTAGCGACGAAGTTGAGGAAGCAAACGGGTATGTTGCTGATGACGTGCGTCCAAATGCTCTTATGCTCGCATATCCTGTTATTTCTGCTGGAAAATATGCGCATAAGCCAACGTTCGATCGTCTATTTGGAGAAGTTAGCGACGAAGAGCGAACTGAACTTGTCAATAAACTTTCGCTTGAAAATCACGTGGACCGCAAAACTCCACCTGTATTTGTATGGCAAACCGTTACAGATCAAACAGTTCCAGTAGAAAATTCAATAATGTTTGTGAACGCTTGCGTTGAAGCTGGAGTAAGTGTTGAAGCGCACCTGTTCCCTAAAGGACCGCACGGCTTAGCTTTGGCAGTTAAAGAAACAGCAAAACGCGACGAAAACGGAAATGTGCTTACTGAATTTGTGCAGCCAGAAGTTCAGCAGTGGGTTAAGCTTGCTTGCGATTGGTTGCATCGCACTTTTGCGTGCTAATCAACCTGCCTTAGTGCTTTGTTTTAGATTCGTTACATTTGCCTCATAAATGAAGCAAATGTAACGAAAATCAGCCTAAAAACGTTACATTTGTCTCGCGATTAAAGCAATCACACGATTTTTGGCATTGGAGTAGTTAGTGAAGATGTGAGATTTACTTGCACAACTCCAGCTCCAGCGTGAACTTCCACTTTCTTCAATGTCACAGTGCGCTCTTCAGCAGGCTTATGATCGTCGTCAGTCATAGTTGCAGGAGATTTAACAGCAACTAGCGCAAGACTGTTAAAATCAACGCCAGCATTCGCGCACAAATCCTCAGCTGCGGATAACGAATCTTCAAAACCAGCTTTTTCAATCACACGTTCAGTTGGAACACCGTAAGCTTCTGCACACAGCAAGTTAACGCGATCCAAAAGCGCTTGACCTCTGCGACTTTCTGGAACTTTCGTTTCAACATCATCAGTTATTGCAGACACAAAATCGTCAAGCTGATCTGCCAAACCATCTCCACCATCGCGGAATAAATTGCCAACAATCGGCTTTCTGAATCCTAAAGACTTAGCTTGTTCCAACAATTCAGGCACTTGATCATCCTCGCCTTCCCACAAATTAATCAACGGGAACGTAGGGATATTAAGAGATTCCAAACGAGAAACATGGAATGGGTAACGCCAAGCCAAAGTTTCGTCATCTCGCCAAGTAGTTGCGCGAGTAACTACAACTGCAGCGGCAGGCCACTTTGCACCAAACTCGCGAGCAGCAATATCTAACCACTTTTGAGCACCAGCATCCGTACCATAACCTGCTTCTACAACCACAACATCATGCTCGGCGCAAGCCATTTCAACGCTTACAAGGCTTGGAATACCAAGCGAAACGTTCGCAAACGGACCACAATGGACGTAGATTGGAGAACCATTAATCGTCTCAGTTTTTGCAGGCTTTACAGCGTCGGCAAGAATATTTGTAATTCGCCACAAATCCACAAACTCGCCAAACTTAACAGGCTTACCGTCTTTTGTACCAGCAATCATTGAAGAAACACGATTAGAAATCTCATCCATACTGCGCGACAACACTACGATTTGCATGAGCTCGCAAGTTGGCGTCAAAACAACGCGCTCAGGAACAGTCCCCTTGCCAAAATCAACAGCAATGCTTCGCAAAGATCGCGAAGGAACTTCACTAACTCGAGGAACTAAAATAGTATCAATAACACCCTCGTCGACTGCTTTTTCCGCAAACGACACAAGCAAATTCTGCGCGCAAGCAATAGCAGCCATTTCACCACACAGACCCCAGTCAATTAGTTCAGGGTGAGAAAGCGAAGACTTACCGCCACCACTCGCGCCACCTTTAGAACCAGCGGCTGTAATGCCCATGCTCGGCTGACGAAGAACTGCAGCTGCGTCCACACCGCGCTCACGCAATGCATCAACTAACGCAATAGTTGTAGTTGTTTTACCTTCTCCGCGAGAAGCTTTTAAAGGAGTATCAGCAGTAACAAGCAGAACTTTACCGCACTTCCTAGGCTCCTCTGGATGTTGCTTTAAATAATCCAAATAGCCAAAGGCATCAATTTTTTTAACCAAACCGAATGTTGTAGTGTATGAATCAAGAATGCTCATGTACCCCTCTTTCATAGGCATATTGGCACAACTATGCATGCGGATAATGTTAATTACATGATTCATACTATACGATTGTTTGCTCGTAGCATAGGCACCACACGCAATATCTATACGCGCTATTAGCAACGTCTATAGCAAAATAACAAAAGATAACAAAATGCCTTCCGCATGAAATAAAAAGTTCATTTCTTAGGAAGGCACTTGAGTTATTAAATTATTTTCGTAAGTTTTTCTGTATCAATTTACGAAAACTTATTTAATTGCATTTCAGTGATCGGAACGATTAAAACCATTCTTCATACGCATGCTAGTGATGTACAGCACTGTGTCAAGCAAAGAATCGGTTTCTTTCTTCAACTTTGCTGCCATATCGTCATTCGCTTCTGCCAAAGCCTCGCGCACTTTGTCGTTACGAAGCTCTGCAATAATAGCTTCAGGATCGCGAACTAAATCATCGTAATCTTCGCCTTCATCACCTTCACGCTCTGGCTCGTAATCAGCCAAATCAACGCCAAGAATATCTGCCACGGCAGCATCCGTAGACTTAACCATTGCGTGGCCAAGGGAACCGACAACTTCCTGGTAGCGTTCGATCGCGTTTGCAGTGTCGTTAAATGCGGCATCAGCAAGAGCTGCAATAATACGATTCTCCCAATAGAAGTTTTCGCTTGTTACGCGAGTAGTCGTATCTTCCAAATACTTTGGAGTGCGATTTACGTTTGGATAGAACGGGATCAAAGAATTGAAAGGATTAGAACCGTAAGTAATCCACTGAATTGCACGCATTGCTTCCGGCATGTAAGGGCGGATTTGCATTACAGCAAGCTCGCTTTGACGGTTAATTCCGATTGGACGCAACATGTGACGAGTATGCTCATCTCCAAGCTTGCCGTAAGGATCATACTCAGTGCCCTGATAGTGAGAGCTCAAAACGTACTTAACGTCTTCAATTGTTACCTTACGCTCAGGCTGGCGAGCCCAAGGAATATCGTTGCTGTCCGGACGATGGTCAGCATCTTTACCATCCCACACTTCGTCATAAGGATTCAAGAAGCGCTCCATAAACCATGCGCGAGGAGTGTTGTAAACATGATCAGAATCCGAATGAGAGCCGAATGCATCGCGCGGATTGAAAGGAGAAGCGTTTTCCACAGACAAATCCAAGTGATTTTCTTCAATAAACTCAAGCAAATCAGCCGAGCACATATGCTCTTCTTGAGCATCAAAAGCATCGTCCAAATCAAACTCGTCAATTCCAAGCTGGTTTGGCATAACAACATAAGCTTCATCTGGCACGCGCTTAGCAATCCAATGATGACCGCCAACAGTTTCGAACCACCAAATCTCGTTCACATCCGAAAACGCAACGCCGTTCATCTCGTAAGTGCCGTACTTTTCAAGCAATGCACCCAAACGCTCAACGCCTTCGCGAGCGCTACGAATATAAGGCAAAACAAGCGTTAAGAAGTCTTCTTCACCAATTCCACCCGGCACTTCCGGCTTATAGTCAGCATCTCCAATTTTGCCTTGTTCTTTTTGAAGCTCAACCATTGGGTCTGCGCCTAACACGCGCTCGTTGGATGTGAGCGTTTCAGTTGCGCTCATTGCCACGTTTGCTTCGTTAACGCCAGCTTCTCCCCAAATTCCTTCGCGCAAGTCTGCATTTGGCACGCTTGTGTATTGCATTGGATTATCCGGCAACTCAACTGTTACGTGGCTAAGAACAGACTTATAAACGCGAGGCTGATCTTCCGGCTTTACTACCACTAAACGTTTTGGATTAAACTCGCCATTTGCTGAGTCTTCATTGCGCGCAATAAGTGTGGATCCGTCGTAACTTGCTTTTCGACCAACAAGAATTGTTGTGCATGCCATATTTGCATCCCCTGTTTTTAGATTTTATATTTTATTTTTATATTTATTACTGTTTGATTCTAACGCTTAGGCGTTAACTGCTCCCATAATTGGTTGCTCTAGCGCTTGCGTTTAGGCTTTACCAGTAAGGAACATGCCACCAGCGTCTACACCTGAAGTTACGTTTCTCACTTCGCGCAACAATTCATTCATATAGAATCCCGGCTTAAGGTTTGGCAAAGGCTTTTCTGTGCCAAAAACTTCAAACATATATTCGTGATCTTTATCAGGAGGCTGAGGGCCGTTGTAACGCATAGTAATTGCTGGATCATTGCAACCAATAAATCTGCTTGCTTGCGAGTTGCGTCCTTGAAGAGCTTCCGGAATCATAGAAGTCATTGTGCGAGAAAAATCTTCCGGTATTTGCAAAGCGTGAGAATCGTTAAAATCAAACATTAACGCTTCAACAGGCACGTTTGCAGCAGTCCAGTGAATCCACTCAAAACCGCATACTGGGATTGCGTCGTCGTCAACAAAACGCCAATGCAAATAATGCACGAAAGATGGCATATTATCAACGTAAAACGGGAAAGAAACTACCGGCACTCCACTGATCTTATTCTGCTCCGGCGCAGCTTTAGAATAATCATCCGGAATGGTAGTGAAATCTGTAGAAATATTCATAATTTAAGTATCTACCATTACACAACACTAATCAACTGCGCGAGTAACAAATAAACGCAACGTTTGTGCAATCTAATTATTCAAGCGGATCGTGGCGCTCAAGCAAAAAACACTACAGAAACAACGCTAACTGCATAATTTGACGGTCAATATAAAACGTGCGCCCAGAAAAATCTAAACTGGGCGCATTAACTAAAATGTAATTTTTTTACCGTACTCTATTTATTTTGTAACAGCCTCCTCATGAGTTTCAGCAGCCTTAGCTGCCATAGCTGCTTTCTTAGCAGCACGCTCTTGCTTCTTAATTTCTTCAATGAACTCAGCATGCTTTACTGCAGGAAGCCAGCCAGTGTTAACAACCTTAACCTGCCATACCCAAGCCAAGGCAAACAGAATAACAGCAACAATAATCAAGCTTATAGCGCCAACGCCGGCACCGAGGTGAGCGAAGTTACCCACAACAGTACCAATCCAACCAAAGTCAGCATCGCCGAAGGTGGAGTTTGCCAAGCCGAAGGAACCCATAACAGTAAGCAATACTGCTGGAAGGAATGTAATAATTAAACCGTTAATAAAACCACCGAGAATAGCACCACGACGACCACCGGTTGCATTACCAAACACGCCTGCACCACCACCATCGAAGAAGTGAGGCACCATTCCTGGGAGAATCAATGCCAATCCCCAAGCTGGACCCATCCAAATTGCAATAAGTCCGAGAGCTACAAGACCTCCAACGAAGGAAGACAAGAAGCCAATAAGAGAAGCATTAGCACCGTATGGGAATACGATTGGAATATCCAATGCTGGACGAGCGCCTGGAACGACCTTGTTAGCAATACCCTGGAATGCAGGAACCAATTCACCTAAAATAATACGAACACCATAAAGGATGACACTAACACCAATTCCAAATTGCAGAGCCTGAGCAAAAGCCGCCATGTAGAAGGCACTATAATCCGTAGGGTGAGACGCGAAAATCTTGAAGAGTTCCTTTACTGGCAACACAACTGAAGCCCACACTGCGAATACCAAATACAGCACAACCATCAACAAAGTCGTGGAGACCATTGAATCACGCAAGAAGCTCAAACCCTTAGGGAAGTTGATATCTTCAGTAGACTTAGACTTCTTACCAACAGCAGCACCAACAGCACCAGAAACAATGTAGCTTAAAGAGTTAAAGTGACCGATCGAGAGCTTATCACTACCAGTAATACGGTTCATAAAAGGCTGCGCAAAAGCTGGCAGAACAACCATAACCGTTGCCATAATGACAGAGCCGACAATAACAATAAGCAACTGGTTGCCTGCACCAAAACCAACGGAAAGAACTAGAGCCAAAAGCATAGACATAAACACCATGTGGTGACCAGTCAAGAATATGTACTTCAAAGGAGTAAAGCGTGCAGCAAGAAGCATAAGAACGAAGCTGAGCACAATAATGTATGCAGAAGTAGCACCGTACTGACCTGCAGCCTGAGCAGTAATAACCTCATTTGTAGGTACAACACCATGAGCACCAGTAGACTTCAAAACCAAGTCACCAAATGGAGCAAGTGCGCCAACAACAACGCCAGCACCTGCACCCAAAATGAGATAACCCATAGCAGCTTTTAAGCCGCCTGCAATCACTTGTCCTGCACTACGCTTGAGTGCGATAAGACCGATTGCCGCAATAATACCAATCAAATAAGCCGGCACATTCAAAATCTGCTGACTTATGAAATTTAAAACCTGAACTACAATGTTCATCTTATTTCCTTCTTTTTATTTAGAAAAGCGAATAGCGCATGAAATAACAGTACGACTATGCCAAAGCAGTAAGCACGTAATCAGCATAATCAAACGTTTATTTGTTACACATAATTTATGCGTAACGCTCAAGCACACCCTTTACCTCTTCAACATCCATGAAATTTTCAATTGTTTCTACAGGAGTGGTAGTGCCCTCAAGCTCTGGAGCAAGCTGAGGAGAAGTGAGCACAAGATCATTCATATTGGCAGTACCTTTTGCACTTCCAGCATCGGAAGTAGTAACTGTAACATCAAGACCTAAGTCTGCTGCCGCAGCCTCAACATTGATTTTTAAAAGTACAGACGTGCCAATGCCGTTTCCGCATACACATAGAATATTCATAGATAACCTCTTTCGTTGAGTTGTATTTTTTTAATTTTGCAAAATTAACTAATTCTTTAGTATTTAACTTTTAAGAATTGCGCGAATTTCTTTAGCGTTTTTTGCTTGCGCAAGTTCTCTAGTCTTCACAGGATTAGACAAAGCTGCAGCAACCGCGGACATAACGCCAATATGCTCATTTTCATCGTGACCTGCAAGACCAATTACTAAAGAGACCGGATCGTTGGCAGTGTTACCAAATTTAACAGGCGTACTTAAACGAATCCAGCTCAAACCACTTTTTAACACTGCTTCCGACGGGCGCGAATGCGCCAAAGCCAAGCCTGGGGCAATAACAATATACGGACCCATTTTTTCAACTGTCTCAATCATCTGATCCGTATATTCATCAGTAGTAAAGCCAGACTCCTTCAAAGCATTGCCCGCAAGACAAATAGCATCACGCCAATCTTTCGCTGCAATATCAAGGTTTACTGCAGAATCCGGGAGAAGCTCATCAATATCAGCACTCATATTTTCTCTTTTCTAAGCATGTTAATTATTCTTGATTATTTCTGATTGGTAATCGAATTTTTAATGTTTTTCGTAACAATCATATTTTGAATTACTCCCTTGGCTTATTCTTGCATGATTGAGTGGTAGAACTTTCCAGCTAAAGCCTCATGAGCTTTAGCTTTAGCTTCATCAAATGTAGTTTGAGCAAGTTCTGCTCGAACATCGTCCAAGGCAACTGGCGTCATAGAAAGCGAGTTAACACCGAGACCTGTGAGAACAACCGCTAAGTCTGGATCTGCTGCAGCTTCTCCACACACTCCGACTGGCATGCCGTGTGAATTACCAGCATCAGCAATCATTTTGATTGCGCGCAACACTGCAGGGTGCCAAGCAGTTTGATAATTAGAAACAGACCCAAGGGTTCTATCTGCTGCAAGAGTGTATTGCGTCAAATCATTCGTTCCGATAGATACAAAATCAGCGACTTGAGCAACCTCCTCGGCAACAAGAGCAATAGAAGGCACCTCTGCCATAATGCCAACCTTTTTAAGACCTTTAGATTTACCAAGTTTTACAAAATATGCTGCTTCATGTTCGTCTGAAACCATTGGAGCCATCACCCATAAGTCAGCATTCGTCACAGCATCAGCACGAGATAATGCCTCCAGCTGACCATCTAGAACATCCATATGCTGTCTTAGAGTACGCAAACCTCGAAGTCCGAGAGCAGGATTTGGTTCATCTTCAGGAGTCAAGAATGGTAACGGTTTATCTGCTCCAGCATCAAGCAATCGAATAACAACTTTCTTGCCTTCAAACTGAGATAGTAACTCTGTATAAGATTCTGTTTGTTCTTCTATACTAGGCGGTTGCTCGTTACCAATAAACAGAAATTCCGTTCGAAATAGACCTACTCCTTCTGCTCCATACTCATGAGCAGTTACGGCATCTGAGGGCTTTCCTACATTTGCCAAAAGAGGAATCAAATGACCATCTTTTGTACTTCCAGGCAATCCACGCAATTCACGAGCACGGCTTAAACGCTCACGAGACTCTTTAACATGCGCGATCTCTTCTTCACTAGGACTGCTTATAACATGACCATTAACGGCATCTACTACAACAATTTGATGATTCTTCAGCTGAGAGGCATCGTGTGCTCCAACAACAGCAACAATTCCACGAGCACGAGCAAGAATAGCAGTGTGACTTGTAGGACCACCATCAAGAGTGACAATTGCCTGAACCTTGCTTAAATCAAGTGAAGCTGTATCAGCAGGTGAAAGATCCCTAGCAACCAGCACAAAAGGCGAATCACTTTCCGGCACACCAGGAGCTTCAACACCAATCAAAGATGCAATAACACGCTGGCCAACATCATGCAAATCTCCTGCACGCTCAGCCATGTAACCACCAAGATTACGCAACATGTCTTCAAATTGTGCGAACCCTTCCCAAGTGGCACGTTCAGCTGTTTTCCCCTTATCAATACCAGATTCAATTGCACTTATTAACGCTGGATCGATGGCCATCTGTGCAAGAGCTTGCATAATTGGTGCTGCTTTTCGAGTCCCCTCATCCTTTGCTTCAAGAGCCTCACTTGCACGATGGCTTAGGTCTTTATTTACTTCATTTAAAGCATTTTTAACAGCCTTTTTTGCATCCTCAGCCAACACACTAACAGCACGAGGAGAATCCTCTGGCTCATGCAAAGCAGGTGCCATACACAATACTTCACCATATGCCATCGAGCGCCCAATGCCAACACCAGTGATTACCATACTTAAAACCCTCCTTTAGGTTTAGAAACTTTATTACGGCCGCAACGCCGCATAAGCATTTCTTGTAGGTAAACGTTTCTTACTAATGAAACTATACACCATTAAAAACGTTGTTACAACAAGTGAAAACGTTTTCTGTATTTTTCAATTAATTATGCTACACTTAATGTTGAAAATAGCAAACAAAAAAAACCTTAAGAAAAAATATGGTTTGCTTTTATATGAAAAATAAAAATAAAAGCAGAATTTGTTAATTATTATTCAAAGGAGAAAAAATGGCAATTGCAACTCGTACTGTTACTATTGAAGACCCAGTTGGAATACATGCTCGCCCAGCGTCAGAATTTTCTCAAGCCGCGATGTCCTCAAATTGCATTGTAACGATTGCGAAAGGCGAAGGTACCCCTGTAAGTGCGAATAGCATTCTTTCAATTATGGGATTGGGTATTACTAAAGGAGATTCAATCACAATTACCGTTGATGGTGAAGACGCTGAAAATGTAGCTAACAATCTTGTCGATGTAGTCACGAAAGGCGAATAATATAAATAAATAAGTGTACATAAACTGACAAATAAATAATATTCAATTTGCGGTGCTGTTTACCAATAATTACAGCACCGCACTTATTCGGGGGCAAATATGACAAATCAAACTAATCAAAACGCCTCCATAACTCATGTAGCAGCTCTTGCAAAAGTCTCAATTGCAACAGTATCTCGTGTACTTTCTGGTAGACGAGCCAAAGATGACGATATCGCAAAACGCGTAAGGAAAGCCGCAGAGCAGCTTAATTATTCAGTAAATTATGCAGCAAGCGCATTAAGAAGTGACACAACTAATACAATCGGCGTAGTAATAGGCACAAGCAACGTAGATGATTCATTCAGTGTAAATATGCTTTCTGCATTGGATGAAGCAGCTCATGAAATAGATAAAATACTTCTTGTTGGAACTGGAAAAGACGCAGAAGCTCAAGAAGAACGCATAGAAGAGCTTATCGGTCATAATGTTGACAGTCTTATTGTCATGCCATCTAACAATAGTGATTTAACAAAAACACTTGAAAACTACGTTGACAATCTTCCCATTGTGCAAATTGGTGGCACTGCTACTTCATTCCACGTCAATTGGGTTGGCATGGATCAAGAATCAATGATGGAAGCTGCTTTAATACATCTTTCGCATCACGATGCCCATAATATTGCTTATTTAAGTGGAAATGTTGACTCCACACAAAGCGCAAACCTATTTGCCAATTTTCAGACTGCTGCAAGCCGATTAAGTTTACTTTCTGAGCCAGATTGGACAACTTTTGGAGAACTTACTTATCAACGTGGATTCAAGGATACAATGCGGCTTTTTTCTGATTCTACTGCTAAGCAATCTCGCAAACCAGACGCTGTTATTTGCGCAAATGACGCTGTCGCACTTGGAGCACTTCTAGCTTTAGATGAGCTTTCTTTGCAAGTTCCGCAGGATGTTCTCGTAATAGGTTACGGAGATAGCAGACAGGCAGAAATATCTGAACCAAAGCTTTCTTCAATCCGTCCTCCGTACCAGCAAATTGCACGCGAAGCAATCCGCCTAACCGCTGTCAACAAATCAGAGCAACATTGGTTACCTGCACATATGGAGTTTAGACCGGAAATCATGCGACGCGAATCGACAAATTCACCAAGAATAGGCACAAGCGATATGTCACTTCCGTGGAGGATATGATACTTTTGTATTTTATTGACTTTGCAAAAGTGAGCAAAATAGCGCTTCAAAAACAAGAGTTGCGTTACCATTTCTCGAAAGCCGACGACGAGCAGTAGAAATGCTGTCAACACAACCCAAGGCACTACTTGCTGTCATACTTTGTGCCAACTGGACAATTCTAGACTTGTATTCCTGATTTATAATTGGCGAAGACTTTTGCGCGTCGTTAATAATAACTAAAACATCTCTATACACACTATCAATTGCATCAAGAGAACGGCATAACACGTCACGGCTTACACGAGTTACTTTACGTTTTACGTCATCCTTTTTCCCAATTGCATTGTAGAGTGCGCGCAATTTGGGCGGAATGCGATCCTCATCGCCTAATCCGTTAATCCTGCGAAATTCTTTCTGCTGAGCATCAACATTTCGCTGAACCTCATCTTCTGCTTGTGCTTTTGCATCGTCAATAAGCATTGCAGCAAGCATAATTGCGTCTGCAGCATCATGCATACGAAGCAATCCTGCAACAAGCTCATCTCGCCTACTTAAAGCACGCTCATCGCTTGCGTAAATAAAAGCAGTTGCTATATTCCCTTGAGAAAGCCTAGCTGCACGATTTGCTAGCTTATTGTCCGCATCCGTTTTTTTGATAAGATATTCTGCTATAGCCTGCTCATTTGGAGTAGCTAATTGCACAAGTTGTGTACGCGAACGAATTGTTGGAAGCACATCCATAACACTTGAAGCGCATAAAAGCCAAATCGTATGCTCGCTTGGCTCTTCAATCTCTTTAAGAAGAACGTTCGTGCTACGTTCCAACATTCTGTCAACATCTTCAATAATTATGATTCGCCAAGGAGCAGTGCTAGGCATCTGCTCAGAAATCCCAATTGCCTCACGTACATCGTCAATACTAAGAGTTACGCCTTTTGTTGCAAGCGTATGCACATCAGGATGCGATCCTGCTAAAACTTCTTTGGCAGTTTTACTAAGCTCACCTTCGCCGCTAATTCCATCACTGCCTTCTCCATGATCAGGACTTTCGAGAGCTGCAGCGAAAGCGCGCGCAACTTGCGCACTACCGAAGCCAGCAGCTCCGCAAATCAGCCAAGATTGCGCTATTTTGCTAGCATCCGCACAAGCAATTTTTCGCAGTCTAGAAACTACCTGTTCTTGCCCAATAACGCTATCCCACACACTCATCGCTTCACCCCCTGCATAGCTTCTTTACTTCTTCACTTTATAAAGTTCGCTACTTTATTTAGTTTCAATTTCTTCAATTAAGTTATGTACGTCTTGCACAATAAGTTCAGATAATGATTTCGCTGAGAACGTTGCGTCTAATACGCGATAACGATCTGCAGATTCCTGCGCTAAATCTAAAAATGCTTCTCTAGTGCGACGTGCGAAATCCATTCCAGCTGATTCCATGCGATCTTGCTCGCGATGCAAACGTTTAAAAGCATCTTCCGGTTGCATATCTAGCAAATAAGTGCGATTAGGCCACAGAGAATCCGTCGCCCACTCACTTAAAGTTCGCACATCATCCATAGTCAATTCGCGACCGCCTGCTTGGTAAGCAAGCGAAGAATCAATATAACGATCCGTTATTACTACTGCACCACGGCTAAGTGCAGGGCGAATCACTTGCGCAACATGCTGTGCACGATCCGCAGCAAAAAGCAAGGCTTCTGTTCTGGCAGATACACTCGTGCCATGCAACAGTATTTCGCGCAAAGACTTTCCAAGATCAGTACCACCAGGCTCGCGCGTCACTACAACTTCTCGCCCCAAAGATTGCAAATAATCCTTAAGAGCCTCAACTTGCGTAGTTTTGCCAACACCATCAATGCCCTCGAAAGAAATAAATAAGCCCTTATTTGCATAAGATTGCTCGCTTCTGCAGCCGCAGTTTCCTCCGCAAGCGCAGCCACCAGAAAAATCGTCATTTTTAGATGCCATATTTTTGACTCCATATGCAAGGTTTATTTAATCTTTAGATTTCATTCCTATGCTTTTTTAGCGGTAGATTTTTTCGCAGTAGTCTTCTTTGTAGAAGTTTTCTTTGCTGTAGATTTTTTCGCAGTAGACTTCTTTTCAGAAGATTTTGCAGTGCTCTTAGTCGCACGCTTTTTGCGTTTTACTGGACCTGCGGCACGCTTTTGCGCCAAAAGTGCAAACGCATCCTGCGGATCAATCGATTCAGGCGTATACTGCTTTGGCAAAGTGCGATTCGTTTCACCATCAGTGATATAAGCTCCGTAGAAACCATCCTTAATCACTACTGGCTTTCCAGTTTCAGGATCTGCACCAAGCTCACGAAGAGGCGGCTTGGCGGCACCACGAGTACGCTTACCGTACTTTGGTTGCGCAAATAAATCTTTCGCTTCTTGCAAAGTAACAGTAAAAATAGCATCTTCACTAGAAAGAGATCGCGTATCCGGCTTAGATTCCACAGTTTCTCCAGCAGAAGTATCTACAGCAGAATATGTTTTAGTTAAATATGGACCATAACGACCATTATTTGCTTCGATACGAGCTAGTTTCACAACGCCTTCTGCATCAACTTCTTCATACTCGCCAACCAAACGTGGCAAATTCAAAAGTTGCAACGCTTCTTGTAAAGTCAAAGTCGCTGGGTCCATGGTTTTAAACAAAGAAGCCATTTTTGGACGAGCTTTAGCAGACTTAGAAGCCTTAGAAGATTTAGAATCTTCCGCATTATCCTGCTCTTCTACCAGTGCAACGTACGGACCGAAACGACCGTTGCGCACTTCTACGTTCCCACCTGTTTCTGGATCTACTCCAAGCACACGTGGACCTTCAGCATTATTCTCAAGCAATTCTCGAGCAGCATCAACAGTTAACTCATCTGGAGCTAAAGTTTCTGGCAAAGAAGCGTGACGAGGGTTGCCTTCAGCATCAAGATTCTTAATGTCTTCCAAGTAAGGACCATAGCGTCCAATACGCACATGCAAACCATCACCAATGTCTATGGTATTTATTTCACGCGCATCGATTTCACCAAGCTCTGCAACCTGCTGTTGCAAACCAATATGAGCTTCATCAGCTGAATTAGCAGCACCCTCACCAGAACCGAAATAGAATCTAGTTAACCAATCGCGACCGGTTTCTTCACCGTGCGCAATTCTGTCCAAACCATTTTCCATATCAGCAGTAAACGCGTAATCAACATACTTCGGGAAATTCGCTTCCAAAAGCTTAATTACAGCAAAAGCAAGCCAAGAAGGAATTAACGCACGTCCACGCTCATACACGTATCCGCGATCGATAATCGTGGAAATAATAGTTGCGTAAGTAGAAGGGCGACCGATTTCCTTAGCTTCCAGCGTTTTAACTAAAGAAGCTTCGGTATATCTTGCAGGAGGCTGAGTTTCGTGAGAATCCGCACTAACACTTTTAGCTTCAAGAACATCCCCAGCTTGCATTTGAGGAAGCGCCTTATCGCTTTCACCTTCAGTTGCATGCGCATTGCCAAAAACCTTCATAAAACCAGCAAAAGTAATTACTGTTCCAGAAGCTTGGAACAAAGCTTCACCATATTCTCCAGCAGAAGCATTTAACTTAACAGTTGCAGTAAAACCTGTAGCATCAGCCATTTGTGACGCAAGGGTTCGTTGCCAAATAAGCGTATACAATTTCAGCTGATCCGCAGGTAATTTATCCGCAAGCTCATCCGGGCTTAAGAAACGCGCTCCAGCAGGACGAATACATTCGTGAGCTTCCTGCGCTCCTGCAGACGTCGTTGCGTACTGCTTAGGAGATTGCGAAACATACTCGTCGCCAAACGCTGCACGAGCGGCACTACGCGCAGCTTCGATAGCTTCTTTGGAAAGCGTTACGGAATCCGTACGCATGTAAGTGATATAGCCGTTTTCGTATAAAGATTGCGCAGCTCGCATAGTTTGGCGAGAGCTCATTGAAAGTCGGTTTCCAGCAGTTTGCTGCAAAGTTGATGTAGTAAAAGGCGGCAAAGGACGGCGACGATACGGCTTCTTTTCCATAGAGTCAACTACAAAATCTGAATTTTCAAGAGCTTTAGAAAGCTTAGATGCAAAATCAGCATCAACATGCAAAGCTTTTTGTGATTCATCTTTTGTAGAAACCAACTCACCTTTTGAATTGAAATCTTTAGAACCAGCCAGACGACGACCAGAAAGCTCGCTCATGCGCGCTTCAAAATCAACACTTTCACCATCTGAGCCTTTAGAACTTAAAACCGCGCTAATATCCCAGTAAGACGCCTTAGTAAACGCCATACGCTCGCGTTCGCGCTCAACAATAAGCCTAGTAGCAACAGACTGCACGCGTCCAGCAGAAAGACCAGGACCAACTTTCCTCCACAAAACAGGAGAAAGCTCATATCCATACAAACGGTCTAACACACGACGAGTTTCTTGCGCGTCAACCATATTGTCGTCAACATTTCGAGTATTACTAAGCGAGGCTTGAATTGCATCCTTAGTAATCTCATGAAACACCATACGCTTTACTGGCACAGTTGGCTTCAACGCTTCTACCAAATGCCACGCAATAGCTTCACCTTCGCGATCCTCATCAGTTGCCAGATATAATTCGTCAGCTTTTGCGAGCGCAGACTTTAAATCGGAAACAGTTTTCTTTTTATCTGAGCCAACTACGTAATATGGCGCAAAACCATGATCGACATCTACACCAAACTTGCCAAACGCCGCTTTGCGTGAGGCTGGAACTTGGCTTGGCTGAGCGAGATCGCGAATATGCCCAACTGAAGCCATGACGGTGTAACCATTGCCTAAATACCCGCCAATTTTTCGCGCTTTCGTGGGAGACTCCACAATGACTAGCTTATTCTGTGCTGCCATATTCGCTCCTTTCCTAACACAATCGAACATATAATCCGAACTATATGTTTCACGCTAACTGTATCGCAACTTAAGTTATACGTCTATTACATTCCACCTCGGTGGATAAAAGCAGATAGAGTAGACAATATTACTTAGAAGCAGATGGAGGCGTCGGCGGAGCGCCTACTAATCCAAGCCTACTCAACGGCGAAGCTGTAGAGTGACGCATTACCATAATTACGCCAAAAACAAGCAAAGACACACCTATAATCAGCCAATAAGTTGCTACATAAGATGTGCTTGCAGCCCATTGAGCAAAAATATCAACACCAGGAAGAATTTGCCATATTAAATAAGTTGCATACAAACACGCCAACACACCAATCGTAATCATAGAGCTTCCTACAATTTGAACGCTGATTGAGGAACGTCGATAAGCTGGCATATCCATTCCACTACTGCGCGTGCAAGCGAGCATAATAAGCGTTACAGCACCAACGATAAGCAATGACATAAGAACGTCAGAAACTCTATGCCAATGCGCCGCAACCAAAGAAAGTTCCACAAGAACACTTATAAAAGCTGCAGCTACTGACGCCCACGCGCGCCAAACACGCGAAACTGCACAAATAAGCAACGCACATGATGCAGTAATAAGTAATGTATGACCTGAAGGTGCTGAATTTGCAGCCAAATATTCAATACTTATAAGCATTGGGCGAGGAAGAATTTTTTTCAATGGTTCAGCAGCAGCCGAAAGAATAATAATTCCAGCGCATTGACCAAGAAGCCACCAACGCTTACGAATACAAACTACTATGAGTGAAACAAGAGCAATTATTATGCCAGCAACTATAACAACCATAGAAACGCTTATAGGTCGCAAGCAAAATGCAAGCCAAGATGGCATACCATGAGAACCAAATCCATCAATTACCATTTCCTCATAGCTTTGACCAAGTACTGTTTGCACACTAATAAACCATATGAACGCAGCAGAAGCCAAGAAAACAATTGCAATAGCAACACACCACAATATGGTAGATATTCGAGGACGCTTTACGAGTGGATCAAGCTGATCAATATCATCTGCATCTGATTGAGAATCTTTAGAAGATAACTGATTAGTCGAATACGACAAATCGGACGAGCCTTGCAAACCAGACAAATTAAACAAATCAGACGAGCCAGAAAGATCAGACAAATCAGACAAATCAGATTGACGTTTAGTTTGTTTCACAGACTGTTTCGCAGACTGTTTAGAAGATTTTTCTTCATTATTTTCTGGGAATAAAGGCGATATTTTTTCGTCATTATCCTCAGATGAGATTGGAGAAAATGGCGTAATAGTATTAATCGAATCCAAAGGATGCGAATAGGCATTACCTTCATTGTTGCGATTAATATCTTGCGAAGTTTCGCCTACTGACAGCGCATCATTTTTCTCAGCAGAATCATCATGCTGATTGTCAATGCTATTTGATTGAATTTCTGCAAATTCTTCACTCATACTTTAGACTTTACGACAGTATTTGCAACCGCGCTAGTTTTACATATAATAAAACCTCCGCGCACCCACCAGAGGCCACTTACCCTTGCTGCATTTCTGCCCTGGGGGGATTGGGTGACTTAGTGCCACACGGAGGCTTTATCTATATTACACGATTTTCGCTACATGTCGAGTAGTAATAAATTATGCGCGCCACACGCTCTTGCCATGTTCTTTTGCAAATTCAGTATCTTCATCAAGCTGAGACTCGTTAGCTTCAACATCACCAGCAATATAGCGTTCAACTAATTGGCGAGCTTCGCTATCTTCATGCTGAACTGCAGGAGACTTCATAAAGTACGAGCTTGGCGCCAAAATTGGGCCAGAAAGCTTACGATCCAAAGCAATCTTTGCAGCACGAACAGCATCGATTACAATACCTGCGGAATTTGGAGAATCCCAAACCTCAAGCTTGTACTCCAAATTCAAAGGAACATCACCAAAAGTAGTACCTTCCAAACGTACGAAAGCAAACTTGCGATCGTCCAACCAAGCTACGTAATCCGAAGGCCCAATATGAACATTATGCTCATCCATTTCATGAGGCACGATTGAAGTTACGGCACGAGTCTTAGAAATCTTTTTAGACTCAAGTCTTGAACGCTGAAGCATGTTCATAAAGTCCATGTTTCCGCCAACATTCAGCTGATACGTGCGATCCAAGCGCACACCACGATCCTCAAAAAGTCTAGCCATAACGCGGTGAGTAATAGTCGCACCTACCTGACTTTTAATGTCATCGCCAATAATAGGAACTCCAGCATCACGGAACTTTTGCGCCCACTCAGGGTCAGAAGCAATAAAGACTGGCAAGCAGTTTACAAATGCGCATCCAGCTTCCATCGCAGCAGTTGCATAAGCTTTATCGGCTTGCTCAGATCCTACTGGAAGATAAGAAACAAGCACATCCACGTGCTTATCTCGCAAAACTTGAGCAACGTCAACAGGTTCAGCTTCGGACTCATCAATCATTTCACGGTAATAATCACCGAGACCGTCATAAGTTGGGCCACGCAATACTTCTACACCCAAATTTGGTACATCAGCAAAACGAATTGTATTGTTTTGTGAAGCGCCAATTGCTTCACTTAAATCATGCCCAACCTTTAGAGAATCAACATCAAACGCCGCAACAAACTCAATATCGCGCACACGATACTGACCAAATACAGCGTGCATCAACCCTGGAATTTTCTCACCGTCATCAGCGTTTTTGTAATATTCAACGCCCTGAACCAGCGACGAAGCACAATTGCCGACACCGGCAATGGCAACGCGGATGCTCATATAGACTCCTTGCCCTGCAAAATAAGCGACATTACATTATGCCGCACCATACACATTTCATAATACTATTGCTTTAACAAATATGTACTAATATTAAATATTTTTAATCTTTTCTAAACAAAAAACATGCTGTTTTGTAGAAAAATTCAACACCGGACGCTACGGTGGAATGTATGGTTGCACGTAAAGATGGAAGACGAGCGTCTACTTCGCATGAGAAAGCTACTCGAAGCATATCGTCACAATCACAAAAAAATACGAATATGCCTTCACCTGTCCCACCACGAGGACAAGAATCATATCGTCCAAATTCGTATTCTTTTGAATCAAACAAAAGCAGCCGTAATTCGAGATTCGAACGTTCTCGCGCAGCAACACGCAGAAGGCGTCGTAGAACTTGGCGAGGCAGACATCCTATTATTTTTTGGGCACTTATCGTTATTTTTGTGCCAATTTTGTTAGGCGCAATTGCTTTTGCTTATCTGTATGCAACTACAGACATACCGGCACCAGACAAAGTTGCTATGGCAGATAAGACGAAAGTATATTATTCAGATGGCAAAACTGAATTAGGTTCTTTTGCTGAGCAAAATCGCGAAATTATCAATTGTTCAGTACTTCCTAAATATGTTGGTAAAGCAATAGTTGCTTCAGAAAATCGTTCCTTCTACCACGATGGCGGAATAGATTTTAAAGGAATTGGACGCGCACTACTTCATAACGTCACAAAGCACGGGCGTTGGGGCGGCTCAACTATTACGCAACAATATGCGGAAAGATATTATCTCGGTGAAACAAAAACTTATTTTGGAAAGCTAAAAGAAGCTATTTTAGCTTTGAAAATTGCGCAAACTCAAGATAAAGATACAGTACTTTGCAATTATATGAATACTATTTACTTGGGTAGAGGAGCATACGGAATTCAAGCCGCAGCTAAAGCATATTTCGGTATAGAAGCAAAAGATTTGTCACTTTCGCAAGCTGCACTTTTAGCAGGTATTATTCCAGCACCAAGTAGCTGGGATCCTGCAATTGGTCCAAAAGAAGCAGGCATTCGTTTTAAGCGCGTGTTACGCATTATGAAAGAAGATGGCTACATTACAGCTTCTCAAGCAGCGCAAGCAAAAATGCCTAAAACTATTACTCAGACGACTCAAAACATTTACGCAGGTCAACAAGGTTACTTATTGCATATGGTTCGCGATGAGTTAACTAGGAATGGTGCTTTTACGCAGGAAGATCTTGACAGCGGCGGATATCGCATTATTACTACTATCGATAAAGCTAAGCAAGATTTAATGTTCAAAGTTGCAAGTCCTTCTCAAGATGGACGAGGAATTGTGCCAGAAGGACTGCAAGTTGGCGGAATTTCAATAAACGCAAAAGATGGTTCAATCATTTCCGTTTACGCAGGAGACGATTATCTAAAGAAACAGCTTAATAACGCTACACAAGCGCTTTACGAGCCGGGCTCTACTATGAAGCCTTTTGCGCTTATGGGAGCAATTCAGGCTGGCACTAGCTTGGATACGATGTTCAATGGCAATTCTCCACGCAAGTTTGATGGTATCGATAAACCTGTTGGAAACTTTGCAAACATGAGCTACGGCACAATTAACTTATATAGTGCAACTGCAAATTCTGTGAACACAGTGTATATGGATTTGCAAAGTAAGCTTGGTGCTAAGAAAGTTGCTAATACTGCAGTTATGGCAGGTTTAAACCCTGAACGCGTCAATGGTGATAATCCGTTTACTGTTCTTGGAAATGATTCTGTTCATGTAAGCGAAATCGCGCGCGCATATGCAACATTTGCAAACCAAGGAAGACGCCCAGATTTGCATATTGTTGCCAGCGTAAAAAATCCTGACGGTAAAGAGTTCTACCGCGCACCAACAGCTGGAAAGCAAGTATTCTCACCAGCCGATGCCGCTCTAGCTACAAAAGCAATGATTGGCGTAGTGCAACATGGTACAGCAACCGAAGCTCGCTCTGTAGGTAGAGAAATCGCAGGAAAGTCTGGAACAGCAAACGACGAAACTGCTGGTAGCTTTGTAGGATTTACGCCAAATATTGTTACAGCATTTGCCATATGGAATCCAGATGCAAAAGGTAGCCCACAAGTAATTAAACCGTTCCACGGATATCTTGGAGGAAGCGACTACCCTGTGCACATGTTTACAAGATACATGCGCCAAGCGGTGATAGGAACCCCGAATACTAAATTCCCTGAAGCAAAAGACACAGGCAAAATTGGCGGACCTGATGGAAAATGGGGATTAGGCGAACAACGCGCATTCACACATGCAAAAACCGAGGATGAAGATAAAGATAAAAACAAGGACAAAGATAAGGACAAGGACAAAGGCAAAGACAAAGATAAAACTTTAGACCTTGATAGCCAGCTGTATGGTCATGACGATTCATCATCGGGCGGCGTTGGCAGCTACGACAATAATTCTGGCGGTCATAGTTACGACAATAACTATGACACAACTGGAGGAAACTAGTAAATTAACTGTAGCTATTTATAAACAAAACTGTAGCTAATTTACAAACAGATATGTGAATAGCTAGCTAAGTAAATAGCTAAATAGTTTGTTAATTAGTTTTGATAGCTTATTAATTAGTTTCGGCTCAAAACAATGTTCTCAAGCATTTTAGCAGTAATATTTTCATAACCGTTAAGTTCTGCATGATGCTTGCTTTCAGATATGTTTGCGCGCGAAAAACCTGTTTGCGCAATTACAGTTGCTCCGGAATTAATTGCAGCAGTAAGACCAGATAGAGAATCTTCTATGGCAATGCAATTAGCCATCTGCTTTGCAACTTCCTCATCCGTGCCCTCAATGCCAACCATTTTCCCTGCAGCAAGATAAGGCTCAGCACTAGGCTTCGGCTTAAATCCATCATCTCCACACACGTACCCAGCGAAAGCACCTTCTGGAGCATGATTCACAATATTTTCAACCAAACAACGCGGCGAATTGCTAACCAAAATTGAAGGAATGCCAGCATCCGTAAGACTTTTAAGCACGTCTAAAACTCCTGGGACCCAAGGCACGGATTCAGCTTCACGAGCAGCAACGTAATCAACCATGCCTTTGCCAATTTCTTCTACTGTAAGTTTTGTGCCACTTGGAATCATCTTATTGGCAACAGTGTCAAGAGATCCGCCAGAGCATTCCCAAGCTAAATCTTCATCCCAATATCCACCGTATTTTTTTACTAAATAAAATTCCGACTCATGCCAATACGGCTCTGAATCTATAAGAGTGCCATCCATATCCCAAAAAACTGCACGCAACACATGTTTTTCTTCACTAGAGTTAAGAGTATTTGCACACACATTCGTCGTCTGTTCAGCCATTCACAATCCTTCATATTGCATATATTTGCTTTAGCTTTTATAGTGCATATTTTTTCGCACTAATTCTGCATTACTTTTCGCACTATTAATTCTTCTCGCTAATTCTCGCTAACTAATTCTTCTCACTAATTCTCACTAACTAATTCTTCTCGCTAATTCTCGCTAATTCTCACTTAAGCACAATAAGTAGCCATGCCTACGTTACTATATGCTCCACGCTCTCCACAACACCACAGATTTTTCATCCGAAGACTTTTGATTTTTATAATTATTGTTATAACTTTCCGAAGAATACGACGAAGGTAGTGCTCGTCTCTCTGTAAGAATATCTCGCCTCCAGCGACGCGCATTGCGAGAACGCTGCATTTCCACAATGTCACCATCTGCATTTGCAGCAAAAATGTTACGCTCTGAAGACTCTGCAGAATCTAGCAAATGCCTCACTTGCCTTTTAAGCTGTCGATTTTCTTCTTGCAAATCAAGTATTTGCATGATGCCAGCAAGATTAATGCCTTCATTTTGGCTTAAATGCTGAGTTTGCACAATCCTGTCTATATCTCGCAAAGAATAGCGGCGAGCGCCACCTTCAGTTCTATGCGGCATTATTAAATGAAGCCGATCATACTGTCGTAAAGTTTGCGGATGCGTATTGGTTAGGCGTGCCACGTGGCTTACGGTAAATATTGGCAAATCAAGAACAAATCCTACTTCATCTGCCCCGTCAAGCGTTGCAGTACCACGCACTAAAGCAACTGCACACATTTCATACAGTGCTTTAGTTTCACGCGTTATTGGTGTCATAGCACGCCTTCCTTTGCCCTTTTAGTATGTTTAAAGCACTGTTACAAACAATTCAACAGTGTTTAACCTACTAAATTATTGTTAACTTAGTTTTGTCTTAATTTTTTAATTTCTTCAGCATAAGTTTCGCCAGCAGTTTTATCAAATTCTTTTGCAACGCGTCTAAGAGACATGCTTGAACGCTTTGGCAAATGAATTTGCACAACGCCAACAAAATCGCCATTCTTTCCTGGCACTCCAGCACCTTCTATACGAACTTCATCGCCGCTTGAAACACAAGCTGGAACTTTGAAAGTAACAGGATTACCGTCTACGTCGTTTACACTAACTTTTGCACCATGCACTGCTTCACTTAACGTTAGCGGCAATGTAGAAATCAAATCGTCGCCTCGCAAAGTAAATTTATCTGATGCTTCTACTTGAACATGCAAGTACAAGTCACCTGCAGCACCACCGAACTTGCCTGGCTTACCTTTTCCTTTCAAACGAATTTTCTGTCCGGTTTTTACACCAGCTGGAATATGCGTTTTAAAAGTTTTACCAGCCGCGCGTAACGATACTGTAGCGCCTTTAAAAGCTTGCTTAAATGTGAGCTTTATATCGGTTGTTATATCTTCGCCAACTTCAGGCACGTCAGCTTCCTGCGGTTGAGAATATCTCTCACCGCCAAAGCCACTAGTACCTTGGAATCCTGCTGAATCCTGAGAGCGCTGACCTCCACCAAACATTGAGAAAATGTCGCTCATATTTGGTCCAGCACCGTTGGATGTAAAGCGAATGCGCGAACCGTTTCCGCCCATACCACCCATGCCAGAGCCGCCGTTAAACATGGAGAAAATGTCCGAGAAGCTCGACGCATCGAAACCGCCAGCACCACCTGCTCCTCCAGCGAAACGAGCACCACCAGCACCAAATTGACGGATAGCATCGTAACGTTGGCGAGTTTGACTATCTTTTAATACGTCATAAGCTTCAGAAACATCCTTAAATTTTTCTTCAGCTTCTTTTGTTTTGTTTAAATCAGGGTGATATTTACGAGCAAGTTTGCGATACGCTTTGGTAATCGTTGCCTCATCTGCGTCTTTGGAGACACCGAGAACCTTATAAAAATCCTTAGCTAACCATTCATTTTCAGCCATTTGTGCCTCCTTTCTTCACAAGCACATTGGCTATTTCGCTTTTGACCAAATATAGGCTGCTCGTGCCAACTCTTATGAGTCAGCACGAGCAAGTTATGCAATAAAGTCACGAAAGAGTTTCTCGTTAGTCATTGCTGTGGTGAAGAAACGACCACACGAGCGGCGCGAATAACGCGATCTCCTATTCGATATCCTGCTTCAACTACAGCATCAACAGTTTCTTTTGTAGCGTCTGGATCTGGTCTGTGCAAAATTGCATCATGCTTGGTTGGGTCAAAATCTTCGCCCTTTTCACCAAACTTTTCCACACCAAACTTTTCAAAAGCCTTATCTATCTTAGTTGCAACAGCCTTGAATGAATCATCCATTTCGCTATGCTCGCGAATGCGGTCAATATCATCCAATGCTGGAAGCAATGCTGTCAGCACGTCAATAATTCCATGCTGTCTGAAACGATCCTGCTCTTTGGCAGAACGATTTCTGAAGTTTATAAACTCAGCACGCTCTCGCTGTAACGCTTCCAAGTACTCTGCGGCTTCTTTCTTAGCTTTACCTAAGGGAGTTAAACTGCCACTATCTGCGTCTTGGCTGTCTTTCGATTCTGAAGATTCAGTGGAATTCGCTGTATCCTCAGAATTTGCGGAATCCGCAGAAACGTTAGCATCAGCTTTCGCGTCAGCTTTCGTTTCTGCAGTATTTGCATCTTCAGTAGCTTTCGATGAAGATTGCGCAGACGATTTCGCAGAATCACCTGTAGCTTTTACATCCAGCGAGTCAGCATCTTCCATATCTTGCAAATATTCGTTGGCGTTAAAGTCGGACATTACTTGTTGTCCTTATCGTCCTTGTCGTCGTCCACCACTTCGGCGTCAACTACATCATCATCCTTAGCTGCAGAGCCAGCCTGAGCGCCAGCCTCGGCACCAGCAGCACCCTGAGCACCAGCAGCGCCCTGCTGAGCGTAAAGCTGCTGACCGATCTTCTGAGCAGAAGTCATCAACTCGCTTTGAGCAGACTTAATCTTCTCAATGTCATCGCCCTTCAAAGCTTCCTTCAAAGCATTAACCTTTTCGGTAACTTCCTTGGAGATTTCGTCGGAAAGCTTGTCTTTATTGTCGTTCACGAGCTTTTCAGTCTGATAAGCAAAAGCTTCTGCTTGGTTGCGAACTTCAGCTTCTTCCTTACGCTTCTTATCTTCAGCTTCGTGAGCTTCAGCTTCCTTAACCATGCGGTCGATTTCGTCCTTTGGCAAACCAGAACCACCGGTAATAGTCATTGACTGTTCCTTGCCAGTGCCCTTATCCTTAGCGGAAACGTGCACAATGCCGTTAGCATCAATATCGAAAGTGACTTCAATCTGAGGAACGCCACGAGGAGCTGGAGCAATACCAGTCAACTCAAAAGTACCAAGAGGCTTGTTATCGCGAGCAAACTCACGTTCACCCTGGTAAACCTGAATCAACACGGATGGCTGATTATCTTCAGCAGTGGAGAATACTTCCGAGCGCTTCGTTGGAATTGCAGTGTTGCGATCGATAAGCTTTGTCATAATTCCACCCTTGGTTTCAATACCCAAGGAAAGTGGAGTTACATCAATAAGCAGAACGTCTTTGCGGTCTCCCTTAATAACGCCCGACTGCACGGCTGCACCAACGGCAACAACTTCATCTGGGTTCACGGACTGGTTAGCTTCCTTACCGCCTGTAAGTTCCTTTACCAAATCCTTCACAGCTGGCATACGAGTAGAGCCACCAACAAGAACCACGTGATCGATCTGGCTTACGGAAATTCCAGCGTCAGAAAGCACGTTGTTAAATGGTGTACGGCAGCGACCGAGCAAGTCGGAAGTCATTTCCTCAAAGTGAGCACGAGTCAAAGTCTCATCCAAATGCACTGGAGTGCCGTCAGGAGTCATTGCCAAGTACTGCATAGAAATTGAGGTGGAAGTAGAAGAGCTAAGTTCCTTCTTTGCCTGCTCAGCAGCTTCCTTCAAGCGCTGCAAAGCAATCTTATCCTTGCTCAAATCAACGCCATACTTGTTCTTAACTTCGCCAACGAGCCAGTCGATAATCTTCTGATCCCAATCGTCGCCACCCAAGTGGTTATCGCCGTTAGTTGCTTGCACCTGAATTGTGGAGAATCCGTCGTCATCCTTACCAATTTCAAGCAAGGACACATCGAAAGTACCGCCACCCAAGTCGAATACCAAAATGCGCTCGTCTTCCTTGCCTTTTTCGAGGCCGTAAGCCAAAGCTGCAGCAGTTGGCTCGTTAATAATACGAAGCACGTTCAAGCCTGCAATCTTGCCAGCATCCTTAGTTGCCTGACGCTGAGCATCGTTGAAGTAAGCTGGGCATGTAATAACGGCATCGGTTACCGGCTCGCCCAAGTAAGCTTCAGCATCGCGCTTCAACTTCATCAAAACCTGTGCAGAAATCTCTTGTGGAGTCCACTTCTTGCCGTCGATATCAACAGTCCAATCAGTGCCCATATGACGCTTTACTGAGCTAATCGTGCGATCAACGTTTGTTACAGCCTGACGCTTAGCAACTTCACCAACCAAGATTTCACCAGACTTGCTGAATGCCACAACGGATGGTGTGGTACGTGCGCCTTCAGCGTTCACAATAACGGTTGGGCTACCACCTTCAAGAGTAGCGATGCAAGAATTAGTTGTTCCCAAATCAATACCTACTGCGCGTCCCATAATTTCTCCTTAACTAGGTATTGCACCTTTTGTGCAATTACGCTTTCCTTCAAGTTTTGTAGTTACGTGAGCTGAGCTTTATTTAGATTCCTTGTTGGAAACTAACTAAAGCATCAGCTTTTTTTACTTTCCAAAACTTGAGCCTACTACACTCAACTTGTAAAAGTCAACTTTTATTCCCAAAAATTACAAAAAACTTTATACAACCAGACTCAAGTTTTAAATAAAAGCATAGTTTTATTTACTGTTTTTGTTTGATGTGGCGCGAGTTTTGGGGGATTTCTCTCCTCGCGGGCGCGACGATCTGCTTTCGCGCAGCATTGCGCGCGCGAAAGCAACTCGGAGCGTGAGCTTGCTCAAGTTGAAAGCACGGTGTGCTTTCAACGCAAGCTCAGTAGCGAACGCGCTTTGCGCGTGAGCGTTCCTTCGTCGCTTTATTCTTAAACTTTTTTAACGATAAGCTCGCGTTTTATTACGCTCGCTTACGAAACTCGCGTTGGAAGTCCACTGGACTTCCAACTTTAGCGAGTTTCCGCATTGAAGTGCCTTCGCGCGCTACGCTTTAAGCGCTCCGGCAAGTCAATGCGCAGTCCTCTTTTATTGCTCGTAAAGAAATCCCCCAAACTCTGCGTGATAATTCGTTAATAACCGTGTCTATCGCAGAGATTTTTCGATTTTTCTTCTTCGCTTGGCGAATCAGCAGCCTGCGGCTCTGACGTTCGCCGCGCTCAGTGCAAAAAATCTCAAATCTCTACCACACGAATATCCATGCGACCGAATAACGCGCAATCAAGATGTAAATAAGGAGAAATTACGCAAGTTTCACGCGCTAAATTTAAAGTGGCGAAGTGAATTATTAAGCGCGTTGTAACGCGCCAAAACACCAATAAGCGGCGTACCAATACCGGTTATAAGTTTGATTGCTTCAGTTGCCATCATTGCGCCAACAATAGCTGCAGTCGCACCCAACACGGCCGATTTTGGCACTTTTTCTTTAGGAGGCGGGCAAGTATATAAGTCACGCAAACCAGGACCTTTTCCTGGCACGAAAACACTTACTTGACCCTCATAATAAAGCACCGAGCCATAAACTTCCGGCGTACCAGCACTCCAAGCAGCATCCGCAATCAAAAAGCGAGTAGCAAAATTATCACAACCGTCAATTATCAAGTCGTGACTTTCTACAAGCTGCTTTGCATTATCTTCATTAAATCTATCTACAAGGTTAATTTTTAAACCCGGAGATAACGCTTGCAGACGCTTAGCTGCAAGTTGCGCTTTAGATTTGCCACACTGATCGACAGTATATAAAGTCTGCCTTTGCAAATTAGAAAGCTCAACAACGTCGTCGTCACAAATCGTGATTTCGCCAACTCCTGCAGCAGCAAGTGAAAGCAAGCACGGTGAGCCAAGTCCGCCCGCGCCAACCATGCAGATTTTCGCATCGCGAAGTAACTGCTGATGCTCATTAGTAAAGCCCGGCAGGAGCAAGTGGCGGCTAGTGCGTTCCGCCTCAAGCTCCTGCAGGTTGTCGTAAATTTTATTAATCGTCATGTTGAATAATATGCCGAAAAATTACAGTACAAAATTTACAGTACAGAATCAGCCCAAGCGCGACCTTCAACAGGCGAAGAAGCGAGAGCATGTTCACGCTTAGGAATACGACCAGCATCGTGAGCAAGCTTTCCAGCGATTACAGCAGCAGCCATTGCACGACCCATCTTCACTGGGTCTGGGCAGCGAGTTACAGCGCTTGCAAGAAGCACACCAGAGCAGCCGATTTCGAAAGCTTTAACAACGTCGGAAGCAGTGCCAACACCAGCATCCAAAATCACAGGAACGCCAGCTTCCTTGCATTCTTGAACAATCAGTTCAATGTTTCGAGGATTCAAAATGCCAAGACCAGTTCCAATTGGAGCACCACCAGGCATAACAGCCTTCACACCAAGAGAAACCAAGCGACGAGCCACAATCGGGTCGTCATTCGTGTAGCAAAGAACGCTAAAGCCTTCTTCAATAAGCTTTTCTGCAGCAAGCAAAACTTCGCGAGTATCTGGAAGCAAAGTATCGTCGTCTGCAATCACTTCGAGCTTAATCCAGTCGGTTCCAAGAGATTCGCGAGCCATTTTTGCTGTAAGCACGGCGTCATGCGCAGTTTTGCAGCCTGCAGTATTTGGCAAAACGTTAATATTGTGACGCTGCAACATGCCGTAAATATCCACGCCAGTTTTTGCGTGACGACGCAAAGCAACCGTTGCTACTTCCGCACCAGAAGCCACAAGTGACTTCTCCATAATGTCAATGCTTGTCATGCCACCAGTGCCAAGCAAAAGCCTTGAATGCAAAGTCTTACCGCAAAGCTGCCAAGTATCGGCACTTTCTTCTGTATTATTTTCTGTCATTTTAAGCCTTTTATTTAAATTTTTTTTGAAACTATACTCAAATTATTTGAAATCAGCCGCCTTGAACTGCACTAAGAATCTCGATTTGATTCCCATCACATATGACGGCTGATTCCCATTGCGTGCGAGAAAGCACATCGTCGCCAATTGCGACCGCTATGCCGGGTCCTGCATCCGATCCATAACGTTGCGCAATAAGCTGAGCAACAGTCAATCCGTCTTGCACTTCAACAGTTTCACCATTGACTACGATTTGCATAATCTAACCTTTACTAACTAAAAGCTGAATTACTAAAAGTACTTTCTGCATCACATTTACGTCTATATTTGAACGCTTCACACAATTCACAGCGGAATCTAGCGAATTCACTGGAATTAGCAATTAGAAGCGAGCAGGATTGCAGCTCTCCAAGAAGCCCTTTTCCTTCTCAGTCAACTCTTGCTCAAGCACAAGCTTTGTAGTCAAAGAAGAACCCAAAGCGGTGAGCAAAATGCCGTGACGGAAGTAACCAGTGGAAATCGTGGTGTGCGTCTTAGGATCAATGCCAATGAACGGCAAATCGTCTGGAGTTCCTGGGCGGCCGCCAGCGGTAACCTCAGTAATCGAGCATTCCTGAATGCCAGGAAGCACGCTTGCAGCATCGCGAAGTAAGTCGAGTACGCCGCCAACCTTTGGAATATCGCGGTCGTCTTCACGAGAAGTAGCGCCGAGCACAAGCTCGCCTGTTTCCTTAGCGCGAGGCACCAAATAAACTGGGCGGTCATGCACAAATCCACGAACCACAGAGCTCAAAATTGGGCGCAAAGGCTCTGGAATAGTCATACGAATCATATCGCCCCACACAGCGCGAAGCTTAAGCTGCGGAAGCATATCCTTAGCACCCAAACCGGATGCCAAAACTGTGTCTGGACCCAAATCATCCGGAGTGCTTGCGCGACGCTCAATAACAACACCGCGCTTTTCGAGCGCATCAATCATTGCTGCAGTGAAAAGACGAGGATTGATTTGATGGTCGTCCGGCACGCTTACAGCGCCAGCAATAGTTGGCGAAAGAGCAGGCTCAATCTCACGAAGCTTACTCACAGAAATATGCTCAGCTCTACGGCCGTAACGATGCTGCAAGTTTAGCAACTCGTTTACGTGCTCGTTATCTGCAGCGTCACCACCGATTACATAAGAGCCGCACTCTAAGTAGCCGGTTGGCTTATCGGTGTACTTTGCAACCGAATCAACCAATTCCTTATACATAGTTGCAGACTCAAACATAAGAGGATACAACGCTTCTTGCTGATATTGCATTTCTGCGGTAGGAGCTAACATGCCGGCAGCATGGTGAGAAGCACCAGAGACTGGATCTGGATCAATTATGCTAACTTTTACGCCAGCTTCCGTAAGTCTCCACGCTGTTGCTAAACCAATAATACCTGCACCAATAATACGAATATTTCGCATATATACTCCTTCCCTACGGCGGCATTACCCGCATCAGGTTTACGGTCGGCTTTCGCCCTCTCAGCCTGTATAGAACAGGCTCCCGCGGATGTAATTCTTGACCTTCAAGAATTACAAATGCAGAACGTTGCAATATTGCTAACTTAGCAATACCCAAATGCTGCAGGTAGATGTAACGAAATTATGTGAATTTCATCACACTACCGTGCAGCATTCTAGCACTTCTGGCAAAAATTTGTTAACTGAACCGGTATGTCAAATCGCAAAACTAAGCATTTTCGTTACTGACGCAGTACGGTTTCTGCGTTAGTAACGCTCACTACCGTTTTTTCGTTTCTCCTGCAGTACGCGTTCTGCACTAGTAACGCACTTTGCCGATTTTTCGTTTCTCCTGCAGTGTGCATTCTGCACTAATAACGATGCGCGTAGTTACTGAGTTATTTTTGGTGTGGCGCGAGTGTGAAATTGAGATGGGTGTGAGGAGTGGGTGTTGATTGTCTCGCAGCGCTACGCTCCTATACCTTACTTGGACTTAGCGGTTGCGTAGTTGAGTTTAGTTTTTTAGTTACTTTCTTTCAAAAACAGTATTCGTCAACAAGATTATTACTATCGTTCCGCTTTTATATTGCTCGACCAAGCAATTCCTATCTCCCACTATTAGTAAAACCGCTAGTGTTTTTGGTGTGGTGGGTGCGTCTGGTGTGGCGCGTGCAGCAGCACGGACGCTAGTGTTCACTAAGCGACAAATACTCAGCGTCTGCAGAGCAATAATGCTAAAGTTCACTAATCAATAAGTAATCATTGTTAGCAGAAGCATAACTGCAAAGCTACAAAACCACTTTTCGCAGAAGCGCAACCGCAAAGCTTCATGAGCAGCGTTCGCAAAGCAATGATGCAAAGCTTCAGGAGGTTTGGGGAAATACTATCGTTAATTTACGCGACTGTAAAGTTTCTGCCGGATTAAAGCGCGCAAACGACCTTTTCTGTACACGACTGTAAAGTTTCTGCCGGATTAAAGCGCGCAAACGACCTTTTCTGTACACGACTGTAAAGTTTCTGCCGGATTAAAGCGCGCAAACGACCTTTTCTGTACACGACTGTAAAGTTTCTGCCGCTTTTTGGTGCGTAGGCGGCATAAACTGCGCACGACTGTAAAATTTCTGCCGCTAGCTGTTACTAGCGCAGTCAGCGCTCGCGCGGCAGCAAGAAAAAAAAATCCCTCGCGGATTATCGGAAGATAACCTGCGAGGGATTTTAGTTATGAGCGAGGCTACTCGTTGGAATGCTTGCGGCGGCGAGAAGCAACGCCAGCAGCACCAAGTCCGGAGAATACTGCAGCAAGACTTGCAAACAAGCCAGTTGCAGCACCCGTCTTAGCAAGAGCGCTAGCATTACCGGAAGCGCCAGAGGCATTACGCCACGCAGCCTTAGCAGCCTGAAGCTTCCTCAAAGCCTCATCAACCTGAGCCTGAGTTGCATTCTTATCAGCAAGCACACGCTTAGCCTCAGCCAAAGCCTGCCTGTAAGCTCTAGCTGCCGCAGTGTTTGCATTAGTGTCTACAGAATTATTAACTTCGACTTGCAAAGCAGACTTATCAACCAAAGCACTCTGAGAATCACTAGTATCAAAACCATCCCCAGCATCAGCATCGGTATCATAGCCGCTACCGCTACCAACACCACTGCCAGCGCCAAACGGGTGATTAAGCTTATACTTAGCAGCCTGAAGCTTCCTCAAAGCCTCATCAACCTGAGCCTGAGTTGCATTAGGATCGTTAAGCACGCTGTCAGCCTCAGCCAAAGCCTTCTTATAAGCCTCAATATCGTCGCGTTTGCCAATAATGAAGTACAAAGACTTACGGAACTTAGCATCATCATCAGCCTCAGTCTGAAGCTTAGACTTATCCGTCTTATTAGAATCAGTAAGCTTCTTCTTAGCATCCTGAAGCTTCTTCAAAGCCTCGTCAACCTGAGCCTGAGTTGCATCCTTGTCGCCAAGAATCTTGTTAGCCTCGTCGAGAGCCTTCTTGTAATCGTCAATAGCCTTCTTAGACTCGTCATCACCCTTAGCTTGAGCATTCTGATACTCAGGAGACTTAGTGAAGTCACCATCATTATCAGCTTCCTTACGCAAGTCATACTTGATTGTGCTGTAATCGTCTTCAATCTTCTTCTTAGCAGCTTGCAATGCATCTAGAGCATCGTAAAGCTCTTTCTGGGTTGGGACGTCAGTTGCACCATCCTTTGGCTTGCCAGTAGTGCGGTCGAACTTCTCAAGAAGCTTCTTAGCAGCCTTAAGCTTTTCGTTGTATTCTTCGAGCGCCTGCTTAGACGCATCATCACCCTTAGCAGTCGCGTTCTTGAACGCAGGAGTGTTCTCGAACACGTCATCACGCTTGTCTTTATCTCCGTCCTTAGACTTATCAACTTCTTGCTGAAGCTCAGTAGAACTGGTCTTGTAGTCAGCAGTAATCTTATCTTTTATGTCCTTCAGCTTCTTAAGAGCCTCGTCAACTTCTTGCTGGGTTGGGATTTCCTTTTCACCAGACTTTGGCGTACCGTTCTCATCGAACTTTCCAAGCAAAGTCCTAGCTTTACTCAACGCTTCCTTATAAGCGGTGACGTCAGCATTATCCTTGCAGTCTTTACCCTTCTTAGATTCAGCGTTCTTGAACTCTGTAGTATTCTCAAAGTCATCTTTACCAACGGTAGTTACACCGTCAGCAGTAGACTTCGCAGACTCATCCTTCAAATCCTTAGCATTAGTCGTAAAGGCGTCATTGATAGCTTTCTTTGCCTTTTGCAAGGCTTCCAAAGCTGTCTTAACATCAGCATTAGTTGGCTTTTTATCTGGATCAGCATTCGGATCTGGGTTCTTCACCTGATCGATAATCTTCTTCGCTGCTTCAAACTTATCGTTATAATCTTGAAGCTTCTTGGTGGCAGAAGTATCAGTCGTTGCAGCATCGCCAGTTTCAGACTGCTTCTTATACAGAGCATTCTTGTATGGAATCGACTCCTCGAATGGAGGTGTTACAAGCTTGCCGTCTTGAGTTTTGTCGCCAACCTCCTTTTCAAGAGGCTTTGCGTCGGTCTTGTACTCATCTTCCACTGCCTTGCGAGCGTCACTGAGCTTCTTAAGCGCAGCATCAACCTTAGCCTGAGTTGGAATATCAGTTGCGTTAGCCTTCGGCTTGCCATCTTTACCAAACTTGTTGAGCATAGTCGTAACTTCAGCTAGAGCATCCTTGTATGCCTTAAGCTTAGCATTGTCACTGCCGCCTTCAGCTTTCTTAGCTTCGGCGTTCTTGTACTCTGGGCTATTAGTAAATGCTCCACCGTCCTCTCCGAGCGTTGCTTCGTCTTGGAGAGCCGTTGCATCGGTCTTGTAGCCATCGGTAATAGCTTGCTTTGCCTTCTTCAACGTTTCGAGAGCATCATCAATCTGCTTCTGAGTTGGACGCTCACTGAGATTAGTAGCGTCTTTCTTAGCGAGTAAATCACGTGCAGCCTTCAAAGCCTTCTTATAGGCATCGACTTCGTCATTGTCTACCTTATTGCCGCTATCGTCATCCTTCTTCTTGGCGTCGGCATTCTTGAACTCTGGCGAGTCCTCAAACTGACCAGCCGTTGGAGCGGTTGCGCCATCTGCTTGAGACTTCTGGGCTTCCTCATCAAGCTTAGTGGTAACTGTCTTATAGTTATCCTCAAGCTTCTTGCGAGCTTCGTCAAGAGTCTTCAAAGCTTCATCAATCTGCTTCTGAGTTGGCTTAGCGTCGAGAGGCGTATCCTTGCCATCGTGCTTTGAGAGCAACTCCTGAGCCTCGGCCAATGCCTTGTCGTATGCTTTCTTAGCTTCGGCTGCCTTGTTGTTCTTGTCCGTATCAGGAACAAGCTTGCCGTCCTGCTCCTTCATGAAGTGAGGATCAGAAGCATTGCGATACGCATCAGAAGTAACAGTACCTTCGGTAGCAGCAGTCTCGCCTTGCTTCTCTGTACCATGCTTTCCAACACTCTTCTTCAGCGCTTCAACGTTAGTATCTTGAGCCTTAAGAGCGTCACGCTTCTCATCAAGCTTCTTAAGAGCCGCATCCACCTGCGCCTGGGTAGCGGTTGGATCCGTCAAGAGCTTCTTAGCCTCAGTAAGCGCCTCGTCGTAAGCCGTAGCTTTCTTCTTGACATCCTCGTATCCAGAAGTATCTTCCTGGCCGTTATCACCCAGCTTGTGTGGATCCTTGGTGTTCTTGTACGCCGGATCCTTCTGAGTATCAGTATCCTTATTAATGGATTCCTGCAGCTTATCGGTCTTAGTGGCGAACTTATTCAAATCTGCCACAGCTTTGTTAAGATCTGCAAGTAGCTTTGGCACATCCCTATTCAAAGGCTGACCCTTAGCGTGGGACTGGATGCCGTCAAGGTAGCTCGCACTATTTGTGTCTCCATCCTTGTCAGGCACTTTGTCAGTCGAGATTACTTGACTACCAGGCTTGCCATCGACCGTATCTTGAGGCATCTCATCATTGAAGGCTTTTTGCAAAGCATCAAGCGCATCATCGTATGCTTTCTTTGCCTTAGCTTCGTCAGAATTTGGATCAGTATTTGCAGACGCGTTTTGATACGCTGGGCTTGCCTTAATAGCCAAGCTGTGAAGCAGCGCCGCCGAAATCTTGCTGGTGTCAGTTGCGTACTTATCGATTGCCTTACGAGCTTCAATAAGCTGCTTCTTAACCTTATCAGCCTGATCTTGCGTTACCGTGCTATTTGGCTTCCTAATCTCCGTAATCAAGTCTTTTGCAGCGTGATAAGCGTCGTTGTAGGCTTTGAAGTCTTTTGCGGCTTGAGAATCTTTGCCCTTAGCTTGCGCTTCATCAAAGGCGTTGAAGTACGCAGGCATCAGGTAACCGCTTACATTATCTGCAATAGCTTCAGCTAAATCAGTTACTTTTGTCTGATACTTATCAGCATGAAGTGCTGCTTCAGCGTCTTCAAGATCTTTCTTAGCCTTTTCTACATCGGCCTTTGTAGCGTTCTTGTCACCAAGAACATCCTTGGCTTTCTGCAAAGCTTTATCGTAGTCCTCAACAGCCTTTTTAGCATCAGGGTCGGTGTCTTTCTTCGCGGCGGCGTTCTTATAGAACACGCTCTGCTTCGACTTATCGTCCGGCTTCGGATTATCGAAGCTCTTCTGCACCGCAGCATCAAGAGGAGCCTTGTCGGTTGCGTTCTTGTCGAGCGCTTCCTTAGCTTTCTTAAGATCCTCAATAGCTTTGTTTACATCTTTTTGAGAAGCGTTTGGATCCTTAGAAAGATCGTTTGCCTTCTTAACAGCGTCGTCATACGCCTTGCGCTCTGTATCGTTAGAGTTCTGGTAAGTTGGGTCAGCTTTAGTCACATCCTGTGTGCCCTGATCGTTCTTGCCAGTATTCACCTGACCATGCTCAGCAATAGCAGCGTTAAGCTTATCCTTGTTAGTGCTGTACTTATCAAGCTCCTTACGCGCAGCGTCGAGTTTCGCCTTGGCTTCGTCAACAGCCTTTTGCGTAGCGTTGGCATCCTTGTTTACTTTCTCAGCTTCTTCGAGAGCTTTATCGTAGGCTTCTTTAGCTTTCTTAGCATCCTCATTCTTGGTGGTATCTGCATTACCATTATCATCCTTGAAGTCAGGCTCAGTAACATTCTTATACTTATCAGTAGTTACCGTACCAGGAGTTGCAGCAGTATCACCTTCGGCAGCCTTACCATTGGCTTTAATCGACTTATTCAGCTCTTCCTTCTTGGTAGCATCACCATCAAGAGCTTCACGCGCCTTTTTAAGGTTAATTGTTGCGTTATCAACCTCAGCCTTAAGGTCTTCACTTAAATCAGCATCAGCTTTAGTTCCAACTTTTTTAAGAGTTTCTTTTGCAGCATCAAGCGCCTTATCATATGCATCTTTCTTATCAGCAGACGCGTTGTAATATGCTGGCTGCGTTGGAACATCCTTGCCTCCAACAGTTTCAGTCTTGTGCTCGCCAATCGAATTAGAAAGATCCTTCGTCTTATTCTTCGTTTGCGGCACAAATATAACGTTAATTGCCTTAGGCGTGTTGTTCAGATTCTTGTTATCTGGGAGCGAATATAAGTGCTGGTAGTATTCCATGCCATATGGAGCAACAAACAGACGCGCCCTATAAATCTTGCCACCCTTAGAAGCAAGTTTTACAGGCTGAGCTTCGTCATCCCACTTATATGTGTCAGTCTTTGCGAGCACATCACCCATATCCACATCGGTGCCTGTGATCTTAATGTCGCCTTTCCAATAGCCGCTGCTAATAACGCCAAGCGTAAGCGCGCCAGTTGGTTCGTCACCTTGCAACGCATAGTGCATGTGCGACTTGCGCGGCTTACCATCTGAGCCTTCATAGGCAAGCTTCTCACTGCCCTTAATCGTGCGCAAGCCAACGTTTGAATCTGTTGGCGTAGCTGTAAGCAGCTTTGTAACGTCGTCGGAATTGAACGCAATAGCCTTAGTTGGGTCGTAACGGTAGATAATAGTCTTCTTATCTTCACTCCAGGAGAGGCCTTCGTCGGAAGTGCGATTTTCAATCTTATTCTTAGATGCATCCCACGAAACGGTGTAATCCTTACGAATATTTGGAAGCTTTGTAAGCTTGCTTTCCTTTACATTAGAGGTAAACTCAGCAAATGCCTTATCAGTCTTAATCTTAACTGTAATCGTATTTTCCGCCATACCATTCGATATGCCCTGATTTACATGACCAACGGTAGTATCGCCCGTAATATATTCAAGCGAAATCTGACTCTTGTAATCTTTTTCACTCAGGCCAAGCTTTTCATTGTCTTTATTAGCTTCATAAATAGCTGTCTTGATTCGGTCAAGTTCGGCGCTTGAATATCCAAGCGGATTAGCCACAAAGACTGCATTGTCGCCAGTCGGAACAACAACATCACCTACATCAACTCTTGTAAGCACTAAGTCACTCAAAGGAATCTTTGGATCATCTTGCGTACTCAAGCCATCGAAGTCGATTGTTGCAGTGCCATTGTTATCAAACGTAACTTTGTCGGTAGATACGCCGTTAAGTTTTGCAAGATTCTTTTTGATTTGAGTCTTTTGATCCTCTGTCAACTTGCTAAAATCAACTGTATCCACAACCGGCTTCTCAATGCGAGTGCTATAGCGCACTACAGTAAGAGGTATTTCCGGAGACTTCATTCCCAAATCTGTTACCAGATACGTTTTAAGCTTTCGCTCGCCAAATGAGTAATCATCGTTACTATCCTTCTTATTGATTGCTTCAAACATACCTTCGTCATAAGAACCCATGCTTTGCGGAATTTTTGCGTCTACAGTATCTGGAGTGTTATTAACAGTGTTTTCATCAACGCGTAAACCAACACCTGTTGACTTACTTTGAGCAACAAGCTGCTCAGCTACACTGCTACCAGACTTATGTTCAGTAGGAAGATTTACTGCTTTGTGAAGTACTTCTCGTACTTTATCTGCCGACAATCTCTCGTCATACTTTAAGACGATTGATCCTGCTGTTTTTGGCGGAACAAGCGTTGCAACACGGAAGTTATTAGATGTTTGGTCATGCTGCAAATTAGTCTTATCGTAATACAAGAAGATTGAGCGGTTTGCGCAATAGCCTTGACCTGAAGATATGCGACCATCCCTGAATGGCTGCTTCATAATCAAGTCCACACTACCGTCAGGATTCGTCTTTAACTCGTAAATTCCAGAATAGCTTTGGTGCATGTCATCTACACGCTCAGAATCAAATTCAATGATTTTCTTGTAAGCTTCAGGATCATCAGTATTAATACTATCTTTTGAATCTGGAAGAATTACTACGCGTACAACCGGCTTACCATCCACACTCTTTGGCAAATGATACACAACTGTCTGCTTTTCAAGATTCTCGTCAAACGTGTTGCTTGGAGTTGCCCAACCATAAATGTTTGGCAGGTTTTTGGAAAAAGCTATCTCATTAGGACTGTGCTCTGCGCCAGCGCGATCTTGTCCCTGAGGTACTGTGCTTGCAGGAGTTTCTGCAGGTGCGCTACTAGTAGTGAAAGTAGTGTTATTAGCTACAGGAGCGCTATCCGTACTAGTCTTATCAGCTACAGAAACATTATCCGCAGTCTTATCAGATACAACCTTAGTATTCACAGCTTTCTGTTCAGTCTTAGTACCCTCAGTCTTAGTAGCACCAGTCTTAGTAGCATCAGTCTTAGCTACAGACAGAGTAGAAGCATTCGTTTTGTTAGCCAGTTTCTTTTCGAGATTAGTTTTGCCAGACTTATCCAATGTATTATTATCAGTCTGCTTCTTTGCTTCAGTCTTCTGCTCAGAATCTTTATTAGTGGAAATCTGCTCCTTATTCTCTTCCTTATCCTCAGCCTCAACACCAGTCTTCTTATTAGCTTCCACAGGAACTAGAGCCGAATTAGTCGCAGCACCATTCTCCGCAGCCATTGCAGGAGTTGCACCAAAAGCAAATGCCGCACCAGCCAACACACCAGCAGCTCCAACCGTAAATGCCGCCACCTTGCGAGCATCCACAGCCTTCGCAATCGCATTACTTACTGCAGCATCAAGCGTTACCTTACGTGCGTGCTTTCTAGATTTTGCTACCATGTTGTCCTTCTTCCACTTAGTTATCTAATAAAAAACAAATCCACATGCCCGCCGATGGACACGCAAAATGCAAATTCTTAATAACAATCATCTAAAATTTTCATAGCTCACATTTATAAAATCCAAGCTATCTTTGTTAGGTTATTATAACAATTTAAAATTTTTTTTAAAGATGAATAACACATGTTTAAATCAAAATGCTTAGAACACCCCCCCCCCCCAAGCCTTATTTTTCAGCGGTTTTAAGAATTAAAATTTATTTGTGAATATTTTGAATTAAGGCGTTTTTACAACCTTTCACTAATCTGTCTAAACATTTGTTACCATATAAATTCTAATTTTTGATAATACGAATTTACAGAAATAAAAATGCAAAAATACAGATTTGCAAAATCGCAACTCGCTCAAAAAACAAATCTGCTGAGAAAAGTACACAACTTCACCCAGCAGATTACAACTAGCTCAACAGAGCTAAAATCTATTGAGAAAAACATTACTCACTCAACCGAGCGCAGCAAAATCTCCTCAAGCGCGTGCTTTACCGAAACAGGCAGCGTGCAACGCCATTGCGCCCACTTAACTACAGATGGCTGATCAGTTGCGTAAGCGTTAAGCATATCAACATTGTTGCGATACTTTTCTGCTTCCGATTCGTTTTCGTATTCAAGAGTTGAGATTGCAGCAATAGCGCTTGCACTTCCGCCAGCCTCGCGCACTGCATCAAAAGCCATTTCCTTACCGCGGTACGGCACTTGCGCTTGAAGCAGGAATCTGTAAGCGTCGCCGACTTTAGGGTCGACAGCGATTTGCAATCCGCCGTCAACAATTACGCGAACTTCCGAACGAGCCGGCACGTCTTTTACAAAAACAGTTAAGCTCAAAGTCAACTCTTCGCCTTCGTAAGAAATTGCAAAATCGCTTGCGTTAAGCTCTCGGCTTCCTACAAAAACGCGCACTTTCGCAAAATCTGCGCAAGCAACTCCTCTAAATACAACGTTCCAGTTGCGTTTTTGCGGCACAGATTCTACGGCAGTTTCCGCACCTTCTACACCAGAAATAATGAATTGCGAAGAGCCATTTCCGTCTCGCCACACAAAATTCATACGTGTGTCGGCAGTGTTTCCAGCAGACGCTGCAGCAAAGTCACCGTTATCTTCTCGCATTACGAACTCGCCGTCAGCTCCAGGGAAGGCGAGCACGCGCAAACTACGAGGATTTTCAATGCTATTAACAGATTCCGCAGCCTCAGCACTACGCTCGCAATCTGCAACTTCCGGCAAAACTTGCAGAGGCACAATTGCTCCAGCACGCGCAAAAGCAGGCACGCGGTCAAGCGAGCGCCACGCTTCAAATCTGCGACCATTCCATCCGCGAGACACGTACCTGCGCCCGTCAAACAAATCGTACCAATCACCTTCCGGCAACCAAACTCCAGCACATCCGCGCAAAGCAGCAGCATCGTTAGGCGAAACAATCGGCGCTATTATAAGCTCACTTCCAAAACGGTATTCGTTAGGAATTTCGTAAGCCATGCCAACTTCCGGCGACTGCCAGTACATTGGCTCAATAATCGGTCTGCCATCAAAAGCCGCTCGATAATTCATCGTATAAACGTATGGCAAAAGTTCTGCACGCAAACGAAGCATTTTCACCATTGCTTCACGAGTTTCCTTAGGGAAATTCCACGGCTCTTTTCCAGCAAACGGCGAGCAAGTCGAGTGAAGACGATTAATAGGACTAAACGCACCGAAAGCATACCATCGCGCTTCCAACTCGTTATTGCGAACGCCAAGCATGTGTCCGCCAATATCGTGACTCCACCATCCGTAACCAATATTTGAAGCCGTAGAAGTGAAGTAAGTTTGGAACGCAAGCGAATCCCAAGTAGTGACGGTATCTCCCGAGAATCCAACTGGGTAGCGATGCGAACCAGGGCCAGCATAACGAGAGAATGTAAGCGGCCAGCGGCCGTCGCGCGCAGCATCTTCATAATGCATGTGGTTCAGCATCCAAAGCGGATCCAAGCCAGGCTCGCGCGTCACACCTCCCTGCTGCCAGTCAATCCACCAAAATCGCACGCCTTCATCTTCCATGCGATGGTGCATATTGAAGTAAGCTTCAACAAATTGCGGATTTGTTAAATCAAATTCCACAGCTTTACCGCTTGCAGGATCAATTCCCATATCTCGCGCAACTTGCGGATAATCTTTTTCAAACGCACGCACGCCGTCACGCGGATGCAAGTTCAAAGTTGGAGCCAAGCCAGAAGCGTTAAGTTTACGCAAAAAAGCGCGATGATCCGGGAAAAGCTCCTCATTCCACGTGTAACCAGTCCAACCGGAACCATATTTTGCATCAACATCCGTAACATGCCAATCCATGTCAATAACAGCTGCACTGAAAGGTATGCCTTCGCGCTTAAAACGATTATGCAATTGCAAATATTCGTCTTGATTGTAACTGTAGTATCTGCTCCACCAATTGCTTAGCGCAAAACGTGGAAGCAGCGGCTGAGCACCTGTGAGCTTATAAAAGTCTTGAATTGCTTGAATGTAGTGGTGTCCATAGCCGAAGAAATACAAGTCTTTATATCTGCCGTTTTGTTCGCTAACTTTTTGCGCACGCGACTTAACCCAAGCCCCATACGGGTTTGGTTTTCCATTTATTTCCTCATCCGGCGCAATTTCGCAAGTTACAGAATCGTCTAAAATAGACCATCCGTCGCGCGAAAGTATTCCTTTACCAAGTTTTACAGGTCCGTTCGCCTGATCCAAAGTTCTAAAAGTTCCAAGAAGATTTCCCGGGCAGTCGTCACCATAATGCCACGTATTAAATTGAGTACATGGCACTCCGCGCACAACAATACTTAAGCCTTCTTTGCTAAAAGCTTCGCAATTATAAGTAAGGTGGAGCTTTTCAGTTTCTACTTCCAGCCATCCGTTTGCGTTTTTATGCGCACTAAATTGCGGCTGAGCATCCGCGCTATTCTGAGCAAAATTGCGACAAATCACAGTTTGCGTAGGATTGTCAACAAACTCTCCATCGTCACTCCACTCAAGGCGCAACAGCGAATCTGTAATAACTGTAATTCGCCACTTTTCGCCTTTAATTACCTGACTATCCTGCGCCTTTGCATTTGAATCAGTTGCGTACTTATAAAAAATTCCCAACTTGGAAGAGTCCATACTATTGCACACCTCTGTTGTTACCTGCGACTTTGCTTATTAACAATTTTACGTATTATTTTATGTATTATTTTGTTTGCTTACAACTTATAACTTTAATGAATGTATACTGCAAACGCTGACGCAATGATCAACATTAGCGGATACCACGCATACATAACACAACGGAATGTCGTCGAGTTTTTAGGACCATCACCATAAGCGCTACGATAATGCAACACAGCCACACCAATACCAGGTGCAAGCATCGACATAGCACCGAACATTCCTGCAGTCATCTCCATAGTAATTTCGCGCTTTTTTAATAATTCAAAAAGAAGTACGAAAATAAGCAAAGTTACACCGCCGAAGAAAATTCCATGCTGCACAAAAACTTTTCCGATCAAATTCCAAAGAAGACCCGCAATAATAAGCACGGTAATAGCAAAACCTTTACTAAATCCGCTTAAACGCTCCCTAATTGTATCTATACCCGAAAGTACGAATAGTGCGATAACCATTGCAAATACAGGATTTTGCGAACGCATGTCGAACAAACATTTTGAATTCACCAAATCGTATGGAACTTCGCAAATTACTGCCAAAATCAGCAATCTTAACATGTAAAGATTCAAATTATGAGTGTTATGGTATCCGCGCACTAGTATCCACGCATACCATGGCACTGCAGTCCAGCTTATAAATTCGCAAACTAATATGATTGTCAATGCAAACATATTATTGGTTACTGCTCCGCCAAACATTCGCGCAATTACTGTGTTGCTAAATGCACCTAGCATAAGCATAAAAGCGCCGAGCATTTTGAGTTTATTGAGCGTGATTCCAGTTTTTATGTTACGGTCAGCACGAATTGGTTTGCCGTTTGCGTCAAGCATTTCCTTATTTGTGTTATCACTATCACGCATTATTGCTTTACCGCTATTAATACTCATTACACGTCCTTGTTTATTTGCGCATACCTAGTTTATATAAACTTTATCCGCAGTTGCGTATCTACTTGACTTGTACACTACAATTTACATTCCAAACACTGCAAAACTTTGAGTACCAAGTGTTAAGCAATCACCATTAACTGATATTTCTCCGATTTTAAGTAATGGATTGTAAGCAGATTCTTGCGTAAGATTCGCTAATGCTTCTAATGAAACTGTTTCGCTATTTACGCCTGGGTTCATAACAACAATGCTTCGTTCTACAGCTGATTCTCCTGCGTCACCTTTTGCGCAACGTTCGTAAGCAAAGCCGCGGCCGTCAACCGGAGCATACAAAACTCTCCAAGACGCGTCAGCTTGCAAAGATTTGCGATTATGACGAAGCTCAATAAGCGAGCGCACCCATGAAAGGAAGGAATTTTCGCAATTAATTTGCGCAGAAACAGTTGGAATTTCACCACTTTCTACCGCTTGTTTGCGAGAGTTTGCGCAAGTTCTTCCATCTGCTCGAACTTCAACAGGCAAGTATAATTTAGATTTTGCAGCCGTTGAGAAGCCAAAATTCTTTGCATCATCCCATTGCATTGGCGTACGCGTGCCAGTACGGGCGTAACCGCCTTCTTTTGTTGGAATATCGCGATATTTCATGCCAATTTCGTCGCCGTAATATACGAATGGCACGCCTGGCATAGTGAGTATCATGCCGAAAGCAACGCGACGCTCACGATCGTCAAGACGCGGAGCAAGACGCGGCGTATCGTGATTGCAAGTGATGAAACTAAAGTAGCCTTGCGAGCAGGTTGACTCATATTGTGGGCAATAATCGTCTAAAAATGGGCAAATACTGCCGCCGCCGCGCGCATTAAAGTAGCTGTGATCATGCTCAGGATTGCTATCTAAAGCGTTATCAACATCACGAGCTAAACGTGCGTATCCATTAGGATTTCCATCCCAGCGCCAATTCAAATAGAAGTCCATGTCAAATCCGGCAGCAAGAGCCTGACGCGGCCTACCCCATTCAGAAACAAAAGCAGCCTGCGGATACTCTTCTTTTACAGCACCCAGCATTTCCTGCCATGCGCGAATCGTATTGTCTTTGCCAATAGTTCCTTCGCCATTGTTCTCATCGTTTTTTACAAGCGAATCAGCCATATCAACTCGGAATCCATCTGCACCGAGCGAAAGCCAAAAGCGCATAATATCAACCATTGCAGCGCGAGTTTCTGCCGCTTCTTTGGAATCAGGAGCGGATTGCCAAGCTCGATCCCTATGCGCAAAACCGTAGTTTAAAGCCGGTTGGCATTTGAAGAAGTTTAGAATATAAGTGGCATCACGCTCAGTTTCACCGCCAATAAACGGCATAGAATAGCCGCTAAACGCACTGTCTGTCCAAATGTATCGCTTGCTAAACTCGTTTTCTTCCGCTTTCGAGCTTTTCTTAAACCACTCGTGTTCTTCACTCGTGTGACCCGGCACTAAGTCAAGCAATATGCGGATTCCTCGATTATGAGCTTCATTAAAAAGTTGCTTTAAATCTTCGTTTGTTCCATAACGCGCAGCTACTTTTTTGTAGTCGCGCACGTCATAGCCCGCATCTTTAAAAGGCGAGTCATAGCAAGGATTAAGCCAGATTGCGTTGCAGCCAAGCGATTTTACATAGTCTAACTTTTCAATAATCCCCTGAATATCGCCTATTCCATCGCCATTGGAATCACAAAAACTTTGCGGATAGATTTCGTAAAAAACCGCGTCTTTAAGCCATTGTGCGTGATTATATAATCCCATTATTTCACCCTTCTCGCGTTGTGCTACTTAGTTTACACGCATCCACTTGAAAAATTTATAAAGCAAAATATGCAAACTAGCCCGCCACTCATTTGCAAACGACGTGATATCCGTGTATACTACACAGTGCTTACGAACGGATTTGTGAGACTTGTGACGCTGCTCTACGCAGCAATCGCGATGTTGCGCCACAACGGAATCCGTTACTACGCCACCAAATGATATGCCAGTTTTTGGCATGATATAGGAGGTCAAGGATGACGAATATTAAGAAGATGCTGGGTGCAGGTCTTGCAGTTGCTACTTTGTTTGGATTTGCAGCTTGCGGTTCAAGCACTAACAATAATTCTGATGGCAAGGCAGCTCCAGTAAAGCTTACTGTATGGTCTGCTTCTGAAGATCAGAAAGCCGGCGGCTGGATTGACACCATGGAGAAGGAATTCAAGAAGGATCACCCAGAAGTTAGCTTCAAGAATTCTGTAGTTGCTCCTCCAGATGCTGCAACAACTGTAAAGCAGGATCCTAAAGCAGCTGCTGATGTTTATCTCTTCCCTAACGATCAGATTGGTGAGTTAGTAAAAGCTGGTGCTATTGGCGAATTAGGCGATGACGCTGTGAAGCAGGTCAAGGAGCAGAATGAGGACGCTTTGGTTAAGTCCGTCACTGCTCAGGATGGCAAGATGTACGGCGTTCCTTATACCAGCAACACTTGGTTCATGTACTACAACAAGTCCAAGTTCTCTGCTGATGACGTTAAGTCCCTCGACAAGATGCTTGAGAAGGGCAAGGTTGCATTCGATATTGGCGGCGGCTGGTACCTCGCCGGTTTCTACCTCGATGGCAACCTGAAGTTCTTCGGTGATAATGGTCGCGATGCAAAGGCTGGTATTAAGCTCGGCGATAAGGCAGCTGCTGTTACCAAGTACATTGCAAAGTTCATTCAGAATAAGAACTTTGTCATGGATGGCAATGGTGCAGGCTTAGCTGGCATCAAGGATGGCACTGTCGATGCTTACTTCTCCGGTTCTTGGGATGAAGCAGACGTAAAGAAGGCTTTAGGCGATAATTACGCTGCCGCAGCTCTTCCTAAGTTCAAGACTGAAGCTGGCGAATTGCAAATGAAGTCCTTCGTTGGTTCTAAGGCCGTTGGCTATAACCCGAATTCCAAGGCTCCAGAAATGGCTGCTAAGTTTGCTGCCTTCCTTGGATCTAAGGAATCCCAGAAGAAAGCTTATGAGCTTCAGAGCGTAATTCCTTCCGACAAGACTCTTGCAGATACCGTTAAAGATGATGCAGGTGCTACTGCTCAGATGGAAACCATTGCTAAGACTTCTGTCGTGCAGCCAAATATTCCTGAAATGAGTGCATACTGGGATCCGTCTAAGAACTTCGGCTCCGCTCTTGCAAACAAGGAAATTAATGAAAGCAATGCTGCAGCAAAGACTGCAGACTTCCAGAAGAGCTTCGATGAAGCTCTTAAGAAGTAAGCTTCCTTACAGTATCGATTATCTGAAAAACGTAAGTAGTGCTACACAACTTACGTAAAAATAAAACGCCCCGCTCCCCACACTATTGTGAATAGGGGCGGGGCGTTTTATTTCTCCTCAAAACGCACTCATTGTTTATAGGAAAGGCATGTCATGATTGGCACAGCATCCATGAAACGATTAAAGCGTCGGAATACACCGAATTCTGAGCGCTTTGCACCGTCACCATACTCATTGCAGAAAGCAGCAAAAGGTGCTGACATTTACTCTTGGTTCTCTATTATCATTTTCGGCTTCGGTAATTTAGCACGCCGACAGTTCACTAAAGGCGTTATTTTCTTAGTAACTGAAATAGCTGTAATCTACTTCTTAGCTACTACTGGCGTCGAATATTTACCAAAGATCACGACTTTAGGCACTCTTAAAGCAACAAAGATTAAAATCAGAGGTTTTTGGCATTATACAGAGGGTGACAGCTCTGTGGAGATTCTTCTTTACTGCGTTATGTCTCTTGCTGCTATTTGCTTACTAATTTTCTTAGCTACTCTGTCTTTACGTAGTGCTTATAAAGCGCAAGATACTGTCGCAAAAGGTAAGAAGCCTGCTAATTTCTACGAAGATTTAAAGTCTTTACTTGATCAGAATGCTCATGTTGGTTTTATGACCATACCAACCATTGGAATTGTTCTCTTTACAATTTTGCCATTAATCTTCATGATCTCTATGGCATTCACAAATTACGATAGCAAGCATGTTCCACTGTTTAGCTGGGTAGGATTACAGAATTTCTTCGATATTGGCAATTCGAATAGCTTAATTAATGCTAAAGTTTTCATAGACGTGTTAGTTTGGACTTTAGTGTGGGCTTTCTTTGCAACATTCTTGAACTTCTTCTTCGGAATGTTCATGGCTATGATTATCAATAGACGCACCACCCGCTTCAAGGGCTTATGGCGCACTTGCTTCTCCCTAACTGTTGCAGTTCCACAGTTTGTTTCATTACTCGTTATGCATAGTATGCTTCAACGTGAAGGCGCTATTAATCGTTTACTCTTAGCTTCGGGATGGATTCATTCTCCATTACCATTCTTCCAAGATGCAACCTGGGCGCGAGTAACGGTGATTCTCATCAATCTTTGGGTTGGTATCCCGTATACTATCATGCAGATTACAGGCATTTTGCAAAACGTTCCTGCAGAACTTTACGAAGCAGCAGAGCTCGATGGTGCAAGTTGGTGGCAGCGTTTCATGAACGTCACAATGCCATATATCTTCTTCGTAATGACACCTTACTTAATTACAACTTTCACAGGCAACGTAAACAACTTCAACGTTATTTACCTCTTGTCAGGAGGCGATCCGTCATCACTCACATCTTCAGCAGGTAAGACTGATTTGCTTATTACATGGCTCTACAAGCTGACTGTAGACAAGAGCGACTACAGCATGGGCGCTGTGATTGGCATTATGACATTCATTGTTCTTGCTGTCGTAGCACTGATTACGTATCGCAACTCTGGATCTTACAAGAATGAGGAGGGATTCCGGTGAGTAATAAAGATAAAGTTACGAAATCTGCGCCTGAACAAAAAGATCAGTCAGTGCATAGCACGCGTAGCGTTCCAATGTGGCGCGATCAACGAGTTCGTCGTCGCGTCGGAGATTTTGCAGCGCACTTGTTCCTGATTCTCATGTCTATTGTTTGGCTCACGCCAATCGCTTGGATATTCTTAGAAAGTTTCAACAAGAACACTGCTCCATATCAGACTACGTTCTTCCCTACCGAGTACTCGTTTAATAACTATATTCAGTTGTTCACTCAGCGCGAAACATTTGATTTCCCACGCATGTTCTTAAACACTTTGATTGTGTCTATCTTCGTGTGCATTATCTCACTGTTCTTCGTACTCGTAGTGGCATTCTGCATGTCTCGTCTGCGCTTCCGCGGACGTAAGACATTCATGAATATTGCTTTGATTTTGGGTATGTTCCCATCCATCATGGCTGTTATCGCTATTTACTTCATTTTGAAAGCATTTGGCTTAACAAACGGTAGCGTAATACTCATCTCCTTAATTATCGTGTACTCTGCTGGTAGCGGTATGGGCTTCTACGTTATGAAGGGCTATATGGATACTATTCCAAAGTCTTTGGATGAAGCTGCATACTTGGACGGCTGCACAACTTGGCAGGTTTTCTATAAGATTATTCTTCCAATCTGCAAGCCTATGATTGTGTTCCAGGCTATTACTAGCTTCTTGGGACCATGGGTTGACTTCGTTTTGGTTAAGACTATTGCTCGAACTGCAGATAACTACACTGTTGCTGTGGGCTTGTGGCAAATGCTTCAGAAAGAGTATATTAATCACTGGTTCGCACGATTCTCCGCAGGTGCTGTGTGCGTCTCCATACCAATCTCAATCCTGTTTATCGTTATGCAACGCTTCTACGAAGAGTCCATGTCTGGCTCCGTTAAGGGCTGATAATTTACAGGATATAAATCTACTGAAGGCTGAGACGCTTTCGAGCGTTTCAGCCTTCTTTTTCATCTAAACAATGCGAATATACAACTTAAAATAAAAATAACTTAACACACTCGCCGTTTGACTTAATACGATAATGGCTATCACATAAACCCTACCGTGTTTAGCCAAATAGTGCCGCAAAACATAAAAACTTGATAACAGAATAATAAGTAAATAATAAAATTTAAAAAACTGTATAATTACTAATACGATTAGATAATTTAGAAAATTTAGACGATTCGCAAAATAGCGAAAGAAGAAGGATACCATATATGACGACTCCATCTTCGGCAACATGGCCTGTATACGAAGGACCTCTTGGATTTACTCTAAACGCCAAATCTACAACATTTACTGTGTGGGCACCAACTGCGCAGAATGTAACGCTAAGACTTTTTGAAACTGGAAATAACAGTGAGCCAACTCAAACACATGAGTTGAAACCACTACATGATGGAGCTTGGCGAATTAATTTCCGCAAGCGTTTAGACGGCATATACTACGATTATCTCGTTACTTTCCAAGATGGCACAGTAAATCGTACAAGCGACCCTTGGGGCGTAGCAAGCGGCGTAAATGGAGAGCGCAGCCTTGTAATAGACGATGAGCGAGTATCTCCTGCCAATTGGCATAAAGATAAGTCTCCTAAATTTGTGCGCCATGCAATGGTTGTGTGGGAAACACATGTTGCAGATTTCAGCAGCAATCCTAATGGCGGTTTTAAGCCAGAACATAGAGGACAGTATCTCGCTTTTACTGATGAACATACATCTTTGCAAAATCCAGATTCTTCTGAATGCAACTTCCCTACTGGCTTGGATTATTTAAAGCAGCTTGGCATCACTCACGTACAGCTCGAACCTATTTACGATTTTGCAACAGTTGATGAATCTGCAATTGACAATGCTAGAAAAAATGGTACTTCTGCAGAAGAGCTAGATTCTTTGTATAACTGGGGTTATGATCCTCACGCTTACAACGTTCCTGAAGGCGCTTATTCTAGCAATCCTTACGATGGCACTGCGCGAATTCGCGAATGCAAGGCAATGATTGCGGCATTACATGCTAATGGACAACGTGTAATTATGGATGTTGTTTATAATCACATGTACAAGTCCGCAGAAAATGCTTTCGAATGCATGGCTCCTGGGTATTTCTGCAGACGAGACTCTGACGGATCTTTTGCTAACGGTTCTGGCTGTGGAAATGAAATGGCTTCTGAACATCCTATGTTCCGCAGGTTTATTATTGAATCTTTGCTGCATTGGGCACGCTGCTATCACATTGATGGCTTCCGTTTTGATCTTATGGGCTTGACTGATACTGAAACCTTAAATCAGGCACGAGCTGCATTAGATGAGCTTCCTGGCGGTAAAGATATTGTTATGTATGGAGAACCGTGGGGTGCTTCGGATCCTGCTGTTGATGAAAAAGTTCCAATGGGAGATAAAGACGGCAGAGGCACTCTTAACGAGCGCATAGGCTGGTTTAGTGATGAGTCTCGCGATTCTCTCAAAGGCAACGTCATGAACCATTTCGACCGTGGGTATGTAAATGGCAATGAGTTCTGGTGCTCGGATGCGGCTCGTCAAACTCTTAATGCATGGCGTGATACTCCTTCTGCAGGCAAAGAAGTTGGACAGATTGTTCAATATACTTCTGCTCACGACGATTTGACTTTGTGGGATAAGCTCTGCATTTCTATGCACGAGAATGCCAGCGATTTTGAGTTTGACGCTCAAGATGCAAAACAAGTTGCGGATATTTTGAACGCTAATATGTTTGCAGCTGGAATTGTTTTGTGCTCTGCAGGCACGCCGTTTATGCTTAGCGGAGAAGAGTTTGGACGTACTAAGCACGGTTGCGATAATTCTTATAATCGCGGTATACTAATGAACCAGCTTGACTGGGCGCGCGCTGAACGTTTCAATCCGCTTGTTCAATGGTATCGTGCACTTATAAAGCTTCGCGCTGAATATAGCTCATTGTATGACGGCAAACGCAAGCAACTTGAAACGTCTAACCATACTGTTTTGGCTACGCGCATTGGCAATAATTTAATTGTTTGCGCAAATCCTATGTATCATGAAGATGCAATTATTCAACTACCTGCTATTCATAGTGCAAAGGCTCAAGAGTGGCATTGCATACTTAATTCAAGTGATTATTTTGCTAAGTGGACTGGAGAACAGCCTGATACCGAAGTAAATATTACAACAGAAAAAAGCGCTGCTACCCTACACTTGCCTACCAGAACTTTTGTTGTGCTTAGCAACAAGTAATTGCGTTTTAGTAAGTAAAAAGAAATAACAAACTATCAGACAATTGCAACTAAACGTGAGTAATAACAACACTTGCGTTTAGTTGCAATTACTTATAAAACTAGCAAATATGTCGCAACGCTAATTTGCAAACGATGTCAGGTATTTATATAATTGACAGGCAGGGTGTATTCCAATCCAGAGATGTATTGATTTACACGCTATCGCCATAGTTGCACATTTGGCACGCTTACGACGATGTTAGAAATGTGCCAAATCACAAAGTAGAAGGAGAACCATGACAACAACAGCTACTGGCAAAGCTGATGCTGATAAGCCTATGGAAGAAAGCGCGGAACGTCTTGCACGTCCACTTATTAAGCTTGCTAAGGCGTGCGGCGTTGCCACTTTTTATATTGATCAGCAAGGAAGCTACACAGAAATTACAGATGAAGCATTAGTTGGAGTACTTGATGCATTAGGCATGCCTGCCGATACTCAAGACAATATTGCAATTTCATACGAGAAGGTTCAGCGCAAACGCTCTAGCGAATTATTGCCACCAACTGTCGTTTCGTTTAATGGCGCAAAAACTTGCGTACCAATTCACGCAGGAGATGCCCAAAAAGAGCAAATTCATATTTCTCTTACACTCGAAGATGGAACAGATTATGAAGGCTCGTTAGGCGATATTCAATCTGAAGACAATGGAGATTTGTTCATTGAACTTCCGGATGATTTGCCAATGGGCTATCACACTTTGCATGCTAAAGTAATCAGCGCGAATGGCGAGACGGCTCAACACGCTGATGTCACATTGATTGCCGCACCTGCGCGTATTCCATTGCCTGAAAGCGTTAAGCAAAAGCACCGTTGGGGATTCATGACGCAAATGTATTCTGTGCGTTCAAAAGATTCTTGGGGAATTGGCGATTATGGCGATTTGCGTCGCCTACTTAAGGATGCTGGAGAAATCGGCAAGGCTGATTTTATGCTGATTAATCCAATTCATGCGTGCGCTCCAGTAACACCTCTTGAGCCTTCACCGTACTTGCCTGAGTCTCGTAGGTTCTTGAATGTTACTTATATTCGTCCGCAAGATATTCCGGAATATGCTGAATTAAGTGGAGAGGATCTCGCTAAAGTAGAGCAATTGCATGAGTCTATTGCACCTCAAAACAACAATCCAAATCCTATAGATATCAACGCTGCATGGGATGCCAAGCTTCCTGCGTTGCGTATTATTTTCAAGCAGCCTCGTTCTGCAGAACGCGAGCGCGAGTTTAGTGAGTTTAAGCATCGTTCTGGTGAAGATCTTGATGCTTTTGCAACTTGGTGTGTTGCGTTTGAGGTTTGGGGCGCTCCTTGGGGCGAGAATTTGTGGTTTGATACTACCGGTAAAGGCACTCCGCAAATTGAACGACTTAAGCGCGAACACGCTGACTTGTTTGAGTTCCATCGTTGGCTTCAGTGGATTGCTGATGAGCAAGTTGCTGCAGCTCACGCTGAAGCTAAAGCTGCTGGTATGGCAATTGGTCTTATGCAAGACATGGCAGTTGGCGTACACGGTTACGGTGCTGACGTTTGGTGGAGTCCGGAACGATTTGCTAATGGCGTAAGCGTTGGCGCTCCTCCTGATTTCTACAACCAGCAAGGTCAGGATTGGGGTCAACCTCCATTCGATCCAAATTACTTGGATGAAACTGGCTATATTGCTTACCGAGACATGGTTCATAACGTGTTCTTGCACGCAGGAGCCGCTCGTATTGATCACGTTCTTGGTCTCTTCCGCTTGTGGTGGATTCCACAAGGGCAGGGTGCTAGAAACGGCGCCTATGTGTACTACAACGTAGACGCAATGCTCGCAGTTCTCACTATTGAAGCAACTCGCGCAGGCGGTGTTGTTATTGGCGAAGATTTGGGCACTGTGCCGAAGTATGTTTCTAAGGTTCTTGCATCTCATGGCGTGCTTGGCACTGTTGTTGAGTGGTTCACTCACGACGACGAAGCTGAAGCCGCTACTAAGAAGGCTGGAAAGAAGCAAATTATTTTCGCTAATCCGTCTACATATCGAGAGTATGCTCTTGCTTCCGTTACTACGCACGATATGCCACCTACAGCTGGTTATCTTGCCTTTGAGCATGTAAAGCTTCGCGAGCAGCTTCACCTGCTTACAGACTCCGTAGAAACGTTCCAGGAGGCTGCTCAAGCTGAACGCGATGCAATGATGAAGATGCTTCTTGAGAACGGCTGGATTAGCAAAGACGCTGCTGAGGATGTTGAAGGTCACGTACAAGAGATTGTGGAAGCTATGCATGCAATTATGCTCACTTCCCCATCTTTGCTTTTGCAAGTGGCTTTGGTTGATGCTGTCGGCGAGAAGCGTTCACAGAATCAGCCTGGAACTAGCACAGAGTATCCAAACTGGCGTATTCCACTTGCTGACACTGATGGTCGTGTAGTTCACACCGATGAAGTATTTAAGTCGCCAAGAGTGCTATCTATGACGGCAGTTATGCACGGCGAAAATACACGGAAGCATATATAATTTAATAGTTGGTTTACTGATGAACTGACTCTATTCCCCCTCGTAAGGAATATGATTTGCATAGCTGCAGATCAAAATATTCCTTGCAATGATGTCCTATGTGAGGCGAGCATTGTCACAGATGCTCGCCTCATTAATTATTTGCAGAAATTACTTCTTAATATATTTTGCAAAAACACGCTCCAACAAAGGCGTGTGAAGCATAATAAGCGATCCCCAACCAATAAATACCAACAAAGGTAAACCCTGCGGCAAATATACGATTGATGCAAATATTAACACAATAAACACTACGTCTAACAGTGCCATTAAAAGAGTTTCTTTCCAATAGGAAATACCAAAAATAAGAGAATTAACCACTGTTTTATCGATTGAATTTTTAAAACGCGCTTGTAACGCAAACACCCATTCGGCAACAATAATCCACAATATGCTCAGAATAAATTTAATAATTAAAAGTGGAGTAGACCACACGCAAAGCCATAGCCAAATAATAGCAAAAAGAATCGGGCCCATTACAGCCCAAATAATAGTAGATTCCAAAAAGTTGCTAGCAAACGCGCGAAAATAAGCTGTAGTAATATGTCCTTCACCTTGCTCTGTACGTCTTGCAGCATCATGACCAGCACAAAGAGAAGCACCGATAGTAATTAAAGGAATGCTTGTTAAAATCATCAATATTGTAAGCCACACGGCATCAGCAAATGTTTCCATGCTTTGCGCAAACTTTGAATCTGGGCTTCCAAACGAGAAAATCATTCTATACTATCTCCTGGTTTTATGACGCAATTCCTATGCTTTACTATCTACAGATACTCTAATAACGAACTCTACCACCTAATTACAAACTAGCGTAACTTAAAAAATAATGGCGGTGTGCACAAACGTAATAGTATGCGCACACCGCCGCTTTTACTGCCACTTGAATTTTGGAGGAGAATTAATTTATCCCTTTACTGCACCAGACATAACACCTTTAATAATGTACTTCTGGCAAATGAGATAGAAGATTATGATTGGAACAATTGCCATAACCAAGCAACCCATCATTGCGCCCATCTCAACAGATCCATAGCCGCCCTTCAAATACTGAACAGCTATAGAAATGGTCTTATACTTGTTGAGATCGAGCGTCAAGAATGGAAGCAGGAAGTCATTCCAAATCCACATTGCTTGCAAGATTGAAACCGAAATAATAGCAGGTCGCATAATCGGCACAATAATCTGGAAGAATATACGTGGCACAGAAGCACCATCAATCATTGCAGACTCTTCGAGTTCTTGTGGGATACCCTTAATCACACCAGTGAAAATAAACACTGCAAGTCCTGCGCCAAAGCCTAAGTAAATAATCCACAATCCCCATGGAGTATTCAACTTTAAAGTGTTCGTAATGTAAGCAAGGGTGTACATAACCATCTGGAATGGCACAATCATGTTGAACAGGAACAACACATAGAGCAGTTTCGCAAACCAATTGTTAACTCTAACAATCCACCATGCACACATTGACGTGCACAGAAGAATGAGGATCACAGAACCAACAGTTACAACAATAGTCCAGAGGAAACTCATTGGAAAATCAGTACGATTTGAACCTAATACGTAGTTAGACATTCCAACAAACGATTTTGAACTAAAAGTAAAAGGATTGCTTGCAATATCAACCTTAGACTTGAAAGAATTCAGTACCACTAAAACTATAGGGAAAATCCATAACAAGCTTATAAGAGTGAACAGCACAGTCCATAACGCAGGATGCTTTGTTTTCTCGTTCATGCCGCTACCTCCTTCGACCTAGTGAGCATATTCTGAACCATAGCAATAACAGCCACAACAATGAAGAACATGACTGCCTGAGCCTGACCAACGCCTTCACATCTTGGAGTAGTGAAAGTTCTATAAATGTTAAGAGCTAACATCTCTGTTTTCCTTGAAGGACCACCGTTAGTTAATGCGAAGTTCTGATCGAAAAGCTTGAAGCCGTTGGTAACTGTTAAGAATGTGCAAACAGTAATAGAAGGCATCATCAATGGAATAGTAATCTTGAATAAAGTCTGCCTTGGGTTTGCACCATCGACAGCAGCAGCTTCCATAACATCTCCAGGAAGAGCTTGCATTCCTGCGATATAAATAATCATCATATAGCCAATTTGCTGCCAGCAAACAACAATCACAAGACCCCAGAAACCGAATACTTCAGAGAACGTAATCGAACGATTGAAGTACCCAAGTATGCCATTTAACAAAAGCTGCCAAATATAGCTTAAAACAATGCCGCCAATAAGATTTGGCATGAAGAACACGGCTCTGAATATCGTCGTGCCCTTGAACTTCTTAGTAAGCATGTACGCAATTGCAAAAGCAATAACATTAATAATTATTGTTGTAATAACTGCAAAAAGCGTTGTGAACAAAAATGAATAAACAAGATGCGGATCTTTTAAAGCTCTATAGTAGTTACGAAAACCCACAAACTTGCCATCAGTTACAGTAGTGAATTTCCTAAAGCTCAAATACACACCCATAACAAATGGCACCAAGAAGCCAACAATAAACGCAGCAAACGTTGGCAGTGCAAATAACCACCACCACTTACGTATTGCTTTTCCGCTCATACTAATCATGACTCGTCACTTTCTCCTCCTTGAGTGGCGACATCCACGTAGACATCGCTGTCCCGAACCAATAATTTCATTCTACTACATGAATTATCTATGTCAAACGTTGTCATTTTGACATGTCGCTTCAAACAAATATCAAAATTTAGTTTTAAAAAAATTGCTTATTATCGTTGGCATTCCAGTAAAATTTGTTAAAATAGAAGTGTTTGCAAACGTTTGTTTGTTTCGAACTATAAAAGTTCGTACTAAGCAACTAAACACAAAGCTGTGCTACACGTTTGCTATACGCGAATAAAGGAGTTCACATGTCGGCAAATATTCAAGATGTAGCGAATAAAGCTCATGTGTCAGTTTCTACTGTGTCACGTTCATTTACACGACCAAACTTAGTATCTGCATCCACTCGCAATAAAGTATTGGCAATTGCCGAAAAAATGAATTTTTCTATTTCGAAATCTGCAGCAGCACTGAAATCAGGCAAAACCTTGCGCATCGCTTTACTTATTAGCGATCAAATTCGCCTATGGTTTTCTGCATCTATAATTCAAGGATTGAATCAAGTATTCCACACAGCTGGGTACGATTTGTCCATTTTCCAGATTTCCAGCAGCAAAGAACGTAGCGAATTTTTCACAATGCTCCCAACTAGACGTAATGCTGACGCTGTTATCGTGTGCTCCTTTGACGTAAATACAGACGAAATTGCACAACTTAAATCAACAGGAGTGCCAATTGTTGGCATAAACTGCTTATACCCTCAAAAATGCGACTTTGACGCGACTATCAATATTGACGACGACCAAGGTGCAAGACTTATGGCACGCCACTTAATCGGTTTAGGGCATCGCAATATTGCATATGTGCGCACAACTCGCGACGTTTCACTGCATTTCAGCGTATTGCAACGTTACCATTCTTTTATTGACGAATGTAAAAATAGCGGAATAACACCTACAGAAATTGTTGCACCTGCCAATTCTGACCGCATAAGCGCTATAGTTTCTATGCTTCTTGGAAGTTCAACTATGCCAACAGCAATTGCATGCCAAGAAGACGGGATTGCAATACCACTTATGTTTCAGCTTGCTCGCAGTGGGTATTCTACTCCAAAAGATGTGTCAATTATTGGTTTTGACGATAGTTTTTACGCGCACGAAACTGGCTTAACTACTATTAGACAGGACCCAGTCGATATTGCTTCTACTGCAGCAGACATAACGCTTTCTCTTATAAGTGCAGAGAAAGTTGAAGATCCACATCGCATTGTTCCAGCGCAACTTATTGTGCGCTCAAGTACAGCCGCATTATTAAACGACTAAGCCTTTTATAATTTTCTATAAGGTATCAAAATAACAAAGATACCAAAATAACAAAGATATCTAAATAACAAAATCCGCTAGGACTTAGCACTATCATGTGCCAGTATCCTAGCGGATTTGCTTACGTCACCTTTGCTTGCTTACGTCAGCAGGTGTAACGTCTATTTATTTATTAATGGATCAGTCGTCATCTTCGTGAGCCTGAGAATATTCCTTAGCCCAGCCGTCGACGAATGCGCTCTTAACCTTATCCCACTTGCCGGTGCCCTGAGCGTACTCAAGCAAAGCGGAGCCGAGGTCGTTCTTCCAGTTATCAGATGGCATTACGGTGAAGTTCCAGCTTACTGGAGTCTTACCGGACTTAGCATCTTCAACAGCTGCTTGAGTCAATGGGTTGTCGGACTTGATATCTGCGAAGCTCTTGAATGGAGTGGTGAAGCCCATCTTCTTGGACAAAGCATCCTTACCAGTATCGGAAGTAAGCAACCACTTCAAGAAGTCCTTAGTTGCCTTCTTGTTAGCGTCAGATGCCTTCTCGTTGATGCACCAATAGTTCTCAGAACCAGTTGCCAAACCTTGCTTCTCTTCGCCCTTAGCACCAATGTAAATTGGGAGCATGCCAAGGTCTTCAGCCTTCATACCAGCCTTGGAGAGGTCACCCCAAGCCCAAGTACCATTCTGATAGAACACAGCCTTGCCCTGCGAGAACTCAGCATTTGCATCTTCACCAGTCTTAGAACCAATCTTCGTTGCTGGTGTAGTGGAATCATTAATGTAAAGATCGAAAATCTTCTTGTAACCGTCAAGGAACGTACCCTTTACCTTTGCAGGCTGCTTGGTAACATGATCTTCCTTGAACTCATAGTACAAAGGAAGATTTGCAAGGTGGGTCTTGAAACGCCAATCAGAGCTGGAATCGAAACCTGCAGAAGTGAATGCGCCATCGACACCAAGATCTGACTTGTGCTTTTGAATATCATCTGCAACAGCCTTCAACTTATCGAAGGAGTTGATTTCTTCAGCAGACTTTACCTTAGCATCCTTAAGACCGGTGTACTTCTTGAGCAAAGCCTTGTTATAAATCAAGCCGTATGTTTCCATTGCATATGGAATACCAACAACCTTATCTCCATCCTTCAAAGCAATATCCTTGTTCTGAAGCTGGTTATAAAGCTCAGTATCCTTCAAATCAGCAGTGTAATCCTTCCAGCTTGCGTAACCAACTGGGCCGTTAATCTGGAAGAGTGTAGGAGCTTCGTCACCCTTGCTAATTTCGCTCTTCAAAGACTGCTCATAAGTTCCGGAAGCAGCAGTTTGAACCTTAACTTCAACACCAGTTTTCTTGGTGTATGCCTTAGCTACTTCTTTCCACTGATCTGCAGCTTCTGGCTTAAAGTTCAAGAAATAAACCTTACCTTTAGCAGAGCTGTCGCTTGAGGAGGATCCGCAAGCAGCAAGCGCGCCAAAAGCCATTGCTGAGCAAGCTACCAGTGCAATTGTTGATTTAATTGTACGATTCATCATCGAACCTTTCTCCTATGCCGACAATCCCATCATTGGACTGCCACACCTCTAGGTGTCCTTATCGACAATACTTATTATGCCTCAACTGTTGCAATATTGCAAACGATAGCATAAGTAAATTAACGCGTGTCGTCATAAAAAATATCACACACCAATATATCTAATAAAATTAGCACGTATTTTTGGCAATAATTAAAGGGATTACGCAACAATTTAGCAAACGATTGCGCAATCCCTTAAGGATTATAGTTTAAAACAAATTATTTAATTAGCAGCTAACTCTTACTGTGAGCAATCTTATATTCCTTAGCCCAGCCTTCAACGAACGCTTTCTTAAGAGTATCCCATGCTTGATTAGCGCCCATAGAAGTCATACCATCTTTTGTTGCCTGAGCGTATGTAAGCAGATCAGAGCCAACATCGTCTTTCCAACCGTTAGATGGCATGGTAACAAACACCCACTTAACAGGCTTCTTGCCTTCTTTATTTGCATATTCAACAGCAGCTTGATTAAGTGGATTATCTACTTTAATTTTAGAAAAGCCTTCGAACGGCGTAACAAATCCCATCTTCTCAGCTAAAGCCCTCTTACCATAGTCTGAAGTAAGCAGCCACTTCAGGAAGTCCTCAGTAGCCTTCTTGTTAGCGGGAGAAGCCTTCTCATTGATGCACCAATAGTTCTCAGAACCAGCAGCCAAACCATGATTTTTCTCATCAGGAACACCAATATAAATTGGTAGCATGCCAACGTCGTCAGGTTTTATACCATCCTTCGAAAGATCACCCCAAGCCCAAGTACCATTCTGATAGAACACAGCCTTGCCAAGAGCAAATTCATAAACAGCGTCCTCGCCAGTTTTAGTGCTTAACTGACTTACAGGAGTTGTGGAATCAGAAATATAAAGGTCAAAAATCTTCCTGAAATTATCAACATACTTGCCATTTATTGATTGTGGCTGACCTTCAACACCATCATCCTTGAATTGATAATACAAAGGCATATTTGCAAGGTGTGTCTTAAAACGCCAGTCTGAACTTAAATCAAATCCTGCGGATGCAAAAGCACCGTCAATCCCAAGCTCATCCTTGCGTTTTTGCAAATCGTCTGCAACTTCCTTCAACTTGTCAAAAGAGTTTATTTGTTCTTCAAAAGATCCGCCATCTTCTTCCGGCTTCAACTTTGAATTATGAAGATCCGCATATCTAGCAAGCAAAGCTTTGTTGTAAATCAAGCCATAATTTTCAGTAACATATGGCACGCCAACAACCTTATTGCCATCCTTAACAGCGTAATCCTTGTATTTGTCACTAAGATTCCTATAAAGAATGGAATTAGTTAGATCAGCAGTGTAATCCTTCCAGTTAGCGTAGCCAACAGGACCGTTAATCTGGAATAACGTAGGCATTGCATCTGGATTATTTTTATATTTCTCTACTTCAGTTTTAAGTCTAGCTTCGTACTGACCACCAGTTGGCGTAGTTATGCTTACCGTAACACCAGTCTCTCTTTTGTACTCTTCAATAACCTTTTCCCATTCGGCAGTAGCCTCAGGCTTGAAGTTGAAGAAAATAACCTTCCCACCAGCAGACCTATCGGTATTTGCGCCAAAAGACTTAGAAAAACCAAAAGCAGTAAACGCGCAAGCCGCCAAAACAGCGCAAACCACTAGCGCAATAATCGACTTAACTGAACGACTCATCATCGAACCTTTCCACATACTGCTAATCTCTTCCAAACTAACTAATTACCACTATTGAATACTGTTTAAACCACAGTAGTGAGCCAATATTACAGCAAACGCAAGACTCAAATATATAAATGTATCTGCAATAAAAATTGTGAAAATCACAATAAAATATCCGAAATTCTAATCCGTATTTCAGCAATTCCAATGCACAATTACATTGTCACCTTTGTAAACACCCAACACAGAATAATGCGCAGTATCGAGACGCAACAATCGCGCAAAATCTGGGCTTACTCCAAGCCAGCGCGCAGTTAATATACGTAATACGTGCGCATGCGCAACAACAAGCACATCCTTACCTAATTTCAATTTAGGCATTGCAATGTCAATAATCTTCTGAGTACGATCCGAAACCTCTTGCAAGCTTTCTCCAGAAGTCCTGTGCACATCCACTGCTTCTCCACTAGGAAGCACTTCTTTAGCGTCACTAACCATGTGAGAAGGGAGAACTTTAGGACCATGCTTCCACACATCCCACGCCTCAACGCCACTTAATGCCGCAATATCGCCTCTAGTGCGACCTTCAGCAGCACCATAATCCCACTCCAGCGCACTATCGCAAATTTCGTACGAAGCAAATCCAGCAAACTGAGCTGTTTGCTGCGCGCGACGAAGCGGACTTACAAGCACACAATCCTCATCAAAACCTTTTGTGAACGCACTCTGCAATCTAGCACCAGCCTCTTTTGCCTGCTCAACACCGACTTCAGTAAGAGGCAAATCCGTGCGCCCAGTATGCTGACCGGACACACTCCAAGCAGTTTGGCCGTGACGAAGTAACACCAAGCAACCCTGCTTCAAGCATTCTTTTTCGGATAATTCTTGAGTAGCGTTATTCTGCATAGCTTTCACATTCCTCTACAGCGCCACGTAACCCTTCCGTCGCGCCGGACGCCAAGCGGCACGAGTTTGTTTCACGTATATTTCTCAAAATGCATCTACACTGCTGCAAATCAAGATTACTGTTCTATGTTACCGCCAAAATTGGTATTTCGTTACCACTAACATAGAAAATATGACGCAATTATCATCGGCTAATACTAAAACTCAACGAAGCCATCGTGCGGCTCAAGCTACAGTGCAACGACTTAATGCAGCAAATCGTAAGATTGATGCACTTCGCGAGCGCCGATTAAAAAACCCAAATACTTTAGGAGATTCTTTACTAAAATCTGCACTTCCTTCTTTTGCAACGTTTATTGCAGGGCAAATTGCGCACTTAATATGGGAAAAACATGTTGATACTAGAACAATAAATTTAAGCTCCAATAATCGTTCTAACAATCTTTCTAAAGAAAAAATTGCGCAAAAGCAGAGTGTTAAGCAAGAAGAGTCGCTGATAATGTCTCTTGGATTTGCAGTATTTTCTGCGATTCTTACTACGATTGTTGGTCGCTTAGCAAGCCGCGGAACCTTGTCTTATATTGCACGAAGGCAAAGAAAACGGCAGTTTCGAAAAAATAAATTCTGATTTTGAACGAATTAACTAAAAATGCAGAAATAAGCGAAATAATCGAAATAATAAAAGTAAGCGAAATAATAAGAAGATAATAAGGAAATAGTAAGGGACAAAAGAAACGTGCAAAATTTACGTCATAACGAAACTATTGATACTTTACTGAACCACCGCTCAATTCGCGCTTTTAGCAGCGGAGCAATTGACGAAGATACAGTTGCCACTCTTGAAACCGTGGCTCAGCGCGCTGCTTGCAGCCAGTTTTTAAACGACTGGTCAGCAATTAAAATTACGGATAGCTCAATTAAGCAGAAGCTTTCCGAAATCGGTAATCAAACATATATTGCTACAGCTCCATTACTGTACGTTTTTATTATTGATCAGCACAGAAACGCTGCAATTGCGCGAAAAAATGGCATAGACGTAGATACCAGTAGCGATGAGTTTATGCTTAAAACCCGTTACCGCTTTACTCAAGCTCAAAATGACGTTATTTTGGCGCTTCATGCCATGGAAACTGCCGCGGAATCTTTAGGACTTGGTTGCGTAATTCTTGGTTCAATTTTGAACAGTAGAACTCAGCTTATTGATATTTTGAATTTGCCTGAATACACATACCCTGTGCTTGGTTTGGCAATTGGTAAGCCTGCGCAAAATCCGGAATTAAAGCCGCGAATGAGCGCTAACATGCAGATTTTTGAAAATACTTACCCTGCTGACGACGCTGAATTATTAGAAAATCTTGCTGATTTTGACGCTCGCGTGCATCAATATTACGATTTGCGAAACGCTAGCCGACCAGTTGACGCTTTTAGCGCGCAAATTGTTGCGTTGGCAACAGATAGTAGCGCAAAAAAGCATGAGACAGAAGATGTTGAGCAGGTTGCAAGACAAGGTTTTAATGTTGCGTAATTAGTTACGCCTTAACTTAGCGCCGCTTTAACTTAGCGCAGCATTAGTTTAGCGCCGTCTTGGCTTGTACCCGCGTTTTCTAGACCTAGGCTTTGTGCTTGCAGCCGGCGAGCGCATATCTGAATACATTCGATCCACCGGATTTTTATGCGTCAAATGCCAGCATCCGCAATATTCACAAGCGTAAACCCACAATTGCGCACCACGCTCTCTTAAACTCTGCTCCGCCGCCATAAGAGCCTGCCCTTTATTCTTGTACATGATTTTTTGGGTAGATTCGCAGCGCCTCGGAGTAAAGAAATACATAGCTTTTATGGTAGCAAACCGCTTAACACAGCTTCTGCGAGCTACGCGCAATGACGTAAATCACGCAATATTCCTAAACTTAAGCCACCAAACATATTCGCAAAAGTTCAATATAAATTCAAAATAATTTGTACCATTTGCAAAAATTCAAAATAAATTCAATTTTTACTTTGCAAAATGCAAATTTGCGCGTAAAATCATCACTAAAAATATAAATAGTTCAATTTAATACTTATATTTTGAACTTTATTATAAACTTGTTCAATTTATAAACGCTGATTTTACGAGAAAGACAGATTATGGCACAGAATTTTGCTGACGAGCTTAAGAAAGCTATGAAACGTAAGGGATACAAGCAGATTGACGTAATCGAGCTTGCAGCAAAAAACGGCCATAAACTTGGCAAAAGCCAGTTAAGTCAGTATTTAAGCGGCAAAACTGAGCCGCGCAAAGACGTGCGTAACATGCTTGCTGAAATTCTTGGAATCAGCGGCGACGGAATCAAAGGCGGTCATTCTTGCGCAAAAGTCGCGCAAAACTGCCAGTCTGAAGAAGAATCACAATTAAATCAGCCACAGCTTACGGAAGCTGAACTTTCCCAAACACTCAAACATAGAAACTTCAACAAATCCACCAAACTAGAACATGTGCTTTATGATGTTCGCGGCCCAGTTGTTGAAGAAGCAAACCGCATGGAAGCAAACGGAACGCATATTTTAAAGCTCAATATTGGAAATCCTGCGCCTTTTGGTTTCCGCGCTCCAGACGAAGTGATTTACGACATGCAGCAGCAGCTTATTGACTGCGAAGGCTACTCGGATAGTCGCGGACTTTTCTCTGCACGCAAAGCGATTATGCAATACGATCAGCTTAAGGGCATTCCAGGCGTGCAAATGGAAGATATTTACACTGGAAACGGCGTTTCCGAGCTGATTAACCTTTCTATGCAGGCACTGCTTGATTGCGGCGACGAGATTCTTATCCCAAGCCCGGACTATCCGTTGTGGACTGCGTGCGCTAGCCTGGCAGGAGGCACTCCTGTGCACTACATGTGTGACGAAAAGTCGCATTGGTACCCAGATATTGCCGATATTCGCTCTAAAATCACGCCTCGCACTAAAGCAATCGTGATTATTAACCCAAATAATCCTACGGGCGTGCTGTATAGTCGCGAAGTTTTGGAAGAGATTGTTAAGATTGCGCGCGAGTTTAATTTGATTATTTTTGCGGACGAGATTTACGACCGTCTTGTTATGGACGGCAAGAAGCATATTTCGATTGCTTCTCTTGCTCCAGACGTGTTCTGCGTAACTTTCAGCGGACTTTCTAAATCGCATATGATTGCCGGCTTCCGCATTGGTTGGATGAGTCTTTCTGGAGATAAATCCAAGGCTCGCGACTACATTATGGGACTTAACATGCTGTCTAATATGCGCTTGTGCTCGAATGTTCCTGCGCAGTCGATTATTCAAACTGCTTTGGGTGGATACCAAAGCGTTGAAAAGTATTTGGAGCCAGGCGGACGCGTGTATGAGCAGCGCGAGTATTGCTATAACGCGCTTCAGGAGATGGATGGCGTAAGCGTTGAGCGACCGGATGCCGCTTTCTACATGTTTGTAAAGCTCGATCCAAGTCGATACAACATTCACGATGACGAACAGTTTGCTCTTGATTTGCTACGCGATCAGAAGTTGCTGATTGTGCACGGCAAAGGCTTTAATTGGCAGACTCCAGGCTACTTCCGCGTAGTCTACTTGCCGCGCTTGCAAACGCTTCGCGACGCAATGAGCAAACTCTCCAGCTTCCTCTCCTACTATCGCCAGTAGCTGCAACTTCTACACTTTTTGCTGATTGTGCATAGTCTCAACCATATTGCATTAAGTTACTAAGCTTTAAGCGAACTTATTCGCTGCGGAGTAACTCCCGTAAGCTCTCAGCGACTACCTTTATAAGATTCCATTTGTAAAGGTTTTCCTAGACAAGATATTCCTTATACAAATTCAAGTATTATTATTACTTAAATAATGCTTTTATAAAGGAGCAGTATGGCAGCAAAGCATATTACTGTTGGCATTGTCGACGATGATTGTTTTTGTCTACACGGCCTAAAAACATATATTGAACAGGTTGTTCCGTCCTGCAATATTTGCTGGTTGTCAACATGTGCCGATCAAGCAATTCAGTTTTGTCAAAATCAATGCCCAGACGTGCTGCTAATTGACATGTATATGTCTGGGGTCTCGGGAATTAAAATATTATACGAATTGCGAAGAAGACATTCACTCCCAATAATAATTGCTATAACTTCATTTCCTATCAACGATTATGCATTAAAAGCATCGGCAGCAGGCGCACAAGGCATTGTTGGGAAAAACCACCCAGAAACTATTTGCGCCATGCTAAGCAGTATTATCCAGGGAGCGTTCAAGCCGCAAATAATAGGTGATCTTCATTTTGACGACACGATGACAGCATTTCAACGTTTGCAAAATAAACCAAAAAAGGGACGCCTTGCTTTAACGGATCATGAGACTGAAATTGTAAAGTTGTGCAGTAAAGGCATGACTAATGCGCAAATCGCTAAACGTTTATTTGTTGAAACTTGTACTGTGGAAACTATCCTTCGTCGCGTGTTCAAAAAGTTGAATGTGACGAATCGTTCACAACTTATTACCACATGGCTGCATGATGAATATTTAGGAAATGATACACAATGATTATTTTCTTAATGCGGCGTTTGCGAGAAAAGCTTATTGACAATAAAACATTTTTACTATTGGGATGTTTGTCGAGCGCAATGGATGCATATATTTACTCAAATAGCGACAATAGCACAATACAACTTGTCATAGTTTACATGATTCTTGCTGCTATGAATCTGTTCCTTTGCTTGCTCCCGCATTTTATGAGCATGTGCTATATTTTTGTGCACCTCAGCATTCTTGTTATTCCTAGTCTGAATCTTCCACCAGTAACTTTCGGGCTCATCATATCATTTGTTTTTATTTCATATTTATATCCGATTCAATTTACACTACCTTTATTCTTAGTACTAGATGCATTACACTACATTGCATACCGATACCTATCAACTTTGTCTTTCAAGTATCTTATTGCTTACCTTTTAATAAATATATTTTGCGTTTGCACTGGTATTATTTTGCGCATTTCTCACCAAAAAATGGTTCTTTATGAAAAAGACAAGCAAACAATTAATAATCTTAATTTGGCTGTGCGAATGCACGATAAATTAACTAATAAGATTGCAGATATTGCACTACAAAGTAAAATAGCATTACTTGACAAGTCTATTTCTAAAAAGCAACGAGAAGCTATTGAGGAAATAAATGATTTGGCAGATCAGGCTTTTGAAGAAGGTCATAATATTATCGACATTCTGCGTGGAAATACTGCTAAGCATGATGCTCGAAGCGAGTTCATTCAGCGCATTGAAAATACGCTACAAATGAACGACTCAATCAATAAATCATGTGGATTAAAAGGAAGATCCATATGCAATATATCTAGTAACGATATTCCTGAAGACATTAGCGATGAAATCATCTGTGAAGTTATTGAATTAATCGAAGAGCTATATTTGAACATGCGAAAATATGCTTCTTTAGTTTATTACATCAGAATTTCGATACGCGAAAAACAAATTGTTATAAAACAGTTTAATGTTCGATTTTTGGGCGAGAAAAGTAAAGATGCGATTCGCGCAGTATCTCAAAAAGGGCTTCTGCTTCATCGCGATACCCTAAAGCATTTAGGCGGTTCACTTTATTTTCGAGCCTTTGGTAAGTATTGGGAATGTAATGCAGTTATCCCTTTCAGAAATGAACATAACTGTATAGATAGTATGCTTTACTGATTCAGTTTAAAAGATTAATGAATCTTGAGTAGTTTTAATTAGTAATTATTTGTAAAGGTTTTCATATACAAGATATTGTTTACCTTTTAGCGCGCCATTAATTTATAAATCGTCAAGGTTTTATATACGCAATTATTTTCTTGTATTAGAAGGAGAAGAATATGAGTAATTTAGAAGATACAAAAGCACAAATTCCGTCCGTATTTTGGACAATAGCCAATGGCGTATTTCTTGCTAGCGGAATTGCGCTGATTGTAATGCGTAATGATTATCTATGGGGAGTGCCTCAAATTATCGCTGGATTATTTGGTCTTGCAACCATGTTCCTCATTAAAAAACCGTGGTGCGCGCAACTATATTTTATCGCATCTTCACTAGCTGTAATAGCAAATGGGCTTATGGAAATATTCGGCATAATCCACGGATCTGGATACGGTTATGTTCCGCTGATTATTGGTATAATTGTGCTCCTATTTATAGGTCTTGACAAGGATGAAAGTTCAAAAGCTCTTGGCATTGCCAAAAAATAAGTAAAAGCATTAGACTGCGAATTTTAACATAAAAACATATCACAGTTTTCAAAGGCCAAGCTGTAGCCACGCATCCTACGGCTTGGCTTTTGATTATTTATCTGTTAATGATTTATTTTGCATAGAGTTTATACGTTACTGAACAATTCATTTGCTTATAGCCTCAACTATATTGCATTAAGTTACTAAGCTTTAAGCGAACTTATTCGCTGCGGAGTAACTCCCGTAAGCTCTGCAACATCACGAACCGTCAATCCCTGATTCCTTAGTATGCGAACTGTTTCACGCATAAGCATAGATGCTTCTTCTTGAGTTTTTATAGCTGCAGATTTTGCATCTAGCATGCGCTGAAGCATAAGCTCATCTTGCTCACTAAGTTTCGGAGTTACTTTCACGCCATTGACTTTAATATTTAACGTTACAGCAGCATCTTTTACCATTGCTGCAATCTGATCAAGTCTACGTACTTGAGTAAATAATCCTGGTATTTCCGGCACTTCTATAGCCCACCAGCCATCGCATCTGCGAGCTATAGCTGTCACCATTTGCAAACAAGTCGTTGCATTATTATGCTCAGTGACACTCATTGATTAAGTCTTTTCTCCAACTCTTTTCGCTTCACACATATAAGTGTGTGACTATTTATCAATTCAGTAAATAGGCATTGCATATAAAATCAGCACAACAAAGCTATACAAATGCAATTACATCACAGGACAATTAGTTTGCACATCCTGTTGGAATCCTGATGGATCTCCCAGTTTTGCTTTGCGCATGTGCTCTTTGAAAAAGTTTCGCGTTGCATCATCACAACGGTCTGGACCCATAAACGGCATACTAGGCACTTTTTCAAGCTCATGCAAAGCTTTACTCGCCGCTTGCTCATCACTAGCATACGTGTCTAGCCATTGCCGTTCCCAAGCACACTGATAATAATTAGATGCTTGCGTATCGCCATATCCACTCTGGAACTGACTGTCTTTTTCTTCTCCAACCAAGTTTGCAGGAGCTTTATATTTTTCAGGCCAACTAAGCTTTGCCACAGATTCCTGATATTCCTTCTCTATATGAGCAAAATCAACAGTCTCTCTAGGCGAACTATTTTGCGAGCGCGAGCCATCCATACCACTCGCATTATTGTTGCCTACTCCTCCACAAGCATTGAACATAAGAATCGCACTAAGCACACCAATAATAAGAGTTGCTTTACCAATAGTATGATTATTCATTATTCCTTCTTTCTTATTTTTTGAAAATTAACGCAATGCTAATGCTGGCTGTAAACGCGATGCTTTTATTGCCGGCACTACACTTCCAGCAAGTGCCGTGATAAAAGCCGCAATAACAGCTCCAATAGCGGCTTCATATGGGTAAACTGGCGGACTAACTGGGTTTGATGCATCCCAAAAACTTGATGCTATAGACACAAGACCAAAAGAAACAGCGACGGCAGCAATCGAAACTATCAGCGCTAAAATAATCGCACTGCCTAACACGAGTGAAGCAATCGACCATCTAGTAGCACCCAAGGCTCTGCGTATAAGCAGTTCATGTGTGCGCTGCTCCAACGATGCTAAACCAATATTGATTAAACCTAACGCGGAAACAAAAAGCAATAATGCTGCTACGATAGCAAAACTTAATTGCAATACTGTTATAACATTCTCGTAATCATCACTATTATCATGTCTTCTAATTTCGTTTACTTGTCCACCGCAACAGTCATAAAGAGCGTCTGAAACATAAGATTTAATTGATTTTTGAGAACGATTTTCTTTATTTAACCAGTAGATTGAGCCTTGAGTTTCTTTTTCAGAATATTCCCAAAGAGTTGGAGCGTAACGTAACAAGCCTAGAATATTCACGTATGCTTTTGCTGAGTCTACGCCATCGTTCACAACTCCAACAATCCTTATAGGACTCATTTGTGTTGTTTTGCGAGAAGTAATAAATGCTACTTCACCAATCTTGTATCTTTTGCTAGCAGATTGGTTTACTACCATTTCTAATGCGTTGCTTTTAGCGCTATTACTAAACCATCTTCCACTTACAATAGGTAAGTTATAAACTTTGTTGTATCCTGCCGTAGTGTAAACAGCGTCAACATATTGAAGATTGCTAGTTTTATATTCTTCGCTTATTTTTACGCTCTTCAAAGCTGGCATAGAAGCGCTAAACAGTAGTCCAGTGTTTGGTTGTAGCATAACGTTAGCGTTACGATTTGCGGATTCAATGCGATTTAAGAATTTGTTAAATACTGAATATTTGTCAAAATTTTGTGCTGAAAAAGTAATCTCGTATGTTGGTCTACGACCGTTTAGCTGTTCGTTAGTTGCAATAAGATAGTCTTTACCAACCGTGCCAATAAGCACTGACGCAATAACGGCAATGATGCCGATAAACATTGAAAAACCTGTAAGGAAGGATCTCATAGGAGAAAGTCGCAAATCTTTAAGCAGCATGATCATAAAGAACACCGCCTTCCATAGTAAAAATGTGAGAGCAAGAACGAGCCACTTTCATATCATGAGTGACTAATAGTAATGTTGTTCCAGATTCTTGAACACGATCATGCAACACTTGAAGCACTTTTTCTCCCGTACTACTATCGAGCGCACCAGTTGGCTCATCGCAAATAAGTAATTCGGGATTAGTAACGAGCGCACGCGCTATCGCGACTCTCTGCTGTTCACCGCCTGATAGCTTTCCAGGGTATTCGTTTAGTTTATCTTGCAATCCAACAGCACATAATGCTTCTTCTATCGTTTTTCTTCTTGTCTGCTTGCTTTGTTGTAGTCCTGCGTACAAAAGCGGCAACTCAACATTTTCTCTAATGCTTAAATGCTTAATAAGCGAATAGTTTTGGAAAACAAAACCAATATTTCTAGCGCGCATATGCGATACTGTAGCATCACTACACTTTTGGATTGACTTGCCAGAATAATAGTATTTTCCAGTAAAATTTTTATTCAAAAATCCAATAATAGAAATAAGACTTGTTTTTCCAGATCCAGACCTGCCAACTACCGCGTATGTTTCACCTTGGTTAAGTAACATAGAAGCAGAATTAACAGTGGTAAGCCATTCTCCATTGCCTAGTTTTACACGCGCTGACACGTCTTGTAGTTCAACCAGTGGAACAGGATTGTTCTCCATAATCATTGCACTCCTGGAATGAGATCAGGAGAAACACCTGCTACAACATCACCCTCATGCAAGCCAGACGTAATTTCAATATTAGCGCCGTCACTGATTCCAAGACCAACTTCTTTACGCTCCCAATTATCGCCTTTCTTGTATGAGACTAGGCCTTTTTGGACTCTTCCAGCAACCGCACTAACAGGCAGAGTTAAAACCGATTGTTTATGCTTGCCATTAAAAACAAGCGTCGCATTTTGGCCTGATTCTACTTCTGTGCTTTTATCTATTAAACACGTTAAAACTTTTGACGATACACTAGGTGTACTTTGCGCACTCGACTCATCTGTTTGAGTTGAATCAGCATTATCATTCTTGCTACTACCCGAGGCTGCAACATCGGTAGAAGTTCCACCGCTTTGTACTATTTGCAAACAATTGGTTGGTCCAACACCATCTTCAACTTGGAAGCGACCTTTAACATCTGCAATATCCGCAGAACGAAGTAAAGCTTTTGCGTTAAGGCTTATTGAAAAACCTTCATATTTAAGAGTGAATAGCGGGAAAGATTTAGGCACGTCCGCAGATGATTCAGCTACTGACACAACTTTAGCATCTACGGGAGCAATAATTTTGTTACCAGAATTGTAGCCTAAAATACTTCCAGCTTTTACAGCACTTCCTGCCTTTACCGATGGAGAAAAATTCCCTCTACTTACAGCAGTGATAACAAAGGTAGACGATTGTTCTATTGTTGCTTTACCCGACACAACTTGTGTTAAAGGCTGTTTTTTGACTGAAATAAGTGGAACTGAATCCTGCGATACCTGCTGTTGGCTATCATCAACTGCTCTACCAGCGCATGCAGTAAGCAAACACGCTGGCAGAGCAGCTAACAAGAGTACTTTTGTAAACTTACGCATAACACAAAGCTCCTTACTCACCAAACTCGTAAAACACATAGGATGCGTCGAAACGAGCCTCTCAAACTAATCCAAAATAAATAAAGGGCTCGGTAATGCTGCAATTAACGCTTTTATGATTACCACTTTATTTAGAATTTCAGCTTTTGGTTAATAGCTTATGATCGCAGTAAAGAGTTTGCATCACACTAAATGATGATTTTATTTATGATTCTTGGAGCTTGCATAATACCAGAGAATGATTTATTTTACATAGAGTTTATACGTTACTGAGTGATTGACTTGCTCAGAGGTTTAATATCGCTCCATTAAATCACCGCTTAAGGCTATCCTCGTTAAGCAAAAAATCAAATAGGTCCACGGTAATTACTCCACGATTATCTCTTGTAGCATGCAACCCATTTTTCGTAACTACTATCTTTTTGAAAGAATTATCAATATAGTAAAGCGAGCGCTTTTCTTGCAATGATTTTTCTTCCGTCGTCATAGCGAGCGCAGATTGTATATAATATTTTTCGCTTCCCAAAGTAGCGATAAAATCTATTTCCAAAGATTTTTGCGCATAAATATCATGGTTATTTTTATCTTTTCGACCAGTATTTTCAGCAATATTCATTTCGCCAATATCTACGTTATATCCGCGATACCTTAACTCGTTGTATATAACATTTTCCATAATATGCGACTCTTCGATTTGCCTAAAATTAAGTAAAGCGTTGCGTACTCCAATGTCTTCAAAGTAAATTTTGAACAAGGAATCAATGTATTTTTTGCCCTTAATGTTGTACTTTTGAGCTTTGCTTACAAGAAAAGCATCGCTGTAGTAGTCTATGAAACGACTAACAGTTTCTGAAGTAATTTCTCCATATCCGTGGCTAATAAACGTGTTAGAAAGTTTCCTTGGATTAACAGGAGCACCTATTGACGAAGCTATTACTTGCAACGTTTCAGAAAGAGCCTGCTCTTTTCGCACGCCGTTTCGCTGAACTACATCTCTCAAATAAGTTTCTTTAACAAGATTTTCAAGGTATTTTATTTGTTCCTCAACATTTTGCATTCTAGCTACAAGCGGTATTCCGCCAGTAACAATGTAATCTGCCCAAGATTCTGAAACCGTTTTGCTAGAACTTTCCATGTATTCGGCAAAAGTAAGTGGTTGAACGTGAACTTCTGTGCTTCTCCCCTTAAATTCAGTAACAATGTCTGATGAAAGAAAACGGGAGTTAGATCCAGTAACATATATGTCTAAATTTGCGTGCCTTAAGTAACTGTTAAGTGTGCCAACAAAATTGTCAAGCAATTGCACTTCGTCGAGGAAAATGTAAAACTTGTCGCTATGATTTATTTGCGACGCAATGTAGCGACGGAACACTTTAGCATTGATAATGTAACCAAGTTTTTTATCTGCGATTTTTACTGGTTCGCCATTTGCGAATGGCTCAAGACGATCAATATCTTCGTCTGCATCAAATGCGAACCGAATAATATTATTCTGCAAAACACCTTGAGAAATAAGAGAATTATAGAACAGCTCGTTAAGAATGAACGACTTTCCCGCGCGGCGCACACCAGTAATGATTTTAACCAGACCATTCCAACTAAGCTGGTTAAGTTTCTTTATGTACCTTTGACGATTGAAAATCATTCGCATTCCCTTTCTTTCCACTTCTATCTTCAATTTATCAAAGTACTTTGGGTTTTGCAAGATAGAATTAGCGGAAATAGGGCATATTTGGCACTTCTATCTGATATTTTCCAAAGTACTTTGGGTTTTGCAAGATAGATTGGTTTGTGCGAAGTTACTTTTCGTGCGCAAGTTCAATTGGAGGATGCTCCGCGCGGAAAGCATTTACGTGCGCCTCAGACGCATACCCTAGCGCAAAACCAGTAATCAGCGCATACTCCGGCGGAATATCGAATACTTCGTCAAGCGGTGAACGCCATGTGGCAAGAACGCCAAGCGGGCATGAATCTACGCCTTGCTCTTTGGCAGCCAACAGTAACGTTTGCAGCATAATTCCAGCATCCAGCGCAGCAAAGGGCAGAAAATCGCGACGAACAAGCACAAATCCCATAACTGGCGCACCAAATGCCTGGAAGTTGCGCAAAGTGTGAGCATTTCGAGCAGGAAAATCTTTGCGATCAATATTTAAATGTTTATACAACGCCAACCCTAAACGCGCACTGCGCTCTTTAAGCGATTGCGGATAAGGAGCCATTACAGAAAAATCTCCATCCGGCTGGCTCATTTTCTGGGCTATCATGCGCTCTTCTTCGCTAAGAGTTGCGTCTTTAGTACGGAACATTGCTTTGCATTTTTGCGTATAAGCATCAATAAGCTGCTGCTTGCGTTCTCCTTGAGCAATAGCGAGCATGTAGCCACGAGTGTTAGACCAGCTCGGCGATTGTGCAGCTGTTTGCAAAATAGTTTCAAGGATTTTAGAATCGACTGGTTTATTTAGAAAATCACGTGCAGAAAATCGCGACTTTGCGAGTGCTTCAAAAGTTTGTGTAGTCATGTCTTTTAGTATATCGCACCAAATACGCACGTAGTACTTTCCGGCATTTGCGTGACGACCTGCTTTCGCGCTTATTCCCCACGGCATAGCCGTTCGGCTGATTTGGCATGTGAAGCACACTGTGCTTCACAACTGAGCCAAATCACGCTTTGAAGGAGCTTGAAATCCCGTTGATTTCAAGCTCGGTCAAAGCGCGCGAAAGCAATTCGGAGCGCCGAGCTTGCTTAGAGTTGAAAGCACAGTGTGCTTTCAACGCAAGCGAGGTCTGCCTTCGTCAAAAAATACGAAGGCAGGAGCGATTTGTAAGTTTTACATTTTTCTAATATGTGAACGCATAACTAGATTTGAACTAAAACCATTACTTTTTAGTAATCATCGCTTCCTACTGTGTCAACATCTATAGAATTTTCCGGCCTGACATTTGCGGTATTTATTACAAAATCTTTTGATGTTCCATATTTGTCATATGCTGTTATCTTATAAATTCCTGGTAATGCAAAAATAACATCAAAAGCAGAAGTGCCATTATCGTAACAGCCATAGAGTTCCACTTCTTTACCATTTATTTTTATTTTTTGTTTATTACTAGGAACCTTTACCGATATAGAAGTAGCGGTACCGATAGAATCTATCTTATATTTTTTAAACATAAACAGTTGTGTTGAATCATATCTTAAATATAATGTTCTGTTAACGTTTTTATCTCCGACGTTATAGTTAACTTTAACTTTATAACAAGTAGATTTTTTTGCCTTCCCCATATTTACATATTTGTAATATTTTCCAGCAATACATTCGTAAGGAGTTGACGACAAGACTTTAGCATTTGAAATACGAGAGTTTGCGTCGCCTGCAAATTTGTCTGTAAACAGTGATTCATGCGGATTTACGTAAGTAAAACCACGAGGACTAGCATCAGTATATTCACTCGTTGCTTGAGTATACTTACCTTGAGAAACAAGATTTAAATAATTTTTAACCGTTGCTTCAGGAGAATATACTAGGTTTTGCAGCGTGAAATAAGTTACAATTGCTCCAACTACAAGTATCAAAAAAATTATTGATGCAATTACTGCTTTTCTCCTAGTTTTAAGCTTTTTATCTTTAACAGCAGATTCTTGCGAATTGACATAGTTTTCAGAGCTATAGAAATATTGCTGATTTCTAGGATAGTAAGCTTGCTGAAGTGACACATTATTTGCGTTATAAGGCTGCGGTTCTGATTGACCTGTATGAAGTGAACACTCAGTTAAAGTTGCCCCGCATAAGTTGCAAAAACTTGAATTATCATCATTAGCAGCACCACACGAATTACAGTAAACCATATACTTCTTCTCCTCTATAAAGCGTATTCGTGCACGAAATACATTTTATATTGTAGTACTTATTTTATTAAATAATTTTCAACATTCTCGATGTTTATTGCACAAAGGCAACAATTAAAGATAGAAAACTACTTATACTACGCATAATGTGGCGTGAGTTTTTGGAGTGTGTGCGCTGACGGCCTGCTTTTGTGCTGCGGTTTAGAGCGTAGGCGGCATAAACTTTACACGTTTGTAAAGTTTTGGCCGGAATCTAGCTGGGAAACGGCATAAACTTTACACGTCTGCACAGTTTCGGTCGTTTTCCGTTACTGGCGCAGATAGCGTACTGCGCAAGTAACGCTAAATCGCGATTATTCGTTATTAACGTAGATTACATACTGCGCGAGTAACATATGACCGTTACTTTCTCAGATACTCGACTGAATTT
>NZ_JBWPWH010000004.1:0-152455 GCF_056590535.1 Bifidobacterium sp. C0047B3 | reverse complement strand
GACACGCCGAAACTACATTTGCGTAAGCGCGACCGAATTCCCAATGCAATACCACACAAATCTACCCTGCCTTCGTCTTTACTGACTCAGGCAGTCCTCGCTTGCGTTGAAAGTCCACTGGACTTTCAACTTTGAGCAAGCTCGGCGCTCCGAGTTGCTTTCGTGCGCGCAATGCTACACTCAAGCAGGCCGTCGCGCACGCTCGACACAGCCTAACACTTATAAAACTCAGCAACAGATGCTAAACAAAAAGCCTCTTGACGAATTAACGCCGAGAGGCTTTAAACTAGCAATCACTAAAAACGATTGCCTATATGACTACTATCTTACTTGCGATGAGCGCGATAGAAGCGAATCAAGCTCTGCGTAGAAGCATCCTGAGCTGCCAAAGCTTCATCATCCTTAGAGATTGCAGGAGTAATCTGCTTTGCAAGCTGCTTGCCAAGCTCCACACCCCACTGATCGTAGGAATCCAAGCCCCACACAGTGCCTTCAACGAAGGTGATGTGCTCGTAGAGAGCAATAAGCTCGCCCAAGCTAAATGGAGTCAAAGCATCGCCGAAAATGGACGTGGTTGGACGGTTGCCCTTGAACACGCGAGCTGGCACAATCTCTTCTGGAGTGCCTTCAGCGCGAACTTCGTCAGCAGTCTTGCCGAAAGCAAGAGCCTTAGTCTGTGCAAGGTAATTGCCCAAGAAGAGCTCGTGCACATCCTGATCGCCATCCTTAGTAGGATTTGGCGTGTTCACGAAAGCGATGAAATCAGCTGGAATAAGCTGAGTGCCCTGGTGAATCAACTGGTAGAAAGCGTGCTGGCCGTTGGTGCCTGGCTCACCCCAGAAGATTTCGCCGGTTTCGCTTGTTACAGGAGTGCCATCCCAGCGCACAGACTTACCGTTGGATTCCATGGTGAGCTGCTGCAAATAAGCTGGGAAGCGGTGCAAGTACTGATCGTATGGAAGCACAGCGTGAGAAGCAACCTTGTAGAAGTTGCGGTACCAAACGTTGAGCATACCAAGAAGAACCACAACATTCTTCTCGAATGGAGTCTCAGCGAAGTAGGTGTCGATTGCGTGGAAGCCCTTCAAGAACTCTTCGAAGCGCTCTGGGCCGAGAACAACAGCCAAAGAAGTACCGACAGCGGAATCCACAGAGTAACGACCGCCAACCCAGTTCCAGAAGCCAAAAGCGTTGGTTGGGTTAATGCCGAACTCTTCAACCTTCTCAAGGTTGGTGGAAACAGCCACGAAGTGCTTAGCAACAGCTTCAGCCTTCTTTGCGTCGCTTCCGTCAATAGCGCCGGACTCCTGAAGCTTATTAAGCAACCAGGTACGAGCGGTACGAGCGTTAGTCAAAGTCTCCAAAGTGGTGAAGGTCTTAGAAACAATGATGAAAAGCGTGGTTTCTGGATCCAAATCCTTGGTCTTTTCTGCCATGTCGTTTGGATCAATGTTAGAAACGTAGCGAGCGCTAATGCCAGCGTCAGCATATGGCTTCAAGGCTTCGTAAACCATGACTGGACCCAAGTCAGAACCACCGATACCAATGTTTACAACAGTCTTGATGTTCTTGCCGGTAACGCCCTTCCAAGCGCCGGAACGAACTTCGTTAGCGAAATCGTAAATGCGACCCAATACTTCACGCACGTCTGCAACGGTATCTTGACCGTCAACAATGAACTTGCCAGCATCCTCTGCAGGACGACGCAAAGCAGTGTGCAAAACTGCACGATCTTCTGTATTGTTAATGTGCACGCCGGTGTACATTGCCTTAGTGCGCTCGTCAAGCTTTACAGCCTTTGCAAGGTCTGCGAAAAGCTTAAGAGTTTCAGGCTTAATTAAATTCTTAGAAAGATCGAAGTGGAGATCTCCAGCTTCGAAGCTCAACTTATCCACGCGATTTGCATCCTCGGCAAACCACTTCTTCAGGCAAACGCCTTCTGATTGCAACTCGTCGTAATGCTTCTGCAATGCAGCCCACTCTGGGGTTTTTACGGCGTCAACTGGCGGATTGATGGCCATTGTAAGGTCCTTTCATTTCTTCAACTTACGTGACAGCAATCGTCACTATAGTCCAATTCACAAGATACTCACAAAAGCAGACAGAAACACGCGAAGCTTAACACAAAAATGAACACAATCACACTGATAATTTACGGCGCGCCAAAGTGGACAAATTCAAAAATATGATATATAGTATTTGATTTGTGCGCGAGTCGCGAATGCGTCTCGGGCAACATGCCGCTTTAGCTCAGTCGGTAGAGCGTCTCCCTCGTAATGAGAAGGTCGACAGTTCGATTCTGTCAAGCGGCTCTCTGACTCACTCGAGTGTATTAATACTTTTAATTTGTTTTTATTCGCTCGATTATTTATATGAGTCTATGCGCGAGTGGCGAAATGGTAGACGCGCAGGATTTAGGTTCCTGTGTCTTACGACGTGTGGGTTCAAGTCCCATCTCGCGCACGAAATTTTTCGCTTACTCAGTAATAAATGCTTACTCAGTAATAAATAATGCTTTCAACTCCGGCAAAAGCGCGCGCAAAGCATTACCCCTGTGCGAAATAGCATTCTTTTCTTCTTGAGTCAGCTCCGCGCTAGTCAAACCTTTCATTTGCACACCATCGCGAATAGGCTGAATATCTGGCACAAATAGCGGATCATAGCCGAAACCGTTAGTTCCACGCTCCTCGCGCAACAAGTGACCAACCATTTCTCCGACTCGAACAGTCTCAAAGCCGTGAGAATGCGACATAACACTGCCTTCAGGAACCTCACTGCACCCATCCGGAATAGCAAGAGCTGCAGCACAACGAAAACGAGCAGTACGACATTGATCTGGAATATCAGAAAGTTGGCGCAAAAGAAGCTCATTATTAGCTTTATCATCTCCATGAACACCACTCCACCTGGCAGAAAGAATACCAGGTGCAGCACCAAGCACGTCGACAATAAGACCCGAATCGTCTGCAATAGCTGGATAACCTGTTCTTGCAGCAACATCACGCGCTTTGAGCAAAGCATTCTGTTCAAAAGTTACGCCAGTTTCCACAGGATCAGGCAAGCCAAGAGAACCTGCAGTTACTAACTCGAAACTGTTTGCCAGCTTCGACAACTGCTCCTCTAAAATTTGCTTGATTTCAACGAGTTTTCCCTCATTATGTGTTGCCACAATAAGCTTCACGCCCGTTCTCCTTCAATCTCTTCTATTTTGCTAAAGCGGCTTTTTGAGCAGCTTGCAATTCGCGATTACCTTTAGTTGCCAAATCAAGTAACGTATTTAATTCGTCGCGATTAAACGGACGATGTTCTGCAGTGCCTTGAATTTCAATGAAAGTGCCGGAACCTGTCATAGCTACGTTCATATCTGTCATAGCTTGACTGTCTTCAACATAAGGCAAATCAAGCATAGGCGTGCCGTTAATAACACCTACAGAAACAGCGGAAATAGAATCCTTAATAACACTTGCAGCAGAGCGAATATGACCATTCTTTTCTGCCCAATTAAGCGCATCTACCAAAGCTACATAAGCTCCAGTTACGGAAGCAGTACGAGTTCCACCATCCGCTTGCAACACGTCGCAATCAATTTGAATCTGGCACTCACCCATTGCTTTCATATCGACTACACCGCGCAAGCAGCGACCAATAAGACGACTAATTTCGTGAGTGCGACCACCAATTTTTCCACGCACAGATTCGCGATCAGTACGCTCAGCTGTTGCTCTAGGAAGCATAGAATATTCGGCAGTTACCCAACCCAAACCGGAATCTCTACGCCAACGAGGCACACCAACCGTAAAAGTTGCAGTGCACATTACGCGCGTATTGCCACACTCAATAAGCACAGAACCTTCAGGAACATCAGTAAATTTACGTGTTATGCGCACAGGCCGGAGCTCGTCAACATTACGACCGTCAACGCGAATTGGTTTTACAGATTCCAACATATCCTTGATTTGAGTCATACCTCACAAATTTAGCACGTGGCTGTTATCTTCTATTTCACCTTCTTAGCGCGCAGCAATTTTGTACTAAAGCTGCTCAGAAAGCTCCATCCACTCATCCTCAAGAGCACTGGTTTCTTGCTCGTTTTTTTGAAGATCTTCGTTAAGAGATTGAAGCCCAACAAAGTCACTTGGGTTGTGCGCAGCCATTTGCGCCTCAATTTGCGACTTTTCTTCTTCAAGCTTTGAAAGTTTTCGCTCTATTGCAGAAACTCGCCTTACAGCATCGTGATAGGCTTTGCCGGTGAGTTTCGGCGCACTTTCTACACTTTCTGCACTTTCTTTAGTTGCAAAATTCACAGTGTTTGAAGCGCCAGCAGTACTTGAAGCATTCACAGTACTCGAAGCACTAATGCTATTTTCGTGGTCGCGCTGCAACTTTTCTACAATTTGCAAATACTCATCTACACCGCCTGGAAGGTGACGAATTTTGCCGTCAATAAGCGCAAATTGCTGGTCTGTTACGCGCTCAAGCAAGTAGCGATCGTGCGAAACAACAATCAAAGTGCCAGGCCAAGTATCAAGCAAATCTTCCATAACTGCAAGCATGTCAGTGTCGAGATCGTTTCCAGGCTCATCCATAATCAGCACGTTTGGCTCGTTTAGCAAAATCAGCAGCAGCTGCATACGTCGCTTTTGACCGCCCGAAAGATCCGCAATTGGTGTCATAAGCTGCTCAGGCTTAAAGCCAAGCCTTTCCATAAGCTGACCTGGAGTCACTTCTTTGCCATCGATAATATAGCTAGGCTTATAGCGACTCAAAACTTCTTTTACTTTATATTTTCCAAGCTTTTCAAGCTCTTCTAACCGCTGCGAAAGCACGGCAAATTTTACAGTCTTGCCAATATTTACGTGTCCAAGCGTAGGCTTTAGAGATCCGTCAATAATGCTTAATAATGTCGACTTTCCTGCTCCATTCGCGCCCACAATTCCAAAACGATCGCCTGGTCCTATAAGCCAAGTTGCATCGTCTAAAATCATGCGTCCAGTAATAGTTTTGCGAAATGCAGCTGAAGTCTCTGCAATGTTTTGCGCGCTCGTAGCAGTATTTTCCGAAGTATTTTCCGCAGAATTTTTTGGCGCAGCATTTTCCGCAGAATTTTCCGCAGAATTTTCTTGATTTTCGTCAACGGCAATAGTAACGCTTCCTACGTGAGTTGGTTGCGCAAAAGCAGATTCTACGATATCGACTTTATTTGATTTTTCTGCATTCGATTCAGACGAAGATGCGTTTTCTGCAATATCCGGATCGATATTTTTTAGCTGCTGAGCGTTGTCGAAAATTTGCGTAACGTCAATTAAATCAACAACTTGCTTACCAAGACGCGAAGTTGCCATTTTCTTCAATTCAAGAGTGTCTCTTAGCGGCGGCACATCTGCAATAAGCTCACGCGCTTGTTTTACGTGGAACTTTTGCTTAGTGGAACGCGCACGAGCACCCCTGGAAAGCCAAGCTAACTCTTTTCTCGCCAAATTCCTGCGACGCTCTTCGCGCACATCCGCTTGGCGTTCGCGCTCCACGCGCTGAAGCATGTACGCACTGTAGCCGCCTTCAAACGGATCAATTACGCCGTCGTGCACTTCCCACATCGAAGTGCAAACCTCGTCCAAGAACCAGCGGTCGTGCGTCACAATCAAAAGCGCACCTTGACCGTCCTGCCAGCGGTGAAGAAGATGTTCCGCAAGCCAATGAATCGTCACAACATCCAAATGATTCGTAGGCTCATCCAAAGCCAAAATATCCCAGTCGTGCAACAACAATCTTGCTAAATCTGCGCGCCTGCGCTGACCTCCAGAAAGCGTGCCTACTTTCGCTTCCAAATTTATGCCGCCAAGAAGCGCTTCTACAATTTCGCGCGAACGCTGATCTGCAGCCCATTCGTAATCTTCGCGATTTTCAAGAGCAGCCTCGCGCACAGTTGCGTTATCGTCCAATGGATCGCGCTGATCCAACATGCCAAAAGTTAATCCACCACGCTTCGTAACGCGACCAGAATCAGGTTGCATTTTACCGGCAAGTAGTCGAAGTAGCGTTGACTTTCCGTCGCCATTTTTTCCAACAATACCGATTCTGTCGCCTTCAAAAACACCTTGAGTTACATCTGTAAAAATCGTTTTTGTAGCAAATTCTAGCGAAACTCGTTCTAATCCCAAATCATACGTAGGCATAATCCACAAATATAGCTGGACACTTATACGAAAGGGTATAGAAAGAATATGGAAAAATGCGAGAGCAAATGCGAGCGCGAAGCTTCAAAGCGCTTGTGTTGGTAGTGGACTATAATAATACGTGCTATGAAAACTCAGAACAATCAACAGAATCAACAAAATCAACAGAATATGCAGAGCAAACACAATCAAAATAATCAAAACAACTCACATGCGCAACACAACGAAGATGGAGTTTTGAGATTAGATGGCGATGAAACTCGCCCTGGAGATCCAACGCAGGAACTTTTAAACGCTTTAGGCACAACTATTTCGCCGGATCTTTTAGTAGAAGCACTCACCCACCGCTCGTTCTCGCACGAGCATCCTGGCACACGAAATTATGAGCGACTTGAGTTTTTGGGCGATGCTGTTCTTGAGTTAGTTTCTACGGAAACGCTGTTTTCTGCACATCCCGACATGACTGAAGGTCAGCTTGCGAAGATGCGAGCGAAAGCTGTGTCTGAATGGGCGCTTTCTGCTGTTGCGCGCGAAAAGCTGCATGTTGGCTCGTATATTCTTCTCGGTCGCGGAGAAATGGAGCAGGGCGGAAACAATAAAGATTCAATTTTGTGCGATATTGTTGAGGCGCTTATTGGTGCAACTTTTGTTGAACATGGAATTGATGAAGCTCGCAGAGTTGTGCATCGTTTGATTGACGACACTTTGGCGGAAGTGCTAACTGAAGGACCAGCTCTCGATTGGAAGACTTCGCTTACAGTCAAAGCTCACGATATGGGTTTGGAAGATCCAGAGTATCGAATGGCTGTTTCTGGGCCAGAATACGCTCCAGTATTTGAAGCTCGCGCGGTTTTGGCGCATAAGGATGGCGACGAAGTGCTGGGAGTCGGAAGTGGCTCTAGCAAACGAAAAGCGCAACTTGCAGCCGCCGAAATCGCTTGGCACACTCTCGACGAGCGCAAGTAACACCCACCCCTCACAACCACAATACACAAGAAAAAGAAAAACCCTGCCACCCGTCGATGGCAGGGTTTCTGTTAATAAAACCTACTTGGTGTGCTCGGAGCGAATAGCTTCACGGTAAACACGACCACGGAAGGTTCCGCAAGATGGGCAAGCCATGTGTGGGAATGCCTGAGAACCGCAGTTCGGGCAAGTCACAGTCTGCACGGCAGACGCCTTCCAATTAGCGCGACGCGAATGCGTATTAGCACGCGAGGTCTTGTACTTAGGCAGTGCCATAATTCTTTCCTCTATTTCGTTCAATCGATTGAGCTTAAGCGTTCTGTATATTACAGCAAGCGCCGTACAAATTGCGCAACCTGATTTCTATTTAGTGCGACAGAAACTTTACAAGCTCGCGCAGTTTATGCCGCTTTTCAGCGAAAAAACGGCAGAAACTTTACACCTACGTAAAGTTTCGGTCGGAACGAGGCGCGCAGACGACAGTTCCTTTACACGAGTGTAAAGTTTCGGTCGGGAATCAGCCAAAAAACGGCAGAAACTTTACACGCGCGTATTAATTCCGTTTTTCATTCTGCTCAAGCTGAGCTTTCAAATCCTCTAAAGCAGCAAAACGAATATCCGTAACGTCGTGATGATGATCTGGATGCTCGTTTAAGTTTTCGCCACACTGAGAGCAAAGTCCGCGACAATCCGGCTCGCACAACGGCTGCAACGGCAACTCACTTACCATCGTGTCGCGAATAAGAGCCTCAATATCCGCAAAATCGCCACCCGCAACTAGCGGATACACATTGCCCGACTCGTCATTTTCATCCCAAATTTGCGACTCGTCTTCATCCGCATCGCCACGAGTATTGCGATTATCCGAACGATTAGAACGCGAGTCAGCATATGGAAAGAATACGCACACATCCACTTTCCAATCGCGACGAAGCGGCATCAAGCATCGAGTACATTCTGCATGCACCGGAGCAGTAATACTGCCCTGAAACATTAAGCCGTCAACCACAGCATCAAAATCGCCATCAACCATAACATCGCTGCCTGGCTTTACGCCAATGACGTAATCTCCAATGCCTTCCGGCGCCGGAAATACGCGATGCAACGACATGCTACTACCAGCGCGCGCAGCCATTTGCGCCACTGGAACAGCCCACGGTGATTGGGATGGATGCGAAGCCATTACTAATTCCTTTCCTCTTCATCATCGTCATACAATGATGAGCTAATGTCGTTTTGTACGTGCGCTGCAGCTCGACGACGATCTTCCAACACTCGCTGACCCGCTTGCACGTCTTGTTCTAATTTATCTAGCTGCTGCTTTAAGCCTTCCATAACAGTTGCGCAATACTGATCCGCACCTTGCGTAAGCTTGTCTGATTTTGCTTGCGCAGTAGCGAGAATATCGCGAGCTTTCTGTTTTGCTAAAGCCGTTACGTTTTCTTGACCTGCTAAGAATTGAGCACGCTCTTGCGCTTCTTCAATTATTTCTGCAGATTGAGATTGCGCTGAAGAAACAATAGAGCTTGCTTGTGCTTGCGCTGTACGCAAACGTCGCTCTGCTTCTCGCATTAATGCAGAAGCTCGCTCCAATTGCACAGGAAGCATATCTTTCAAACGTGCTAACTGATCAACGAACTCATCGCGATCAATTTTTACCATTCCTGCAGCAAACAGAACATTCTTGGCTTCCGAAAGCGTTGCTTCCATTGCGTCAATAATGTCGTAAACTGTAGTAAATTCAGCGCGACTCTTTGAACGCACTTCATCGCTTACTGCTTCTGCATCTGCTTTTGAAGTTTCAGATTCATTTTCTTCAAAGTCAATAACACCACTGTCTTCTCGCTCTCGTAAATCTGGAAGAGGGAAAGCAGAAAATGCTGACGAAGAAGCTGCTTTGCTATTTTTATTGTTATGCTTTGCACTATCAGCGTCATTATCTCGCACATTTTCCGCATCAGAAACACTTCCGACTGCTGCAACAGATGACGTTTCTGTGTTGTCAGCATCTGTATCAACTAATAGGTCGCCTTCATGAGCACTTCGTACGTCGGATTGCGTTTTATTTACAACGCCATCTTGAGCATCTTCTTCATCTGCGAGAACTGGATGCAATGGCAGCTTTTGATTGCGATCAACTTGCACTTCGCGCTCCATCGTGTCGTCTCCTTCACTAGATAATCCAGAAGTTGCGTCAGTAAGTTCATTTTTATTTGTCATCTTCTACTCTCCTGTTCAATTGTTCAGCATAGGTGAATTGTTATCTACGCCTAATGATTGTTCATTAAAAAGCTTTTTTAATAAGGGTATTACGTTATCTGGAACCATGCCAGTAACGTTTCCACCATGACGAGCAACATCTTTAACCACAGAGCTTGAAACATGCTCAAGCACAGGATCAGCAGGCAGGAAAAGCGTTTCGATACCTGCTAATTTGCGATTCACTAGCGCCATCCCAAGTTCTGCCTCATAATCACCGTTTTGACGTAAGCCTTTTACGATTACTGTAGCACCAACTTTTGTACAGTAGTCAGTAATCAAACCAGCTGTTGAAGTTACTACTATTTTGCAATCGCGATTGAAGCTATTTTGAGATTGCGGCAAATTATTTATTGCTTCTTGAATAATTTTTACGCGCTCAGATTCAGAAAATAACGGAGTCTTTGCAGCATTTACCGCAACTAGCACATGTACTTCATCAAATAGATGCGTACAACGTTGTATTACGTCTAAATGGCCGGCAGTGACTGGATCATACGAGCCGGGGCACACAGCTATAGTCATGCTCTTAGATTATCACCCATTGCGCTCAGAACAAAAATATATTAATAAAATAGCGTTACTTTTATCGTTAAAGATAGAAGTAACGCTGATGTGCAATATAAATTACTTAAATACGCAACATAATTGCTTAAAAATTAAACTTTCCTAATTCCTCGTATATGCGCTTGCATTCAGGGCAAACTGGGTAGTCATTTGCTTCGTGTCGAGGAATCCACACTTTACCGCACAAAGCTACCACTGGTCGACCAGTTAAGCGCGACTCGTCAATTTTGTCTTTTGACACATAGTGCGCAAAACGATCTGCATTACCACCATCATCTAGACGAGCATCTTCGTCAACTTCTGGACGTTCTAGAACAGAAGTGCTTGTGCCGGAACCAGAGTCTGGATCTGTGGATTGCGAACCAGATTCCATAACAGCATCTAACGCATTATCTGCTTCTAAAGATGAAAACATCTCGCATCCTTTCGTAACGCATTGTGTAACGAATTTCGTAACGAATTTCGTAACGAATTTCGTAGCGCACTAAAATTTAATTGAATTTTATTCGCAAAACCAAGCATAAAGCATTATCGCAACAAACGCTCAAAAAGCTATCAGAAACGCTAATCTTTACGTTTTACAGTACTTGAATTTCTGTTGGTATTGCAGGATCTCCGCGCATCAAACTTTGCGCAGCCAAAGGCAAACGCTTCAAAGCAGAATCGCAATAATCCTGGGCGCGCATAATCGCATCGTGACCCATAAATTGTTCGTCAGCTTCACCGTCGACCATGTAATCAACTAGCAGATTTTCCCACGAATCCTTAGGCTTAAACTGAGCGAGCGCAACTTCCGAGCCGGAAATCACGCGTTCGCAATCAGCTACGCCGCAAGAATCGTTGCTGTAATCGTATGAACGATACGCCAACTTACGTCCAGGCACAGTCGCTTTATTCTTAGAACGCTTAGCAACAGGCTGCATTACACCATCTGCTCCCTCGCGCTCAGTAAGCTTATAAACCATTGCACAAGTTGGAGCGCCGGAACCGGTTACAAGCATTGTGCCGATGCCGTAAGAATCCACAGGCGCATTTTGTAAGGAAGCAAGAGCGTACTCGTCCAAATCGTTCGTAACTGTAATCTTTGTGTTTTTAGCACCCAATTCGTCGAGCTGATTCCTAACGCGACGAGCCAGAGCGCACAAATCTCCAGAATCAATACGAATTCCGCCAAGATCTGGACCTGCAACTTCCACAGCTGTCTTTACAGCTTCCTCAATATTATAAGTGTCAACAAGAAGCGTAGTGCCTTTGCCAAGAGCTGCAATTTGAGAAGTGAAAGCGTCACGCTCAGTGTCGTGAACAAGAGTGAAGCAGTGAGCTGCGGTTCCGATTGCCTTTAAACCGTAAAGTTTTGCAGCCAACAGATTTGCAGTACCTTTAAAACCGCCAATTACTGCTGCACGGGATGCAGCAACTGCAGAATATTCGTTTGTGCGGCGGCCGCCCATATCCATGCAAGGACGACCTGCGGAAGCAGAAACCATGCGAGCTGCAGCAGACGCAACAGCGCAATCGTAATTAAGAACAGAAAGCAGAAGAGTTTCGAGCAAAGTGCACTCGCCGAAAGTGCCTTCTACTTGCAAAATTGGCGAGTTAGGGAAGAACATCTCGCCTTCGCGATAACCGGAAATTTTACCGCGGAATCGGAAATTTTTCAGCCATTCAATGGTTTCTGCGCTAACAATTTTGCGATCGCTTAAGAAACGTAAATCATCTTCCGAAAGATGGAATTTTTGCAACTCTTCCAAAATGCGACCCATGCCAGCAACAACTCCGTAACGACGACCTTGAGGCAAGTGGCGCGTAAAAATTTCAAAAACGCATTTGCGATTTGCGGTGCCGTCTTTAAGAGCAGCGTCGAGCATAGTGTATTCATACATGTCCGTCATAAGAGCAGATGAAATCTCAGCCATGATATTCCTTTCAGTAACGAACAAAATAAAAACAGCTAGGTAATAGATAAGTAGTAGATATGAATCTAATTGGATTGCTAAAGCTAAATCTAAAACCAAATCGCAATAATTGTATCGCTAACTAAAGAACCGACGCACGAAACAGCAAAGCCGACAATTACTTTACGTAGTTGTAAAGAAAAAGTCGAAATATCGCCAAAAAACGACAATTACTTTACGTAGTTGTAAAGAAAAATACGTAGTTGTAAAGGAAATAACGCGTGGAGGCGCGCGCGGTGGACTATAGTCAAGTGCGTATAATAGCAATTATGCTTAATAAGAGTTTGAACGAAGAGACTGCAAAAGTTACTAAAGCCGCAGAAAACCTACACTTATACAACACGGCTTCACATTCAACGAACACTTTCGTACCTAAAAAGCCTGGTCAAGTAGGCATGTACGTGTGCGGCGCAACAGTGCAAAGTTCTCCGCATATTGGTCATATTCGCGCAGCGATTGCATTCGATATAATCCGTCGCTGGATGCTACGTTTAGGATACAAAGTCACGTTTGTTAGAAACGTCACAGATATTGACGACAAAATTATGAAAAAAGCCAATGAATCAGGGCAAAATTGGTGGGAGCGAGCATATATTTACGAGCGCGAATTTACAAAATCCTACAATACTTTAGGAGTGCTTGCGCCAACAGTTGAGCCGCGCGCAACAGGTCATATTACAGACATGGTTGAGCTGATTGAACGCTTAATCGAACGCGGTCACGCATATGTTATTAATGACAGCGACGGAAATCCTACTGGAAATGTTTATTTTGACGTGCCAAGTTGGGAGCATTACGGCGAATTAACGCACCAAAATCAGAACCAAAATGAAACTTGCGCAGACGAAGCTGCAGCTATCGCAGACGCAAAGGGTCCAAGCGTAGACGCTGCTGAAAACGATATTTACAATCCAACAGATCCTGCAGATGCTTCACCAGACAAACACGATCCTAGGGATTTCGCACTTTGGAAAGCACCTTGCGATTTCGATCAGCCGGATGCGCGCTGGAAAACTACTTTTGGCGAAGGACGCCCTGGTTGGCATATTGAATGCTCTGCTATGAGCCACCGTTATCTTGGCGACGATTTCGATATTCACGGAGGCGGACTGGATTTGCGCTTCCCTCATCACGAAAACGAAATGGCACAAACGCGTGCTGCTGGCTGGGAAAGCGCAAATGTGTGGATGCATTCAGCATGGGTTACCGCAAAAGGTGAAAAAATGTCCAAATCCTTAGGAAATGGACTTTCCGTACCAGTAGTTTTGGCGAATAATTCGGCTTGGGTTGTGCGTTATGCTTTGGGAGCAGTGCAATATCGTGCAATGCTGGAGTGGTCCGACCAAGCTTTGGTGGAGTCAAAATCGGCTTACGATCGAATTATGAACTTCCTTGAGAGAGCTGGCAGATTGCTTGACAAGAAGCCAACTTGCGAAGAAGTGCACTCTGTTAATGCAGACGAGCTTCCGGAAGATTTCACTCGTGCTATGAACGATGACATTAACGTTTCTGGCGCAATCGCAGAAATATTTACTACAATTCGTCAAGGAAATGCTCTTATTGACGACTGCAGCAAAGATCCTTCACAAGCACAAAGCGAAAGCGTACAAAAGCTCATATATCTCGCTGTTTTGCAAGTGCGAGCTATGTTAGATACTTTGGGCTTGGATCCTTACGCACAAACGTGGGCTTCGAACGATAATCAATCGTCTACGGAAAGCTCAAATGGCAAGGAAAGCAAAGAATACTCAGCTTTGGACTCTTTAATTACTTTGCAACTTAAAGCTAGAGCAGATGCTAGAAAAGCAAAGGATTTTGCTACTGCAGATGCTATTCGCGACGCGTTAAATAACGCAGGAATTGTAATTGTCGATACTTCGCAAGGATCATCTTGGCATTTGCAATAAACGAAAGTAACGCAAAAGCAAAAGTAACTAAAAAGCAAAAGTATTAGTTAGCAAATCAAGTTAGCAAATCAAGTTAGCAAATCAAGTTAGCAATTGCACTAAAGTTACGTTAGCAACAACAGGTAGAATGGAAAACTATGGCAGCATTTAGTTCGTTAACAGACCGCCTTTCCAATGCTTTTAAGCATTTGCGCAGCAAAGGCAAGCTATCAGAATCCGATATTGACGGCACAATTCGCGAGATTCGCCGCGCACTTCTCGATGCAGACGTTGCGTTGGAAGTGGTCCGCTCATTCACTGCTCGAATTCGCGAGCGCGCTCTTGGTGAGGAAGTTTCGCACGCTTTAAATCCAGCTCAGCAAGTTGTGAAAATTGTAAACGACGAGCTTACGCAAGTATTGGGCGCAGGTGTAGATAGGCAGCTTAATTTTGCGAAGTACCCTCCAACTGTAATTATGCTTGCAGGTTTGCAAGGTGCAGGTAAAACTACGCTTGCTGGAAAGCTAGGCTACTGGCTGAAGGATGCAGGTCATACTCCTTTGCTTGTAGCAGCAGATTTGCAACGACCTAATGCAGTCACGCAGCTGCAAGTTGTTGGCGAGCGCGCAGGAGTTCCTGTATTTGCTCCAGAAAAGGGCGTGCAAACAGGTGGAAGCGCGATTTCTTTGCCATGGTTCACTAAAGGCGACCCGGTTAAGGTTGCGCGCGATTCTATTAATTATGCGCGCGAAAAAATGTATGACACTGTGATTATTGATACCGCAGGTCGTTTGGGTGTTGACGAAGAGCTTATGAAGCAGGCACGCAATATTCGCGATGCCGTGCAACCGCAAGAAGTGCTGTTTGTTATTGATGCAATGATTGGTCAGGATGCTGTTCGCACTGCTCAAGCTTTTAACGATGGCGTGAACTTTACTGGCGTTGTGCTTTCTAAGCTTGATGGCGACGCTCGAGGCGGTGCTGCACTTTCGGTTGCAAGCGTTACTGGAAAGCCGATTTTGTTTGCTTCTACAGGCGAAGGTTTGAAGGATTTTGAAATCTTCCATCCTGATCGAATGGCTTCACGCATACTCGATATGGGCGATATTTTGACGCTTATTGAGCACGCACAGAAGCAGTTCGACGAAGAAGAATCGCGCAAGGCTGCTGCAAAAATAGCTGAAGGCAGCTTTGGTTTGGATGACTTTTTGGAGCAGCTTCAGCAAGTTCGTAAGCTTGGCTCAATGAAGAAGCTTTTGGGCATGATGCCTGGAATGGCAGCTCACCGTCAGGAGCTTGAGCAGTTTGACGATAAGGAAATTGACCGAACTGAGGCAATTATTCGCTCTATGACTCCTCAAGAGCGTAGAAATACAAAGATTATTGACGGATCTCGCCGCGCAAGAATTGCTGCTGGTTCAGGTGTGAGCGTTTCGCAAGTTAATGCACTTTTGCAACGTTTTGAGCAGGCTGCAAAAATGATGAAGCGAATGAGCGGAGGCGCTGGAATGCCTGGCATGGGCGGCATTCCTGGATTCGGTGGAGCTGGCAGTAAGTCGAAGCGCAAAGACAAGAAAGGCAAGAAGAAGGGCGGAAAGTCCGGAAATCCAATGCGCAGAGAAGCTGAGGAGCGCGCGTTGCGTGAGCGTCTTTCTGGCGAATCTACTAGCGACGATGTTGCAGGTTCTGCTTTTGCAAAGCCGCAGCAACCAAATCTTCAGAATCTTCCTGAAGGACTTAAGGAACTTATGAATTCCGAAGACGCAAATCAAGATAATCAACTGCCACCTAACTTTGGCGGCGGATTAGCTGGCTTATTCGGTCGATGATTTTAGTATTGGCGTTTTTGTGGGTTATATTTGTGCCGCTTCTTTTGTGGCAGCTGCTGCGTTGGCTGCCAGCAGGTGCGGATAAATATAACCCACTTCCGTATATTATTGCTCTACTTCCGCTTGCAACTTACGTTGTGGGAGCACTGTTTTTCTTCAGTATTTTCGCTACAGAATGGCAAGTGCTGTACGCATCTAAAAATCCGCAATCGTATAATTTCGCTCAATCTTACGGATATTTATGTATTGCGTACGCTGTGCTATTTTTGATTTCGCTTAAGTCGCATACGCCGTACTGGTTTGCAAAATTACGTAGGTTGCACGAAAGCAGGTCGTCGCACAAAAGCTGCAAGGAACAGCATCAAGAAATACGTGTGATGACTCTTAACTGCAGATACGGAAAAGCGAGCGCATCTGAAATAATAGAAATAGCGAAAAAATATCACGTAAATACGTTACTTTTACAAGAATTAAGCGAGTCTTTAGTAAAAAATCTTGAAAAACTTGGAATATACGAAATTTTTCCAACTTCGTGCGTAGGCGCGCAAAGTGAGCATAATAACGGCGGATTCAACGCTATTTTTACGCAATATTCCGCGATTTCTACTTGCAATAATTCCGTAAAAATTGAAGCTGCAAGCGTACCAAGCGTTACGACTTGCTTAGATTTTGGCGCAACTGAAAAAGTTGTAGTGAAATTTGCTTCTGCACATCCAAAGTCACCGATGCGTGGGTGTGCTGCTTGGAGTAATGGAATTCGCGCACTTGCGACTATTGATTCTGTTACTGATTGCGCTACTTATTCCGCTGATTCCGCTAACAAATGCGCTAACGAATCTACTTCGAAAACTTGCGATTTAGCAACTCTTACTATTGTTACTGGCGATCTTAATTCCACAGTCGACCACCCAAGCTTTCGCTCGCTTTTGAAATACGGATTTACAGACGTTGCACTTTCGCTTGGAAAGCGTCTGCGCACATGGCCTACATGGCTTAAGTGGCCAAATCTTACACTTGACCATGTGCTATTTTGCGCAAAAAACTGTAAATCTAACGCACTATGGCAAAAGAATGTAGTTGTTGACGGCACTGATCACCTAGCTTACATCGCAGCAATCGACCTACAATCACTAGATAAAAACGTCCAAGCGAGCAGGCATAATAGATAAGTTATTCGCGTGAATCGGCGCCCTCTTCCCGATCACGTGAGGAACATGTGGAAGCTCGCAAGGAGTGCCCCACACCCGAACGAAATTCCACGACTCTAGTTATAAGGAGAGCCATTTTGGCAACCAAGATTCGTCTTAAGCGATTGGGCAAGAAGTTCTATGCCTTCTACCGTGTAGTCATTTCTGATTCACGCAACAAGCGCAACGGTCAGTCCATCGAAGAGATCGGCGTTTACGATCCAAACAAGCAGCCATCTATGATTCAGATTGATTCTGAGCGCGCACAGTACTGGCTTGGCGTTGGCGCACAGCCAACCGAACCAGTGTTGAAGCTCTTGAAGATCACTGGTGACTGGCAGAAGTTCAAGGGTCTCGACGGCGCCGAAGGCACGTTGAAGACTTCTGAAGCTGGCCCAGACGCACAGGCTCGCGTTGAAGCTGTTGAAGCTGAAGCTCAGAAGCTGAAGGCCGCTAAGTCTGAAGCCGCTGCTAAGGCTCAGGCTGCAGCTGAAGCCGCTGCAAACGAAGCCGAAGAAGCCCCAGCTGAAGCTGCGGAAGCTGCCGAAGCCGAGGAAAAGGCTGAGTAATCATGCTGGCTCAAGCTGTTGAACATCTCATTAAGAACATCGTGGATTTTCCAGATGACGTGTCGGTACGTTCTCACGAAAATGCTCGCGGCGAATTGCTTCGAGTGCGCGTGAATCCTGAAGATATCGGTCGCGTTATTGGCCGCAATGGTCGTACCGCTAATGCAATTCGCATTGTTGTGCAAGCTTTGAGCAACCACAATGTGCGCGTTGACATTATGGACGTACGTAAGTGAGATGAACGTGGCATTAGACCAACAATCTTTTGACAACCCTCAGCAAAGTCGTAATGACCTGCTGAGGGTTTGTCGTATCGGTAAAGCCCAAGGTTTAAAAGGCGAAGTCACTGTACAAATTTTTACAGATGAACCTTACGAACGTTTTGAGCCTGGAAATGTATTGTGCACTGCAGATGGCGAGCGCGAGTTCGTTATTGAGAACGCAAGAACGTTCAAAAATCGTTGGATTTTACTATTCGAAGAATCACAAAATCGCAACGATGCAGAAGCACTTAATGGCATTGAATTGTATGTGCATGCAGAAGATGCGCAAGAACTTGCTGCCGAAAATGCTTGGTATATTAAGGATTTAGTCGGTTTGCAAGCGCGATTGTGTGAAGAAAATCAGCTTGGGCTGTCGGCTTGCACTATTGGAAAAGTTGTGGATGTGCTCGATGGCGCGCAATCTTTGCTGAAAATCCGTTTAGATCATCCGATTGACGAAGAGAATAAAACAGCGCTCGTGCCATTTGTTGAAGCTATTGTGCCGGAAGTTGACGTTGTAAACGGGTATTTGACTATCGATCCTCCGGGCGGTTTAATTCCGGGGCTTTCGTAGTTTTATTAGTTTTCGTAGTTTTTGTAGTTTCGTAGTTTTCGTAGTAGAGTGCCTTATGATGGACATCGATATTATTTCCGTATTCCCAGAATATTTTCGCATGCTAGACCTAAGTTTGTTAGGCAAAGCGCAAAATAATGGTTTATTGCAAATTCGCGCATACAATTTACGCAAATGGACTCACGATGTGCATCAATCGGTTGATGACACGCCGGTTGGCGGTGGTGCTGGCATGGTTATGAAGCCTGAAGTTTGGGCGGAATGCTTAGACGAGCTGCTTAACTTGCCAAAATCTGAAGTAAAAAATACGTGCGATACGTGCGATACATGCGATAGTTGCGATAGTTGCGATAGTTGCGAAGAAGCAAAAATCGCGCCTAATAAAATAGACTCAACTAAACCAATTCTTATATTCCCGAACCCTTCTGCCCCACTATTTACGCAAAAAGACGCAACGGAATTAAGCAACGCAAATCATTTGGTATTTGGATGCGGCAGATACGAAGGCTACGACGCTAGGATTCCAGAATATTACCGCGCGCAAGGAATTGACGTACGCGAGTATTCAATTGGCGATTACGTGTTAAATGGCGGAGAAGTTGCAGTAAGCGTTATGCTTGAGGCAATTACACGCTTAATCCCTGGGTTTATGGGAAATCCTGAGTCGATTGTTGAAGAGTCGTACACAGGATCGGACGCACTTTTGGAACACCATCAATACACGCGTCCAACTACTTGGCGAGGTATAAGCGTTCCGGAAATACTCACTTCCGGAAATCACGCCAAAGTTGATCGTTTTCGTCGAGATGAAGCTATATCTCGCACAAGCGAAATTCGACCTGATTTGATTGAAAAATTGGACTGCCACAAGATAGATAAAGCGGATCGAAAAACGCTTATGTCGCTCGGATGGGAAGTTTCCGGCGAACATCCGCGCAAAAACTTACTCTAGCAACAAAAGCCGAAAAATAAATTAGTCACGAGAAGACTGAATAAACAGCACCGCAGTTTCTCCGTAATTACGCGTATCAAACAGCTCCCAGCCTTCAGGCATAGTCGGCAAAACGCTTCGCGCGCTACGCTCCAACACAATCAACGTATCCGCAGAAACGCTCGCAACTCCGCTAGCAATCATCGAAGCCAATAAACTTTCGCAATCCGCAGTTTCGTAAGCATAAGGCGGATCGATAAAAACCAAGTCGAACGCTTCCCCACTATAATCCGCAACGAACTGCTCCGCGCGCTTTCGAAGAACCCTCATAGAAAGCGCAGAATCCCAAGCCTTTGAACTCTGCAACGCTTTCGACGTACGAAGTATAAGCGCAGCCGCTTGCGAATTTGCTTCAACAGACACAAGCTCGCGCGCGCCACGAGATAGCGCCTCAACTCCGAGCGCTCCCGTGCCGGCAAATAGATCAAGTACGCGCGCATTGTGCATAACATCCCACGAATCAAGCCTAGAAAATATCGCTTCTTTCGTGCGATCTGTAGTAGGTCTTGTACACGACTGCGCTGAAGTAAGCGGCAAAGATTTAAAACGTCCAGCAATAATGTGCATACTTCTAGCTTAGCCGGAACCTGCAGACACGCACGCGGCGGCAGAAACTTTACAGCGGTGTAAAGAAAAAGTCGTTTCCGCGCGAAAAAACGGCAGAAAGTTTACAGCGGTGTAAAGAAAAAGTCGGCTACGCACCAAAAAACGGCAGAAAGTTTACAGCGGTGTAAAGGAAAAGTCGGATGCGCGCGAAAAAACGGCAGAAACTTTGCAAAAAAGCAGATATTACTTATCCGCCGCCTTAGGATCCGGAATTAAGAACGAGCAAGCGAGAGCAAAAGCGAGCAAAACGACGCCGGCAACCATCGCAGCAGCGTATCCGCATGTTACGCCACTCAAAGACGCAACATTCGTCATCACAGCATACAAAATTGCAAAACTTAAGCCGGCTCCCAAATTAAAAGCTCCAGCATTCATACCCGGCAAGTATCCCGGATTATCTTTTGGAGAAAGCACAATACCTAAGCCATTAAGCATAATATTTGCCATGCCAGAATAGCTCACGCCTACCCACACTGAAAACAGCACTAAAGCCCAAGCAGACGGCATATAAGCAACATACACGCCAAAAGCAACACAAATCATGCTAAACGCAATTCCAATACGCAACACAAGCCTGTACCCGTAATTTGCAGCGAGCACGCCCGAAATAGTGCCAAACAATAGTCCAATAATTGCGTAAGGAGTAAGAGTTACGAAACTTACCATATTCGTGCCAATATTTGCACCAAACTTACTATCGTTAGCAAGCTTTATAACAACACCATTTATCAAAGCAAACACGCCAGTCATTGTCAATAAAGTGCACAAAAGCAAACCCCATGTGCGACGCTGCTTCATATATGTCGTAGAAACCAGCGGAGCCGCGCTTAAAACTTCGATTTTCCAGAATATTGCGAAAAACAGCACAGCAACAAGCACAAGAATAAGCACCATAAGCCAGTTAGATTTAGCTAGTTTATTACTAAGTTCATTAATAGAAAGATATATTGCAAGAAACGCAATTCCGAGCGTTATAACTCCTAGCCAATCCATTCTGCTAGTAGCATCCGAGCGAGATTCATCAGCTAAAACAATAATCATAATAACAGCAATAGCTGCGATTGAAGCCATAATCCAAAAAACAGAACGGAATCCGTATTTACTGGCGAGCCAACCACCTAATAAAGCATCAAATCCAGCAATACCGCCATTTACGGAACTTAATATTGCCATCAACTTTGCGTAACTTTTTTCTTGCCGTACGCGCACGCGCAACATAATTAAGCACATTGGCAATACAGGCCCGGAAGCACCTTGCAAAATACGCCCAAGCATAAGCATATTAACGTCTTGAGCTAGCGCAGAAATAATGCTTCCAAAAAGAGTTGAGATAAGAATTCCGGAAAGTACTTTTTTACGCCCAATTAGATCAGACAATCGCGGCAAAAATAGCGAAAATAATGCTGCAGCAGTAAAGAATACCGTTTGCGTTAAAGCGATTTGAGTATCTGTAGTATGAAGTTCTTTTGACATCGTCGTCAACACTGGCGAAAGCATAGAAACGTTTAGCTGGAACGCAAAAATAGCAGCAAGAAACGCCACCATTAACGCCAAAACGGAACGTCCACCCTTATCTAGCATACGCGTAGAAAATGTTGGAGATTCAACCTCAGCCATAATCTAACCTCCGCTTAATTACGTAAAGTTACGCAACGTAAAGTTACGCAACGTAACATTACACAATGTAAAGTTATACAAAGTCATTCAAAAGTCATTCAAAAGTCACCAACAATCACCCAATGCGCTTAATCGCATCTATAATCAAATTCCAGAATTTATCGAAATCAAGTTTTGTAGCAACTTGCGTATGGCATTCTTCTTCAGAAGGTTCAGTGCCACGCAAATCTGCAACTGTCATGCCAAGAGTTAAGTCACTGTTTATTTCAACATCAAGTGGGCAACGCCTTGTGCTAATAACACTTTTATCGATCAAATAAGCGACTGTGCAAGGGTCATGCACTGGAGGATCAACAAAATCTTGATTATTCTTATAAGCTTTACGGAAGTAATTCATAAGATCGCAAGCAAATTTGGAAACAGGCGTTCCAATAGAATTAATTTTCTTCTGTATTTCTAAAGTGCACAAAGCTTGGTGAGTTAAATCTAAGCCGACCATCGTAACTCGCCAATTTTCATTAATCACAATATGCGCAGCTTCAGGATCCGTCTTAATATTAAACTCAGCAACAGCACTGCAATTGCCACTATGATAGCCACCACCCATAAGAACTACTTCTTTAACGCGGCTTACAATTCTAGGCTCCATTCGCACAGCCATAGCGATATTCGTAAGAGGTCCAGTTGGTACAAGCGTAATTGTGCCAGGCTCATGGCTCATAATTGTGTCAATAATCCAGTTAACAGCATGCCCTTTATCCAAAGGTTTAGTTGGTACTGGAATATTTGCGCCGTCTAATCCGGTTTCTCCATGAACAGCAGCAGCAACTTTTAGCGGACGAACCATAGGACGGTCGCATCCGGCATGAACTGGAATATTAGTTGCATGAGCTATTTCTAGAGTTGCTCGAGCATTGTATGTTACTTTTTCTAGGCTCTGATTTCCACCAACCGTAGTTACGCCCAGCAAATCGATACTAGGATTGCCAACAGCTAATAAAATTGCCATCGCATCGTCATGACCAGGGTCACAATCTAGGATGATGGAAGTCATACCAACTCCTTCATAAGCACATGTATTTGTAGGCAAATCGTGACGAATACACTTCGCATAAAAACGCAAAATTAAGCACGCTCATGAATATTCGTCATGCGTTTAGAAATAAGTTCTGGATTAAACGACTCATGCACAGGCTGCATAGATTCAGTATTCAAAGCTGCAGCAGCAACCGCAAATCTGCCAGTTTTTGAAGAATCAAATTCGTTATACCGCGCGTAAATAAGCGCAGCAGTAGCAGCATCACTAGAACCGTTGTCGTTGCCGACAGCTTCAACGCCAACATTGCTATTTCCGCGAGTTAGCATCATTCTCTGGACGCGTTTGACTGGTACAGGATAGAACGACACTCCCTCATTTGAAACACCATAAGCAACTCCTGCGCGACCGGCATTTACAAATACACGCTTTACTCCACGCTTGAGCAACACATTCGCACAGCGAATTGCAGAACGCTCGTCAACAGCATTAATGCCGGTTAAAGCCTGCGATTCAGCAGTATCTAAAATAAGAGTGTCAATACGAGACAATCTAGAAAGCACGCGAGGAGCTTTTGCATCCGTAACTGCGCGAACAACAATAGGACGGCGATAACGGTCACATAGCCACTCAATTGACTTTTGCGGAATATTAGTATCCAACACCAAAATATCAGCATTTTCAATAATAGACATGCGCTCACGCAAAAAATCAGGAGTCATGTGATCGTAAATACTCATATCGTCTAAAGCAAGCAAACGCTGACCAGAAGCGTCACCAACATACATGTACGAAGCAGTCATCGACTCAGGAAGTTGCTTCGCGTAGCCAATATCTAAGCCGTTTGCAGCAGCATCAATGCGGAAAAGCTCTCCGTTGTGATCGCCACCGTACACAGAAACCATGCTTGTGCGAATATTAAGACGCTCCAACGCGACTGCAATATTCCTTCCAACACCGCCTAGCATGTAGCGCACGTGGGAAGCATTAGACGTGTAATCCATCAAATCTCCGCAAGCAATGCCGAGAACATCCATGCTAATTCCGCCAACAACAGTCACATAACTTGGAGGAGTAACAATATATCCCTTACCGCGTAAATAGCCTTTGCGAATTAAATTGGAAATATGAGCAGCCACACCTGAACGAGTAATTCCTGCGAGATTTGCAAGTTCCTGCTGGCTAATCATCGGGTTTTGTTGAATCCAAGTCAAGATTTGTTGTTCGCGTTCAGTCATTGTCGCCTCATCTCTATTGTGATTACAAATGATGCCTACTATCTAGGATATTCACAATTCTCATAATATGCACGTAAATTTATGTAATTTTGTTGTTTTTTTATATTATATCTAACAAAAGTTGATATTAATTATCAATTAAAAATAGCTTTATTGCCGTATTTTTTACTAAATTAAGTGCATAAATATGCAATAATTTTTTCTTTATACTTTTATTTATAGGATATTTTATTCATACAATATTTTAATTTTATAAGATATATTGCGTGCAAATTCAAAACTTTGGAATTTTAATTGCTTACGATTTGCGCACTTCCGCCTCTCGTAAAATCAAGCACCGCACCTGCAAGATACGGCAACGAAACAAGATGAGCGTCTTTTTGCAAAGTCTCCAACGCATCTTCACGAGCCATAGCGATAATCTTTGCATCCTTAACGACTCGCAAAATCTTCAAACTCGAGCGACCACCCGACTGCTTATCGCCAAGAACATCGCCAACATTGCGCAATTCCAAATCTTTCTTAGCAATTACGGCACCATCTAGCGAATTTTCAACAACTTGCAAACGTTCTTGAGCAAGACTTCCATCCTCAGTTTGCGCAACCAAAAATGCCCAAGAATTCGTGCCACCACGCCCAACACGCCCACGCAATTGATGCAATTGCGCAAGACCAAAACGATCCGCGTCAAAAATCACAATGCAACTCGCTTGAGGCACGTCAACACCGACCTCAATAACCGTTGTAGCAACAAGAACTTGCACATCTCCGCGCGCAAAACGTTCCATCGTTTCGCGTTTCGTAGCATCGTCGTCGCGACCAGTGAGCTTAGCAAAAGTAACGCCTTTAAATTGCGGCAAAGCTGAAAGCCGCTTCAAAATGCCGTTAACTGTATGAAGTTTGCGCAAAGAATCTGCGCTATTTTCTTCAGATTGATTAGATTGCACAGATTGCGAAACATCTTCAAAACCTTCAGATTCATCGCTAGCAAAATCCCTAGCAGAATCCCTATCAGAATCCCTACCAGAACCACTACCAGAACCATCACTAAAATCATCATCAATATGCGCGCAAACAACATACGCACGCTCACCTGCATCAATGCGAGCACGAATATGCGCAAACATTCTAGCCATAGTATTCGCATCTGCTTCTTGTACAACAAAAGTGCGAATAGGTTTTCTACCTCCAGGCAATTCAGTTAAATACGAAGCATCCAAATCGCCGAACCACGTCATAGCAGCAGAGCGCGGAATAGGCGTTGCAGTCATTACTAAAAGATGCGGAGTAAAAGCCTTTTCAGCACTATCATGCGAATCTACACTCATTTTGCGCAACAAAACATCGCGCTGCTCAACTCCAAAACGATGTTGCTCGTCAATAATTACCAAAGCTAAATTAGTCGGCTTAAAAGTCGACGAGAACGCTGCATGAGTTGCAACAATAAGCGAAGGCTCTCCACTTGCAACACTCGCTAGCGCACGTCTGCGATCCGCAAGTCTCATGCCGCCAGTTACTACGATTACAGGCACTTTTAGATTCGCGCGCGAAATCATTTGTCGCAAATTTTCGGCATGTTGAGACGCAAGAACTTGAGTAGGAGCCACAAGCACAGCCTGATAGCCTGATCCAACTGCTTCAAGCATTGCAGCGAGCGCAACAACTGTTTTTCCGGAACCAACTTCACCTTGAAGCAAGCGACGCATCGGATGGTTCTCACGCATATCGCGCACGATCTCATCAATTACATCTTTTTGACCTGCAGTAAGCTCAAACGGCAAACTTTCCACAAATTCATTTCTTAGAAGAGAATTATTACAGGATTTTGCTTGATTATCTTTAGAATCTTCACGAGATCGCAATACAGCTACTTGGGAAATAAAAGCTTCTTCATAGCGCAACGAGTCAACAGCTTTGTAAAATTCGTCAACTGATTGCGGATTATGAATTGAGTATATTGCTGACGCTCTAGTCATGAGGTTACGTTTTTTTAGCACTGATTCAGGCGTAATATTTGGGATTTGCAGGGATTCAGTAGCGCCAGCTGCGGAATCTTTAGAAGCTGCGGAATCTTCAGAAGCTGCGGAATCTTCAGAATCTTCAGAAAGTGCAGAAAGCATAGAAAGTATAGTTTCGTGAATATGCTCACTAGAGATTCGCGAATTTGCATGATAAACGGGCATAGGCGCGCTCATACGCGCCAAACCATCTTCCACGCTTCTTACAGTATCGCGAGATTGATGTAAGCTATCGCTTTCTTCTGCAGCAGATACAGTAAGAATTTGAGGATGCGTAAATTGCAATTTACCATTAAAAGCGCTAGACGTGCCGCCAACAACAACCATTTCGCCAACATGCATCTTTGCGGAAAGCCACTGAGCGTATTGACGATTTTTAGAAAAATAAATAAGTTGAGCTACTGCTTGCGTATCTTGCAAAACATTAATTTCGATTCTAAAACCGCGACGAGCGTTCATAGGCACAACGTTAATTGACTGGACTTGCGCATAGAAAGCCACTTCTTCGCCAATTTTTACATCTTTTAAGTTCGCAATTCTCAATGGACTTGTGACTCTAAACGGGTAGTAAGTTAACGCGTCTTCGACTGTGACTATGCCCAAAGATTTTAATGCAGAAACGCGTCGCTTATTGCTGATTATCGCAGAAAGCGAAGTGTGCATTTTGGCTGAGTTCGTGGGCGTATTTAGCATATTTCGATTATAAATCATTCGCAATCAGGAATATAACGCGCAAGCGAAAAATATGCGAATACAAAAAAGCCCCGAGCAACACTCAGGGCCTTACAATTTAAACGCAATACAATGCGCGAATCACGCCTCAACGCGCTGAACCTTGCCAGCCTTAATGCATTTCACGCACACACGAAGGCGAACGTTCTCGCCATCAATGGTGGTGCGAACCGGCTGAAGGTTCGGGCGGAAGGTGCGCTTATTGCGGATATGCGAATGTGAAACAGTGAAACCAGTCTGAGGTCCCTTGCCACATACTGCGCAACGAGCTGCCATAATTGGACTCCTATTTTCTTTGACTTGCAAGTCTTGCGTCATTCAAACACACGAACTACTTACGCAAATTACTTACGCACATTGCATAAACAAATAAGCACGCTTGAACGCACAACTACACAAGTATATCACTTACCAAGACAATCCGCACGCACGAACTCAGTCTTTTCTTGTAAATCCTTAACTGTCTTGCATCCAAGAAGAGCCATAATCACCCTAATTTGCTTCTTCCAGTTATCAATTTGCAAAGAAAGCGCGTCCTCACCTTCATGAATAAGCGTATGCAAAAACTCGCCAGCGACACCAACTGCCGAAGCACCCAAAGCCAACGCGCGCACAACATCCAAAGGCGTGCGAACTCCTCCACTTGCGAAAATTTCCATATTTTTTAACGAATCACACTTGCGTATGTCAACCAGCGACTCAACAGTAGTAAGACCCCAATCAGCCAAATAGTCACAGTCGCCTAAGTGTCTGCGAGCATTCTCTATTGTTACAAAATTAGTTCCGCCACGACCAGAAACATCTACAGTGCGCACTCCAACATCTTTAAGATGCTGAACATCTTTAGCAGAAATTCCGCATCCAGTTTCCTTCACAATCACAGGCACTTTTAGAGCTTCGCACGCACTGACAATAGACTCAATATTGCGCAACCAATTTCGAAAATCGCGATCGCCTTCTTGCATAACCAACTCTTGTGCAGCATTTAAATGCACTTGTAACGCATTCGCCTGAATCATGTTTACAGCACGCAATGCATCAGACGCGCTAGTTCCAGCGCTAACATTTGCCATCACAAATCCGTGTGGATTTTCACTTCTTATGACACTGAAAGTGCTGAGTAAAGTTTCGTCTCGAAGAGCAGCACTCAAAGATCCACTCGCCATAGCAACAGAATTTTTTGCAGCAACTCTAGCAAGACTTGCATTCACTTTTTTAGCAGCATCACTTCCGCCGGTCATTGCGTTAATATATATCGGCGAGCACCAATGCACAGAATCGCATACTTCGCTTCCTAGCACGCTCACACTATCGTCAATTTCTTCAAGCGCGACTTGCGGCAAAGCATTCGGCACAAAACGAACTTTGTCAAAATCTGAATTTGCACGAGTTTTATACTGCTTATCCGCAAGCGCAATATGCGCGTCTTTTCGGTTTTGTATTGTGCAAGATTGAGCAGATTGCATATTAAGCTCGCGACGCTTAGCAAACGCGTCTAATACAATATTTTCAGAAGGCTTACCAGTTCCAAAAATTTCCGTAACATCAATATTCAATGGCTTTATTCCATTGGCTTCCCAAGTAGATTTCATAGTTTCAATTACATTATTGTCATAAGTTGTCGACAGCGCAATTGCGCAATCTCCTCCGCCTGCACCGCTAGTTTTTGCAGGAATACCGGCACAAGTCGCAATTTCAATAAATTTTGTAAGTTCACGCGTTTCGATAACAGTTCCAGTAAGAGCACTTAATTTTTGCAACAACGCACGATTTTGAGAAAAACCGCTATAGATTTCGCTTATTTCAAACTTTTCAATTGCGCGCGCAAGTTTTTGCACGCAAATCTCACTTTGTTTGCAAAAATCTTCGTAAGTAAAAGATTTAATTTTTTTGTCAAAAGCACTAGTTTCGACGCTACTTTCAGCATTACTTTCAACGTTACTTTCCGTACTAGTTTTAACGCTACTTTCTACGCTACTTACTAGCTTTGCACTAGACGCAGGAGAACCAGTCCACCCGACTAAAAGTTTTAGCGACTTATCTACATTTAAACGCTTAACTTCCAGTCGCGGCCACTTTTTGTGCAACAACTCACCGAAATCAGAGCATCCGGATTTTACTAGCGTAAGCTCAGCTTCAAGCCACTCGCGGTTATACGCGCGATACATAATCCAACCGCCATAAGAACTGGCGGCAACGTCTCCACCGCTTCCGGATTTTTTAACACTCGACGACGCAATTAACGCTAGCTTGCAAATTTCTGGAGTCGAAAGATTCAAATCATACCATTTACACAACGCGCGAATAACTGCGACAGTTACTGCAGCAGAAGATCCAAGACCGTATTTTCTACCAGTTTTTGCATCATCAAGTTCGCTAGAAATATGCACATTGTAACTTTTTCGGTTAATATTTGGCGCACATTCCTCACTAGCATAAGCGTCAACTACACTCATTGCTGCAAGCACATAAGCATATTTTCCGTCGTTTTGTATTTCAATACTTCCGTCTGATGCGCGCGACCAAAGAAGCTGTTTATATTTTTCGCCATCTGAGGTAATTACACCACAATAATTTCTGCTACTAGGCGTATTTTTCTGCAAATTTTCGCGTAACTCTTCGTTTAAAGTTTCATCACTTACGCTAACCGTCACATAACGATTAACAGCAGCAACAATTGCAGCACAGCCGTCAACAACAGCATACTCGCCAGCAATATAAAGCTTTCCTGGGGCACTAGAGCGCACTTGAGTCATATTATCCGCCTATTTTAAACTCGTACTCACCGTCACAGCGTCACCTGGCAGCGCAATCGCAAATTTCGGCTCGCAATATTCTGTATTACAAAAAACGCTAGAATTACGCAAACCATCCTCAACTCGCGCACGCAACTGACACATTGCACGATAAGCATCATCTCCAGAAGTAAGCACCTTCACATTCGGACCAGCATCCATCGTAGACCACACCAGCCAACCATCTTTTCGCATATTTTTAACCGCTTCAAGCACAATATGCGTTTTGCTAGTCAAATAATTCACCGATGGAACAGCATTATGCATAGTTTCGTGCATTCCAAAAGCATTGCGCTCAACAACCTCGCCCAATTGCTCAATATCTGCTCGCTTAATTGCATCTTTAGCAATTTCAAGGTCGTCTTTCGACTGCTCAACCCATTGCATATACGTTGGCGAAGTTTCAACCGTTCTGCGCATCGCTTCCCGGCTAGAAATCGGCTTTTTGCTATCGTCCAAAGTGACGACAATCATAGCAAGGTTTAAATTTTTAAGCGCAACTTGTGCATTTTCAATAGGCTCTGCATAAGATGTTTCGTCGTCGCAACCTGCATGCCAAATTGAAAGTCCTCCAAAAATCGAACGACAAGCTGAACCAGAACCACGTCTTGCAAGTCTAGAAAGTTCTTGTGGAGTTAGGTTTAATCCAGCAGCGTACGAGGCAGCAGACGCAAGAGCTGCAAAGCCAGACGCGCTCGAAGCAAGACCGGCAGCAGTTGGCACAATATTATGCGAAACAACGCTTGCTTTCGTTGAAATTCCTGCAATTTCACGCACCAAATCGAGCATAGCGACTACGCGACGAAAAGTTTTTGCAGACGGCGAAATCTTTTCATTATCTAAAGTAAAAGTATCTTGTTCAAGATTATTCGCAAAACTTACGCTTGTAGTTGTAGACAAATCCGAAAGGGTGAGAGAAAGCGAGGAGGTATAAGGCAAAATCAGCTTTCCATCGCGCTTACCCCAATACTTAATCAGCGCAATATTCGCGTTTGCTTTAGCAAAAGCTGAGTTGGGTGAAAGACTAGCGTCAAACGTTATTTTTGGCTGAATTTCAACGTTTTGCATGCTGTTCCTTTTGCGGCAGATCAGTAATTCTCGTTTGTTAATGTGCTAGTCAATATTTTAGCAAAACAGTGCGCACAAGCTTCTTTTCTTTAAAGAACTGTAAAGTTTATGCCACATTTCAAGTAAAAATAAGATTCAATTTATTGCAGAATCACCTATATTTACAATCCACGTATCGCAAGCTCCTGCATTTTTAAAAGCTTCACTCACTCGCTTAGCAGCATCCTCACTATCAGCCAGCGCAATTACGCATCCTCCGCCACCTCCGCCAGTAAGTTTTGCACCCAACGCACCATGTTTGCAAGCAGCATCTACCAAGGCGTCAAGTTTCGCAGTACTTACGCCCAAATCCGCCAAAATACGGTGTGCGAAAGTCATTTGCTTACCCATATTTTCAATACGACCAAATGCCAAATCATCTTCTGCAACAGACGCAATCTCCCCCAATTTATTGAGCTGCGCTCCAACTTCAACAGGATTCGATTCTAAACGAGAACGCAAAGCTTCAACTGTTTCGCGAGTCATTCCTTTGCATCCGGAATCCGCCAAAACAAGCCACGCACGCATGTTAATTTCCATGCGATCAAAACAGCCACGACTAAAACGCACAGGCCAGGAAGCAGCAGTTGCAGTGGCATCCAAGCCTGAAGAACGTCCATGAGCCACGCACTCAGCAGTCTGCGTCAACTTAAAAATCTCATCATCGCTAGCTGCAACGCAATAATAGTCAAGAATCGCACGAATTACAGCACCGGCAGCAGCCGCAGACGAGCCAAGACCTCGTTCTGCTGGAAAATCAGACTCGGTAAAAATGCGCAAACTCTCACCGCTCCACCCTGCAAACTCTAGCGACGCGCGGATTGCTGTTCGTATGCTATTAAAGCGCGTAGGGATTTCGGAAAGTTTGCCAGTAAAGTCAAGGCACGAAAGAGTTATATGTGAATCGAGATTCGTCGTAGGTACTAAAGATTCGCGCGATGCAGAAGGTAAAGATTCGCGTGATGCAGAAGGTAAAGATTCGCGTGATGCAGGTGCTAAAGATTCATTGCAACTAGTTACAACAGCGCGCATACGCAAGTTTTTAAGCGGCAAAGCTATTGCAGAATGGCCATAAACCACGGAATGTTCACCAAAAAGAATAACCTTCGCGCAAGTTTCGCCATAACCTTTGTGATTGCTGTATTTTATTGCGTTTTCAAGATTTGCACTTACGGAAGGTACGCTTGCAAGATTTGCGCTTACGGAATTTTTACAAGCATACTCTTCGTCATTGCGAATAGCAGATATGCTGGCATCTTGCGCTTTTGCGTTCATACTAAGCTCGTCAGCCAGTTCATATTTGCTTTTCAGCACAGTTTGCTTCTCCTTTATAATTCGCAATTTTCCAACTGTTCTAATTTAGTCGAGTAGAACTTAAAAAACTACGTTACGCACGTGACACTTACAACACATTCACATTTGGAAAACGGCAGAAACTGTGCAGCTGTGTAAAGAAAAAGTCGTTTGCTCGCGAAAAAACGGCAGAAAGTTTACGCGAGTGTAAAGGAAAAGTCGGATACGCGCGAAAATGCGGCAGAAAGTTTACACGAGTGTAAAGTTTTGGTCGGATACGCGCCAACAAACGGCAGAAACTGCGCAGCTGTGTAAAGAAACGGTCGGATGCGAGCGAAAAAACGGCAGAAACTTTACACGCTTGTAAAGAAAAGGTCGCGCGGGGAATAGAAATGTAAAACCGACCAGCGCGTACCAATAAAAAAACTCTGCGCAGCATCGCAATGAGAAAACTCAATGCAACACAAACGCAGAGTTAATGCTTAAGTTCAATCCACATGTATTACAAGCAAGAAACCACTAAAAGCAGAAAACCACTAAAAGCAAGAAACTGCTTGCTGCAACATGTTTTGTAAAATTCACAAAGCTACTTACTCAGCCACAACCTTAACAGTGAAGGAAGCGGTGATTTCTGGATGCAACGTTACGGTTGCTGGGAACTCACCAGTGGTCTTAATAGTAGCAACCTTAATTGCGCGAGCCTCAACTTGAGCCTTGGAAGCCAAAGCAGCAGCAATCTTATCGGCAGAAACGCCACCGAAAAGCTTGCCGGATTCGGAAACCTTAGCAGAAAGCTCCACAACGGTGCCTTCAATCTGAGCCTTAGCTGCAACTGCCTCTTCACGAGTGGCAACAGCCTTGGCAAGACGAGCGCGACGCATTGCTTCAATCTGGGAAGCAGCACCCTTGTTCCATGCAAAAGCAAGACCCTGAGGAATCAGGTAGTTGCGTGCATAGCCAGCCTTAACTTCAACAACGTCACCAGAGTGACCGAGGTTGGCAACAGTCTTGGTAAGAATAACCTTGGTTTCAGCCATATTCCTATCCTCTCAATCAGCGACCGGTAGTGGCGTAAGGAAGCAAAGCCATTTCGCGAGCATTCTTCACTGCCTTCGCGATCTTGCGCTGTTCCTGCACGGTTACGCCGGTGATACGACGGGAACGAATCTTGCCGCGGTCAGAAACGAACTTGCGCAGCAAAGCAACGTCTTTATAATCAATTTCAGTAATCTTGGCAGCCTTCAAAGGATTTGGCTTCTTTTTGAAAGGCTTGACCGGTGGTTGCGGCCTTTTGCGTGACATAAGATGTCCTCTCTCAAATCCGTTATGCTTTTTGTTCGCATAACATTTAACTGATGATGTATTTATAAGGATTAAGTAAGCGCGTAAATAAGTGCATAAATAAGTGCGTAAATAAATGCGTAAATAAGCAAATAAATACGCTATCTATAGCTCAACTAAAACGCTAGAACTCAGGTTCTTCAGAATCGCCACCAAAATCAGAATTGGCGCCGAAAGTTGAAAAACTATCGTTTGTTGGCGCAGCAGCACTCCACGGATCAGCCGCTGAAGAACTTGCGGCATGCTGAGAAGCGGCCTGGCTAGCAGCATAATTTGCTCCGCCAGCATAACCTGCACCAGCAGCTGCATTTGATGCACCAGCTGCATTTGCCGCACGCGAGCCACCAGCAAAACCTGTTGAAGAGCTTTGGCGGTTAACTTGCGCAGTTGCATAACGCAAAGATGGACCAATTTCGTCAACTGTAAGTTCAACAACTGTGCGATTAGAGCCGTCTTGCGCTTGATACGAACGCTGCGACAATCTGCCTTGAGCAATCACGCGCATGCCTTTGGAAAGGCTGTTTGCACAATGTTCTGCCAAGTCTCTCCACGCTGAGCAACGCATAAATAATGCAGGCCCATCCTCGAACTGATTCGTATTACGATTAAACGTTCTAGGTGTGGATGCAATGGTAAAGCTCGCAACAGAAGCACCGTTGGAAAGTGCCCTTAATTCAGGATCCGAAGTGAGATTTCCCACGACGGTAATAATTGTTTCACCTGCCATATCGTGCCTTTTCTTTCTCGCTTTACTCGTAATCGCATGTTAGCTAGCAATTACTGGCAATTTTGTGCGCAACTTATGCGCGGTTGTTTACGTATTTATTTAGCTTAACTATTTTTTATTTAATTCACTAGAGCTTACTTAGTTTTGCTAGTTTTTACTTAGCGTCCTTGCGAAGAATCTTCGTGCGGATCACAGATTCGTTAAGGTTCAAAACACGGTCAAGTTCGTCACTTACAGATGGCTCGGCAGTGTAGTTCACCACAACGTAGTTACCTTCGGTTTTGCCTTCAATTTCGTAGGCAAACTTGCGGCGACCCCAGTAATCGGTACCGTCAACGGAACCGCCCTCGTTGGTGACAAGCTCAAGATACTGCTCGGTCAACTTCTTAAGACCGTGCTCATCCAGCTCAGGATTTGCAATGAACATCAGTTCATACTTATGTGCAGACATCACCCACCTCCTTCGGACTATCGGCTGTGGACCTTCCACAGCAGGAGTGTGTTTGCAAAATATGCGCGATATGTTTGATGATAAGCACCAAAACCGCACACAACTTTGCTATTTTACAGCACGCTCGTGACGACGGGAATTACGCGCTTAAACGATGGTGTCAGGCGGCAGAAAGTTTACAGCGGTGTAAAGGAAAAGTCGGATACGCACTAAAAAGCGGCAGAAACTGTGCAGCGGCGTAAAGAAACGGTCGGGTGCGCGCGAAAAAGCGGCAGAAACTGTGCAGCGGCGTAAAGGAAAAGTCGGGTGCGCGCGAAAAAACGGCAAAAACTTTACGCGCGTGTAAAGAAACGGTCGTTTGCGCACCAAAAAGCGGCAAAAACTTTACACGGGAGTAAAGTTTCGGTCGGATGCGCGCGCAAAGTTCCGCAGCACGCGCACGCATAGGCTATTTCCCAATAATTCTAGGTACTCCAACAGCTGCAAGTTTCTTCTCAAGCTTCCTAGGATCAAGAATATCCGAGTAATTAAAGCGCACGATTTTATTTACGCCGCATTCCTTCATAAGCAATACCTCACGTTCCGCTTGTTTGTCGATATTCTTATGAATAACACTCTGATTTCGCGATTCGAATAAATTTTTATTGTCTTCTGAAGAATTAAGATTCACATTCTTATATTGCGCATCATCTGTATCAATGTAGTATTTCGAATACCCGTCAAACTCCCCAACAATCAACTCCCCATTATTCAGACTCCACAAAAAGTCGCAACGATACTTCAAATTTACATGTGGAATCTCAAACTCACGCTGTAATTCTGGTATCATAAATCCCAAATTAATCATTGTTCCCCGAGCTAAGGATTCACCAGCGTTCTCGCTAAGACCATTTGCAAAGAAGCAAAGCTTACATAATTTAGCCAACTTTTTTTGTTCGCACTCAAAAATTTGCTCAAAAGACAATGAAAAACTAGTCCCACCATTCGTTTTTGCATAGTTTCGCAAGTCATCCAAATAAGCGTAATTCCTTGTATGATGGCGTTGGTTTTTATGCAAACTGCTATTAGCGCACATTTCATTATTTGCAATCTCGCTATTACAAGCGACGTCACTCAAGTTATTTTTGTAATCGCAGTTATTCTTGCAATTATAATTATTCTTGTAATTACAGCTATTCTTGCAATCGCAGTATCGGCTTCTGCAAATTTCGATCACTCTGCTTAAATTCACATTATCTCGCGCTGCTGAATCGAAAATAGGCAAAGCAAATCTAAATGAGTAATTATTAGCAACGTCAAACAACATGGTGCTTTTATCTACCAAGTGACTTTTTATTTCTTCAGTCACGCAATCGCTTGCATGTGGAAGCTTCATTAATTGTCCAGTACTGTTATTCTCACGCGTTAAAATGCGGACATCGTCGCTCATACCATTCTGTTCGTAACCTGCGGAAGGGATAACTTTCAGTTGATTGTTATACTTGTTTGATTTTCGCTTGTTGCTTCGAATATAAATTTTAATATCTTTTGCATCCGCACAATTCTTCTTTTTGCTAAGAAAAGTATTATCATAGCAATTTTTTTCGCTGTCATAATCTTTCATAACTTGATACCCAAGAAGTGCCGAGGCAGTCGAAGCTGTTAATTTACAATCGGGGTTCGATTCAATAATAGATAGCGCAATATGACGTATTTTTTCAGCTTCGTAAAGACTATTCCAATATTCTTTACGCATGTAAAGATTTTTGTACACGCGCACAGCTTCTCCACGTTGCGACGACCTTTGAACTGCTTTTCTTTCAGCATTAGTTTTCGGGGCGAAGCAACGCTTATTTTGTTCGCTATTCGAAAATAAATCGTTTATATAAAAATTACTCATAATGCAAGGTTATTAAAGCATTATTCGTGCGTAAATAAATTTTTTGCATTGTGGATAAAAGGTAGGGAAAGAAGGAGCGGAATTGGAAGAACGGCAGAAACTGTGCAGTCACGTAAAGGAAAGGTCGCGAAAAAGCGGAAAAACAGCAAAAACTGTGCAGCGGTGTAAAGGAAAAGTCGCGAAAAGGCGGAATAGCGGCAAAAAGTTTACACGAGAGTAAAGAAACGGTCGGCTACACGCGAAAAAACGACAGAAACTTTACGTGCGGGCGGACATAAGGCACAGACAGAAAGTGCGGAACCGGAAGAAACGGCAGAAACTGCGCAGCTGTGTAAAGGAAAAGTCGCGAAAAGACGAAAAAACGGCAGAAAGTTTACACGAGAGTAAAGTTTCGGTCGGATGCGCGCGAAAAAACGGCAGAAAGTTTACACGCGTGCGAACAGAAGGAGCGAGCAGGATGTGCAGACAGGATGCGCAGACAGAAAGTGCGGAAACGGAAGAAGCGGCAGAAAGTTTACAGTAGCGTAAAGTTTCGGTCGGATACGCGCGAAAAAATGGCAGAAACTGTGCAGTCGTGTAAAGGAAAGGTCGCGAAAAGACGGAAAAACGGCAGAAACTTTACAAGCGAGCGAGCAGAAGGCGCGGACAGGATGTGCGGACAGGAGGCGAAGAGGACAAAATTGTTATAAAAAGGGTTATAGGTCAAAAAAAACTTAGTCTAGCGCACCTTTTAGCACACTAGACTAAGTAATTCACAGTAAAATCGACTCAACGATCAACCAGTAAGCTAAAGCTTAAAATGATTCATCGCTGAATCAGCTTTTAGCTTAGTGACGGATCTTGCGAAGAGCAGCACCCATGCCAGCAAGCACAGAAGCAGCAACAGCAGCCATAGCTACAGCAGCACCACTCTTAGGAAGCTGAGCGGCAGCAGAGGCAGATGCACCGTTTGCGTCAGCAGCAGCATTGTTCTTGTTGTTCTGCTGAGCAGAAGCCTTGCTCTTATCAGCACCCTTCTTAGCAGCAGCCTGAACAGCAGGACCGAACTTACCACTCACAGCAGCAGCATAAAGCTCAGCAGCACCTGGAACAGGGTTGAAGCTCAAATCCAAAGGATCAGCAGTCTTAACTGGTGGCAACAAAGCTGGGTTCACGCCAGCAGCGACAGCTGCATTGTAGGCATCCTTGTAAGCCTGCAAAGCCTTGTTGTAAACATCCTTAGCTTCAAGAGCAGCTTTCTTAGTGTCATTGTACTTAGTCTCAGCATCCTTATAAGCTGCATTTGCACGCTCCCAGTGAGCAGCAGCACGATCCACAGCATCAGATAAACGCTGTTCCTTAGCAGAATCATTCACGCCAGAAGTTTCGAATGCATCATAAGCAGCCTGAGCAGCCTGCCAAGCAGCATAACGAGCATTCAACTCAGCCTGAGCCTTACGGTAAGCATCCTTAGCGGCATAGAAAGCCTTCTTAGCCTTAGCGAAATCGTTATCAGCATTCTGCAAGGTCTTAGCGGCATCGCGAACATTATCAATGGCTTCCTGCTTCTTATCAGGATCTGGAGTTGCGCAAGACTCTGCATCCTTAGCAGCAAGATACTTATCACGAAGCTCGTTCACCTTAGTCTGCTGAGCATCCTTAGCAGTCTTAGAAGCAACATAAGCATTACGCTTAGCAGCAAAAGCACGAAGAGCAGTAGCCTCGCCAGCCTTAATGTCAGAATCAATTGCGTTATCGAAAAGTTCGATAGTAGTATCCGCCTTCACCTTGTAATAGGCAGCGACAGTCTTACCAGCTGCTGGTGTGATAGTTGGCACAGCACCAGTAGCATCCTCAGAAACAGTCATCGTATCCAAAACAGCTTTAGCAGCAGCATACTCATCGTAAGCAGCTTTAGTAGCAGCCTTAGCAACGCTCATGACTTGTGGATTAGCTGGGCAAGCAGCCATTGCTGGAGCAGCAAAAGCGAAACCAGAGAGGAGGGTGGCGCCAGCAGCGAATGCGGCGATAGCCTTCTTGTTCAACATAATATTTTCCTTTCTTCTTCTCCTTCGCACTAGGGTATGCGAAGAAAAATTTGCCATTTGCGGTTTCCCGCTAGTACCAGTGAACTAGGGATTCAACCGGTAACTGAGTTAAAACTTACCGCAAGCTCTCAGAAAACTCAACACTAAAATTCAGATTTCTAAGCGCCAAAAATACAAAAATCTTGATAAATATTAGTTGTATTCATTAAAAAGCAGAAATATTTACGGCATTTTTATATATTTTTTGATAAAAATTACACGACACGCCATATACTGGATTTTTTTAATGTTTTTTCAGCTTTCTTTAAGGTTTGAGTTTTGCGGTTGCTCCAAATGCCTTATAAAACAAGGGAAAACGCAATATTTAAGCATTGACGCGCTTTAAGCAAAACTAAGGCACCAAACACACATCAAACACCAAAAACAAACGCATCAACACAACAAAACACACACCAAACACAAAAAATGCCCGAGTAAACAAGTAAACAACTCACTCGGGCATTAAAATCAAACTTCGCAAAAACACTAATCAAGCAAATCGTCAGAATCTTCAGAATTTGCTAAATCGTCACCATTAGACGCATCAAGAACATCTCGCTCGTCAATAACAGGCGCCAAAACCAAATCCTTCACAAGCTCACGCGTGCGAAGCTGAGAATCAGCATCCAAACCATCGTCTGTAATAACAGTATCAACCTGATCAAAACGAGCAAACAGTGAAAGCGACGTGCAACTCCATTTAGTGTGATCCGTCAAAATAATCGTGCGATCCGCAATATCCATTAACGCCATATCCGTAGCAGCTTCCAAAGAGTTCGGCATAAGGAATCCGCGAGGAAGAGACACAGAGTGCGTGCCAAGAAAAACGGTATTCACACGAAGAGAAGCAACAACTTTATCTGCAATAGGCCCAACAAGCGAATTGGAACGCGTAATCACGCCGCCGGTAACAATAACCTCAACATCCTTCGACTCCAACGCTTGCACAAGCTCTGCAACAGGAATCGAATTAGTCAAAATCGTAATACCAGAAGCCCTGCGCGACTCGAGCAAATGTTGCGCAAACACATAAGCAGTGGTACCACCGCCAATAGCAATCACATCTCCAGGAGACACATAATCCACGGCCAAACGCGCAATTGCATCCTTCAAACCAATGTCCATCTGCGACTTTACAGAAAACAGCGGCTCCGAAAGCAAAGTATTAGTCGTTACAGCGCCACCGTGAACGCGCTTTAAAAGCCCGCGATCCGAAAGCTCCGCAATATCCCTGCGAACCGTCATAGCAGAAACGTTCAGCTCTTTAGAAAGCGCAGTAATGCGAACAGCACCGCGCGTACGGAGACGGCTTAAAATCAAATGTTGACGCTGCGAAGAAATCATACGAACATTATCGCACACGTTAACGCAAAAAACAAACGTAATTGAGCGTTTTAATGCCTTAAAACGAAAAGAACGCACATTTTGTTGTCAAGCAAAGCAGGTTTTGTGAAAAATCGCACAAAAACGAACGCGGGCTAAGTGAGGAAACGCACAAAATACGCTAAGAAACTACGCTAAGAATACGCCAAGTTAGGAAACGCACAAAAACACTAAATAATAGCGCATATAAAAATAATGCTCTACTATATAAATATGTACTACGTTTCTGAACATTCATTGCACAATGTCGTCAATAAAGCAACGACCGACCTTTTTACATTCTCATACAAACACATTATTAAACCGCATTTTGTTTTTAACATTCCTCCAGACGAAGCGCATGATCGCATGATTAATTTTTGCAAATTTAGCGAGCGCACTCCTGGATTAATGTGGCTTCTTCGCGAAATGCTTAACTACACAGACCCGGTGTTAGAAACTAAGGTTATGGGTGTGGATTTTGCGAACCCGTTTGGCTTAAGCGCGGGACTAGATAAAAACTGCCAAATGGCAACCGTACTAGACAACGCAGGCTTTGGTTTTGAAACAGTTGGCTCTACCACGAGCCGACCATGCGAAGGAAATCAAAAACCTTGGTATCATCGCCTTCCAGAATATGACTCTATTCTTGTGCACGCAGGACTAGCAAACGATGGCAGCGAAGCTGTTATTGCACGAGCCGAAAAAGCTTGGACGCACGCAAAGTCTATGAATATGTCTATTTCTATTGCGCGCACAAACGACGACTTAGTTGGCGACTTGGAAGAAGGAATTGAAGACTACCATATTTCCATGGAACGCGCAGCAGGAAGAAGCTCAATAATTGAAGTAAATATTTCATGCCCGAACACTCGCGTTGGCGAACCGTTTAGTCAGCCGGAAGCGCTTGACAAATTATTCACCGATCTTGACACTATTAAGCGACCTCAGCCAACGTTAGTTAAGATGCCGCTTAATTTGCACGGTGGTTGGGAGCAGTTCAAGTCTTTGCTTGACGTACTTGCAGAACATAAAGTTGACGGAGTAAGTATTGCGAACTTGCAAAAGAATCGCGCAGGACTTGACGTTCCGCAAGATTGGCAAGGAGCGCTTTCCGGAGGTCCTACATACAGCGCAAGCAACGATCTTATTCGACGCACGCGCAAAGCTTTTGGTGAACGCTTTGCTATTGCAGGCATTGGCGGAGTATTTACACCAAAGCAAGCATATGAGAAGATTCGCTCAGGCGCTGACTTGGTTATGTTTATTACGTCACTTATGTACAGAGGACCGCAGCAAATTACGACGCTGAAACGCGGACTTGCGGATCTTTTGAAACGCGATGGCTTTGAGCATGTTGCAGACGCAGTCGGTGCTGATTTGAACTAGCAGTGCGGATTTGCACAGTGCGGATTTGCACAGTGCGTATTTGCACTAAAAATGACCCTTACTTTGCTCACAATCAAGTAGCATAAGTAAGGGTCTTTTTGTAGAAACAGCACAAAACAACTTAGTATTTAGCAAGTTAACTAACAATTACGAGTTGACAAATGCCGTTTAATAATTATCAGTTCCCGAATTGTTATAGTCGTCGCGACGAGCAGTGCCGTACTGATCTTGCGTGTTCTTTTGCTTCTTAGCTTCTTCCTGCTGTTCTTGCGCTGCCTGCTTTCTAGCGTCTTCATCTCGCTTTTGCTGATCAGTTTTAACAGTAGTTTTAGGCATACCAGGCAGAGTTCCGCCGGCAGTGTACTTTGGATCAGGCTTGCCGTAATCGTTATCAACAGGAATGTTAGCAGCCTTCAAATAGTCGTTCATAAACTGTTTCCACGCTGGCGTTGCAATATACATACCGTACCAAGCTGCCATTGTGCGACCGTTAATAGTCATACCATTAAAGCTTTTTTGCGATTCAGCGTTACCAACTGCCACAAACGAAGCAACTTGATAAGGCACAAAACCAGCTGTAGTCATGTAGTACTGCTCGTTAGTACCAGTTTTTGCGAAAGTCTTGCGACCGCCATCAAGTTGTGTAGTTGAAGCCTCGCCGCCAGGTTGCACAACACCCTGATTCAGCGCATAAGCAGCAGTTTGAGCGATTCCCTTTGGAATTGCTTGATGGCAATGTGCACTAGGAACTTTCAAACGCTTACCGTTTTTGTCAACAACTCGCTTAATAGCAATAGGATCACATGCCACGCCATCAGCGCCAAGAGTTGCATACACATTCGCCACAGTTAAAGGCGAAGCTTGCACAGAACCAATCGTCATAGGCGGATTAAGCGAGTTAGCAGAATACACGCTCTCCTGACCAAGAGGCGAATTGTGGTAGCCAAGTATGCGAGCAGCATCCGCTATAGAGCACAGCTTAATTTGCTGAGCCATAGAAGCCTGAGTGGTGTTATGCGAGCGCACAAGACCTTGCAAAGGAGTTTCCGGATTAGTTGTGCCACCACCAGAGTTTTGAACTGACCAACTGCCAACTCCGCGGAATTTGCTGCAATTAAAATCAGCATTGTTGTAAAGCATAGAAGTGCGAAGAGGCTGATTAATTGACTTTCCAGCAAGCATCCACGCAACCATATTAATTGGCTTCCAAGTAGAACCAATTTGCCAACCGAGACCGCCACCATCTCGCTCATCGACAGCATAGTTCAAAGCAGTATGCGTAGGATCTGATTTTGCAGCATCCGTAGCATCATAAATACGATTGCTACCAAACGCCAAAACTTCACCAGTTCCAGGCTTAATTGCCGCAATTGAAACTTCAAAACCGCTCTTATCGTTTACAGGAATCGTATCCTTAGCAGCTTTCATAGCAGCCTTGCTAGCACGCAAATCCATAGTTGTGTAGATATCAAGACCACCCTCAGTAAGCAACTTTTCGCGCGCAACAGCAGTTTTACCAAACTCGCGAGAGTGCAAAATTTTCTTCGTCACGTAATCGCAGAAGAATGCTGCATCACCTGCAGCTTGGCAACCAATCTTGGAAACTTCCCTCTGTATGTTAAGAGTGCTTTTAAGAGGAATAACAACAGCGGAATCATGCTCGCTCTTAGTAATAAAACCTTGGCGAAGCATTAAATCAAGAACAATATTGCGCTGCTTTTGCGCTTCAGGCTGATTCGCTTCAATAGAAGGATCGTAATGCGAAGGATTCTTTGTAATTGCAGCAATAGTTGCCGATTGAACAAGATTAAGTTTTGCAGCGCTCGTATTGAAGTAGCGGTGAGCTGCAGTTTCTACGCCGTAAATATTATTGCTACCGAACTGCGCAATATTTAAATATCCCTGCAAAATCTCAAGTTTGGAGTATTTTTTCTCCATTTGAATTGCAATAAGCATTTCGCGCAATTTACGAGCAATAGTGCCTTCAGAAGCGTGGTACTCAGCTAAAGGATCGTTATTTTCGTGAGCTTTAATCATAAGCACATTTTTTACATATTGCTGAGTTAAGGAAGAGCCACCTTGCATATCTCCCTTTTTAACGAATGTTTGCACGAATGCGCGAATAACACCTTGCATATCTACGCCGGAATGCTCAAAGAATCGACGGTCTTCACGAGCAACCATTGCTCGCTGCATATATTGCGATATGCGTCGGAGCGGCACTACAGTGCGGTTTTGAGCATAAAAAGTTGCAATAATAGTTTTGCCATCAGAAGCGTAAAGTCGCGATTTTTGCGGCAAAGCAGTTACGTCAAAATCGATGCCGTCAACGCGAAGTGAAGGCACTACTGTTTTCACTATGCTATTCACGCTCATTACGCCAGGAACAAACATAATACTTGTTGCAACACCTCCTGCAACACACAAAGTGATGTAGGTAAGGAACAGCGCTAGCACACGGCGAACAGTCAGTGAATTCTTTTTCGGCATGCGTACTATTCTAAAGGTTTGCCTCTACTTGGAAACCGAGATAATAAACATTCGCGCTTTAGCGCTCAGCTCGACGGATAAGCATGCCAGGCTTATAAATAATAATTGACCTGCCTTGGCGCATAATCCAGCCTCTGTTTGCAAAATCCATAAGTGCTTTGTTAACTGTTTCGCGCGAAGAGCCAACAAGTTGCGCAAGCTCTTCTTGCGTCAAATCATGCGGCACAAGCAAGCCGTCACTCATAGGCTCGCCAAATCTCGAAGCTAAATTCAGCAAAGTCTTTGCTAAACGAGCAGGAACATCCATAAAAACTAAGTCGGAAATTCGCTCATTATTTGCTCTCATGCGCGCTGCAAGCACTTGAAGCATATCTACTGCAACACTAGGGTGATTGTTTAGCCAATTGAATAACACGTCATTTTCTAGCCATAAAACTCTAGTGTTGTTTGTAATAGATATTGCTGAAGCTGTACGAGGACCGCCGCTAGGATCAAAAACTGGAATTTCGCCTAGAATTTCGCCAGGAGTGTGAATACTTAGCAATTGCACACGATTGTCGTTTGAATGACGAACTAATTTAACTCTTCCACGCTCAAGCAAGTACATTCGATGGTCAGTATCGCCTTCATTAAAAATTGCCGAACCTTTTTTAAATGTCGACTCTTGCAAATACTGCATCAATTCTTTTACTTGATCAGCTGGAACTTGCTTAAACAATGCGGTATGTTGCAGTGAAAATTCATCGCTGTCAACGCTGAGTGTTGCCATTGCTGCTCTACCCCTTCATTAAGCAATAAGTAGATATCTCCATTGAACTACCTGTATGCGGATGAGCGCAAACGCAAACGAAAAACGCAAGCGAAAAACGCACATCACCTGACCTATGATATCACGAAAGACGAGGAAACGACATTTACTTTACGCCGCTGTAAAATTTCTGCCGGATTAAGTCGCACAGGCGGCATAAACTGCGCACGACTGTAAAGTTTCTGCCGCTTTTTAGCGCGTAACCGACATTTATTTTACAGTCGCGTAAAATTTCTGCCGCTTTTTGGCGCGCAAACGACCAAAACTTTACACAGTTGTAAAGTTTCTGCCGATTCCACTAACTATTTATGCCCATAACATGCAAGCACCACGCGTTTTCATAAGCTAACTCCTGCCATTGCCTGTACCTGCCAGAAGTGCCACCGTGACCGCCGTCAGTTTCAATACGAGCAATTGCGTCAACACCAGAAGCTTGCAATTTAGCGAGCCATTTCAAAGGTTCCGTAACAAGCACGCGCGTGTCGTTAATAGAGGATGTGATTAAGATTTTCGGAAAATCAGCTAACTTTTTGCGACCCTCTTCCGTTTTTGAGCAAGGCACATTTTCGTAAGGAGTATACGATTTCATATAAGCGTAAGCTTCAGGATCATCGAGCGGATTCCCCCACTCATCCCACTCCGTTACAGTAAGCGGCAAAGAAGAGTCGAGCATAGACGTAAGAGCATCTACAAAAGGCACGTCTGCTTCAATTCCTGCATAACATTCCGGAGCCATATTTGCTATAGCGCCCATAAGCAAGCCTCCTGCTGAACCACCGTTTGCAACAGTATGGCAAGCTGAAGCAAAACCAGCTTTTTGCAAAGCACGCGTGGCATCAACAAAATCTTCAAAAGTATGCTTTTTATTAACGCGCCTACCCTGCTCATACCACGCGCGGCCCATTTCTCCGCCGCCTCGCACATGCACTTGCGCATACAACACACCGCGATCCAGCAAACTCAAGCGACCGACAGAAAAAGTAGGGTCTGAACTAATTTCATACGCTCCATAGCCAGTAATAAACATTGAGTCAGTTTTAGAAATTTTATCCGGACGCCACACAAGAGACACTGGCACACGCTCACCATCTCGAGCAGTAATCCAAACGCGCTTTTCAGCATAATTGTGCTCATCAAATTCGCCTAAAATTTTACCTTGCTTGAGCAACACATCTTCGCCTGTTAAAGGATCCAACTCGCGAAGTTGACCTAAAGTTGCGTAGCTGCCAAAAGCGTAACGCATATGCGGAGCTTCGTACGAAGGATTTCCAGTCATAGAAATACTAAATAAGCGATTATTGTTGATTTCTTCTTGTGAAATATTTGCGAGCGCAGCGCGTGATTCTGCTTGCGCTTGATCCGCAAGTTGATCCGTGAGTTGAGAAGAAAGTTGATCCGCAAGTCGATCCGTAAATTGATTCGCAAGCTTAGAAGAAAGCGGTCGCACTTCGCAAAAACGCCACGGTTTTGCTTGCAAAAAATCTTCAGCAGCGCGCTTTTTGCTCATTACAGCCAAATGCGGCAAACCTTGAGAGCGATAAGCTAGTGCCACATAATTTTTGTACATTGACAATCCGCTTATGCTCAATCCAACTGCATTTTGCAATATTTCAGGATTTTGAGGCGAATTATAAGGCTTTGTAATAGGCTCACTTCCGGCACCTTTTTGCCAAGCATCTCCCTGCTCGCAACCATAAGGAGAACCCGAAGCAATACATACTCCATCCGAAAGCTTGTACGTTACATGCTCATCAAACTTGCCGGAATTTCCTCTCATGTCAATAATGTCAATTTCAAAATTAGGATTTTTAGCGTTATGGCACACAATCGCAATTGGAATATCTTCACCATTTTCGCCAGCATTCTCAAAGCAAGCGAAAGAAATATCGTATTCCACTCCCTCAACCGGCTCAATAACCATACGGAATTCGCCCTCAGGATTGCTCAAAGGAAGCATAAGCACACGCGACGTAGTCTTTGAACTACTACTGATCATCATGTATCGTTCGTCAAAACTTTCATACACGTCAACAAAAAATCGCTCGTCAGTTTCTTCAAAAACTTTTACATCGCTGGAAACTTTAGTGCCGACCTTATGCCTCCAAACTTGATAAGGACGCCAAGCGTCATCAAGCTTTACATAAAACACCCATTTTCCATCTGGAGAAAGTGAAGCAGAAGCAAGATTTTCCCACGATTCATCCAACTGCGACCAAGAACATGTTTTTGTAGAAAAGTCACGAATAAAATAGTTAAAGCGTTCATCGCCTTGAGTGTCGACACCGTACAGCATTCGCAAACCGTCGGTGCTCAAATCCATTCCACCGACTTTAAAGAATTTGCCACCAGAGCGCTCAGATTCAAGGTTTGCATCAAATAAAATTTCTTCACCATCAGTTGCGCCAGGTTTTGCAGAATTGTCGATAGTTGGCGGATTCCAATCGTCACTATTTTCGACTTTCATACGGCATTGCACAGCGTATTGTTTGCCTTTTTCAGTGCGCACGTAATACCAATAATTATTCATGCGCACAGGAACAGACATGTCTGTTTCTTGAACTCTTGAGCGCAACTCGTCAAATAATGTAGAACGCAAGTTTTCTAAGTGCTTCACACGCTGTTCAGTATAAGCGTTTTGACTATTGACGTATTCCATAAGCTTAGGATTATTGCGATCTTTCATCCAAGCATATTCGTCTATATAAGTGTCGCCATGAAATTCACGTGCCGACGGTATGCGTTCTGCTGCTTTTGGCTTTGCGAAATCTTGATTATTCATAGCTACACCTCTTTTAATTTTCATTAAGTATTTTCTTCAGCTTTTATATATTAGTAACGAAATATTTTCTGCAATTCTTTAATATTACAAAATTATTTTGCAATTATTTTATGCTATTTCGCAATCGCTTCCTCTATAAACGGAAGCATTACTTTAGCTAAATCTTTGCCTTGCGGAGCTGCAAAAAATGGCACGCCTTGCAAAGTACCAGCAGCACCTTCTGCTTCAATTATGCGCATTTGACTATCGTCAAAACCATCAAGACCATCAATATCACCAGAAAACTCGTTAGCATTATTTAATTTTTCGATTGCCATAGTAGGAATTTCTTGCGCATCTTCGCACGCACTGTCAAGAGCATCCGAAAAAACATACGCACGCTTAGACGCACTTAAAGCAAGCGCAAAATCACGAGATAATTTACGACGGAAATCCTCAACAGTAGCGCTCTTGCGCAATTGCCTAATACCTACTGCAAGCACGCGACCTGGATGCTTACGAATAATATTCGCATACGTTAAAGGATCCTTTTGACCATCGTCACCAATAAGCACAAAACGCATGCCAGGAAAATCATCCATAAGTTGAGTTGCAAATTCTAATTTATGCTGCGGTCCGTTTGGAATAAAAGTTTTAGGGCGTGGATCCAAATCACGAAGAAGAAGAGGACCCTCAGGAAACTTTTCGCGATCAATAAAGTGACGAATTGAAGCCTCAACATTCCACGGAGAAGTAGAAAGATAGAAAAATGGAATATCGTCACGCAAACGCTCTAAAGACTGGAAAAACTCAGACATCCCAGTAACTGGCGAACGATGAGCAGGATTCATAATAAGCAAATTATAAGCAGCGCGAATTGGCGAAGGCGCTTGAGTAACCATAATAGTGTCGTCAACATCCGAAATAACACCAATAGGAACATTTGCGTCAATAGCAAACAAACTCGCTTTTACAGGCTCACGGTCACTAACAGAATACGAAACAACGTGACGACCAGGCTCTAAAGCGCGCTCTGTAATTAAATCTAAATATCCTGCACGGTCAGAAATACAATACTCTGCACTGCCATCGCGCGAACCTTCAGGCTTATCGTATATTTCAGAATCGCCAATTTGAGCCGTTTCTACAGGAATACCGTCAATAGACAAAGCAACGCGCACGCGCACAGCAGGAACAACAAGCATCGCGTAAATTCCACGTTTTAGAGCAGAATGATGACCGAGCTTTGGAGCATACACAGTTCTGCAAATCAAGCGAGCATATCTATGCGTTCCATACCCAATATATGGCTCAACACTTGGAAACCAGCCAAAACGACGAGCAACACGACCAGCAAGACGCATCCACGTGCCGAAAATAGACGTAACAATCCTGCGACCAAAACGCACAATCAATGGCTTATTGTCAATACGCTCAGCTTTAGAAGGAGCGTCAAACAATGTTGCAGTAACATGCACAGGAATTGGCGCGCTGCTAATTCGTCTAGAAGCAGCTAATTTCGGAGCAGATTGTGGGCTTTGCACACACTCAAGATTAGAACGCGCAGAAAGTGAAAGTTCTTCAGCGCGTTCATCTTTGTTAAGTGAGTTACCCACAGATTCGCTCATTCGCGCACCGGACCATCCGGAGTCGTGCCAACAATTTGCACAATAGTGCCGCGTGGGCAATTGTCAAAAATCCAGTGAGCATCCTGCTCATACATGTTTATGCAACCATGAGAGCCATGATTTGCAGCATCGCCAGTTGCAATACCCTTATAATTCCAAGAAGCAGTGTGGAAGCCTTCTCCACCATGGTAATAGCTAACCCAACGCACTCCAGGAGAGAAGTAAGGAGAGCCATCGCCATTCCTACCGCGCATATCTTGTGAAGCATAACGCAAGTAAATAAAGAATGTGCCAGAAGCTGAATCATCAGCACCGCGCTTACCTGTGCAAACAGGGAATGTTTTTACAAGCTCATCATTCCTATATACAGAAGCCATTTGAGTTGTTTTGTCAACAACAATTCGCATTTCAACAAGCTTCTTCTCAACTGTGAACTTAGTGACTTTTGCAGGAACAGCCATCTTGAAATCATTGCCATTTCGCAAAGATTCTACAGCCTTTTTCGCAACATTATTGGAATAGTTAATTTCAACACCGTTAGAACCTTTAAGCGTTGTGAAAATAAACTTACCTTCTTTATCGATTGCATCTTCCTGATTAATTTTTTGCTGATTAAGCTCTTTTGGAAGAACTTGAGACAAATAATAATCTGCTTTATCTGCATCAATTGTGTAAGAAAGCTTACGGCGAGTCGTATCTGCGTTTACACTAATCCAAGACGCAATCGCTTCTTTTGGAACAGTAAAATCTTTGCCGTCGCCGTTGTTAAACGTAACTTTTTTCTCAAGAAGTTTATTTAAATCATTTACAAATTTTTGCGCTGCATCAAGCTTAATAGGAGCGTCAGTACGTCGAGATGTAACAGAAACTTTTACTGTTTTACCAGGGTGAGCAATTAACTTTTTTACTGCTTCGCGAACAGACATAGTTTCTATAGTGCGACCAGGTACGCCATCTTCTACTTTGAAAGATCCAGAATCCTTGTCAAAAACTGCGCTATAAGGCACAGCACGATCACTTTCACGAATAAACTTATGCAATAAGTACGAATCCAAAGCGGAATCATCGCGCTCAGCTTTCAAGCTCACAGTTTGATGAACCCAAGGCATAATGCGAGTAAATAAATTATCTCGCTTAGCATTCATAATAGCTTTTACAGTTGCGTTCTTATCAATCTTGACACCAAGCTGGCTCAAATCTGCATCAATACTATTGCCTTGATCGTCACTAATTTCTAATTTGCTATTTTCTACAGCATTCTGAACAGTTTTGCTTACAGCATCTTCCTGATATCCAGTGAGATTGCGCGTAATAGAAGCATCACCAAAATCAACACCTGGAGCAACTCGATTGTTGAAATACAAATGAAGTGCAAAAAATGCTGCAGCTAACAAAATAACAAAAATAAGAAGCGAATACATTAACGCCAATGCGGAACGGTTCGCACGATGTTTCTTTGCTTTCGGCTCCACTACTCTAAATGAATCGGTTGCAGTTGAGTCGGCAGGAGTTGCATTTTCATACACTCCATATGCATTTTTATTGCCAAACATGTTCTTCTTGTTTCCAGCAATATCGTCAACAATATCGTCAACAATATCTCTAGAAGTGTCTTCTTCATCTGCGACTTCGCCTAAATTATCGGCAAGAGTTCCCTCATAATTAACAGAATTATCAGAATCATCAACCATTTGATCTTCTGCATGACTTTGAGGAACCTGCATAAAAGCAACAGTATCGTCACTAGCATCATCAGGCATATTACTAGATGTAATATTGAAGGATTCATCTCCCTCAAAATTTTGCTGTAATTCAGCCATATTCAAAACCTCTGCTCAATAATTGTATGCGACAGACACGTTTGAATAGTTTATCACTAGCGACGCACGAAATTAGTATTAGCGATGAATAGGAGCATAAATGGCTAAATAACCGGATATATAAATGGCTATAAAATGCGCACGAAAAATGCGCGAAAGCAATCAAAACAATATTTATAAAAAACAATAAATAATATACAAATGTGTAAAAAACGTAAATATTCGCAATATGCCGAAAAATTTAGTATTGTAGAAAAAATAATGTGCAAGAATAGGAGGTATGCCAACTATGCCTATTCAAGCGACTATTGCTCTTATGATGGTTGTATTCGCGCTTGTACTCGCGCCATTCGTCATCATGATTGTTTCACGCGCTTTAAAACGTCATCATTTGGCAGAAAAACTTGCTAAACGACACGGCGACTCAGTGCATTACGCATTCATACTTAATCCTTCAAAACCGCAAGCGGAATCGTATCGCGAAAGTATTAAAAATTATTGCAAAGAACGCAATTTAACCTACGAAATTATTGATACACAGCTAGATAAAGATGGGCGCGAATGCGCTTTAGAAGCGCTTTCAAACGGAGCTAACGTAGTAGTAGCAGTAGGCGGAGATGGCACGGTTCGTACTGTTGCGAGCGCAGTAAGCGGTAAAGGTCATGCGATGGGAATTATTCCTATCGGAACTGGCAATCTTTTTGCTAGAAATATGGGAATTCCAGTAAACGACGTGGATGCTGCGTTGCGTGTCGCAACTTCTCACGGCTCTAGGCAGGTTGACGTTGGGCGCGTAACGATTCTCGACAATACAGAAGAAGATCATGGACACGCATTCTTAATTATTGCCGGCATTGGTTTTGACGCGTTAATGATTGACGATACTGATCCAAACTTAAAAAAGAATATTAGTTGGCTTGCTTATTTTGTTTCTGGCGTAAAGCATTTGTTTATGCCAAAATATCGCGCAACCGTCACCTTACAGCGTTCGAATGGCGACGAAAGCGTGCTAAAAGGATTGTCTTTCCACACACTTATGGCTGGAAATTGCGGTCAGATTCCTATGTTTTCGCTTATGCCAGAAGCAGCGTACGACGATGGCGTGCTTGATTTTGAGATTATTGACACTTCGGGCGGTTTAATTGGTTGGGCTAATTTGTTCCGAGGAGTAATACACCAAACGCTAACCGGGCGCGCGCTACAGCAGGATTCGCTTTCTGCAGGCTCAAGAATTGACCAAACGCAAGGTTTTAGTGCAGAAGTGCAATTAGAAAAATCTGCTCCAGTGCAAGTAGATGGCGACATTTTGGGCTATACGAAACATTTGCGCTTCACTGTTGACAAGCAAGCATTGTGCGTAAGAGTGCCAACAAGCGTAAAAACCAGCGTTGCTGTGAGCAAATAATATAAAATACAAGCACCGTGGCAAAATAAAAAATTATGGTAGCAAAAAATGCGGGAATGCCCGCCACCCCAGAAGATCTAGTCGACGTCGACGCTTTGGTTGGCGCTTACTATGATGAAGTTCCAAATTCCAACATTCCAGAGCAGCGAGTGATTTTCGGCACGTCCGGTCACCGTGGTTCTGCTTTGAAAACTTCGTTTAACGAAGCTCATATTGTGGCAATTACGCAAGCTATTGCTGAATATCGCAAAAAAGCTGGCGTAACTGGTCCTCTTTATATTGGTCGCGATACGCACGCTCTTTCTGAGCCTGCTCAAAAAACCGCTATTGAGGTTTTGGTTGCTAACGGAGTTCACGTTCGCGTGGATGCTCGCGGCGACTTCGTGCCAACTCCTGTTGTTTCTCAAGCTATTTTGACGCATAATCGCGCAGCCGACGGCACTCAGCGTTTTAGCGGCGACGGTTTGGCTGATGGCATTGTCGTCACTCCTTCGCACAACCCACCAACCGACGGTGGCTTTAAGTACGATCCTGTAACAGGCGGCCCTGCACCTGCAGATGTAACTAACGCAATTGCAGCTCGCGCAAACGAATTGCTCGACAATTACAAGTCCGTAAAGCGCGTACCTTTCGAGGAAGCAATCAAGTCTGACTTGGTTGAAGGCTTCGATTACCGCGAACACTACGTTAGCGATTTGGCTAATGTAATTGACTTCGATGTGATTCGCTCCAGCGGCGTGCGTTTGGGAATTGACCCACTCGGCGGCGCAAGCGTAAACTACTGGCCACTTATGAACGAAAAGTACGGCTTGAACATTGGCGTTGTGCGTCCAGAAGTTGACCCAACTTGGCGATTCATGACTATTGACCACGATGGCAAGATTCGTATGGATCCAAGCTCCCCTTACGCAATGAAGGGCTTAGTTGATCAGCTTAACGCTGGTGCTTGGGATAAGTACGATTTGGTTGGCGGCACCGATCCAGATGCTGACCGCCACGGTATTGTGTGCCCGAACTGGGGCGTTATGAACCCGAACCATTACATTGCAGTATGCGTGGAGTACTTGTTCGGCGGCGCTCGTCCGGATTGGCCAAAGAATACTGCTATCGGCAAGACGCTTGTGTCTTCTTCCTTGATCGACCGCGTGGCTGCTTCTATTAACGCAAAGCTTGTGGAAGTTCCAGTTGGATTCAAGTGGTTCGTTGACCCACTCTTTAGCGGCGAAGTTGCTTTCGGCGGCGAGGAAAGCTCCGGCATGAGCTTCTTGCGCAAGGATGGTCGCGTGTGGACCACCGATAAGGATGGTTTGATTCCTGATTTGCTCGCTGCGGAAATTACTGCAAAGACTGGCAAGAACCCAGCTCAGCTTCACCAGGATCAGGTTGCTCGCTTTGGCGAAAGCTGGTATAAGCGCGTCGATACCCCAACCACGCTTGAGCAGAAGCAGAAGTTCGCAGCTTTGAGCGGTGACGACGTTGAAGCAACCAAGCTTGCTGGCGAAGATATTACCGCAAAGCTTACGGAAGCTCCTGGAAACGGCGCAAAGATTGGCGGCTTGAAGGTGACAACTAAGAACAACTGGTTCGCTGCTCGCCCATCTGGTACCGAGAATATTTACAAGGTTTACGCAGAATCCTTCGTTTCTCCAGAAGCACTTGACAAGGTGCTTGAGGAAGCTACTGCTGTAGTCGACAAGGCTTTAGCGTAACGTAATAATCTTGCGTAAATAAAGAATCTACTAATTGCGCTGGTTGCAATCTGCAGCCGGCGCATTTTTGAAAGGTTTTGTCATGATTGTTGTTTCTACAGACGGTTCCGCGCTCGGAAACCCAAACGGTTCAATGGGTTGGGCGTGGGCAGACCACATTGACGAGTCTGGTAGCTCTAACGAACACCATCACACAGGCAATGCAGATGCTGGCGGCGCAACTAATGGCACAAATCAAATTGGCGAATTATGCGCAGTTTTGGAAGCTTTACGAGCACATCCTGGAAGCGAGCCGCTCACAATCGAAAGTGATTCACAATACGCTATAAACTGCGCAACTACGTGGATTCACGGATGGAAAAAGAACGGTTGGAAAAACTCTAAAAACGAGCCTGTTAAAAACTCTGAGCTGATTCGCGCAATCGACGCGGAAATTACTAAGCGCGAAGGTGCCGTAAAATTCGTGTGGGTTAAGGGACACGCAGGAAACGCAGGAAACGAAAAAGTTGATACATTAGCACGCGGATATGCGGAAGATTGCCGAAATGGTTTGAAGGATGGATACTTGCCTTTAGAAGGCTGGAAGTCGCTTCTTGCTTCTGAATATGCAAAAGGTACGAATGTGCCAAGTGATGCGAAAATGCTTTTAGATGGCAAAATTTCCAATGCAGAATATCATCTTGAACGCACAGTTGGCGAAGATATTAATCCTGATTTTTCTGCACAAAATAGTAAAAACGATAGTGATTTAACTGAATCTACGAATGAGTCAGCGCGCGAACAAACGCAAGAAGCAGAATGTGAAACAGCGCGCGAACAAGAGCGTGAAACAAAGCGTGAAACAAAGCGTGAAACGTTAGAAAATAGCGAAAAAGATGCACTATCAATAGAAAATGAACAAGATGCACACCAACAAGACGCTATAACTATTGTTCAAGAAGTTCCAAAAACAAAGCAAAATGTTACGCAAACTGCATCTAAAGCAGTTCAAGGATTAAGCGTTTCTGGCGTGCTGCAGTTTACTCCTCCGCCAAACACAAGCCCAAGTTTTAACGGCGAAGCGCGTTTTATTTCCGGCACAATCAACGTAAGCGGATACGTCGATCCAGACGGCACCTTGCATTTAGCTCCAACCGCCTTCTACCTAAATCAATGATAAAGGCATACTAAAAATCTGCACGCAGACTAATATGGAAATGTACGAAAATGAGGCACGCATAAAAGCACAAAGCCTCTCCCGCAAATAGCGATGGAAGTTCATCGGCGAACTCGGGAATAACAAAAACAAGAAAGCAGGAATAATGGATAAAGCACAACAAGATGCGCTTAAAAAGGCAGCAGGCATTGAAGCCGCGAAGATTGTAAAGAATGGAATGATGGTTGGTCTTGGCACCGGCTCTACAGTGCGCTTCTTGGTTGACGAACTTGGCCGCAGAGTTAAGGAAGAAGGCTTGAGCTTCACAGGAGTCACCACTTCTCGTCGCACGCAAGAGCAAGCAGAAGGCTACGGCATTAAGATTCTCGACATTAACGAAGTGGATCACATTGACGTTACAATCGATGGTTCTGACGAAGTTGACAAGAATTTCAACGGTATTAAAGGCGGCGGCGCAGCTCTTCTTTGGGAAAAGATTGTGGCTATTAACTCCGACCGCATCGTGTGGATCGTTGACGCAAGCAAGGTAGTTGATACGATTGGCAAGTTCCCACTTCCTGTTGAGGTGATTCCATTCGGCTCCGCGCAGGTGATTCGTAAGTTCGAAAAGCGCGGATATAAGCCAGTTTTGCGTCTTGATGCGGACGGCAAGGAAGTGCGCACCGACGAGAACAACTTCGTGGTTGATTTGCACATGGAGCGCATTGAGCATCCTCAGGAGTTGGCGAAGGATTTGATTGAGACTGTCGGCGTTGTGGAACACGGATTGTTCTTGAACATGGTTGACACGGTGATCGTCGGCGATCCAAACGGTCCTCGCACTCTTACGAACCCAAATAAGTAGCGAAACTAATATAAAAGTAGAGTCCGCAAACGCGGGCTCTACTTTTTTGTATACAAAAAAGCGCCGGAAAAACCGACGCTTCAAAAAAGTCTTACGTGCCTAAACGTTCAGACACGCATCAACGCATAGCAAGAAAATTACTTGCGCTGGTGACGAGTCTTACGCAGCAGTTTGCGGTGCTTCTTCTTGCTCATCCGCTTGCGGCGCTTCTTGATGACAGAACCCATCTGAAGCCTCCATTCCTATGTAAAGTGTGCAACTTGCCTAATGTTACACCGTTTGAACGACTTTGTGGAGTGATATTACAAAGAACATCATTTTTTACAACAATTTACATCGGGAATTTGTGATAAAAACGCTCTACTGCTTGCTTTGCGCCTTTCACTTCAAAAACAGCAGTATCGTTCTGCCACAATGCACTAGCTTGCGATTTATCATTTTCATCATTTCGCAACACATAGCTACCGGAAGTCTTACCAGAAACTTGAATTTTTCCACTTGTAATATCAGAACCCTTAAGTCCATCAACTAACGCTTCATACTGCTTGTTCGCAGAATCGCGATTCGACCATTGAGCAACAGTTACAGACACTTCCCCATCTGGCTGACCAGTTGAGTACTTAACAGAATACTCTTCCAAAGGCGACGATTCAGTCCAGTTTGCACTAGGTATAGCGTCAACACGAGCGAAATCAAGTACGCTATCTGGCATAGCCTTAAGCAATGCCGTAGAAGATGCTGGCAAAGGTTTCGATGGTATAGAAGGCGTTTTAGGCATTACCATATGATTTTTGCTCGCAACATTTTCGTGATTCAATGCCCAACCTGGCCACATAAACGCTGAAATTAAAGCCAAAACCACAATTACTGCAGCTGAAGTCAACACAACTAATAACTTGTTGTGTGATGAATTATTGACACTTGAGGAATTCATATTCAACGCACCCATCTTTGAAGCATTCATACTTGAAGCATTCGATTTCGACATACTTGCATTATGTCACATCGCGATGACGCTTTTAGTGCGCAAAAACGCTTTACAATCAAAAACAAATACAAAATATGATTGTCTAATAAAGCGTATAGCGTCGAGATATGGCTAGTAAATCTACTCTTCACTATTTATGCTCCGAATGCGGCTGGAGCGGCTCAAAATGGTACGGTCGCTGCCCTGAATGTGGCGAATGGGGCACAGTGAACGAGTTTAGAGAAGCGCGAGTTAGTGGATTATCTCGTACAACGCGCGCATCGCGAGCAACAGCAATGCACACAACAGCATCGCGCACCTATTCACCAGATAGCATAACTACTTCCAATCGCAATATCGCGCATTCAACTCTCGATTCAACAACGTCCGCGCAACCAATTAGCGAAATTCAAGCAGACGACGCAATGCGCATCCACACTGGTTTTAGCGAATTCGATCGCGTATTAGGCGGAGGACTTGTGCCAGGCTCCGTAACTCTTATAGCTGGAGAGCCAGGTATCGGAAAATCAACACTACTTTTAAAAACAGCAGCTTACGTATCTAAACAATCAAAAGAAAGCAACGCTCCCCCTGTATTGTATATTTCCGGCGAGGAATCAGCAGCGCAAGTTAAATTGCGCGCGTCTAGAATTAACGCTGTAAACGATTATTTATTACTTGCAACAACAGGCGATCTTGACACTGTACTAGATCTTATTGAAACGCATCATCCTACGCTTGCTATTGTCGATTCTGCGCAAACGATTTCCGCACAAGAAGTAGATGGCATTACAGGCGGTTCTACACAAGTTAGAGAAGTTGCGAGCGCACTTATAGACGTTGCTAAAACTAACAATATTCCGATACTTTTAGTTGGGCACGTTACAAAAGATGGTTCAATAGCAGGACCGCGTACGCTTGAGCATTTAGTCGACACAGTATGTCAATTTGAGGGCGATACACAAACAGCGTTACGCATGCTAAGAGCTGTAAAGAATCGCTTTGGACCTACAGACGAAGTTGGCTGCTTCGATATGAGCGGTGAAGGAATTGAGGAAGTGCCGGATCCTTCCGGACTGTTTTTGTCTTCTACAGAAAACGATAATCAAGGTAAAAATGCGCAAGATGGCACAAACGACGGAACTTGCGTCACTTTTACACTTGAAGGACACAGAAGCCTGCCGATTGAAATACAAGCACTTGTAACGCAATCAGCTCTGCCCACTCCTCGCCGTGCAGTTTCAGGTGTTGATTCTAACCGTCTCGCAATGCTTACAGCAGTTTTGTATCGTCACGGACGCGTTAATTTACTTGCAAAAGATTTGTACGTATCTACTATTGCAGGAGCGTTGGCAAAAGAGCCATCTTGCGACTTGGCAATTGTAGCAGCTTTAACTAGCGCTGCCGCCGGGAAAGCAGTAACTCCTCAAACTTGCGCAATTGGTGAGATGAGCTTAACTGGTCAAGTTCGCCCAGCGCCAAGAATAGAGCCGCGATTGCGTGAGGCTGCGCGAATAGGATATAAGCGCGCTGTTGTGTGCCCGCTTCGAAAAAAGATTAATATTCCAGGATTGCAGATTGTTGAAGTGCGCAACGTTCGAGATGCGTTACAAGCGCTTGGATTGTGAAGATTCGTGATTTTATAGATTTGCGATTTTAGGAATTAATATAGGAGTTTAATATGATTGACTTTAGCGAATGGGTGTCTGTTGCTTCGCAAATGACAAATCGCTCGCTTGCTGGATCGCGCGTGCTTGTTGACGATACTGCAGAAAATAATACTTACGATAGTGCTGAAAATAATACTAAAAATAACAACAAAAATATTGAGAAATTCCTAAAAAGCTCACAGTCCTGGGGAATAATTCCTACAACCTGCAAAAAAGATGCAGATTTTGACGCCACACAATCATTAGAAAACCTAAAAAACACTACTATTAACGCCCCTAGCTTAAGCGGAAAAGACGCAATCGACTACGCGCAAAAACACATGCCCGTGATGCAAACACTTCTTAGCGAATTGCGAAAAAAAGAACTTGACTTGCAAGGAGTCAGAATAGCTGTTTGCCTTGTGTTGGAGCCAAAAACAGCTGTGTTACTTAGGGAATTACACGCTTATGGAGCAACAGTTGGCGTTTTTTGCGCACCAGACGAAACGGATCAGCGAGTAGCAGATCAGCTTAAAAAAGAAGGAATTGTAGTACAAGCAAATCGCAGTTGGACACCTGCACAAACACACGAAGGCGCACTAAAACTCTTAGACGAAATACAGCCAAACATAATCATTGACGACGGAGCTAGTTTTGCACGACTGGCAAGCTTAGAGCGCCCGCAAATCGCCGAAAAACTAATAGGAGTTGCGGAAGAAACAACAAGCGGAGTGCGCGCTTTCGAAGCAATGCAAGAAGCTGGCCAGCTAAACTACCCAGTAATCGCAGTAAACAACAGCGCCTTAAAAACCGACTTTGACAACCGGCACGGGACTGGCGAAACATGCGTTACAACAATGCAGAAAATTCTTGGAAGCGCATGTTTTAGAAACGCTAAAGTTACGGTAGTTGGGTATGGCCCGGTTGGTCGCGGTTTTGCATTAAGAATACGCGCTCTCGGCGCTAACGTTACTATTTGCGACACAAATCCAGTTCAATCTTTGCGCGCAGTATTCGACGGATTTGAAGCTAAAAACCTTGAATGCGCTGTTACTTCAAGCACAATGATTGTTTCGGCAACTGGAGTTCGTCACACTATAACTTTGCAACACATGCAAAAAATGCAAGAAAATGCGATTTTGGCAGTTATTGGCGGAATCGCAAACGAAATTGCGCTAGACGAAATACGCGATTTTAAGCCAATTGTTGGAACATCGCAAAGGCAAATTCAGGTTCCGAACGGCCCACAAATCACACTGATAAGCGAAGGCGACGGAACCAACTACACTACTGGAGGCGGAAATCCGATTGAAATAATGGACTTTAGTTTTGCAGTTCAGGTGAGCGCAGTTGCATATTTACTAGAGCACAATGGGAAAAATGCAAACAAAAGCAATAACGGGAAAAACCGCCTTAATGCTGGAATCTACCAGCTACCCGAAGCTTCCGATAACCAAATAGCGAGTATTGCATTAGAAAAACGAGGTTACAGCGCGAGTGAAGCTAATAAAAACAACGGCTACAGATGGGATTTAACGCGATTTGCAGAAGAAGAATCAAATTAACTAAAATTCAATTAACAAAAGTTCAATTGACTAGAATCTAATTAACAAAAACATAATAAAACTGAGCAATAATAAAGTAAAACAACGAAATTATTTAATAACAATTCCATAAGGAACACAATGCTTCAAGATCCAATACGCGCACTCGCCCACCCAACGCCACTTAACGAAGTCACATTGTATAGCGCAGCGATGGTTATTCCAGTAACAGGACCTATTATTACCGAAGGAGCCGTAGCAGTATCTAACGGACACGTTGTACACGTTGGAACAAGACAGTGGGTGCTGAACACTCTAAAAGACGAGATGCCAAGCGAATCCTACAAGCAAATGTTCAACAATGAGAAGCATTGGCATGGGCTTATGACACCTGGCCTTATTAACGCCCACACGCATTTGCAATACACGAATATGGCAAGCGTTGGACTAGGAGAATATCGCAATTTTCACGATTGGGAACAGGGATTCAACGTCGTATACGACAAGCTCCAAGAAGAAAAGAAACAAAACCCTTCTATAACGCCTTGGAAAACTTCAGCATACGAAGGCGCCAGAATGATGGTTGAAGCTGGCACAACTGCTGCAGCCGATATTGTAACCGACATTGAAGCCGTTGGAGCGCTCGCAAGCCAGGGAATGCACGGAATAGCCTACTGGGAAGTAATGGGCTGGAAAAACGTTGATTGGAAGGAAGAAGGCTACGCTAAGCTGCTTAAAATGCTTGAGCATATGATGAACAATGGAAGCGTGCCAAGCATAGGAATTAGCCCACACGCTCCTTACAGCTTAGAAACTGAGCCTTTTGTGGACTTGCCGGATATTGCAAGACAGCTGAACATGCGATTGCATATACACTTGGCCGAAACCCCAATGGAAGCAGGAAATCACGCAGATACTCTGACCACGTATTCAGCTCCAGATTGGAACGCAAACATTTGGACAAGCTACAGCGAGCTGAAAGAGCACGGAATGACAGCTTCCGCAATTCAGTTTTTGGATCAGCTTGGCTCTCTTGGGCCAGACGTTCATATTGCGCACGGAGTTTGGGCAGATGGCGAAGATAGAAGGATTTTACGTCAGCGTGGAGTTGGAGTTGCGCTTTGCCCAAGATCTAACCGCATTACTGTTACAGAAAGAGACGCACCAATTCGCGACTACATGGAAGAAGGTAATTTGCTTGCTATTGGCACGGATTCGCTATCTTCTTCACCATCTCTTGACGTTTTGGACGATGCCGCGAAAGTTTACGATTTAGCAACAGCTCAAGGTTATAGAAAAGATGATTTATCTCATCGAATTATAAGAATGATGACTTTGGGCGGAGCAAGCGTTATGGGCCTACACGTTGGACCACACAGAATTGGTCAGATTAACGCTGGAGCTACAGCAGATCTTTCTTTCTTTGATATTCAAACCGATACGGATTCTCCTCAAGGAATTGAGGAAACTTTGCACAATTTTGTTCGCCACGGTGCCGGTAGTGCGAAGGCTACCGTTATTTCTGGAAATCTTGCTTATAACGACGGCGCATTTGCAAAGTAGCGCTTGCAAAGTAGCGCTTGCAAAGTAGCGCTTACGCGACAATACTTACAAAATATCGCCTACCAAACACTTACCCAGCAAAACAACAAAATACAAGTCAAATCAAATAAAAATAGGATATTACAATGAGTGTCAGCTTAGAAAATATGAGCGATTACGCAAAGAATCTAGTTAAAGAACTGCACCTAGAAGCCCACCCAGAAGGCGGCTGGTATAACCGCGACTGGCAAGCATCGCAGCTTTACAACGAAGCCAACACTGAAAATATTTCAGACGCGAGCGCAATCAATACGAAAGTCGACGAGAACGCTAGTGCAGACGCACCAAGACCATTGGCATCGCTTATTTACTTCCTTCTTCCCGCTGGAGATTCAAGCGCATGGCATAAGGTTGACGCAGACGAGATTTGGCTTTGGCACGGACCTGCAAATCTTACGATTGAGCTTGGAGGATGCGCTAAAAGCCCTTGTGACGAAGCTGATTTGCAGAGATTTACACTTGGAAATAGTGAGAATAGTAAAGGCTTAGAAGTGCGTGGACACCTTGTGATTCCTGCTGGAACTTGGCAGCGAACAGTTCCTAGCAATGCAGATGTTCTAGTTTCGTGCGTTGTAAGTCCTGGATTTACTTTTAGCGGATTTGATTTAGCTTAAAGATTTGTGCGTCACGCTGATTTTTCGCGGATTCTATAACTTGCTATAAGTAACTGCAATAACAACAGGGCTTACTATTCCGGTATCTTAATATAGACTTGTTTTGCGCAGCTTACTCACGCACTTGCCGCACGCACTTGCGTAAATACAGAAGAATCGCAGAATCTGCTACGCGAAGTACATAATTTATACAATAAAATTTCGAAAGTATTGCAATTATCAGCCAATACACAATGATATAAAAGGAGAGAATATGACTATTCGTTATCGTAAGACGCTGATTAAACATGCTATAAGGTTTGCAGCAGCTCTGCTAAGCGTAGCAACTTTAGCAGGAACCGCAGCATGCGGCGGAAGTAAGCCTGAAGGTAACAAAACTGTAGAAGCAAATGTGCTCACAGTTGGAACCGCTCAGCCAGCATACGAGCCGTGGATTCACAATAACAAGCCTGAAAACGGCGAAGGATTCGAATCAGCAGTTGCGTACGCTGTGGCCAAAAAGCTCGGCTACGATAAAAGTCATGTTAAGTGGGTTCGCACAACTTTCGACTCTGCCGTAACCCCTGGTCCAAAAGATTTTGATTTTAACATTCAGCAGTTCTCGATCACAGAAGAACGCAAGAAAACAGTAGACTTCTCCCCAAGCTACTACAACGCAACTCAGTCCGTAGTAGTTAAAAAAGACGGAAAATTCGCTTCAGCTAAGTCGCTTGCAGATTTGAAGTCCTCTACTATTGGCGCAATGGTTGGAACTACTAGCTACGATGCTGCTAAGAAGATTAAGGGCGATATTCAAACCTTTAACGACAACGATGCTTTAGCTCAAGCTTTGAACTCAGGTCAAATTGACGCACTTGTTATAGACACTCCTTCTGCTTTCGTAATGGTTCAAACCGACGAAGTTAAGAACAGCACTGTGGTTGGTCAGATTGCTGGTTCTGAAGATAAGGAAGGCATGGGAATTGTGCTTCCTAAGGATTCGAAGCTCACTAAAGATGTTACTAAAGCTATTAATGAACTTGAGAAAGACGGTACGCTTAAGAAGCTGCAAGATAAGTGGCTTGCTGAGTTTACGACTAAAGTTCGCGAGTTGAAGTAAAGCAAAACTCGCGCCATACCAAACGAATTGTAAAATAAGCTATATATTTAAGCGGTAAATTTAAGTGCGCAATCACTTTGATTTACCGCTTAAATAATTTCAGATAAAACACATTTATTTTAATTAAATAAATAATCGTTTGAAGTACTTAAATGCTTTAGTACAATAACTAAGGAATGTTCATCGCGTTGAAAGGCTTAAGGCTACGCCAATGACAGCACTTACAGGCAATACTGCTGAAACCCGAACGAATAAAACAACATCCGCAGAAGACTACAATGTCAATACGTCAAGCAAAGCGAACGTAGAAAACGCAAACGTAAGCAAAGTAGAGCGGAATCGTCGACTTATAAGAAAGAAGCAGAATCTACGTTCTGTAGGAATCAGTATTCTCAGCACTGTTGTTCTTGTTGGAGTTGTTGTTATAACGCTTGCAATGAGCCCAGGTTGGCCAAGAGTACGCGAAACATTCTTCTCTGGCAAATACTTTATGATATCTTTGCCATCTGTTTTGCAAGGTTTAATGCTTAATTTGCAAGTTCTTGTATTCGCTGTTATTGGTGTGGCAATACTCGGAACTTTAATCGCAGTTATACGCACAAGCACAAGCCCACTGCTGTTCCCTTTGCGAGTCATAGCGCAATTTTATACGACTATTATGCGCGGCATACCAATGCTTGTTGTGCTTTACTTAATCGGCTTTGGCATACCTGGATTGCAACTTTTTGGACGCATTCCGCCGTCAATACTTGGCACAATCGCCATTGTTATGAGCTACTCCGCATATGTCGGAGAGGTATTGCGAGCAGGTTTTGAGGACGTTCACCCTTCTATGCGAGCATCCGCAAGATCGTTAGGATTAACATCCGGGCAAACTGTGCGATTAGTGGTAATTCCGCTTGGTTTAAGGAAAGTTGCGCCTGCATTAATGAACGATTTTATATCAATGCAAAAAGACGCTGGACTTATATCTGTTTTAGGTGCTGTTGACGCTGTTAGAGCTGCGCAAATATCTGTTGCAACTTCTTATAATTTTACGCCTTACGTTGTGGCAAGCGTCGTGTTCATAGCGCTAAGTATTCCGTTTATTGTGCTGAACGATTGGTATACAGCAAGGTTGCGCAAACGCGAGCTTAACGGAGGAACTGTGTGATGAATAACTTAAATCAGCGTGAAAATCAGAAAGCAAATCAGAAAGCAAATCAGAAAATGAGCGAGCAAACAAACGCAAACGATAACTCAGATTCAACTCCAGTTTTGCGCTTAAGCAATATTCGTAAATCATATAACTCAACTCCTGTTCTTAAGGGTATTTCGTTTGATATCGCTTCACACGAAGTAGTGGCACTTCTTGGCCCTTCCGGAAGCGGAAAATCCACTCTTATGAAGTGCATTAATTTGCTTGAGTGCGTGGACGACGGGCAAATTTGGCTTGGAAATACGGATATTACTGACCCTCGCGTAAACCAGGATAAAATACGGTCTCAAATTGGAGTCGTATTCCAACAATTCAATCTTTTCACGCACATGACCGTTTTGGATAACGTTACTTTAGCCGCACGTAAAGTACACCACTGGGATAAAGATCGCGCAGAAAGCCGCGCAATGGAGCTTCTAGCTAGGATTAAGCTTGAAAATAAAGCAAAGTCTTATCCTGATCAGCTTTCTGGTGGACAGCAGCAGAGAGTTGCGATTGCGCGAGCGCTTATGACAAGCCCACAGCTTTTGCTTTTAGATGAGATTACTTCCGCTCTTGACCCTATGCTCGTTGGTGAAGTTTTAGACATGGTTTCGGAGCTAAAAGCACAAGGAACAACAATCCTGATGGCAACGCACGAAATGCATTTCGCACACGAAGCAGCAGACAGGATTGTTTTGCTGAGAAACGGCATTGTGGCAGAAAACGGAACGCCATACGAAGTTATGGACGCATGCACAGACCCAGAAACGCAAAACTTCTTTAAGTCGTTCCACCACTAAAGCAAACGTGACTATCTGAAAGTTACTAACTAAAAGCTAGTTTTTAAGATTAAATATTTTCTGACTGCGTAATCTCGCGCACTTGCTCAACATTAGCTTTGAGCATATCTTTTAGCGCGTCAACTGAGTCAAAAGCCTGTTGCGGACGCAAGAAACTAGCAAACTCAATGCAAACGCGATGCCCGTACAAGTCTTTCCAATCGTCGAACAATCCGTAAGCTTCAACAGTGCGCTCTGCATCTTCTTCGCCATCTTTATTAAATGTTGGCTTAGTTCCAATAGAAATCGCAGCAGGCCAACGCCACGGAGAATGAACGCCTAAATGAAGCTCATCACGACGCAAAACACTCACATCTGGAACAGCATTTTTCGATGGCCTGACATCGTTCTTATTGTCAGCATCTAAATCAACAACCCAACCTGCATACACGCCATCAACTGGCACATAGCCTTCAATTTTTTCGCCAAGATTTACTGTTGGGAATCCAATCTCGCGCCCACGCTCGTCTCCATGAACTACTGTTCCTTCAACGCGATGCGGCTGATCCAAAATTTCACGCGCTTCTTTGACTCGACCAGTAGCCAACATCCAGCGCACATTTGTAGAGCTCCAAGCACGCACTTTCTTATTTGGCATGCTCTTGCTCCAAGCACGGTATTCAGCTTTATTCATGCCCTCAGAAGGATCTTTAGGGTCTCCAGGCTCCTGTGGAACTTCACGAACAATAGGATCAGGCACGCGAACGTCGTCTGGGCCCAAATCCTCTACTTCAATAAGCTCAAAAACTCCAGTTGCTTGAGACAATTCGCGAATTGCTTTAATATCACCAGCACGACGAGCACCAAGTGCAGCATCAGAGCCAAGAACTAATGCTCGCATACCAAGCTTTCCAACGAGCTGACCTAAGAAGAAACGGTACGATTTTGCAGCAAAAGCAAGGCTGTAGCGCACAATCACAACATGATCAACATCCAACTGTGACATCACACGCAAACGTTGACGCACGCTTGTAAGAGCATCCGGATCGTCCGGAAGTTTAGAATTAACGTCGCCAAAATCATCGTACAAATCAGGATTAGCATGCACTACGCTTGGACGTGGATCAAACATAATCACTACTGAAAACGCTCCATGACGATGCGCAAGATCCACAGTACGACGAATAACCTCGCGATGACCTTTGTGCATACCGTCGAATACGCCAATGGTAACAACCGCTTTACGCTCCGCACTTAACGTTGGCCAATTAATCATGCCGTTGGCATCTGGTCGAATGTCGATGACCTTCATGATATCCTTACTATCCGCGTTCAAGCATTACTCAAGCAAACTACGCAAATTACGCAATTCGTTATTTTAAATACTTATCTAGTTTACCAGTCTTCTCGCTTGCCGGAAATACCACAATTGGTTTGATTTGATTACTTTTTATATTTTTTGTCAATTCAACTACTGCAACAACGTCACATTCCGCAGTATTTGCGTTTGGAACGTACGCTATTGCAGGATAATTTTCGTAATTTATGCCAGATTTAAGCTCAATCCAGCGCCCAAAACGCAAGTCTTTAGCTTGATTTTCATCAATGCTTAAAGTTGGAAGCGAATACGAAGCTGCATCCATCATATTTAAGCAAATTTTAGGAAGCATATTATTTGCGTCAAAATCGTCACTAGGAACTGCTTTTGAGCGATGCTGCAATACTCCATTGCGATCAGTAAATTCTCGCATTTGAGCGCGAAGTTTAAGAACTCGCGAATCAGTAACCGAAAAATCACCAACGCTAGTGCGACGAAGCTGAATAAGATGCCCACCAACTCCTAGTAAGCGACCTAAATCGCGAGCTAAAGCGCGAATATATGTTCCACTACTGCAAGAAACTTTTGCAGATATATCGCATACGAGTTTCCCACTCACTCCCCTAGTAATTCGAGGATTGCTCACTGAAAAATCACTAACAAATATCTCTCTAGGAGCAATCTCTACTGATTTTCCTTCGCGCGCTAAATCATAAGCTCGTTGACCATTAATTTTAATAGCAGAAAAAGCAGTAGGAGCTTGCATAATTTTGCCTACTAAATTTTCGCTAACAACTTGCTTAATTCGCTCAAAAGACAGTTGCTTTTCAAAAGATAGTGAACTTTCAAAAGACGTGTCGCTATTAGCAACATGAACCCCCGGACCTATATTTAATGCGTCATCCGGAAGAATTTCACCTTCAGCGTCATCAGTAGTAGTTGCTTCTCCTAAGCGGATTACTGCTTCGTAGGTTTTATTGTGCCCCAACATGTAATTTAAAAGTCGCGTTGCGTTGCCAAAACCTATGATTAGCAATCCTGTCGCCATAGGATCAAGCGTTCCTGCGTGACCAACTCGCTTTGTATGCAACAAATGACGAGCGCACGCAACAATATCGTGACTTGTAACACCTTGCGGCTTATCTACAAGCAGTAATCCTGAATCTGGTATGCACATAAGTTAAATCTAGCTACTATACGATTCACATTGAGTTTGCTTTGAGATTTAATTGTTGTCAGACGATTCAGACGTGTCTTCAAAGTCGTCGCTTTCAAAGGCATCGTCCTCTTCAAAGTCATCGTCGTCGTCGAAGTCATCGTCAGATTCTTCAACTTCGCGCGGCTTCTTATACGGATCGACATCGCCAGCATACTTAGCATTTTCACGCAACTTAGCTAATTCTTCATCACGATGACGAGCTGCAACAAGAATATCCTCAATTTCGTGCGCTTCAGAAGGCACTTCGTCATAAATGAATTTCAATTGAGGAGTCAAACGCAATCCAGCTTTTGCACCGACCAAAGAGCGCAGTCGACCGTGAGCCTGCTGCAAAGCTTGTGCTGCACGCTGACGCTCGCCCTGCTCTTTGCCTTCGTGACCAAGTTGAGTCCAGTAGACCTTTGCAATTTGCAAATCGTTCGTAACGCGCACTTCCGTAATAGTCACACTCGCCAAACGCTTATCGTGCAAATGCGATTCCATATTAGAAGCGATTACGCGCTGAATTAATGCTGCAATACGTGCAGCTCTAGGATTCGTTCCTGCCATAATTACTTGCGCTCAATCTGCTTCATTTCAAAGGTTTCGATTATATCGCCAAGCTCAATGTCGTTGAAGCTGCCGAGATTAATACCAGCTTCGTAACCTTCGCTAACGGATTGCACGTCATCCTTAAACCTACGCAAGCTGGAAATCTCCAGGTCGTTGACTGTAGCAACGCCGTCGCGCAAAATACGGCACTTCGTACCGCGCTTGACTTCGCCGTCTTGAACCATAACACCAGCAATATTGCCGAACTTGGAAGAACGGAAGATTTCGCGAATTTCGGAATGCGAAGTAACAACTTCTTCGAATTCTGGCTTAAGCATACCCTTCAAAGCAGCTTCGATATCTTCGATTGCCTTGTAAATAACCGAGTAGTACTTAACTTCCACGCCTTCGCGGTCTGCCAAATCAGCAACCTGACGGTTTGGACGCACGTTGAAGCCAATAATCACAGCCTTATCGACAGTTGCCAAGTTCACATCGTTCTGAGTAATTGCACCAACACCGCGGTGAATAACCTGGATTCCAACTTCTTCAGAAACCTCAATCTTCATCAAGGAATCTTCCAAAGCCTCAACAGAACCGGAAGAATCACCCTTAATAACGATGTTCAGCATGTCAACTTCAGACTTAGCGAACTGTTCCTTAAGACTTTCAAGAGACACAACCTTGCGGCGCTTTGCAAGCTGAGCCGCACGCTCTGTAGCTGCACGCTTTTCAGCAATTTGACGAGCAGAACGGTCGTCCGAAGTAACCAAGAACAAGTCGCCAGCAGTTGGAACAGAAGTTAAACCAAGCACCTGAACAGGAGTGGAAGGAGCCGCATCCTGCAAATGCTTGCCGTTCTCATCGAGCATAGCGCGCACACGACCGTAAGAAGTGCCAGCAACAATAGAATCACCAACGTGAAGAGTACCTTGCTGCACAAGAACAGTAGCAACAGCACCGCGACCCTTATCGAGTCGAGCTTCGATAGTTGCACCGCGAGCATCCATATTTGGATTTGCTTTAGGATCAAGCTCAGCATCAGCAGTCAACAACACAGCTTCAAGAAGCTTATTGACGTTCGTGCCCTGCTTTGCAGAAATATCCACAAACATGGTGTCGCCGCCGTATTCTTCAGCAACTAAACCGTATTCTGTAAGCTGACCGCGAACCTTATCTGGGTTAGCACCTTCAACATCAATCTTGTTCACAGCCACAACAATTGGCACATGAGCAGCTTGAGCGTGGTTAATAGCTTCAACAGTCTGAGGCATCACGCCGTCGTCTGCTGCAACAACAAGAATTGCAACGTCTGTAAGCTCAGCACCGCGAGCACGCATAGCAGTAAACGCTTCGTGGCCTGGAGTATCGAGGAACGTAATCTTACGAGGCTTTCCTTCAAGATTTACAGTTACTTGATAAGCACCGATGCGCTGAGTAATGCCACCTGCTTCGCGATCGATAACATTCGACTTACGAATAGTATCGAGCAAGCGAGTTTTACCGTGATCTACGTGACCCATAACAGTTACTACAGGCGGACGAGATTGCAAATCGTCATCTTCTTGCAGCTCTTCTTCGTCCAAATCGATGTCAAACTGCTGCAAAAGCTCTTTATCTTCTTCTTCAGCAGAAACAATGCTGATATTCCAGCCGATTTCTTCACCCAAAATTTGGAATGTTGATTCATCCAAAGATTGTGTAGCTGTTGCCATCTCACCCAAGTGGAAGAGAACAGTTACCAAAGCTGCTGGATTTACATCGATCTTTTCTGCTAAATCAGAAAGAGTTGCGCCTTGACGCAAGCGAATCGTAGCTCCGTTACCGGAAGGAATACGCACGCCGCCAATCACTGGTGCTTTAAGCTCTTCGTATTCACGACGTTTCGCTAAGCGATTCTTACGAGCCTTAGAAGATTTACCACCTTGACGACCGAATGCGCCTGCAGCTCCTGCACGACCGCGACCGCCGCCACGCGATGGACCACCATTAGGTGCACCTGCTGCAGCAGCCTGGAAGCTAGCTCCTTGAGATGCAAAACGAGATTCTGCAGATGGGCGAGAAGATGCACCAGAGCCTGCACCTGCGCCACCTTGACCGCGACGCTGACCCGACCACTGAGATGAGCGTGCGCCACCTTGACCAGAGCGACTGCCACGTGAGCGACCACCGCGTTCTGCACGTTCACCACGCGAACCTTGAGCTCCAGCGCCAGCTTGACCTGGACGACCACCGCGACCATTTTCAGCGCCAGGACGAGACATCGGATGAGGACGTGGAATATCTCCAGGTGTAGGAGCACGCATGCCTTGCTTACGGCTAAACGGATTATTGCCCGGACGTGGAGCAGATGCGCCTGCACCTTGCGCATTCTGGTGCGGACGAGGGCGAGGAGGCATTTGAGAACGATCTGAGTGAGATTGACCTTGAGCTTGCTGTCGAGATTCGCCGCGATTATCACGATTATCGCGATTCTCATTGCGACGATCATTTTTTCTATTTTCGCCGGCAGCAGCATTAGGACGGGAAGTATTGTTTGAGCGAGTATGATTTGCACCCGGCTTTGGAGCAGAATGAGAAGCTGCGTTATGCACAGGCTTGTTAGCAGAAGAGTCAGCTACAGAATCACTGTGTGACGAATCTTTAGCTTGAGGTTTAGCTTGAGGCTTAGCCTGCGGCTTAGCTTTTGGTGCAGCAGGCTTACTTGCACTAGATGCCTTTTCGGACTTATTTCCGTCAGATGCTAATACTGTTTGCAAACGACGGACTACTGGAGCCTCAACTGTTGAAGAAGCAGACTTAACAAATTCGCCCATGCTCTTCAAACGCTCCAACACGGTTTTACTGTCTACACCAAATTCTTTGGCCAGTTCATACACGCGCTTTTTAACCACTCAGTGTTCTCCTCTGTCTGTGGCAGCGCTAGTACACGCGACCACTTTACATTATTGCGAGCTTATTATTTATTATCGTGCGATATATCATCGTGCGACCATGATCTTATACCTCGTCTCCCGCCGGACGATGGCTATTGCCTTTCGCCCAGATTCCAGCTTTTAGCATACTCGAAACGTTGGATTGGCTCGAGTGTCGCTAAATGCCACGTAAGAGACTACTTTATTTGCACACCGCTAATAAAATAAACAATCAAGAAGTGCTAAACATTGCGGAAATATCAATCCAAAACAATATTCAGCACTTCTCAATAACAATCTATTCAGCAGCAGATGCGTTATTATTCAAATCAGCTGAAGCAGGCTGCGCATTTTGCGCTTGAGCTGCAGCAACCTTCTTAGCATGCTCTTCTGCAGACTCAATACCAATCTTCCAACCAGTCAACTTTGCAGCCAAACGAGCGTTCTGACCTTCTTTGCCAATAGCAAGAGAAAGCTGAGCATCATGAATAAAAGCAACTGCAGTTTGGTTCTTTTCGCTCACTACTTGTACTTGTGTAGCAGTAGCAGGCGAAAGAGCAGCAGCAACAAACTTTGCTGGATCAGATGACCAATCGACAATATCAATCTTCTCTTGACCCAAGTTTTCCATTACAGCACGCACGCGCGAACCGCCAGGACCAATTAAAGCACCCTTTGGATTCACACCTTCAGTATTAGCTCTAACGGCAATCTTTGTGCGAGCGCCAGCTTCACGCGCAATCGACATAATAGAAACTGCTCCAGAAACAAGTTCCGGCACTTCTCGCTCAAAAAGACGACGAACTAATTCAGGATGCGAACGTGAAACAACAATTTCCGGACCGCGCAAACCACGAGCAACATTTACAACATATACGCGAATACGCTCGCCATGGCGGTAACGCTCACCTGGAACCTGCTCGCGACGAGGCAAAATAGCTTCAACGTCTCCAACAGCAACGTGGATATTAGTGTTATCTTTTGCGTCTTGCTGAATAATGCCGTTAATAAGCTTTCCTTTTTGACCAGAAAACGCACCAAATACGCGGTCATCTTCAGCTTTACGGAAAATTTGACTAATAACTTGACGAGCTGTCGCAGCAGCTAAACGACCAAAATCACGCGGAGTATCGTCATACTCCTCTCCCAGCGTTGGAGCTGGATACGGGTTATCTTCAGTAGGTTTACCAGGAATTTCATCCCTAGCCCACACAGTAAACGAACCTGCACGTTCGTCCAATTCAACTCGCACATGCTTTGCAGGATGAGCGGTTTTCATATACGCAAGACGCAAGGCCTCGGCGAGTGCCTCGTCCAGCTCCTCGGCATTAATCCCCTGCTGTGCCGCAAGCTGATGCATTCCCGCCAAATCCAATTCCATCGCGCACGTCCTCTCGTTATAACGCATTAATTTATGATTATTAATTGTAACTATTAAAGCACACTTATTTTTTCTTACAATAATAGTTAGCTTTAATTGTTGCAGACTTAAAACAAATACCAAATTAATAAATCGATATTGGTCACAGTCAGTGGCTATTTTAGTAGATTATGCAGACACTTTATGTTTTGTTAAATGATATGCGCAAACAAGTAAAACGCAGTATTGCCAGAGCACTCGTGCTTCTTATATGCGTTTTAATATCTCCACTTCTAACAGCTTGCGGAACATTACAAAACATTCATGTCGAACATACTGTTCACACAGCAGCTCCAGAAAATGCATGTGCTAAAGCATACAGGCTTGCGCAAAAAAGGCAGCGCGAAATCAAGAAGAACCAAAATAACATATCCACTAAGGATTTGGAAACCACAGCAAAATATTGGAAAACTGTCGCTCAACAATGCCCGGGAAGATTAAGCGAAAGCATTGTATACAGCACGCAAGCTCAATGGGAAATGCTTTCGAAGAAAAATAGTGACGAAAATTCAAATAATGTAAGCAATAAAAGCGAAAACGGAAACGGAACTGAAACTGGAAACGGAAACGGAAACGAAAGCTCAGAAAATACAAAAACTACAACAGCGCAACAAATGGAGCATGATTCATACGCGAATCTTATAGAAGTAATAAATCATTACAAGAACTTCAAATGGACGCATCAACCCTTAGCTCAAGCTGCAGAAGCTGAAGACAAACTCGCTTTTATTTTGCAAACGCTAGCAGCGAGAAAAGATCAAAATACTGCATTGGAATACAGCGATATGGCGTCAACAAACGCTCAAACTCTTATGCGAGCTGCAGGAGAAGGAACAGACTTGCGCAAAAAAGTTTACGATATTCCTCAAGAGGCGTTAGAAAGCGGAAAAACGCATGATTCAGCAAGCGGAAAAGATCTGCCGATTGCTGCTATAGCTTATATGGATTGCGCTAGAGAAGAGCTAGATGCTTTTAATCAAGTAATAGTTATTGAAGAAAATAAAACTAAAAGCGCAGCAAAAAGCAATAACAACGAAGCAGGATACGAATACTCTGCAGTTCAAGCGAATAATGTTTTTAAGGATGCGATAATAAAACTAATCACTTCGCGATTATTACGCGCCTACGCATTCGGCTACCCAGCGGACTCAAATTTAATTTTGAAATAGCATAATTTGGTATGGTCTCCAATACAGGTATAACTAATGTCATTACTCCATTATTTAAAACGCACACTGTTTAATCGCTTACCCAGAAAGGGCAATCGGCAAAAAGAGACCTACTATGCAATAGCTAGCAGGCCTCTTTTATATTCAACATAGATATATAACAAATGCAAGCTGAATATTACAAAACTTATATTTATAAATCTTAAATTATTTATCTCAAGTTATTCAAATGCTTCACGCTCCCACAGTGCGCTTAATGGTATTGCCCACAAATTGTCCGCCCACTGCATAATTTTTTGACCCAAATAAACAACGTATCCGCACTTAAATTCATGTCTTCGCGAAAGAGCTACAAGTCCCTTAAAATCGTTACGATTCAACATGCTAGAGCTTTTTACTTCCACCCCAACCAGATTTCCACGGAAACTTAGCACAAGGTCAACTTCTTTAGGACTGCTGCCAGTTTCACGCCAGTAGAAGCAATCCGGGTGCATTTTAGACCATTGCACGGCAGGCATAATCTGATTTACAACAAAACTTTCCAGCAAATTCCCATACATAACTGGATCTTCCAAAGGATTATGACCTTTACTGATCATTGTTTGAACGCTTAAAGACGTATCAACCGGATGCATCTTAGCTCTAGTAAAAGTTTGACGATTCGGCGCGGTTTTTATATTCGGGAGCGCATTTATTAAAAACCTGCGCAAGAATACGCTAACATAACGCTCAATAGTTCGCCTATCTAAAGCAAGATCTTGACCTATTGAACTCGTGTTAAGAATCCCACCAGGCGTACACAGCAATTTATTAAGTATGCTAACAGCCAAACTTCTGTCTAATCGTTCTCCTGGAAGAATAGTATCTCCCAACACCGCAAGAATATCGCTTGACACAAGCTTTTCGCGTTCCCAATCTTCATAAGAATCATATGATTGCTGATATTCTGGGAATCCGCCAGCAGCCATCATTTTATATACTTCTTCTCTGCTTATTTCTTTTTCATATTTAAGATTTGGATTACTTTCTATAAGATTATCTACAATATTTCCACTATTTTGAGTAATTTCGCACTGAGTAAAAGGACTCATTATAAAGTGCTGAGCACGCCTAGCAAGAGGATCTTGACCATCTAATCCGTTGCGATTTATAAGCGCACTACCTGTTAAAACATACTGAAGACTGTTTGAAGTTGAATTATCAACTATTTCTTTTATTGCAAGCGGAAGATCTGAAAGTCTTTGCGCTTCGTCAATAACAACTGGAGTACTAAGATTTTTTAGCCACCCATATAAATCTGTTGAGGCAAGCGCAAACGTATTTTCATCCGCAAGACTCACGTATGAAAACCCTTTAGACACAAGCTGACGCTTTGACATCATAGTTTTGCCTACAGCCCTTGCGCCTTCAAGAATTACGACTTTTCGTTTTGCGTGAAGAATAGCATCAGCAATTGGTCTAGGAAAATATTCGCTCATAAAAACAACTATACACGAAAAACGTAGTTTTTATACATTCGATGTACAATTTTTTGTACATTGGATGTACAAAAACTACAATATGCGCATATTACGCTCGCGCGCGAAACTCGCGTTGGAAGCACACTAATCTGCCCTGCCTTCGTCAATAGAGACGAAGGCAGACCGAGCTTTCACTGAAAGTGCACTGCACTTTCAGTTTTGAGAAAGCTCGGCAGAATAAAAAAGCTTCAAGCGAGAAATACGCTTGAAGCTTATTATTCTGCGGATGAAGCGAGATTCGAACTCGCGGAGGAGTTTACCCTCACACGCTTTCGAGGCGTGCTCCTTAGACCGCTCGGACATTCATCCACTTGCGATTTGCTGCACTGAAAGCGCACACAAACGCAACTTTTCAATTGTAAACCATGCTGCGAATATAAAACCCATGGTGCGTTGAAACATTACAACTCAGACGAATCACGGCGAGCGCGAATTTTTTCAGCGCGAGAAGCAAGCTCCTCATCAGGAGGATAAGCTACATATTCCAATGTCAATCCATGAGGATCAATTGGACCCGTCGAGCCTTCACGAAGAGGAACATTAATCTTTCCCTCAAACCAATCAAGAGAACGCTTTCCGCAACCAATTTGCACACAAGCTTGCACCAAAGAACGCACCATATTGTGCGCAAAAGCATCAGCGACAATAGTAAATTCAAGCAAACCTTGTTCAATAGGAAGAACAAACCCAGTGCTATTTTGCGCATCATTTGACCCAACTCTGTGCCATCGAGCCTGCTTAACTTCGCGAATAGTAGTTCCTCCAGGATTTGGCTTAGCAAATGAACCAAAATCATGCAAACCAACCATAAGACGCGCAGCTTGATTCATAGCGTCAACATCAAGCTCTGAATCAAAACGCAAAACAAAGCCGCGCATACGAGGATCATATTTAGCTTTGCAATACCCATCAGCAATACGATACACATATGTGCGCTCTAACGCAGAAAATCTAGCATCAAAGCCACAAGGCGCAACACTAACCTTGTGTATGACAATATCCTGCGCAAGAACGTGCCTAAGCCTATACTCCAGCGCACTAACACCATCTAAACCAGTATGTCCTATACAACGCTGCAATGTTTCATCTGAAATATCTAAATGACACACTTGATGAGATGCATGAACGCCAGTATCCGTACGACCAGCAACAGTAAGACGCAACGATTCAGTAGGATCATTTTCCGGGACACGCAAAACCATATGCAACGCTGCCTCAATATCACCTTGAACAGTGCGCAAAACCGGCTGCTTAGCCCAACCATAAAATCCGCCGCCGTCATAAGCTAAATCCAAGCGAAGTCGCATTTAAAAACCTTCCATTCGTCGTAACTGAATAATTCCGCAATTAAATTCCGTTTACAGTTGCTTCATAAAATTTACTTCGTACAATTACTTCACGCCTACGCCAGCAACAGCAGCAATAATTCCACGTATAAGCTCATAAGACTTCGCATCCAAGTGCGTTGCCATTCCAAGTAATTTTGGCACAAGCTCAGACCAATGAGAACCCAATAAATCAAAAGTAGGATAACCTAAACTCGACAAAACGTTATACACACTATCAATCCTGCGTTTTCGTTCTTCAACAGGCAAATCAAACATCCAAGAATTTATAGCTTTTGCGATTGCAGCAGCGCGAGAAGTAACTTCATCTCGATAATCAAAATCGCCATCCTCAACATGCCAATACATGCCAAAATGCTGCATTAAACCAACAGAATCAGCCCTAGCTACTTTATATGGCAAACCATTATCCATAAGAAGCCCAATAATCGAAGATTGCGGCACAACTTTCTCTATTCGACTTGCCACGCGCGAAAAAACGCTAGTATCTACTACATCATTTGCAAAACCCGGCCCATCCATTGAATAAATTTTAGATACAAGATTGCCAAGTTTTTCATTTTCTGCATCCAATCGCATAGTAGCATAGGACGCCATATTTCCGCCTTTTGAATGACCTGTGACAATAATATTCGGGCTGCTATTGCGATTGTTATTGTTATCGTGATTATTATTATCGCGCTTGTTACTGTTATCGCGATTGTCGCACTTCAAATTAGTTGATTTTGCGAAAAACGAGGAAATTTTTTGTAATAAACTAGCTTTTTTTGCAATATATTTACTATATCTTTGTGTTACAGAAATTAAATACTCTGCTGCTGACTCCTGAGCTGGAATTGGGCAGCGAAAAGCCATATTAAAATCTTCTTTCCACCCAACAAGCGTATTATCAGTGCCTCTAAAAGCAACAACAATAGTATTCGGATTATCAATTCCTTCACAAGCACTAAGGTCAAAAGTAACGCCGGCAAACTGCTGCTCACACGATTCATAAGCATTCGATTTATCAAATCGTTCAAGAATTTCGCCTACTCTAATACCTCTATAACGCGGATTAGATGCAACTGCAAAAAGCAACTCTTGGCGAAACTTATCAACCTTAGCTACTCCAGAAGAAAACATCGACGAAAAATCTTCAAAACGTAGCAGATCGTAAATAGACGTAGTCGAAATAACCTTTGACTCACTGTTATATAGCGGAATAGATTTTGGCATATTTATGTATGAAAGTTCGCACAAAATCAACGCATCAACAGAATTAAAACTTCTTTGAGCAAAAGTACGAAAATCGCTTCTTACTTGATCCAGAATATTCGTCATAACTTAATAATAATACAAATAAAAAACGAGCCGAGGAATTAACCTCGACTCGTCTTAGCAATTCTTTAAGAAGCGATTAAACGCTTGCTTTAAGATTCACTTTACCGATGCGTAAAGCTGGAATGCAAACTACTCGGCAGCTTCTTCTTTAGCTGCAACCTTGGTAGCTGCTTCAGCTTCCTTCACAACAGCCTTCTTTGGGCTTACTGGCTCAGTTACGAGCTCAATAATTGCCTGAGGAGCGGTATCACCACGACGTGGAGCAATCTTCACGATGCGGGTATAACCACCTTCACGCTGCTTCATCTGCTCAGCGATCTGAGTGAAAAGCACGTGAACCACGGACTTGTTGCGAATTACACGCAACACACGACGACGCGAATGCAAATCGCCACGCTTAGCGAATGAAATCAAACGCTCAGCAAGCGGACGAAGACGCTTTGCCTTTGGCAACGTCGTTACGATACGACCGTGCTGGAAGAGGCTGGTCGCCATATTGGCCAGCATCAGGCGCTCATGAGCCGGGCTAGAAGCCAGACGAGGGCCTTGTTTCGGTGTAGGCATTATTACTCCTTATTGTCGCATCGTTCAGGTGGGCATCAACCCGAACATCCGAACGTTACGACGATTGCAGATGGAACTTACTCGTCTTCAGGCGAGAAGAAAGTGCCACCTTCGAGATTATTGGCGTCGAAGCCAATCGGTGAAGCCTTCAAAGACAGACCCATTGCCTGCAACTTTTCTTTAACTTCATCGATGGATTTCATGCCGAAATTACGAATATCGAGCAAATCCTGCTCAGTGTGAACTACCAGTTCGCCGACTGTATGAATACCCTCACGCTTCAAGCAATTATAGCTACGCTGAGTAAAATTCATATCTTCAATCGGTATAGCCAACTGAGAATCAGCTTCATCATGAGTTGGCGCTGGACCAACTTCAACACCTTCGGCATCAACGTTAAGCTCACGGCAAAGACCGAAAAGTTCAACTAAAGTCGAGCCTGCAGATGCAACTGCATCACGCGGTGTAATAGCTGGCTTGGTTTCCACATCCAGGATGAGCTTATCGAAGTCCGTGCGCTGTTCCACGCGGGTAGCTTCGACCTTATAGCTCACCTTCAAAACTGGTGAGTAGATCGAATCCACAGGAATGCGGCCGATTTCGCTGTTCTCCTGCTTGTTCATCTGAGCTGGCACGTAGCCGCGACCGCGTTCAACAGTAAACTCAATTTCAAGTTCACCATCTTCTGCGAGTGTAGCAATATGCAAGTCAGGATTAGCAATAGTAACACCGGCTGGAGGAGTAATATCTCCAGCAGTGGCCTCACCTTTACCATTCTTGCGCAAATACATCACTACAGGCTCGTCGTACTCACTCGTGAGCACGATGCCCTTGATGTTCAGCAGAATTTCAGTGACATCTTCTTCAACACCTGGCAGAGTCGTAAACTCATGCAAAGCTCCAGAGATGCGAACCGAAGTAACGGCAGCACCTGGAATAGAGCTTAACAAGGTACGACGCAGCGAATTGCCGAGAGTGTAGCCAAAACCTGGTTCCAGCGGCTCAATAGTAAAGCGAGAACGCTGGGGATTCAGTGATTCCTCGGTAAGTGTCGGACGCTGTGCGATAAGCACTTTGGTATCCTTTCAGCTTCTGGTCGGTGGTGCACTCGCCGCCCATAAGCGGGTTGGATGGATGGATTCGTAAGAGTGCTCAGACGCGGCGACGCTTTGGTGGGCGTACGCCGTTATGCGCTTGCGGGGTAACGTCGGTAATAGAACCAACTTCGAGACCCGCGGACTGGAGGGAACGGATAGCGGTTTCACGACCGGAACCTGGACCCTTAACAAACACGTCGACCTTCTTGAGGCCATGTTCCATTGCCTTGCGTGCAGCAGACTCAGCAGCCATACCTGCAGCGTAAGGAGTCGACTTACGGGAACCCTTAAAGCCGACATCACCGCCGGAAGCCCAAGAAAGGACTGCACCGGATGGATCGGTAATGGAGATAATCGTGTTATTGAATGTTGATTTAATATGCGCCTGCCCAACCGGCACCGACTTGCGGTCCCGGCGACGCGGCTTGCGCGAGGCTTGCTTTGCAGCTGCCATTGACCCTCGTTTCCTAATGACGAATGAGTTGGTATGTCTAGACGATGGAAATATATCCGTGGCCTAGAGCCGACCACCGACTACTATCGGGTGGCCTTCTTCTTCCCGGCGACAGTACGCTTCGGACCCTTGCGAGTACGAGCATTAGTCTTGGTACGCTGACCACGCACAGGAAGACCCTTGCGATGACGCTGGCCTTGATAGCAGTTGATCTGAATCTTACGACGGATGTCAGCGTCGATCTCACGACGCAAATCGCCTTCAATCTTGTAATTGGCCTCAAGATAATCACGCAAGGTGATCAGCTGTTCATCCGTAAGATCCTTGACGCGAGTGTCCGGATTAACACCGGTCGCGGCAAGCGTTTCCTTAGCGCGAGTACGACCAACACCAAAAATGTAGGTGAGGGCAATCTCAATGCGCTTCTCATTGGGAATATCTACTCCGGCAAGACGTGCCATTGTAATTCCTTTACTGTTACGCAGGTCGTGCACCAAGTCTTCCGCACTAATAGAAATTAAGTGCGGCCTGGGCCTGCGCACCCAGGGTTCAGCTTCTGCTGTGACTTAGCGCCTTATTCTTTGTATTCCGCGATGGAAATCTGCTCAGCCCTGACGCTGCTTATGACGTGGGTTAATGCAGATCACCATGACGCGGCCGTGACGGCGGATCACGCGGCAGTTTTCGCAGATCCTCTTCACGCTAGGGCTGACCTTCATGGTTTTCCTTTGCTTGTACCTTACTTATAACGGTACGTAATACGCCCACGATTCAGATCGTAAGGGCTCATCTCTAGCACTACACGATCTTGAGGAAGAATGCGAATATAATTTTTACGCATCTTACCAGAGATCGTAGCTAAAACAATGTGCTCATTCTCAAGCTGAACGCGAAACATCGCATTTGGTAGTGCTTCTACTACCATGCCTTCGACTTCAATCACACCGTCTTTTGCCATGAGCCTCGTTCCGTTCCTTGGGCATACTACTTTGCGCATCCGAAGACACGCCAATCTTCTATAATACAGTAAATGCGTCCCATTCAACACTCGGCGTGTCGAACAGAACGCATTTTACTTTTTAAATTTAAAAACGCACTAATTAATTAAGTGATTCAACAATGCGATTATTGATTTCCTTAATATCTCCAACGCCATCTACTTCAACCAACTGACCGCGGCTATCATAGATATCAAGCAATGGAGCTGTTTCTTTCTCATACGTTTCCAAACGCTTAGCAATTACTTCTGGAGTATCGTCAGAACGGCCTTGCTCAACTGCACGCTTTTGCATGCGTTCGAGCAAAACATCGCGCTCAGCCTCGAGAGCCACAACGTGATCGAGAGGAGTGCCAAGCTCTTCCAACATACGATCCAAAGCTTGAACCTGAGAAGCGTTGCGAGGATAACCGTCAAGAATCCAGCCGCTCTTTGCATCGTCCTGAGCAAGACGATCCTTAACAATGCTGTTTGTCAGCTCATCTGGAACCAACTCGCCCTTGTCAAGATATCCCTGAACCTGCTTTCCAAGCTCAGTATGATTCTTAAGGTTATAGCGGAAAATATCACCAGTAGAAATCGCTGGAATGCCATAATGCTCACTTAACAAAGCGGCCTGAGTGCCTTTTCCAACGCCCTGTGGACCCATAATTAATAATCGCATATTCATCTCCTTAGCTCGCTAACTGTAGTTACTTAGATACTTGCTTTTGATCATCATGCTTGAACAAGAAACCAGCGTACTGGAATTGTTCAGTCTGAGCCTTTGCTTGACGCAACGTATCCAAACCAACGCCAGCAATAATCAAAATTGTTGTACCACCGAATGGCAATTTTGTATTCAAATGCAAAGCCATAATCAAAACGGTAGGAATCAATGCAACAAAGAGCAAATAAATAGCACCGACAGTATTCAACCTGTTCATAACATAGCTAAGATAATGACTCGTAGCACTGCCAGCGCGAATGCCTGGTATGAAGCCACCATACTCTTTCATGTTATCTGCAGTCTCATCAGGATTAAAAGTAATCTCTGTGTAGAAGAAGCAGAAGAACACAATCATTACTGTGTAAAACGCAATATACCAAGCAGAAGTGGAATTAGCCAAATTAGCTTCAATCCAATTCACCCAAGCCTTGCTCTTATCTCCAAACTGAGCAATAAGAGTAGGAACAGCAAGAATTGATGAAGCAAAGATTGGTGGAATAACGCCACTCATATTTACCTTTAACGGCAAATAAGTCGAAGAGCCGCCATACATCTTTCGTCCAATCATGCGGCGTGTATATTGCACAGGAATACGACGCTGAGCAAGCTCAACAAAGTCAACAAATATGAGGATAACAAGCAAAACGCCACCAACAATAGCGAACTTATTCCAATCGCCATTAGAACCGTTGGTACCCCAACCAATCTCCCAAAGCTTTGGCAAGAAGCCAGAGCAAATAGACATAAAGATTAAGACAGACATGCCTTGACCGATACCCTTATCGGTAATGAGTTCTGCCATCCACATAATAAGACCAGTGCCGCCAGTCATGATCAAAACCATGACAATAAGGCTCCACATGCTTCCGTCTGGAATAATATTATTTCCGCACTGATAATTAAACAAAGCACCCGTACGTGCTGTTACCAAAATCGTAGTAGATTGCAAAATTGCCAATCCAATAGTTAGGTAACGCGTGTACTGCGTAAGCTTTGTTTCACCAGACTGGCCTTCCTTATGAAGAGCTTCGAAGCGAGGAATAACCACGCGCAAAAGCTGAATCACAATGGAAGCAGTGATGTAAGGCATAACACCCAAAGCAAAAATAGAAAGCTGCAACAGCGAGCCGCCTGAGAACAAGTTAACTAACCCAATAAAGTTCTCGCTCGATGAAGCTAATTTAACAGTGCAAGCATGCACAACTTTATAGTCCACACCCGGAATCGGAATAAATGAACCAATACGATAAATAATTATCATAGCGAAGACGAAGAGGATCTTGTTCCTCAACTCCTTCGTCCTGAAGGCCTGGATTAACGTTTTCACCTGGGTCTTCCTCCCTTTTTTCGCGCACTCCTAGGCGCAACAGTGCAAAAAACAAACTCTGAGGCAATAGTTTAACTCACGGTACCTACTGGAATAGGCTATTGGTGAGTTTTGATGATAAAAATAGTCCCTCTAGACAATGCTAGAGGGACTATTTACAGATTTATAACTGCATCAAGCTTTAAGTAGCTTCTAACTACTCTTCGCTGATGGAGCCGCCGGCAGCCTCAACCTTTGCCTTAGCAGAAGCAGAAGCTTTCATACCCTTAAGAGTCAAAGCAACAGTCAATTCACCATCGCCAAGAACCTTTACAGGATAGCCATCACGTACAGCGCCCTTAGTAATAAGGTCAGCTACAGTAACCTCGCCACCCTTTGGGAAAAGTTCAGCAAGATCTGCAACGTTGACGACTTGGAATTCCTTCTTGAAAGGACTCTTGAAGCCACGCAACTTAGGCAAGCGCATGTACAGTGGGAGCTGGCCACCTTCGAAGCCAGGACGAACCTGATAACGCTTCTTTGTGCCCTTATCACCACGACCTGAGGTCTTACCCTTAGAGCCTTCACCACGACCTACACGGATGCGATCCTTCTTAGCTCCTGGAGCTGGACGCAACGTGTGCATATGCAGCATTGGTTCTTCGTTAGCCATAATCAGTCGACCTCCTCGACGCTCACCAAGTGGCGAACGGCCATAACCAAGCCACGATTGACGGGGGTGTCCTCGCGAACTACGCTGTGACCAATCTTATGAAGGCCGAGCGTATGAACATTCGCGCGCTGGCGCTCAGTTGTATGAACTAAACCATGCACCAGAGTGATCTTCAAATTTGACATCACTCACCATCCTTTGCTTCAGATGCCTTGGCGGCCTGAGCTTCTTCGCGAGCCTTGCGAGCTTCGGCAATGCCGGCAGCACGCTCACGGAGCAAAGCATCAGGAGCGACTTCCTCAAGAGAAAGACCACGACGAGCAGAAATCTCTTCTGGCTCTTCGAGCTTCTTCAAAGCGTCCACAGTAGCACGCACTACGTTTACAGCAGTTGCAGAGCCCATGGACTTGGTGAGGATGTCCGTAATGCCGGCGCATTCCATAACAGCGCGCACAGCACCACCAGCAATTACACCAGTACCTGGAGCAGCTGGACGGAGCAACACAGTACCAGCAGCATCGTGACCGAGCACTGGATGAGTGACGGTACCACGAATGCGTGGAACAGTGAACATATGCTTCTTAGCGTCAAGCTGACCCTTAGCAATAGCAGCTGGAACTTCGCGAGACTTGCCGTAACCAACACCAACAGTGCCCTTACCGTCGCCAACAACAACAAGTGCTGCAAAGCTAAAGGTACGACCACCCTTGTGGGTCTTGGAAACACGGTTAATAGTAACTACGCGATCCAGAAGCTCTTCGCCACGGTTTTCTTCACGACGATTACGACGTTCGCCGCGCTTACCCTCGCCCTTGTTACGGCGAGAACGACGATCATCGTTACGCTCCTCAGCGGATGCCTGAGTGTTCTGAGTTTCTTCAGCCACTTGGGTTTCCTTTTCGTTGTCGCTCACAGTGCCAGACCTCCCTGACGGGCGCCTTCAGCCACTGCTGCGACGCGACCATGATATTTGTTACCGCCACGGTCGAAGACTACAGCGGTGATACCCGCTTCCTTCGCCTTAGCCGCTACTAATTCGCCAACCTTGGTTGCAGCTTCAGTCTTCGTGCCAGTGAAACCAGCGAAGTCAGCAGTCAAAGTGGAAGCGCTTACCAAAGTAATTCCCTTGGTATCATCCACAATCTGAGCAACCATATGACGGTTAGAACGGGAAACAACTAAACGAGGACGTTCAGATGTGCCGGCAATGTGCTTACGAAGACGGGCGTGACGACGCAAACGTGCGACTTTGGTACCCTTACCGAAAATCTTAACGCTCATATCACTTACCAGCCTTTCCAGCCTTGCGCAGGATACGTTCATCGGTGTACTTAATACCCTTACCCTTGTAAGGTTCTGGAGCACGAAGCTTACGAATGTTAGCAGCAACCTGACCAACAGTCTGCTTATCGGTGCCCTTTACGATTACCTGGTTAGGATTTGGCAACTCGAACTCAATACCTGCCGGTGGTTGAACGGTAATAGTGTGAGAATAACCAAGCGAGAACTCAATGCCCTTGCCCTTCATCACTGCACGATAACCGGTACCGACAATATCCAAAGTCTTGGTGTAGCCTTCATGCACACCCTTCACCATAGAAGCAACAATTGCGCGAGCCAAACCATGCTTTGCACGAGTTGGGCGCAAATCGTCAACTGGAGTCAGAACAATCTGATTGTCAGCGACTGTTGCGGTGATTCCCTCTGGAATTTCATAAGAATCAGAACCCTTAGCGCCTTTGACGCTGAAGGACTGACCTTCAATCTTTACTTCCACGCCTGCAGGAATGTCGACGGGGAGCTTACCAATATGCGATGCCATCTTCAGCTCTCCTTTCTCACCATACGTAGGCGACGATTTCGCCGCCAATGCCTCGATCGAGGCATTCCTTCTGAGTCAACAATCCCGAGCTGGTCGAGATAATAGCAATACCGAGACCACCAAGAGGCATTGGCAAAGCATCAGACTTTGCGTAACGACGCAAGCCTGGCTTAGAAATGCGCTTGATGCCTTGGATAGAACGCTGGCCATTGGAGCCATACTTCAACGTAATTTCCAACGTCTGTCCAACCTTAGCTTCCTTAGCAGCGAAGTCCTTAATATAGCCTTCGTGCTTCAGAATCTCGGCGATATTCGCCTTGAATTTGGAGTACGGCATTTCCACGGTATCGTGCTTTGCCGCGCTCGCATTACGCAGACGTGTCAACATGTCTGCGATTGGATCTGTCATTGTCATGTGGGCTAACGCCCTTTCTCGCCGTGGTTTCCACCGCCTCTATATGAGAACTTTGTCTTCAAGCAGTGGACCTTCAGCGTCGATATTTACCAACTGGACTTCGTAACACCCGGCAACTCACCGCGATGAGCCTTCTCACGAAGGCAGATGCGGCACAGACCGAACTTGCGATACACGGAGTGAGGACGACCACAAACCTGGCAACGCGTATAAGCGCGTACCTTGAACTTCGGCTTGGCGGCCGCCTTGTTTTTCAGAGCGGTTTTTGCCATTTCAGTTCTCCTTGAATGGGAAACCGAGGTGCTTAAGCAAAGACTTGGCCTCCACATCGTCCTTGGTGGTAGTCACCACGGTGATGTCCATACCACGCTGATGATCAATCGAGTCAGGATCGATCTCATGGAACATAGACTGTTCCGTAAGACCAAAGTTGTAATTACCCTGACCGTCAAACTGGTTGCCGTTGATACCACGGAAATCGCGGATACGAGGCAAAGCCAGAGTGAGCAAACGATCCAAGAATTCCCACATACGATCGCCACGAAGAGTTACGTAAGCACCGATAGCCTGACCTTCGCGCAAATGGAACTGAGCGACAGACTTCTTTGCCTTAGTTACCTTTGGCTTCTGGCCGGCAATCAAAGTGAGATCCTTAATCGCACCTTCGATGAGCTTAGAATCACGAGCTGCAGCGCCGACGCCCATAGAGACGACAACCTTCTGCACGCGAGCCACCTGCATAGGATTAGTGTGGCCGAATTCTTTCTCCAAGGCTGGTACGATTTCATCCTTGTATTGTTGCTTTAAGCGCGGAGTTGCCGGCAACTCAACTGTAGTATCGGTCATGCCAGCTCCTTTCCGGACTTCTTGGCGACACGCACGCGCACGGTCTTAACCTTGCCGTCACGAGCCTCTTGCTTAACAATCACGCCAACGCGTGTAGGCTGCTTGGTCTCTGGATCAATAACCATCACATTAGAGCGATGGATTGGAGCCTCAACCGAAACAATGCCCGCCTGCTGACCCTGCTGGGTGGCGCGAACGTGCTTCTTAACGACCTGAACGCCTTCTACGATCAAACGGTCATCGGCAAGTACACGAACTACTTTGCCTTCCTTACCGCGATCCTTGCCGCGAATGACCTTCACCTGGTCGCCGGACTTAATCTTGGCTACCATATCAGATCACCTCCGGAGCAAGGGACACAATCTTCATGAAGCGCTGATCGCGCAATTCACGACCGACTGGTCCGAAGATACGAGTGCCTTTTGGTTCACGACCGGAGCCGAGAATTACGGCGGCGTTCTCATCGAACTTAATATAGGAACCATCGACACGGCGATGTTCCTTGACAGTACGGACGACGACAGCCTTAACTACGTCGCCTTTCTTGACCGACCCGCCAGGGATCGCGTCCTTGACGGAGGCGACGATGATGTCGCCGATGCCGGCATAGCGTCGCTTCGATCCACCGAGCACGCGGATGGCAAGTAATTCCTTAGCACCCGTGTTGTCGGCGACATGAAGCCGCGTTTCCTGCTGAATCATTGATTCTCCTTAGCCGAGCTGGTTCTCCCCACTCACCTGTGTCTACCACATTAGCAGACACAGGTGAAGCGCGGAGCCTTGCCGAACTTGTTTACTTGGCGCGCTCGATAATCGAGTCGAGACGCCAACGCTTGGTCTTGCTCAGTGGCCGAGTTTCCATAATACTCACGAGGTCGCCAATATGTGCCTCGTTGTGTTCATCATGGGCTTTGACCTTGCGGGTGGAGCGAACGACTTTACCGTAAAGCGGGTGTGTCGAACGCTGCTCCAGCTCAACGGCGATTGTCTTGTCCATGGCCTCGGACACGACGTAGCCGCGACGAACCTTGCGGAAGTTGCGCTCTTGGTTCTCAGCCATGCTTACTTCTCCTTGACCTCAGTGGCGCCAGGCTCTTGGCTGATGCCGAGTTCACGCTCACGCAGGATAGTATACATCCTGGCAATGTCGTGCTTGACCGCCTTGAGGCGAGCGCTGTTTTCGAGTTGACCAGTTGCTGCCTGGAAGCGCAAGTTAAATAGCTCTTCCTTAGACTTCTTCAAGAAGCCTTCGATCTCAGCATTTGTCTTCTCGTTCAAATTCTTGATGGTGTAGTCTGCAGTTCCGACTGGCATCAGATGTCACCGCCTTCACGCGCAATAACACGGCATTTCATTGGGAGCTTATCGATAGCGCGGCGCAAAGCCTCGCGAGCGATGTCCTCAGAAACACCACCGATCTCGAACATTACGCGTCCTGGGTGGATGTTGGCAATCCAGAATTCTGGAGCACCCTTACCGGAACCCATTCGCGCACCAAGCGGGTGCTTGGTTAATGGACGATCTGGGAAGATCGTAATCCACACACGACCGCCACGCTTAATGTAGCGAGTCATTGCGATACGAGCTGCCTCGATCTGTCGGTTAGTGATGTAAGCCGGAGCCAGCGCCTGAATACCAAAATCGCCGAAAGCGATCTCGGTGCCACCCTTAGACATGCCGCTACGGGTAGGACGGTGCTGCTTACGATATTTAGTCCTCTTTGGGATAAGCATCTGCTCACTCCTTCGTTTCCGTTGCGGCAGGAGCTTCAGCAGCTGCAGCTTCAGCTGGCTTTTCAGCCTGTGCTTCAGCAGCCTTCTGCTGGTTAGCAGGACGTGCGCCACGACGTGGGCGACGATCGCCACCACGACGACCTTCACGCTTACCCTGCTGAGCCTGCTGCTCTTCGAACTCACGCTCGGTCATATCACCCTTGTAGATCCAGACCTTTACGCCGATACGGCCGTATGTGGTCTTAGCTTCAAAGAAGCCGTAATCAATCAAGGCACGAAGGGTCTGCAGTGGAACGCGACCCTCGCGATAGAACTCAGAGCGGCTCATTTCGGCGCCACCAAGGCGACCGGAGAGCTTGATACGGATACCCTTGGCACCTGCACGCATTGCATCTTGCTGTGCCTTACGCATAGCACGACGGAATGTAACACGGTTTGTCAACTGCTCCGCAATTCCCTGAGCAACCAACTGAGCGTCAAGTGCAGCGTTCTTCACTTCGAAGATGTTGAGCTGTACTTGCTTGCCTGTGAGCTTCTCGAGCTTTGCGCGAACGCGCTCAGCTTCAGCGCCACGACGACCGATGATAATACCCGGACGAGCAGTGTGAATATCTACACGAACGCGATCACGAGTGCGCTCGATAACGATACGAGATACGCCAGCACGCTCGAGGTCATGGCTCATTTCCTTGCGAATCTTGTCATCCTCAAGGACGAAGTCACGATAACGCTCGCCAGCTTTGTTGGAGTCAGAGAACCACTTAGAGCGATGATTCTCGGTGATGCCCAGGCGATAGCCGAAAGGATTGATCTTCTGACCCATCTTTAGCGGGCTCCTTCCTTAAGCGAGACGATAACAGTGATATGGCTTGTGCGCTTGTTAATGCGCGCAGCGCGACCCTGTGCACGAGCACGGAAACGCTTAAGCGTTACACCCTCGTCCACATAGGTTTCCTTGATGACCAAGTCCTGCTCACGGAATGGTTCACCGGCTTTTTCAGCCTTAACGCGAGCGTTAGCGATCGCGCTTTCAAGAACCTTGCGCACCGGCAATGATGCGTCCTGAGGAGCAAACTTCAAAATGGTAATAGCTTCGCTTGCACGCTTGCCTCGGATGAGGTCGACCATGCGGCGAGCCTTGCGCGGCGTCACGCGGACGTGACGAGCGATTGCTTTAGCTTCCATGTGTCCTAACTCTCCTTTAGCGGCGTGCCTTTTTGTCGTCCTTCACATGACCCTTAAAGGTCTTGGTCGGGGCGAACTCACCGAGCTTATGACCAACCATGGCTTCGGTAACGAATACCGGCACATGCTTGCGGCCATCATGTACGGCAAAGGTGTGTCCAATGAAATCAGGAGTGATCATCGAACGACGCGACCAAGTCTTAATGACATTGTGCGTACCCTTGTCGTTTTGCTCGTCGACTTTCTTCTGCAAGTGGGCGTCGACGAAAGGGCCCTTCTTGATGCTACGAGTCATCTATTCGACACTCCCTTACTTGCGGTTCTTACCATTCGGGCGACGACGAACAATCATCTTGTTCGAAGCCTTCTTTGGACGACGTGTACGAACCTCGCCCTTGCCCCATGGAGAAACTGGTGGCTTACCACCACGGGTGCGACCACCATGTGGATGGTCCACAGGGTTCATGGATTCGCCTCGGGTGATTGGTCTACGACCAAGCCAACGTGCGCGACCTGCCTTACCAAGCTCGATATTGGCGTGATCAGAGTTACCTACTTCGCCAACAGTAGCGCGGCAACGAGCGTCCACGTTACGAATTTCGCCAGATGGCATACGCAACTGCGCATAAGCACCATCCTTAGCGACGAGCTGAACAGCAGCACCAGCGGAACGAGCAATCTTCGCACCACCAAGTGGACGAAGCTCAATTGCGTGAACCACGGTACCGGTTGGGATATTCTTCAGAGGCAGGTTGTTACCTGGCTTAATATCAGCCTGAGCGCCGGTCTCAATAACATCACCCTGGGCAATGCCTTCAGGAGCGATAATGTAACGCTTCTCACCGTCTGCGTAATGCAACAAAGCGATGCGAGCGGAACGATTAGGGTCATACTCAATATGAGCGACCTTTGCTGGCACGCCATCCTTGTCCCAACGCTTGAAGTCGATGAGACGATACTGACGCTTGTGACCGCCGCCGCGATGGCGAGAAGTCATGCGGCCGTAAGAGTTACGACCACCAGTCTTGCTGAGTTTGCGTACCAGCGACTTTTCAGGCGTAGAACGCGTGATCTCGGCAAAATCCGAAACCGAAGCGTTACGACGGCCTGCAGTCGTCGGCTTATAAACGCGGATAGCCATAATATAGTATTCCTTTACTTTTCTCGGCTAGCCTTCAGTTACCAAAGATGTCAATCGTTTGACCTTCAGCCACGGTGACAATAGCGCGCTTCTGGTTCACACGACGGCCGAAACCGGTGCGAGAGCGCTTCAACTTGCCAGCGCGGTTCAAAGTGTTAACGTTTGTCACCTTGACCTTGAAGATTTCTTCGATAGCCTGCTTGATCTGAACCTTGTTAGCATCTGGAGCCACTACGAAAGTGTACTGACCACGATCAGAAGCTGCATAACTTTTTTCAGAAACAACTGGCTTAAGAATTACGTCATGTGCTGGGTTATGGACTGCGACCATTTAAATCAGGCCTCCTTAACGACAGGCTCGGTCTTAGCAGCAACGAAGGCTTCGAAGCCTTCCTTGGAGAAGACGACGTACTGAGCTGTAACAACATCGTAAGTGTTGAGCTGATCAGCGAAGATCACGTGAACAGTTGGAATGTTGCGTACAGACATCCACTCATTGATGTTCTCACGAGAAAGAACAACAGTAGTGAATTGGTTATTGGTCACAGGGGTAAGTGCTGCAACAGCTGTCTTGGTGGATGGAACATCCTTAATACCAAAGTCAACTACAGCAATACGTCCAGCATTTGCACGATCCGAAAGAACATAACGAAGAGCAGCTGCCTTCATCTTCTTCGGGGTGCGCTGATCGTACTTACGAGGAACTGGACCATGAACAACGCCACCATGTACCCACTGTGGAGCACGAATGGAACCCTGGCGAGCACGACCGGTGCCCTTCTGCTTCCATGGCTTCTTACCGCCGCCGGAAACATTAGCACGATTCTTCACAGCATGGGTGCCCTGACGAGCAGCAGCAAGCTGAGCGATTACGACCTGATGAACCAGTGGGCCGTGAGCTAAAACGTCTTCGTTGGAGATGCCGAAAATTTCAGCAGGAGCTTCAACGGTTCCGCTTGCATTGCCCTTAGTATCAGTGACGTTCAGAGTTACGTTTGCCATAATTATCAGGCTCCCTTCACTGCCGAACGGACGAGAACGATTGCGCCCTTAGGACCTGGAACAGCGCCCTTAATAGCGAGAATGCCGTTCTCGACATCCGAAGAAACGATGGTGAGGTTAAGCGCGGTGGAAGTCACATGACCCATGCGACCAGCCATACGCTTGCCCTTCAAAATGCGGCTTGGAGTTGCGCAAGCGCCCACAGAACCTGGGCGACGTTCGTTCTTGTGCGAGCCGTGAGTACGGCGATAGGACTTGAAGCCCCAACGCTTGATAGTGCCAGCAAAGCCCTTACCCTTGGTAGTGCCAGTGACATCTACTTCAGAACCCTCAGCGAACAATTCAGCAGTCAATTCCTGACCTGGCTGATAATCTGCTGCGTTCTCGGTGCGCACCTCAGCGAGGTGACGACGAGGAGTTACACCAGCCTTTGCAAAATGACCAGCCAATGGCTTAGTCACCTTGGTAGGATCAATCTGGCCATAACCGAGCTGTACTGCGCAATAACCGTCAGACTCTACAGTCTTTACAGCGGTAACTACGTTAGTAGCAACTTCAACCAGAGTTACGGGGACGAAGAAGCCGTTTTCATCCCAAACCTGCGACATACCCAGCTTGCGGCCGAGCAATGCAGTGCGATTCTTATTCTGCGACATTACTTTCTCCCCCTTCCTACAGCTTGATCTCGATGTTTACATCCGCAGGCAGGTCAATGTGCATCAAAGAATCCACAGCCTTTGGCGTTGGATCTACGATGTCAATGAGGCGCTTATGAGTGCGCATCTCGAAATGCTCGCGAGAATCCTTGTATTTATGAGGAGAACGGATAACAACAAACACGTTCTTCTCGGTCGGCAGAGGAACCGGACCCACTACTGTGGCGCCCGCGTTCGTCACCGTCTCGACGATTTTCTTCGCCGATTGGTCGATGACCTCATGGTCATAGGACTTAAGCCTGATGCGGATTTTCTGTCCCGCCATTGCCGTCCGCCCTTTCTAGCGATTCGTTTACTGTTTACCAACCTGAATTCAAGGGCACCGGCGAGAATAAACCCCTAGGGTAATTCCACATCAGTGCGCGGCATCAAAAACCTATTCATACAAAAAGATTTCGATTCAAAGTTTTTGCTTCCGCGCTCGCTTTTTTTAATTACAATATGCGAGCCTTAAAACAGGCAACTAAGTAATTAAACCATCAACCTTCGATTATTAAAAACCGGGCGTGTCGGCTATTTTCCAACAAAAAATGGCAGAAACTACAATTAGTTGAGCTTCTGCCATTATTAACTAAATACGCAAATAATTACGCCGCTTCACGCTCCAAACGCATGCGATGGCCTTCTTCTTGAGAAACACCATAATATGCAGCAATAGCAATATCCTTCATATCCTCAATTTGCGGAATACGAGGATTTGCAGGCGCACACTGATCTTCGTAAGCACGCATGCCAATATTGTCAAGTATCGACCAGTAGTACTCTTCGTCTACGCCACAAGCCTTAAACGAAGCGTCCATTCCAAGCTTTTCATTTCGATACTCTTCAACAGCGCGAGCAAGATTTTCAACGCCTTCTTCAGGAGTTTTACCAGGATCTACACCAAGATTCTTAGCGATCTCCTGATACCTCTCAAGCGCAATATAGCGGTTGTACTTTGGCCAGCTAGTTGGCTCTTGCGGAATTTGACCGTTATATCGAATAACGTAAGGCAACAAAATTGCGTTTGTATGACCGTGTACAACATGGCACAAAGCACCAATAGTATGAGCCATAGCGTGGCACATTCCGAGGAATGCAGAGCCAAACGCCATTCCAGCCATAGTAGCTGCATTATGCATTTTTTCTTTCGCTTCAATCTTGCGCTGAGAATCTTCGCAATTCACAGAATCGTTGAGATTTTCCCAAATAAGCTTCGAAGCATGCAAAGCCATAGCATCCGTAAAATCATTTGCGTAAACAGAAACATAAGCTTCTATAGCATGAGTTAATGCATCAAAACCAGAATCACACGCCAAACGACGAGGCTGCGTACGAGCCAAAACAGGATCGACTATTGCGACCGTTGGAGTCAAAGCGTAGTCCGTAATAGGATACTTGTATCCAGTCTTGTGATCTGTAATAACAGCGTAAGGCGTAACTTCAGAGCCAGTTCCGGAAGAAGTTGGTATGCAAACAAGCTTAGCTTTGCTACCAAGAGGCGGAATCTTAAATGCGCGCTTACGAATATCGAAGAACTTTTCTCGCAAATCAGCGAAAGAAATCTCCGGATGCTCATACATAAGCCACATAATCTTAGAAGCATCCATTGGAGAACCGCCACCAACAGCAATAATTGTGTCTGGCTGGAATTCGTCACGCATCATTGCGGCTCCACGCTCAACCGTTTCAACGCTTGGCTCAGGCTCAACGTAATCAATAATACGGAAACTAACGCGATTATCTCGAGCACGAAGCTGGTCGATAATCTTATCGACTACGCCAAGCTGCTCCATAACCTTATCGCACACAACAACTGCGCGCTCAACGCCGTACATATCCCTCAAATAACGAATAGCATTCGGCTCAAAATAAGTTTTAGCCGGAATCTTGAACCATTGCATATTATTATTCCTTCGTGCAATACGCTTAATATTAAGAAGATTTATAGCTTGTACGTTGCCAGAAACGGAATTTCCACCATAAGATCCGCATCCGAGAGTAAGCGAAGGGGCAATCGCGTTGTAAATATCTCCAACGCCACCAAGAGATCCAGGAGAATTCCAAACAATTCTGCAAGCATGCATACGAACGCCATATTCGCGCACAAGATCTTGATTATTTGTGTGAATTACAGCAGTGTGACCAGCTCCATGTACAAGCATCTGCTCACACATCTCAAAGCCTTGTTCCTTATTTTCTGCGCGAAGCATTGCGTGTACAGGAGCGAGCTTTTCCATAGTAAGCGGCTCCATTTCGCCAACTTCTTTGCACTCAGCAACCAAAATCACAGCATCTTCTGGAATTTCAAATCCAGCTTCGTGCGCAATATATTGCGGAGACTTACCAGGAACAACGGAATTAAGTTTTGGCGTATTTCCAGAATATGCAGTGCATCCAAACATATATTGTTCAAGCTTAGCTTTTTCGTCAGCGTTAACAAAATATGCTTTCCTGCGCTTCAATTCGCGAAGTAATGGCTCATACACATCCTTGTGCGCAATAATTGCTTGCTCTGTTGCACAAATCATTCCGTAATCAAAATGCTTTGAAAGAATTAAATCGTTTGCAGCGCGCGCAATATCAACGTCGCTATCGACATATGCAGGAGCATTTCCAGCACCAACACCAAGAGCAGGTTTTCCTGAAGAATACGCTGCTTTAACCATTCCAGGACCGCCTGTTGCAAGAATAGTTGCGATCTTTGGATGTTTCATCAATGCACCGGTAGCTTCAATTGAAGGATGCTCAATCCATTGAATGCAATCTTTTGGCGCGCCAGCAGCCACAGCAGCATCGCGAACAATTCGAGCTGCTTCAGAAGAGCACTTTTGCGCGAAAGGATGGAATCCAAAAATAATTGGGCAACGAGTCTTAAGCGCAATAAGCGACTTAAAAATAGCTGTAGAAGTTGGGTTCGTAACTGGAGTTACGCCTGCAACAATACCAACCGGCTCAGCAATTTCGTCAATGCCGAGGACATCATCCTCGCGAATAATACCAACTGTTTTTTGACCTGCTAGATAATGCGTAATATGTTCGCATGCAAAGATATTTTTTGTAGCTTTGTCTTCTACTAAGCCACGGCCTGTTTCATCGACAGCCAACTTTGCAAGAACCAAATGTTTATTCAATGCTGCCACTGAAGCTTTAGCAACAATATGATCGATTTGTTGCTGATTAAGCTTCTCAAACTCATCCAAAGCGACAGTTGCTTTTTCAACAAGTTGATCAACTTCATTTTGAGCAGCTAACGCAATGTCATCAGCACTAGCAGTTTTGCCAGTTTCGGCTTGGTGTTGTGCCTCAACCATGAGTATCCTCCTCGATAGTTCCACCAGCGGTATCAATAGACTCATTAGCAGACTAATTTAGTATTCACCGCTAAATATGTGATACAAGTCACAATTTAGCCTCTTTGCTGTACTTTCGCATCTTTGAAGCGAGTTGCGCTATTTATGAGCGAGCTTTATCCTCTACTGTTCGTTATTTGTTCTTATTTGTAATGATTTATGTTCGATTAATAGATGAATTTTTCTAGAATGTCAATTTTAACGGCTAGTTACACACTATTTATAACATTTACTAAACAAATTTAATTTAATTTAATAAATAATAAAAATACAAAAAATGGCTCCCAGCAAAACCAGGAGCCATTTGCAAATATAAATTCGCGAAACTTAACGCTTCGAGAACTGAGGTGCACGACGTGCCTTGTGCAAACCAGCCTTCTTGCGCTCCACAACGCGAGCGTCGCGAGTCAAGAAGCCAGCCTTCTTCAAAGCAACACGGTTTGCATCGCGATCGATAGCATTCAATGCACGAGCAACACCCAAACGAATAGCACCAGCTTGACCAGTGGTACCACCACCGTCAACGAGGACTACAACATCAAACTTGCCTTCAAGCTTGAGCAACACGATTGGTGAATTCACTTCGCGCTGCAACAAACGAGATGGGAAGTACTCCTCCAAAGTGCGACCATTGATAGTCCACTTGCCGGAGCCTGGAACCAAGCGCACGCGAGCAACAGCTTCCTTACGACGACCAGTGCCGTAGCCTGGCTCGATGGCGGAAGTACCAGTGCCTGCACCAGCGTTAGTTTCAGTGGTGTAGTTAGTCAGTTCTTCTTCGTTCTCAAGAACCGCGGAGTTGTTATTTTCTGCCATATCTATTCTCCTTGATCTCACTTAGCCTGCTGAGAGACCTGAGCGATCTCGAAGACCTGTGGCTTCTGCGAAGTGTGCGGATGCTCAGCGCCAGTGAACACACGAAGGCGGTCAAGCTGCACCTTAGCAAGACGATTCTTTGGAAGCATGCCCTTTACAGCAGCCATGATGATACGCTTTGGATTCTTCTCCAAAAGCTCTTCATAGCTATCACGACGAAGGCCGCCTGGACGACCAGAGTGGGAATACAGTTCCTTGCTCAACTTATTGCCAGTCAAAGCAATCTTTTCAGCGTTAATAATAATAACGTGATTGCCAGAATCAGCATGAGGAGCAAACGTTGGCTTATTCTTACCACGCAGCAAAATTGCTACCTGAGAGGCCAAACGACCAAGTACCACGTCAGTGGCATCGATGATGTACCAGTCATGAGTTAAATCTGCTGGTTTCGGTGTGAAAGTCTTCACAATCGTACCTTTTCTCTATTGTGTTTCGAGTGTATATTTTCTTGGTTTATAGAAAATATTTTACTCATAATCCGTGGGCTCCCTGAAAGTCCTCGATGGCGAGTGGGAAAAGCGCTTTGAAGGACCCCTTAGGGAAACACAACAATCTGCAAGTATATCGCCAAGTGGCGACTACTTGCAAATGTATATTTTATATAAGGCTGCGACGAATTACAAAACGAATCGCAAAACGAATTACAAAACGAATTACAAAACGTCACGCGTTCATAATTGCTGAAAGCGACTTCACTCGAGGCAAATCAAACATATTGTCCAAAGACACAGGATTGCCTTCACCATCAGCTAACGGAATACGCCAATTTGGATACTCGTCATTCGTTCCAGGCTGATTTTGCGTACGATACTCCCCAACTGCATCAACCAAAGAAGCAGCAAGCAAACGCGAAGGAGCATCCTTCAAAGCGCGATACAATGCCTCAATAATCTCCTGAGTGTGAGCTTCTTCATCTTCAAGCAATTGAGCATCCAAATAACCGCCTTTGACCAGCATTCGCATCATTGCACGATGCTCTGCCTCAGCGCCAGCGCGGAATTCTTCAACAGAACCAGTAAGCAAGTGCAAACGCTCACGAATATTAACTTGCTCATAGCGCAAATAGCCGGCAGCAGGAGGCAAATCATGCGTATTGACGGAAGCAAGCGTCATTTCGCGCCACTTATCTGGAGTGCGGAACTCGCCATCACGCTCTTCGAACCATTCAACAGTGCAACCAAGCACAGCCTTCTTGCGCAACACTTCCAAAGCATTTGCAGGCAAAACACCCAAATCTTCGCCAACAACTACACCGTGAGCGCGATCGGCTTCGATTGCCAAAATGCCGAGCATAATGTCAGCATCGTAGTAAACGTAAGCACCACCACTTGGAGCCGAACCTTCTGGAATCCACCACAAGCGGAAAAGTCCAAGAATATGGTCAATGCGGACAGCACCTGCTGAAGCAAACATTCCATGAACCATATCTCGGTATGTTTTAAAACCAGTACGCTCAAGCTCAAATGGATGCAAAGGTGGCTGAGACCAATCTTGACCTTGCTGATTGAAGTAATCAGGCGGAGCACCAACAGTAGCTCCGTTAGCAAATCGCTCCGGATTCCACCAAACTTCAGATCCTGCAGGATGCACTCCAACAGCCATATCAGACATAATGCCGATTTTCATACCAGCTTTACGTGCAGCAACTTGAGCATCATGCAATTGCGTAAAAGCAACCCACTCAAGCCAACGATAAAACTCAAGAGTATCTGGGAAACGATTAGCTAATTCGCGAACTTGATCAGAATCCTTAGTAAGAGTTTTCTCCCAGCAATCGTCACCCTTTGGAGCACCCCACTTGTCGTAGCACAAGCACCAAGTGGCATAAGATTCAAGCCTGTCACCCATCTCATGCTTAAACTCATTAAAAATGCGAGCGCGATCTTCAGACATACCAGCTTTGAAAATCAGCCACAATGCGCGCATTTTTACACGCCACATGGAATCACGGTCTATTATTTGCGCGTCATTGTTAAGTGGCTCAACCTGTCCATGCAGATTTTCAATTTCTTTGCGCGTTTTATCGTTTAACGTTTCGTACTCAGGAATACTTTCTGGGCGAATATACGTTACGTTTACCATTCCTCTAGCAACAGGCAAGTATGGAGATGGAGTAAGCGGAGTTACAGGCTCACCTGCGTGCATTGGGTTTATTAACACAAAGTCAGCACCAGTTTTTTGCTTAGCTTCAGTAAGAAGAGTTGCCAAATCAGCAAAATCGCCAACGCCCCAAGACTTTGAAGAACGGATTGAGTAAAGTTGTGCCATCCATCCCCAAAGCTGTTCTCCATTTGGTTCCAAGGAATTAAGCGTATCAATGCTTTCTGGAGCGCTAATAAGCGTTGCTTCTTCTTGTCGCTCACCAACCGTTACACGCAATGTGTGATAACCCATTGGCACATCTTCAGGAATTTTAATTGAAGACGTAGCTACAAACTTGCCATTTACAGGGTATGCGGTGGTATTATCGTTAGGCACGATTTCTAATTCACCCTCATACTGTTCGCCATTTTCCAACGTAATAGTTGCCACTGGATACTCAAGAATTCCAGTATTCACAGTTACTTCATCGCATTTTCCAACAGTGTGCAAAATAGTTGGCGCAATAATGCGTCCGTGACGACACGCTAAAACTTCGTTTGTAGATTTTTCTATTGCAGCATCGCTAGAAGCGTCTACGCCTAATGCGCCTAAAACAGAAACTAATACGTTATCTTGAATCTCGTGTTTTTGATTATCCGAACCAATAAAACTCACGCCAACGCCCATTAATTCAGCAAGACGGTGTAATGGCTTCATTGCTACTTCTTCATCTGTTGTATTATCCATACGCTCCATTATTCGCGTTAGCAACGACTGCGTGCCGCTAATGACACATCTTCAGATTTATCGTTGCATAATTCTTGCAGCACGTTTTGTGGAACACCAGGATTTAGCGCAACAGCTCTTCGTACCATGGAAGCTAACACAACCGGAGCGTTTTCTTCTGCACTAACACCGAGGGAGGCTAAATATTTCAGTGTTTCAGCACTTATTCCATCTGATTGCGCACCCTCTAAACGCATTTTCCAAGAAGCTTTTGGATTGCATAATGCAGCATTTCTAACTGCGTTACATGAATCTTTAGTAAGTCTTCCAACTAACCAATTTTTAGCATTTTTATTTTCAGCAACAGCCAAACGCACTTTATCAGCAGAATCTTCAGAAAGTTTCACTAATATGTTTGGGAAAGGCATTTCTGTAGCTAAATAAATACGGTCTTCTTCTGGAGTATTGATATTACCTGCAACTGCTTCGAGCAAGGAAGTAGCTCTAGAAAATGCCGCTTGATCTGATCGATCCGGTAATTCTCTCCTAGCAAATTCATGGAGTTCAGCTGAATCCTCGCTATGTCGCAAATGCTCGTATACAGCAGTTAAAGGTTCATAAGATAAATCGTCAGTAGTGTTTGCTTTTTCATTAGTTTTTTCCATGAAATCACCTTTAACGCTTAGTATCTATCAGCTTATTACTTAGAGTACCATCTGCTTTCGGCACAACGCTTCCAGAAAAAGCATTCTGAACAATATCAAGAAATTCTTGTGACTTTAAAGTTGGAATAGCAATATTAAGAGAAATTTCAGCACCATAAATTTCGTTGTCAATTATGCCTTCCATTTGGCTTACAATATGCTGCAACATTCGCAATTGTTGATATTGCAATTTGCAAGTAAAACGAGTGCACGTAATAATATCAACTATTTGCGCAGATTCTACTGCCATACTTGCTGCACGCGCATAGGCTCTGGTTAAACCGCCTGCTCCAAGCAAAATACCGCCAAAATATCGCGTTACTGTTACTACACAATCTGTTAAATTTGACGATCTAAGTACATCTAATATTGGTTTTCCTGCTGTCCCAGTTGGCTCACCATCGTCACTCATGCGCTCACGCAATTGAGCTTTCGACGAACCACAAATTGCAGCATAAGCAACATGGCGAGCTTTAGGATTCTTAAGACGTACTGATTGCATAAATTCCACAGCATCGTCAAGATTATCAATATGACAAATACACCCAATAAATTCTGATTTTTTCTCTACAAAAGAAGCTTCACAAGGATGCGATTGCAATTGACGAACGGTGCGTAAAATATTATGCAAATCAGTCACTAGACACTACCAATACTAAGCTTTTTCGTAACGCAATAACCTGTCAATAATACCCGAAATATCTTCCATTGCTGAATTGGCAGCATCTTTAGTACCAATTTTTACAGATTTATGTATTTCTTTATTGACATGTTCTCTCGCAACTATTACTGCTAAAGAATGTAAAGCAGCAGTTGCAGCTGAAAGTTGCATAAGAACATCTTGGCATTTTGCATCGTTTTCAATCATAGTATTGACTGCTTCAAGCTGACCTTGTACTCGATGCATGCGTACTATCAGTTTTTCTTTATCAATATCATAATTTTTCATCGTTACTCCGATTTATCAATTAAATAACAACATAAAGGTTATAACATCATATACAAATTAACACAATAAATCGTTGTAATTATTATTATGCAACATCACATTATTTATTGCAAAATGACGCGTTAATCTACTTCAAAAAAATCTCAATAGACTAACGCGCCAATTATTCTACATTAAAAATGCGCTATTTCACTAACCGACGCCTCATTGGAGGAATCCCGCCATGTCGCGCCCCACCAGACATTCTCCCATGCTTAGGAACTATAGATGAAAAACGACCGAACGATAAACCTGAAGCAAATGTTAACGTAATAACAGCCAGAAGTATCACAGTTACTGAAGAAGCACCAGTAACGGCAAGTGATGTTGGAATTGTACTACTTTGATTAGCATAATTCTTATTAGCATTTTCGTTGCCATTTGTGCTGTCGTGTTGATTGGAAGCATTATCATTCACATCATTTTTCGAATCAGTTGAATCATCACTGCTAGCCGTTTCATCACTGCCAGTTTTACTATGATTTTCTTCTACATTTTCTTTGTTTTCTTTATTATTCTCCTCATTTTCATCATTTTCATCATTCTTAGAACGATCCTCGCCGCCAGAAACTTGCACAGTCTCTCCTTCTACACCCAATGCGTGAGTTGCTAAAGGATTACCCTGAGCATCGTAAACTTCAGCTTTCCAATAAACAGTTCCTTCATGATCTAATGTAATATCCGCAGAACTTACAGAGATAGAAGACTTTTTACTTTCTTCAGCTTGTTTATCTGTAATATTTACGCGAGATTGAGGCATTTTTTTCTCAATTTCAGCAGATACTACAGTTTCCTTAGTTTCTTTAGTCTCCTTAGTTTCTTTAGTTTCCTTAGTTTCCTTAGTCTCCTTAGCTTCCTTAGTTTCAGAATTACTGTTTTTTGTAACGCTATTCTTAGCATCGCCATTCTTAGTTTCGCTATTTTTAGTTTCACTATTCTTAGCATCACTATTCTTAGCATCGCCATTCTTAGCTCCACTAGAATCACTCTTATTTTCCTTACCATCTTCATACTCGTATGCGCTAAACACTACGTAACTTCCTTTTGGCAACGTACCAGTAATACGAGCATTATCGTGGAACTTTTCACCAGCCTTAACTTTTTCATCGCTTACTCTAGTTGTAACAGATACAGGAGTAGTTAAAGCATTCGGTTCAACTAAAGCACGACTCCACAATCCGTCATACGCGGATTTATGAGCTAAAGCGCGCGAAGAACCAGGAAAATCATAAACAAACACATACCATCCTGACTCACTATTTTTATTAGCGCGAATATGCACATTATCCTTCAAAACTTTCGGCTCCGAAGAAGATCTATTTACGCCATCAATAGGACGCGTTGTAATGCTTCCATTACCAACCTTATAAACTCCATTTACAGCCGGAACTTCCCAATTACCAATTAAACGATGATGCGCATCTTCTTTTGGCTCTTGCTCTGCCGCTTCACCTTTAGATCCAGGCATATACTTTTCATTATCTTTTTTAGTGCTTTTTTCACTACCTTCTCCAGCCCACCAAACGCGGATATGCGCCTTTTTGTCACCATTAAAACCATATGATTCATTACCGTTAAACGTTCCATATGTTTCTGGAAGACCTCTTACAGTGATTTCATTAACAATTTCTGCGCCAATACCAACAATTTTCTGTTTTGTAACAACATCAGAACTTACAGTTGATTGGTATACAGAAGTAGAATCTGCAGAACCAAATACTTTCACAACTTCATCATCTAATTTATCTGCATCTTCTTTTTTCTGCGCATCACGAGAAATAATCCAAACCCATGTGCCAAAAAGACCAGCTTCATTATCAGCAACTTTGTAATCTTCAGCTTCCTTCAAATCTGATGCACTAATATCACCACTTGCACGTTTAGCCTTAGCATTCACACTTTCGTTAGCTTTAGAAAAGTCAGCTTTTGACGCAGCAACCTGTCGCAAATCTGGCAAAGCTCTAATACGCTTCAAGTATTGAACTGCAGATTCGCCATTGTTACGTTGCCTAATTTGCAAAATATCTTTAGCAGATCCAACGAAATAATATCCTTGCGCATGCAAAGTAACTCCGTTTGACCAACTATCTTTTGCTTGCACTCCACTAGTTATTGTGCTATCGACCTTCTCACCCACACGCAGCTCATGTTTTGCAACTTTTGAAGTAAGAGTTGGCTGGAAACTGTCTTTTACTCCAAACGAAATTCTTTCGCCATATTCAGCATCGTGAATAGAGCGTATTTCGTCTTGATGTTTAGGTGAATAATATCTTTCAGCTTTAGGAGCTAAAAATACAATTTTAATTTTGGCGGTACCATTTCCTTTAGACTTCCAAGGAATATTCACTATTTCATCTTTTGACTTTAATTCAACAGATCGTTTACCATCATTAAATTCAACTAAAGCGTTTTCAGATTCGATTTTAATAGGAACATCTTTAAGAACATGATTCTTAATATTTTTCACTATCACTTGCACAACTCCAGCATGCTTTCCTGAAGTATACTCTTGATTAACTTCTAAGTTCATAGGAGTATCATTTTCGGCTGTTTCCCACAAATTCTTAGCTATTTGCTTCAAAGTATCAGTGGAGATATCTTCAAAACCGTTGTCTACAGCTTTTTTCCACTCATCTTTTTTAATATCGAAGTGATCATGAATTGCAAAGGCCATAGCCGCTTGAGTAAATATATTGTTATCAGTGCTATGAGTTTTTATCATTTCTGCAGCAATGCGCCAATCTTCACCTAATTCTTGTCTCCAATCATCTGTGTCACGTCCAAAATCTACACTTGTTTCAATACAATAAGATACGTTCTTTTCATCATCCCAATAATTTACTGTAGGACCAAGCTTTCTGCGAAGATAACCAGGCTTAAGCCATTCTATTTTGTCTGAAACTTTATAAAGTACTCCAGGCCCCTCATGATAACCTAAAGCTGACTGCGAGCAGAACATAATAGGAATTATAAAAATAGAAGCAAAAAATGCTGACAGATTACGAGTAGTTTTACGCTTCATACTAGTGCGCATATTGTTATCACTATGAACACTATTATGCTTCCCCCCATACTTTTCCATAAAAATCTCCTTTACCCAACCCTTTAAATATTTGTTTTGAACACTTTTAATAAGCGCTCATAGGTCAACTATGAGCTTAAAGAAAGTATGAGTAAATATTTTTTTAACATTGTGGTTAAAAGCTTGAGCAAGAATACGAAACTATCCACAAATCCACAATTTTTTCTTTTGCTATATTATTTTTTATTTCTAAGTAGTAAAGTAAGCACATTTTAATTGCGTATTGCACATTTTCTATACGCAATTGATAAAACAAAAACAAAAACTCCGGACTGCAAAAAGCAATCCGGAGTAACTTGCGGAGTCAGAGAGATTCGAACTCTCGAGCCGCTTACGCGACTAACACCTTAGCAGGGTGCCCCTATCGGCCACTCAGGCATGACTCCACTTGTTTACTGTACATAACAGCAACAGATTGACACTATAGCACCTCTTAAGGACTGTAAACAAGCTTGGCGACACACTTTAAAATAAGATTTAATATAAAAATGCCAAGTGCTACATAGGATTATTATCCCCAGAGAACGTTACAACTACAGCCAGCATAACAAGAATTATTCCTGCAATATCAGTCAATGTTGGAATTTCACCAAATCCCATTCCAATAATAACCGCGATTGCAGGATACAATGCTTGCATAACAGAGTATTTTGCAGAACTAACACGTTTCAATAAAACTTGATCAAGCAAAGTTGGGAAGAAAGAAGCACATATTGCAATCACTAGCATTAACGCAAGTAAAGCAAAAGAACCACCAGGACGAGCAGCCCAAGTAGCTTCCGGTTTAGGCGAAATAACATGCTGAATTGCAGGAACTGCAAGAACAACAGACTGCAGCAACCATCCAATAAGAGCTGCAACACTTACACGGTCAATAGCGTGCGAACTTTTTGCCAACATGCGACCTGAAACAATATATAGGCCCCACATTGAACCGCCAACAAGAATGGCAAATAAGCCAATTAGAAAATGCGGACTTACTGAACTATGCATAGAAGCGCTAGCTAACAACATAATGCCACAAACAGCAATCACAATTCCCACACGCTCTCGCCATTCATGACCTGTAATAACAGCCACAAGCAAAGGACCTATAAATTCTATAGTCACTGCAACACCAACAGCCATACAACTAATAGCAACATAGAACATAGTGTTCATAGCAACTAACGACACACCAACAGCTGCAACAATTCCCCATTCTCGTAGCGTTTTTGGCAAAAAACTACGTTTGCTGCGAGAAAATGGTCTCCTCCAAGCCAAAAGCAATAATGTCATAAATCCTACGCGATACCACACTGCGTACAGAGGATCCAGTTGGCTAAAAGCTACTTTTGCAACAGAAGTTGCTGTATACACCATTGAAGCCTCAATGACGATAATAAGCAGCACTGGCATGCGATGTAAAAGATTGACAACAAATTGCTTCATAGCAACAACCCTACATTAATATTTAGTCGACATACGCTTTTTTGCAAAAACATTAGTTTTATACGCAAAAATTTTCCACAAAATCGAACGTTTGTTCTATTATAAACTTATGAGTACAGCACCGAGAGTACAAGCAGCGAAACGTGATTGGGGGCACGACACCTCAGGTTGTAACATACTTCACGTCGACATGGATGCATTTTATGCTTCGTTAGAAGTTGCGAGACATCCAGAGCTTAAAGGAAAGCCGCTTATTATTGGCACAGGAAATCGTGCTGTTGTTTCTGCAGCAAGCTATGAAGCGCGCGCTTACGGCGTTAATTCCGCTATGCCGGTTGTTAAAGCTAGAAATCTTTGCCCACAAGGACTTTTCTTGCCAGTTGACATTCCTTATTATTCAAGCGTTTCCAAAAGTATTTTTGAAAATATTTTTTTGCATATTACTAATCAAGTTGAAAAAGTTTCTGTTGACGAATGCTATATGAATGTTAAATCGGCTTTATTACAGTGGAAATCGCCTGTAAATATTGGAACTTGGGTACGAAAAGAAGTATTTGAAAAGTATCATATTACATGCTCGGTTGGTATTGCCAGCAATAAACTTATTGCAAAAATGGCTTCAACTAACGCAAAACCTAACGGAATGCTTCTTATTCCACAAAAATGTAATGAAGATTTTGTGTCAATAATGCCTTTGCGTGCAATACCAGGAATTGGCTCATCTTTAATACATAAACTTGAGGATTGGGGCTTATCTACTGTTGCATCTCTTAAAAACGTTGACGAAGCAACGCTTACTCGCATAGCAGGTTCGCAAATTTTAGCAAGAATGGTATATCAATCAGTTAGAGGCATAGACGAGCGCACTGTTACTGCGCATGCGCCTGAAAAATCTATTGGAACTGAGCGAACTCTTGATGCAGACACAACGGACGAGAATGCTGTTAAACAATTACTGCAGCAATGCTGCAGCGAAGTAACTCAGCAGTTGCGAAACAGAAAGCTTATGGCACGCACTATAACGCTAAAACTGCGATTTAGCGATTTGCACTATGTTACTAGATCTTCTACTTTGCAAAATGCAACTGATTCAACACATGAATTTTACGAGCATGTCGTTGTTTTGCTTTCTAAAGCTAATCCAACTGTGCATAATTACATTCTTGGAGGCAATAACACAAAGCTTTTAAGCCCGGTTCGTTTGGCGGGCATTACAGCGAATAATCTTGTGCCAGCAAATAAGGTTTCACTCCAGCCTTCTATAAACGATATTATGGAGGAAAATACTCGCGAATCTAAAAATCCTACGCAAAACAGCATGTCCGCAATGAATAAAAATACTAGATTACGTCACGCAGAACACGCTTTAGATGCCGTTCGCAAAAAATATGGCAACAACGCGGCTCATATTGGATTGTAAACTCGCGCCACACTAAGCAATACTTTACAAGTAATTAGCTACTTGCTTTATCTGAACGCGAAGGCAGTGCAGCTACGCGAGCTTCGTCCCATCCGGAAGCTCCAGCATCTGTAGCTCCTCCCAAATCTCCGAGCTTGTCGAAATAATCAACCGCAGCATCGCGGTACCACTCCCAGTCTTCTGGCAAATCATCTTCGTAAAAAATGGCTTCTACTGGGCAAGCTGGTTCACAAGCTCCACAATCCACACACTCGTTTGGGTTAATATAAAGCGTTCGATCGCCTTCATAAATGCAGTCCACAGGGCATTCATCAACACACGCTTTATCTTTTACATCAACGCAAGGCTCTGCGATTACATATGGCATAACGCCCTCCTTTCTGCTTTTATGCAACTTTTCTATTATAGAACATTTTTGAAAAGTCTATGACACAAAAAGTCGGCATGCGATATAAACGTATGCCGACTTCTTGCTAAATAAATAATTTATTAATTTTAATTATTTTGCGAGGACGCAGCAGCAGCCTCAGCTTTAGCTTCTGCACGAGCCTGCTCTTCTGTTTCTCCTTCAGCTACCTTTTCTGCAGCGGCAGCATCTTGAGCAAACAAAGTTTCAACAGGAACACCGAGCTGCTTAGCTTTACGCATTTGCCTACCAAGTAACGAATTGCGGTAAGAGTAGCCGAAGTACACAGCAAAACCGATTGCCAGCCACACTGCAAAACGAATCCAAGTCAATACAGACAAGTTAAGCATGAGCCAGAATGTGGAAAGCGCTGCAAACAGAGGAAGCCACGGATTGCCTGGAACGCTAAACGAACGGTGCAAATCAGGCCTACGCATACGCATAATCGGCACACCAGCAGAAACAAGCAAGAACGCAGAAAGCGTACCAATGTTCACCATGTCGGAAAGAATGCCAATATCGAGAGTGGAAGCAACAACTGCCACAACAATGCCGGAAACAATCTGAAGCCTTGCAGGAATACCACGCTTGCTTACCTTAGAGAAGCTACGTGGAAGCAAGCCATCGCGGCTCACAGCGAAGATAATACGTGTAAGACCGAGCAAAAGAACCATCACAACGGTTGTTAAACCAATAACAATGCCGAGGGAAATAATCTTTGCAGCCCAAGTAGCGCCCACAAGTTCGAAGCTTGTGGAAAGCGAAGGAGATGGCTGATTTGCCAAATCCTTGTAGGAAACCATACCGGTTGTTACAACTGCGACGAGAATGTAAAGAACGGTAACAATAAGCAAACCAAGACCAATGCCTCGTGGAATGTTCTTGTGTGGATCCTTAGTTTCTTCTGCTGTTGTTGCAACAACGTCAAAACCGATGAATGCGAAGAACACGAGTGCCGCGCCGGAAAGAATGCCAGGAATGCCATAAACGGCTGGCTGCATGCCAGTTACCCACTGCCACAGAGGCTGGCTCATAACGCCAGAAACTTCTATTCCCTTTACGCTTGCAACGTCAGTTGCAGGTGGCACAAATGGCGTAAAGTTGGAGGCTTTAATGTAGAAGAAGCCCACAACAACCACGAACAGAACGATACCAATCTTCAAGATTGTTAAAGCGCCGTCGAAGCGTGCAGAAAGCTTAGTTCCAAGAACAAGCATAGTTGTAAAGAATGCAACGATTATGATTGGAGCAACATCAATATTGAAACCACCTAAGTTAAAACTTGTGGTCATACTCAAACCGAAAAGCTTCATTAAATCGTTAAGATAAACGCCCCAATACTTTGCAATTACTGAGCCAGCCATCAGCATTTCCAGGATCATATCCCAGCCGATAATCCAAGCAATAAGCTCACCAACTGTAGTATATGTAAACGTATAAGCAGATCCAGCAACTGGGATCATTGAAGCAAATTCTGCGTAGCACATTGCAGCAGAACCGCACACAATACCTGCAATAATAAAGCTAATAATTACAGCAGGACCAGCATGGAATGCTGCAGCTTGAGCACCGACAGAGAAAATACCGGCACCAACTGCGACAGCAACACCCATAACTGCCAAATCCCAAGAATTTAATGTACGTTTAAGATGGCGTTCACCATCCATAGTCTCAGCGATAGTCTGTTCAACAGACTTCTTTCTCCATATTTGCATAATAAACGCACTTTCGTTGAGGTATAGGTATAAAGGTATGCCGCAATCAGAAGCGAATTAACAAATTTGCGAAACAGTTGCGACTTCACCTACATAAAATTTTTACTTAATTTCCTTTATTTATTTCTGTAAATGTAATTAAATAAAAAATTTATATAGATAATGTAGGTAAATATTACACAAAACATTGCTTATACGGTAGTTTTACCGTGTGTTCCTTTATTATTTGTGAAAATTTAAATAATAAACTTATATATTACTGCATAAAACATATTATATTCGTAAAATTTTCAGTTTATAGAAATATTTATTACAACAGGTTCAGGAATAAGCGTTATGCCAAACTTATTTTTTACACCGCTGATAATAGTTTTTGCCAAATTTGCAATGTCGTCACAAGAAGCATTGTTACGATTAGTGAGTGCCAAAGTATGCAATGAAGAAAGCCCTGCAGGAGAAGGTTTCCCATTTTCTATAAGCCTAAAACCCTTATGGAATCCAGCATGATCAATAAGCCAAGCTGCAGAAGTTTTTATGCCATGCGATCCATCTTGCATAACAGCGTCAAATTTAGGAGCATCTTCTGGCAAAGCATCGGCTTGACTAGTGCTAAGTATTGGATTCATAAAGAAGCTACCGCAACTATGACGATCACTGTAAGTATTATCGCCCTCTAAAAATTCACCAGTAACATAGTCTTCACTTTGCAATCGCAAAGCAAATTCAACACCTTCAGCACACTTTGTGCCACGCATCCACAGCTTATCGTAACGAGAAGCATCCTCAAGCATGCCTTTAGAAGCACGAACGCGCAAAACTTCACGACGTATTACTGCTGTTTGCATGCGCTCGCCCAATTCTACGTGCAAAGCCTTAGCTAATTGGGAATGAGAGACAACTCCGGTTGAATTATGTTTCAAACAAAAAGTAACAGACAGCACAACGTAACGAGGAGTAGGAAAATACGAGTCCGCAGGAACTCCCGCTGAAGAGTACATGCTTTTTTTAAGCAATGAAGTGCGATACCCAAAATTTAAAGCATCCTTTTGCAACTCCATAGTTGATTTTGTTTCGCGATCCCAAACTTCTACGGAAGTAACACTTTGAGATACTTCTTGACCATAAGCGCCAATATTTTGTACAACCGAAGCTCCAACAGTGCCAGGTATGCCAGAAAGACCTTCTACGCCCTCTAAACCAAGAGAAATCGTATGAGAAACAAAATCATCCCAATTACAACCAGCTTCAGCGTTAATATGCACTAAATGAGCACCGCTTTGTAAATCAATGCCATCTTCTGAAGGTGCTGCTTCATCAAGCACATGAATATCGCGTCTAGCATCTCGCACAACAACGCCGTTGAAGTTCTCATCGCTAACAAGCATATTAGAGCCGCCGCCGATAACACATAAAGGCAAACCAGCTTCATCAGCATCTTCTACCGCTTCAATAACCGCAACGCGACTTTTTGGCTCTATAAAACGCGCAATTTTGCCACCTACGCCAACAGTTGTTATATCTGCAAACGATGGATTATTTACTAAAGATGCTTGCATACTCATGGTTTAAATACTAACAGTAATAAATAACAAAAACCCCGCATCGAGCGGGGTAATAAGAATAAAATCTGCGCAACTGAAACAAGCTCAACAAGCCAAAATCGTGAGCGCAGTAAGCTGAAAATTCAGCGAGTCTCGCGATGAAGCGTATGCTTGCCGCAGCGTGGGCAGAACTTGTTCAACTCAAGACGATCAGGCGTATTGCGACGATTCTTCGTCGTGATGTAATTACGCTCTTTGCACTCCGTGCATGCCATCGTAATGCCCGGACGGATGTCGGCGCTCTTGCTTGCCATTTCGTTCACCTCTACAATTCATTATTGGCCAGCCAGTCTCCTACTGGCCGTTGTAGCGAGGAAGAGACTCGAACTCTTGACCTTACGATTATGAGTCGTACGCTCTAGCCAGCTGAGCTACCCCGCCAGAGAGCCTCGAGTGAGAATCGGACTCACGACCTCTTCCTTACCAAGGAAGTGCTCTACCACTGAGCTATCGAGGCGTGGCGGGTAGTGGATTCGAACCACTGAAGCACGAAGCGGCTGATTTACAGTCAGCTCCCTTTGACCACTTGGGAAACCCGCCAGCAGTCTCCGTAAGAAGTGAACTTCAAACGGCAACTTTGTTATTTTGCCACGAAATCGCGACTAATGCAAGATTAAGACACGCCGAAAGCAAAACTTTTATGCAAAAAAGCTAGTTATTTAGCGAAAAACCCTCTTTTTTTAAATTTTCGCAAACTGTCAAAACCCTGTCATTAGCCTCGCGCTCGCCGATACTAATGCGAATACCTTCACCAGCAAAAGCGCGAACAGACAATCCTGCAGCAATAAAATGTTCTGTTGCTCGCTCGGTATCTGCACCAAATGGCATCCAGAAGAAGTTTGCGTACGCATCCTCAATATTCCAGCCTTGCTCGCGTAAAGCTTCAACAATGCGCTCGCGCTCAGCAACAAGAGATGCAACACGAGTATCCATCTCCTTGCTTGCGTCTTCTTCCAAAGAAGCCAAAGCTGCTACTTGCGCTATTTGAGACACTCCAAATGGAACAGCAACCTTGCGCATACCGTCTACAACTTCAGCCGGAGCAATACCATAACCAATGCGCAAACCTGCCAATCCATAGGCCTTGGAGAACGTTTGAGCAACAACTACATTTGGATACTCATGGTACAGTTTTACGCCATTTGCAGTGCCTTTTGCTGTATTAAATTGCACATAAGCTTCGTCAATAAGCACAAGAACGTCGCTTGGCACAGCATCTAACACCTTACGAGCTTCTTCTTCGCTAAGAGCAGCTGAAGTTGGGTTATTAGGATTATTCAAAATAACCAAACGCGTGCGATCGTTAATAGCTGCAATCATAGCGTCAATATCGTGGGAACCATCGGCACGGTTAGGAATCTTAACGCTTGTAGCACCAGCTCCCGTTACAATAATCGGGTAAGCTTCAAAGCTTCTCCAAGGATATATGACCTCATCTCCCGGGCCTGCAACTAAGTCAACAAGCTGCGTAATAACTTCCGTAGAGCCGCAACCAAGCACTACTTCGTCTGCAGTCACACCAAAACGCTTAGCAAGTTCTTCAACAACTTCTGTGCCACGCATATTAGGATAACGGTTTATTACATTAAGCGCGCGATTTGAAATCGCTTCTTTTACGCTTTGCAAAGGCTCATAAGGATTTTCGTTACTCGAGATTTTATATGCACGAATGCCGTCCAATTTAGGAGCTGGCTTACCCTGCTTATAGCTAGGAATCGTATCTACAATATTGCGATGTTTGTATGTCATACTTCTCCATCATACTCCACACATGCCTTAACTGCGCAATAGCAAAAACGACCAAAACTACGCACGCATGTAAAGAAACTGCCGCTTCCAAGCGAAAATCCGACCAAAACTTTACACCCACGTAAAGTTTCTGCCGCTTATACAAATATTCCACAGCGCATTCTTACGTAACGCAATAAAAAACGCTGGGAACAACGTTTCCGTCATTTCCAGCGTAAGTTTTATTGCTTCAACCTGCTAAATACTAGCCAAGAATAGCAAGCACGTCGCGAGAAGACACGATTAAGTAGTCCTCACCTTCGTAATGCACTTCAGTTCCGCCGTACTTGGAATAAAGAACCTTGTCTCCAACCTTAACGTCCATAGGAATGCGCTCGCCCTTATCGTCGCGACGACCAGGACCTACTGCAAGAACTTCACCCTGCTGTGGCTTTTCCTTGGCATTATCTGGAATATACAAGCCAGAAGCAGTTTGAGTCTCTGCTTGAGCTTGCTTAACAATAATCTTATCCTCCAACGGTGTGAGCTTAATCGACACTGTTGCCACCCCTTTCATAAGAGATATTAATTTCGTACGCAAGAAACAATCCGACGAGGCTGACGATCACGTCCGCAACCGCACTTACGCTCTGTGCCTCATAATACCGCGAATTTAGCACTCTAACAACTCGAGTGCTAATCTTTTAAGAAAATTTTTAGAAAACTCTTTAGTTTAATTGAAAGTTTAATGTGCGTGTATTGGTTTTATTCGGTGAAATATTCTTCATATTAATCCATTCTCGCTTGGCTTGGCGCGAGTTTCGGGGGATTTCTCTCCTCGCAAGTCCCGTCCTTCGTCGCTTTGGCTGTTAGAGGCTTTGCTGTCTGCTTTGTTCTTAAAAGAATGTTGCTTCCTCAGTCCTCTTTTATTGCTCGTAGAGAAATCCCCCAAACTCTGCGTGTTTAATCGTTAATAACCGTGTCTATCGCAGAGATTTTTCGATTTTTCTTCTTCGCTTGGCGAATCAGCAGCCTGCGGCTCTGACGTTCGCCGCGCTCAGTGCGAAAAATCTCAAATCTCTACCACACTGGTATTTGCACAACTCAAGCAACACAATTAAACAAAAGTTCCGAACCAGAGGCGTATGGCAGCTTTATCAATGTGTGCAGCAGCAAAAATGCACGGACATTAAATCACTTATTACTGCTAAACACGCACATTAAACCTTCAAAAGCACAACCTTCAGAGAAGTACCCACAAGATTTAAGCATTGCGACGAGCAAGAACATCGTGCAAATTTGCCACACCGAGTGAGTCTTCAGAACTTTCTGGAGCATCCACTTCGCTTACTTTTTCTTTTTCGTGGAATTGAGAAGAGTTTGCAGCAGCAAAATTAGTATCGGCAGTAGCGTTAGTAGCGTTAGCATCAGTACCAGCAGCGTCAACAGCATTAGTAGCTTCAGCAGCGTTAGCAACTGGCACGGCTTTAACTACTTGCTTAGTTGACTTAATTTCCAAACTTTCTGGAGCACGAGATGCCAAATTAGCATTACGTGAATCAGACTTAGTTTGTGAACCAAGCGAGAATGAAATTAAATCTTGATTAGAATTATAGTTTTGCTTCGAAGTCATAGAAGCATTAGAAGAATCGAATGCGTCTTTATTTTCCGCTTCAACGATATTAGATTCTTTAGATTCTTTAGATTCAGATTCTTCTTTATACAAACGCTCACGCAACGCTGCATTGCGCTCTTGCTCTGCACGATGTAACGCAACACGAATTTCGCTCTGCTCCATAACCGAAGTTTCAGTATTGTCACGAGACGCGCCATTTCGAACAGGCACTACAGTTTGAGATACAGAATACTCAGCATTGTCGTTTTGAGAAATCGCATCATAACTGTTAATTTCCCCATTAAAATCAGAATCAGATGCAGAAGAATAATCTTTCAACTGGCGTACAACAGCACTGTTGCGGCGTTCACACAACTCATCCTCAGTTTTGCGTTTCGAAGCAGCACGCATTTTTGCAATGCGAGCCTCCCACGCACGAGCATGCTTAGAAGCACGAGCTCCAAAATAAAGCACTACTGCCAACATAGCTCCAGGAATAAGAGCAAAAACTGGAGAAAATATGCCAGAGCATCCTGCTAAGAATACTACAAAAGTCAAGGCAGCAAGCGCAGATACCAACACACAACGACGGCGTATCGCAGCACGCCTAGCAGTGCGAATGCGCGCAATATATTCAGGAGTTAGTGTTCGTTTTTGTTGTGTCGGTTGCATACAAGCCCCTTTTGCCAACATACCAGTACCGTCGCAAATGCGCGCAGTACTCCACTCACCTACAAGATGGAGTGTTGGTGAAAACCTATCCTCGCGATGTTCAAGCATAGACTTCATGCCGTTAACCGTGCGTTTAGGCAACCACCCGAACCATAAGGCTACGAGGATGACTAATACGAGTACCGCACTCACCGATTCATAACCCATAACTATTAATATAAGGAAGTCATAGGATGTGTAGCAACATAAACATTTCGGCGTGTCGCCAAAATGTGGGATTATTGCGCGCGCCATCACACAATATGCTGTACCGCAATCATTCACTAAGCAAATTTAACACCTATAATAACTGTCATAGTATGTACTAGGATATGTGAAGGAACAGTAAGTTTCTACTTACGTGCTCGTGTAACTTCGGAGGGACTTTTGCCTACTTATCATTATCGTTGCAAGCAATGCGGATACGATTTTTCAGAACATCAATCATTTTCGGATGACCCTATTACCATTTGCCCTCAGTGCGGAAAAGATGCAGTACACAAAGTGTACTCCGCTCCTCCAATCAACTTCAAAGGCAAAGGTTTTTATCGAACCGATAAATGATTTTGTAAAATCATAAATATTAATTATTGTTTAAATATTGCGCGCTAATAGGTTTTATCCACAGCGCGCAATTTTTCTTGCTCTTGCATTTTTTATATTTCAAAATGCAAGTATGAGCATAAATTTTTCTTTATTTAAATCTCAAAATAACGCAAAAAATAGTGCGTTATTGCAGCGAAGGCAACGCGCTTTCGTGCGGAAAATCATTATTGTGCTATGTGCTGGAATGATGGCTTTACTCGTTGTGTCAACTATTATTGACTCACAAGAAACTCAAGTCATAGCAGTAGCTAAACACAATATTCAGCAAGGTTCACGCGTTAGCGTAAAGGATATTGCATACGTTCGAGTTCCTAAGCATAAAGTATTTAATCAAGCGCTATCCAATAATATAAGCGCGAATGCTTCTATTATTGCAACATGCGAAATACGTAAAGGCATGCCAATTTTGCAAACGCTATTGAGTAAAATTCCGCGCATTCCAAAAGGATTCACTTCTATTACAATTCATCTAGCTAGCGCAGATCACACACTGCTTCCTGGCGAAAAAATTGATTTAGCTTTTAGCAAGCCTGTACAAGATGAAGAAATTTCTAACTCTCAAAATGCAGAAAGCCATAACAGCGAAAAATCTAAAAGCAGCACCGCAGAAAATGACGATAAAAACAAAAACCACGATATTGAGGAAAACAATATTGCAGAAATTGACGAACGCTATGTTAGCGTAGTTCATAATGTTATGGTGATGCAAATAGCTCAAAGCACTCAAGCTTCACAAAATCAGCAGAATACTACTACTCTTGCTATGCCTGCTGCAGATGCCTTGCGGTTATTACAAGCTCAGTCTGCAAATCCTTCTTTAGCAATTGTTGCCATGAAATTGTCACAATGAAAAATTATTGTGCTACTTCTATCGTATTTCAAGCTCAACTAATACGCTCGGAAAATACAGCCCAGTGAGGCGGCAATTCGCTTAAAATGCGATTATCGTCGTCTTGATTGCGCTGTTGCAAAGTAAGCTCGTCAGAAGGCTCGAGTTTAACGCCATCTGCATCAAAAAGCTCTGAGCCTTCGCGAACAACCCTAACCGACCTACGTGGAGATCTTCTATTGGGATCGTATTTACTCATTCGTTGTCACCATACAATTCCCCGAGACGAGAAACAACACGATCAACCTCTTTTTCAGGATTGACAAAAGCTCCAACGCTCCACACTGTCATTACTGACCAGCCCAAGGATTCCAAATCCTGAATAATCATGCGATGACGTTCACGAGTTGATTGCACGCTCATAAATTGCGCATCATCCGTAAGAACAGCAATAGCAAACGGCTTATCCGCAAGTCCAACTACTAGAGGAATTCTAACGTCATTATCGAAGCCATAATTGACTGCAACTTTTAATCCACGCGAGCGAATACGCTCAGCTAAATCAGTAAATAGCACATTCCTTTGTGCAGATTCTGCAGCAATTTGCGCTTCAACATCGTTAGAATCTTCTGGACGAAGCGGCTTATCACTTAACTTCTCAGCCCATTGCAAAAGACTCTTCAAAAGCTTTGGACCATCTTGGTGCAAACGCTCATCTTCCATATCTTTAGACGTAAACGCACTAACAATATCTAGATGACGGCGAGCTAGAGCCAAAGCATCAAGAAGCATACTGCTTCCACCTTCTTCTTCAAGCAATCCAAACTGCTGAAGAAGTCTGCCGTGAGATGTTTTTGCATAGCAAAGCGACATAATTACATCTGTTGCTATTGCTCCAGAAGCTTCATTAACGCCCAAAAGTCTCACGTGTCGCAAGAATCTAGCCATGTTTTCGTCTTTAATAGACAAAGACTTCAGCTCCGCTCCCAAACGACTACGGAAAACGTTTGTCAACGTAACTACAACAAGCACATAGCTTGAAGGAACAACCGTAAACGTATTTGCACGCTGACGAATAAGCTCAACTACTTCATCAATTTCACGCTGGCTGCTTTCAATAAGCCCAGAAGACATTACTGGAACTCCAGTTGCTTCAATTTGATGCAAGCGAACTTTGCCTTGCAAACGCTCAACAGGAACGTCGTGACGCAACTTTCCGTAACCATGTTCTTCCAAGAATCGCGCTAAACGAAGCGAGCGCCTTGTTGCTCTAGAAACTACTGTTACAGATGGTAGTAATGAAATAAGCGAACGCAAGCTTTCAGAACTTACTGTTTGCTTATGCGCTAAAACTACTACTTGACGAGCACGAGACAAAATAGATAGCAACTCAATATTTGATATATGAGATGCTGAATCAATTATTACAGTATCTGCAATAGGTCTCAACGGAGTCATCATAGTAAGAGTAGATGGCATAGCTACAAGTATTGGTTTCGCAGCCAACACAAGTTCCGCATAATTGCGCAATAATTTATTAAAAGTAATTCCAGAACGGTTTCCGGCAAGCATAGTATGCAATTGATTAGCTTCTTGCGTATGCGAGAACAATAAATCACACAAATGCTTCATAGCTTCTTGCTGAACCATTGGACCGATTGAACGCACATGTTCTGTATCAACTTGCACGAATCGATCAGAAGCATCTTGCATTGCTGAGCCATCTTGGTGAGAAATAATTGCAGAAGAATTAACAATATCTTCAAAAACAGTAGTCCACCAAGCTAATTGCAACTCACCGTCAATTGCATTACCTGTAACGTTGCGACGACGCAAATCGCTAACTAAATCAGATAAGCCAGCTTTGCTGAACTCGCGTTCCAAATTGCAACGACCAGGGAGAGTATCTAGAGATGCTCTGTCGTCATGCAAATCTTGCAAACGAGCTTCGAGCTGCGCAAATTCAATATTTTCAAGATCTGCACCCTTAAGAGTTGTTGCTAATACTGCATCAAGAGCAACTAAATGCCTTGCTAATAACTCTTGAGTATTTACAATATCGTCCAATTTTGGCGGCAAAACAGGCCATCCGCCGTGAGGCACGAAAGTACGCCACTGAGCTGCTTGCTGCGCAACAATCTTTAATGCCTCATGCAAATCATCGACTTTAGCTCCAACTCTTAGCAAGCTGCGCGCTTCACGAACATGATGCCTACGTTCCCAGAAGCCCATAACTGTGCCTTCGGCTTTACGCTGAGCTTTCGGCTTACTTGCTTCAATCATTGCATCTAAATCGCGCTCAAAAATTTCAGGCTGGAATACGTCAAGAACACGTCGCAAATTCTTGAGAACTGTAACTTGACGACTCCACTCACGAGCTGTCGTTGGCACAGGGAAGCCACAGCTTTGCACAGTGCTTTTAACTTGTTCTCGAGTTGCTGGAAGAAGTTTAAGAAGCACGTCTACAACACGCTGATATACAGATATAGCTTCATTTTCGTCAAATATTGACGCACCAAACCAAGGAGTGTCTTCAGGATTTATCCTAAACTCTCCAAGCTCATCGGCTTGGTGGAATTTCTTCGACCACTCTTCAATATGACCGGTCATAGCGTGTGCTGCAGCAACATCTAAACGCACATGCGTAGACGGATGCGTTGGGAACATTGCAATTGCTGCAAGATTCTGGATTGTTTGGTATGCAGATACTCCCCAAGTTTCGTTAATACCGTGAAGATCGCCTAAATAACGAGTAAGGCGAGAACGCACTCCGACCAACTCATCTGCAACCTGCTCAAATCGCGAAGTCGCAATACTATGTCTAGCGCCAACTGCTGCAATCAACTGCGCATCGACGTGCTTAGCAATATGACCATCCGCAACATCTAATGCTAATGAGGAAATTTCATGCGTATTCAACGTGTAACGGAAACGCCTCTGCTGCTCAACAACATTAGGCACATATAGCACAGAACGTCCTGCAATCACAGAACGAGAAGCGATCGCAGCAGCAATTGCAGCTGAATCCGAGCCCGAATCAATATTCACGAACAAAGAGTTTCCAGATGCAACAAGTTCCGCCGCATAACGCACAACGTTATCTACTTCACCAACTTCGCATTCGCTATGAGGATCTGCGTCGAAAGGACTATATTCTGGCTTATTTGCAGACTGGAGCTTATGGATAGCTCGATCGTCGCCAGCCATAGCGTCAATCATTGCATTTCCAACATTGCCAGATTGCAAAGCGTTAATAATTTGTTCACTTTCTGCTACAAAACGCGAACCAGCATCTGTAAAGCAGCCAAGTATAATATCGCGCTCAATATCAAAATCTGGGAAAGCTGAGCGAGCTTGCTTACAAATAGCATCAAACACTACAGAAGTTTCTGGTGTGCCACTTTCATATTGAGATCCGTCGAATAAAACATCTTCCCTAAGTTGAACACCGCGCTCACTTAAACGCGACACAAGCGAATTGTTCAGCCCAACACTTCCAGAGAAGTAAATAGTGGCGGAGGTTTCATCTTGATTAGTGTCACGAACCACTTTCACAGGATACGTAAGAACAGGCACATGGTTGCCATTCCACGATGCAACACCGACTATTAAAGAAAGCTCAGAAACGCCACTTTCGTGCGCTTTTGCGTCTCTATCTTCAAAAACTCGATCTAGCCTTCGCCCAGCAGCTCGTAACATTCCAGCGTCTCGGAATAAAGATTTTAATGTTACTTTTCCGCTCGCAAAAAGTTGCGCAATTCCGGAAGGATGAGCATGCGTTAACTCTAATTGTGCAGCAAGTTGCGTTATATCTTCTAGTGGAGAAGGAGATAGTTGAGCCTGATATTGCTGCTTCCACTCAACTATGCGTTGTAAAGCGTTAGTACGAGCGCTGTTGGTATTATTAGAGCCGGATTTTTCCAAAGAATCATCTTCTGACGTAGTATTTTCGACTACTGCATCGGTAAAAACTTGCTGTGCCGAATCCTGCTCCACGTTGTTTGTATCACTCATATTCCCACCCTGCTTGCTTACTGTTCAATAGCTTTGCGATATGCACTATAACCGCTGTTTCTAGCTAGTGCAGCATCTACTTCAGAATTACCTTGAGCTGCGAGCCACGCGTATAAGTCATCGTACAAACCAGTGTTTGCAGCCAAGAACGGAAGCAATTGCGAATATTGCGCCATTTCAAATTGCTTTGAAAAATCGCTACTTTCTTCAGCTTCTTTTGACGTAAATCCGCCGGCTTCCACTATATTTTCTTGAGAGTCAAATTCGCCTTTTGATACTTTTTCAAATACGGAGCCTGGCTCAAATGCAGGTGTGTATGCCGCATCGGAATTGTTAATATCGAGATTGTTAGAATCGAGATTCGTAGTACCAAGATTCGTAGTACCAAGATTCGTAGTACCAAGATTCGTAGTACCAAGATTCGTAGAGCTGAAACTATTAATATCGAAATTATTAGAACCTGTATTTGCAATATTAAAAGCTGAAGAATCGGCAATATTTTCACCAAAAGTTTCAGTTGAATTCAATGGAGATGCTGAAAATTCTTGAGAACTTTCGTTTTGCAATACATTTGGTTCTGTGTTAACTGGCGTAACTGGAGAAACCGTATTGACTTGAGAATCTTGAGCAGACGGATAATCTTGAGCAACTGAATCAGATTGATCAACAGCAGAAACCGTGTCAACCGCAGAAACCGCAGCAACCGTGTCAACCGCAGAAACCGCAGAAACCTGATCAACCGCAGAATCTTGTTGCGAAGGCTCTTCTTTAGTTGCACTTTCTTGCTGAATTGCTTGTGCGTCTTCAAATAAATTACGCGGCTCTACAGGAGTTTCCTGCTGCTCTCGCATAACAGGCAAAGTTACATCATGATTGATTGGAGCAACTTCTGTTTGCGAATCATCATTGAGCTGAGTTTGATTTTGCATGCCTTGTTTCCAAGACAATCCAGGATGCGAAACTGATTGAGCGCGGAAAACACCTGTTGGCTCGCCAGCGCGCAAATCAAGAATTTGATCTACCGATAAATCTGAAGCTGCAGGCTCATCATGCGAATCATCTGTAGCATAAGAGAACAGATTGCGCACTGCGTTATCTTTTTCAACTTCAGAAGATTCTTCTTCTACACGCACAAAATCAACAGGAACATCGCCGAATTGCATGCGCATTAAGCTATCTGGAAGCTGAAAATCGACATTAGGCTCTAACCGCAGCAAATCACCATTTGCGCTGACTAGATATGTGCCATTAGTTGAATTTAAATCTCGTATTGTTGCCACGCCATGCATGTCTACAATTAGCAGCGCATGCCTCTTTGACATAGAACGTTTGTTATCTACTATGTCGACGCGCGTGAAACCATCTTCACGCAACGGGCGTATAGGCTTTCGACCAATCTCTACAGACTGACCTGCACCCACACGTGCCTGCTCGACACCACCAACTGTAATCATCCAGCGCTGCACGGTTTGTCGCTCACTCACGTGATCTGCTCCCTTCAAAAAACACACTACTTACTATTGTGTCATGCTTTGTGTATATTGCGCTAGTATTTGTTGATTTTAAGCATAAAAAATAACAAAAGGCTCGGAAGAAATACTCCCGAGCCTCGAAAGTGCGATATTACCACCCGTCCCTAGCGGAAAGTAACAGCGCAAAGCACTCAGCATTAATCAGTTAACGAAGCATGAATCAATAGTAAAAAAGGAAATTTTGGCAAACTACATCAACAAGCAAACGCAAACCAATTAATTGCTGTATAAGACTAAAAATCTACACAGCGCGCCAAGCACAAAATTTTTATAAAAGCACTTAGTCTAGCGCACCTTTTAGCACACTAGACTAAGTGATTCACAGTAAAATCGACTCAACGATCAACCAGTAAGCTAAAGCTTAAAATGATTCATCGCTGAATCAGCTTTTAGCTTAGTGACGGATCTTGCGAAGAGCAGCACCCATGCCAGCAAGCACAGAAGCAGCAACAGCAGCCATAGCTACAGCAGCACCACTCTTAGGAAGCTGAGCGGCAGCAGAGGCAGATGCACCGTTTGCGTCAGCAGCAGCATTGTTCTTGTTGTTCTGCTGAGCAGAAGCCTTGCTCTTATCAGCACCCTTCTTAGCAGCAGCCTGAACAGCAGGACCGAACTTACCACTCACAGCAGCAGCATAAAGCTCAGCAGCACCTGGAACAGGGTTGAAGCTCAAATCCAAAGGATCAGCAGTCGTAACTGGTGGCAACAAAGATGGGTTCACGCCAGCAGCAACAGCAGCATTATACGCATCCTTGTAAGCCTGCAAAGCGGCCTCATAATCAGCTTTAGCAGCAAGAGCAGCTGCCTTAGTGTCATTGTACTTAGTCTCAGCTTCACCATAAGCAGTATTTGCGCGCTCCCAATGAGCAGCAGCACGATCCACGGCATCAGCTAAACGCTGCCTCTTAGCAGAATCATTCACACCAGAAGCATCGAATGCATCCAAAGCAGCCTGAGCAGCCTGCCAAGCAGCATAACGAGCATTCAACTCAGCCTGAGCCTTACGGTAAGCATCCTTAGCGGCATAGAAAGCCTTCTTAGCCTTAGCGAAAGCATTATCAGCATTCTGCAAATTCTTAGCGGCATCGCGGACATCATCAATAACACCCTGCTGAACCTCATCCTTAGTTGGGCCAGTGAAGTCCTTAAGATTATCCTGTGCCTTTTCCAACTTAGCCTTAGCAGCAGCCAAGTCAGAATTTGCATTCTGCAAAGCAGAATAAGCTCCATTCTTAGCAGTAAGAGCAGTAGTCTCAGCCGCAGCAGCCTTATCATCAGCATCCTTAGCAAGAGTTACAGCAGCGTCAGCAACATTCTTTTGTTCTTGAGTAGCATCTTGTGGCAAGTCAGCCTTAGCCTTATTAGCAGTCTTAAGAGCTTCACTAGTTTCCTTGTGCTTAGCTACTGCCTTGTCGTAATCCTCAGCAGCCTTATTATACAAAGCCTGCTTACCAGTTTCTTTATTGTTAACAGCATCGAGAGCTTTATTATAATCAGCTTTAGCATCGTCAACGAAAGCAGTGCACTGTGCAGCTGTCTTGCCCTTGCAAGGATTGGTATCACTCACAGCCATTGCTGGAACAGCAAAAGCGAAACCGGAGAGGAGGGTGGCGCCAGCAGCGAATGCGGCGATAGCCTTCTTATTCAACATAATATTTTCCTTTCTTCTTCTCCTTCGTGCTAGGTACACGAAGAAAAATCTGCTGTGCAACTCCAAACGGAGCCACACACGCCCGTCAACTAGGAATGACCGGCGTTTGCTATTAAGATACCCCCCCCCCGTTCGCAAAAGTCAAGAGCCAACACGCAGCTCATTAACAAAAAACATCGATGTTTTTGCGGAAATATTTCAGTTAAACTATTTTCAAGAGTAAAAAATACAGTATTACGCGTTATTTTTCGTAAAAATGTCAATTTCAAGGTTTTTAAAGATTTTTCTCAGAAAACTCTCAGGAAACTCCTGAATACTCCCCCAGCCAGACGCAAAACCGTTGCAAAACCGCCATTCTCACGCGACACGCCAACAGTCCACTTCTTGCGTGTCGTGCGGCGGCAGAAACTTTACAGCGTTGTAAAGAAAAGGTCGGTTACGCACCAAAAAACGGCAGAAACTTTACGCGAGTGTAAAGAAAAGGTCGGTCACGCGCCTTAATCCGGCAGAAACTTTACAGCGTTGTAAAGAAACGGTCGTTTGCGCGCAAAATAACGGCAAAAACTTTACACGGGTGTAAAGAAAAGGTTGAGACGCAACAAAAAAGGCGGCAGGAATAATCCTACCGCCTAATTTTCACTATGTACGCACGCATAAAACTGCGTTACGCGCAAAGCAACAAAAAGTTAGAACTACTTAAGTTCAACGGAAGCGCCAGCCTCTTCGAGGGCAGCCTTAGCCTTCTCAGCGTCTTCCTTCTTAGCCTTCTCGAGAACAGCCTTTGGAGCGCCGTCAACGAGAGCCTTAGCTTCAGCCAAGCCGAGGTTGGTCAAAGCGCGAACAGCCTTGATGACTGCAATCTTCTTGTCGCCAGCAGCGGTGAGAACGACGTCGAACTCGTCCTTCTCTTCCTCAGCAGCGCCAGCAGCAGCTGGAGCAGCGGCAACAGCGGCGACAGGGGCAGCAGCCTCGACGTCGAACTTCTCTTCAAAGGCCTTGACGAACTCAGAGAGCTCAACGAGGGTCATTTCACCAAAAGCTTCAAGAAGCTCTTCACTAGTGAGCTTAGCCATAATTGGCTTCCTTTCTTACTTGGCCAGGCACACGGTGTGCCTTACGACCATAACATTTTTATATTTGGTTGGTCTCATGCAGCAAGCTGCAAGGGAATCAAGCGGCCTTTTCCTGCTTCTCGCGCAAAGCGTCGATTGTACGAACTGCCTTGGTTGGCAATGCGTTGAACAGGTAGGCGGCCTTGGACATGGTGCCCTTGAGCGCGCCGGCCATTTCGGAAAGCAACTGTGGGCGAGACTTCAAGTCTGCAAGCTGCTTTGCACCTTCGGCATCGTAAACAGTTCCATCTGCGAAACCGCCCTTGATGACGAGGGCTTTATTCTCTTTGGCAAAATCACGCAAGGTCTTAGCAGCCTCAATGAAATCACCCTTAACGAAGGTGACTGCAGTTGGGCCGGCGAGAAGCTCGTCGAGACCTTCAATGCCCGCTTCCTTAGCAGCAATACGAGCAAGCGTGTTCTTAGCCACAGAGTAGGAAGTATCGCGGCCTAGCTTTTCGCGCAGAGTAGAAATCTGCGGAACGGTAAGCCCGCGGTACTCGGTGAGGTAGATAGCGTCTGCATTACGGAAAAGTTCCGTAAGCTCGGCAACTACCGCTTCCTTTTCGGGCCTCTTCATGGCGTTCCTTCCTAAATTGGCCGTAGGTGAAAGAAACGCATCAAGCTTAATTAAACAGAGCAACAAAAAAGCCCTGCGCACTGGCAGAGCAACATAAAAAGCACACTAAGTGCTAAATAAAACTTACAACATACTAGTTGTAAATCATCGCTCAACCTGTGCTGGCATGACACATCAATTTCAGGAATTTTTAATTCCGCCAACGGTCTGTGGTTTACGTTGGGTAAGTTTAATACGCCCTTAAGACAATGTCAAGAGAAATACTATGAAAATAAAATAGAAATAAAAAAGAGGGCATGTAATTTACATACCCTCTAATTTTTTAATTTTTGCTTTTATATTTTTGCTTCACAAGTTCACTACTTGTAAAATGCACTCTTACATTAAACGCACATTTAAAGCACAGCATTAGCAACGAAATCAAGTAAGAACAGCAAAGAAACAATCCAGAGCATTGGATGAACTTCTTTAGCACGCTTCTTGCAAGTCATCACTAAGCAGTACATGATAAAGCCAGCGGCAATACCATAAGAAATGTTGTAAGAGAATGCCATGAACACTGCAGCGAAGAATGCAGGAATTGCCTCAGAAATATTATCCCAAGCAATTTCCTTCAAAGAGCTTGCCATCATGCATCCAACAACCACAAGCACGCCGGCAGTTGCAGCAGCAGGAACAGCGGAAACTACAGGAGCAAGCACGATAGAAAGCGCGAAGCAAATAGACACAACCACGGAAGTCAAACCGGTACGGCCACCAGCACCAATACCTGCAGCAGACTCTACATAAGTAGTGGTGTTAGAAGTACCGAAAATTGCACCAACAGAAGTTGCGATGGAATCAGCGAACAAAGCGCGATCCATCTTGGAGCTAAATCCGGAGCCGTTTTCAAGAGCCTTTTCGTCAGCCTCAGAGAAGATACCTGTACGACGACCAGTGCCAATGAAGGTACCCAAGGTGTCGAAAGTATCAGACATTGAGAATGCAAAAATAGTTATCAAAACAAGCGGAACGCGCGAAGAGTCTGCAAACAGCGTTGGGAAACCTTTGTCGCTAAATATTGCGCAGAAAGTAGTTGGCAAATCATGGAAAGCTCCCATGATTGACACAGAGTTGTTCATAGTCGTCAAACCCATTGGAATACCAATGATAGCTGTAACAACAATGGAAATAAGCAAAGATCCGCGAACATTCAAAACAGTAAGAATAATTGCCAAAAGCAATCCAATGAGGAACAACCACAATACCGGGTTCTTTAAAACAGCAAGACCTGGAATTGCAGGAGCTGCACCAAAATGAGACGCAACTTTTGCAGCTTTATCATCCTTTGGAGTGAACTTAATCAAATCAACGTTCACCATGCCAACATAAGCCACAAATAAACCAATGCCACCGCCGATTGCGTGTTGTAACGAAGTCGGGATGGCACGAATAATCATTTTACGAATTTTAGTAACGGTAATAATAATGTTAATTAAACCGCACAAGAACACCATGCACATTGCATGCTGCCAACTAAAGCCTAAACCTTTTACGACTGTGAACGTAAAGAATGCATTTAAGCCCATACCAGCAGCCTGAGCGTAAGGCACGTTAGCAAATAAGCCCATAACAAGCGTGCCAATAATAGCGGCAATAATTGTTGCTAAGAACACGCCACCCCATGGCATACCAGTTTCTTTTAATACATTTGGATTTACGATGATAATGTACGACATCGCGAAGAATGTAGTGAGACCTGCAGTGATCTCCGTTGATACATTCGTGCCGTTTTCTTTGAGATGGAAGAACTTTTCCATATACTCTCTGTTCCTTGGTTTACAAGCGCAAAAGACCAGAAAAGCGCAGCGAAAGCACTTGAGCAATCGCGTACGCAATTACATTTGGGCATTCACGCAGAGGTTACTGCGACTCGTCGAATGAACGAAGGCATCACAAAATCTCACATAAAATTATGAAAATTGCGAAACCTTTGAACAACCGAACAGCTCTGACCTTACGCGCACGTGCTGACCAAGGAAATACACCGAAATCAAAAAAGTATATAACAAATCAGCCAAAACGACCGGAAATATAACGCTCAGCTTCAGCGTTGCGCGGATTGTTGAACATAGTAGTCGTGTCTGCAAAGTATTCCAGATGACCAGGCTTGCCAACAGCCTTCAAATTAAAGAATGCCGTGTAATCCGCAACACGAGCAGCTTGTTGCATATTATGCGTCACAATCACAATCGTGTAATCGTTTTTAAGCTCATTAATCAAATCTTCTACAGCCAACGTAGAAATTGGGTCGAGTGCCGAGCAAGGCTCATCCATAAGCAAAACTTGCGGATGCACAGCCACAGCCCTAGCAATGCAAAGTCGCTGCTGCTGACCGCCAGAAAGACCAATTCCAGGCTTATCTAAGCGATCCTTAACTTCATTCCACAAGTTCGCGCCTCGCAAAGCCCACTCAACTAAATCGTCAGCATCACTTTTAGCAATTTTGCGATTATTCAAGCGAACTCCAGCAAGCACGTTTTCGCGAATAGACATAGTTGGGAAAGGATTTGGTCGCTGAAAAACCATGCCAACATCGCGGCGGACAGCCACAGGATCCACATCTTTGCCGTATAAATCGCGGCCTTCAAGAAGCACTTGACCTTCTACGCGCGCGCCCGGAGTGATTTCGTGCATGCGGTCTAAAGTGCGCAAAACTGTTGATTTTCCGCATCCGGAAGGTCCAATAAAAGCCGTCACTTTATTTGGTTCAATATTAATATTCACATCTTCTACAGCAAGAAAATCACCATAGTAAATATTCAGATGCTTCACATCAATTCGTTGACCCATTTTGTACTCACTTTCTAAAAATTTAATTCGTTTTGCTTTGCTTTATTTTGCTTTGCTTTATTTCGCTTTATTTCGCTTTATTTCGCCTTTACAGAAAACACTCGAGCTACAACTCGCCCCAAAATATTTAGCAACAACACCAACACAATAAGCGTTAAAGCTGCAGCCCACGAGCGCTCCATTGGAATTGACGTTACGCAAGAAGCCGGCGCATTAGCCGGGCAATTCGCAGAAAGCTTGGAATATTCCTGATAAACATACACCGGCAAAGTCGTCATTTGCCCGTCAAATAAATTGAGATTCGTGGAAGCAATAAAGCCTGAAGCCATAAGAAGTGGCGCAGTTTCGCCAATAACGCGCGCGACCGCAAGAATGCAGCCAGACACAATTCCCGGAAGAGCAGTGCGCAAAACGATTTTGGTAATTGTGCGCTGCTGAGTGACTCCCAACGCAAGAGACGCCTCGCGCAAATCGTTAGGCACGATTTTTAGCATTTCTTGAGAAGACTTCACAACTGTTGGAATCATAAGAAGCGAAAGAGCCACAGATCCTTCAAAACCATTGATTGTGCCAGGACCTGCAAGAAGAGCAAACATAGAAAACGCAAACAAGCCGGCAACAATAGACGGGATACCACTCATAACGTCAACAAGCAGATTAATTATGCGCGAAATTTTGTTTCCGCGAGCATACTCAACCAAATAAACAGCACACATTAAACCAATCGGAATTGAAATAACCATAGCTCCTAACGTTATTTCAAGAGTTCCAATAATTGCGTGCAAAATTCCGCCGTAACCGCCAGTTCCAGTAGCATTTCCGCCCACAACGTAAGTCATGTTATGAGTGAGAAAATCAAAATTCAAGCGCTTAATACCATTGATAATGGTTGTTAAAAGCAAAGAAATAAGTGGAATAAGTGCCACAACAAAAGACAAGAAAATCAGCACGCGCATAAGCATATCTTTACGTTTGCGCGCAGCTATGTGTGAGCGAGTTGGGCGGAATTTGTTGAAGTCAATAACCGGAGCTGCGGAATTTTCAGCAGACTTTTCAGCAGACTTTTCGGCAGATTTATTAATTTGATTCTCCATTTATGCGCCCGCCTTTCCTGTAATTTTGCGAGCAATAAAGTTGACTGCAAAAGAAATAACGAACAAAACTAAGCCGGTTGCAATAAGCGCACTTACGCCAAGCCCGTTTGCTTCCGGATACTGCGCTGCAATATTTGCGGCAATAGTTTGATTTTGAGAAGCCTTGAAAACATTGATACCAAAAGTAAATCCAGGAGACAGAATCATCAAAACTGCCATCGTTTCGCCCAAAGCGCGACCAAGCCCAAGCATAGAAGCTGACACAATACCAGACTTTGCAAACGGCAGAACCGCTAATCTAATCATCTCCCACTTCGTAGCACCGAGCGCGAGCGCACCCTCTTGCTGCAAACGCGGAGCCTGCTGGAAAATATCGCGAGCCATAGAAGTAATAATCGGCAAAATCATCACAGCCAAAACTAATGCAACCGTAGCAGCAGAACGAGAAGGATTAGCTGCCGGACCAGAAAATAGCGGAATCCAGCCAAAAAGTTTAGAAACCCAATCCCAGAAAGGATACATAGCTGGAACCAAAACCAATCCGCCCCACAAACCATAGATTACGGACGGAATCGCCGCAAGCAAATCAATTACTCCACTTAAAAGCGGAACAATTTTTTTAGGAGCATAATACGAAATAAACAGAGCAATACCAATTGCCACAAAAAATGCGAACAGCAGCGCGAGCGCAGACATAAGCACTGTGCCAAAAATAAGCGGAGCCACATAGCTTATAAAATCATGCGCTTTACCACCAGTAAAATCAGCAAACACATGACTTACTTGATCGTGATTTCCACTTAATAACGGCAAAGCACGAAACAGCAGAAATACTGCAACTGCCGTAAGAACAAGCAAAATTAGCATGCCGCAGCCTGCAGCCACGCCTTTAAAAAGACGGTCTGCAAGATGAGTGCCAACATAATTTTTTCTATTGCTCTCAGAAATTTGAGCAGTTTCGTTTGCACTATTCGCAACTGCTGTCGCATTTTTCGTAGAACTCAATAATTCTCCTTTATAACCGATACGTTCATAATATCAGTTTGTAAAGTTTTTACTTTCCTGTTTTAACAGACTTAATTGATGCGCTAATTTTGCTTACCAAATTTTGCGGAAGTGGAGCCGTTCCAGCAGCGGAAGAAGCAGCATTCTGACCTTCCGCGCTAGTTATGTAGCTAAGCCAAGACTTCACAAATTGCGCAGTTGAAGCATCTTTATAAACCGGGCAAGCAATATCGTATGAAACTAACACAATTGGGTAAGCGCCATTAGCTTGCGTATTGTGATTAATTTTCATAACAACGCGATTAGGATATTTTTCAGAAGCGTCTGCGTCAATTTCAGAATCAGCTAAAGTTTTAGAAGCAGCTTCCGGAGAAATCTGATTATAAGTATCCCCCACCTTCACTGCAACTGTGCCAAGCTTACCGACTTGCGAAAAATCAGCGTAGCCAATCGCACCATTCGCCATGCGAATAGTAGACACAACGCCCGAAGTGCCCTTCGCGCCTTGACCGACATTATTTGGCCAGTTTTCGCTAAGATCGTGCGACCAATCGTCCGGAGCTGCATCCTTCACATAGCTTAAGAAATTCTGCGTTGTGCCAGACTTATCGGAGCGGTGAACAACAGTAATCGGTGTGTCTGGAAGCTTTAGCTTAGGATTCTGCTTCTTGATATTGTCATCATTCCAGCGCGTAATTTTGCCGTCGAAAATTTTAGCAATCGTCGAAGCGTCCAAATTAATATGCTTGCCAGCATCCGAAACACCTTTAAGGTTGAAAATAATCGCAATTGGTGAAACATACACAGGCACGTCGAAAGCCGTAGTTCCATTAGCACAAACCGACTTAGACTTTTCAACTTCGTCGTTACTCAACGCTTTGTCTGAACCAGCCCAAGCAGTTGCACCAGTCATAAAAGTGGTAACGCCAGCACCAGAACCGGTAGGATTGTAAGCAATTTTTGCACCCGGATTTTTAGATTGGAATCCTGCAATCCACGCTTCCATTGCAACCTGCTGAGAAGAAGCGCCCGAGCCTTGGAAATTGCCGGAAATCTTAGTGTTTTGCGAACCTGACGCGTTGGAATTATCAGCAGGAGCGTTGTCTCCGCAAGCAGCGCAAGTTGCGCACAAGCCGAAAGTAATCGCAGCCGCAGCAATAGTGCGGAACTTAATTGCGCTTTTAGTCGTATTTAATTTTGTTGTAGTTGTTGCATCCAATTTGTTCATATTTAATTTGTTCATATCGTTACGCATATTCTTCTTTCCTTTCGCGAAGAATTGCCTTGCGCCCCACCACATTTTCGCGTTCCTATAGCCGTATTGCGAATTGGGCGCATTTTCTTAACTTAATCCCTATCTTTTTTTATTAACGCAACCATCATAAATAGGTGGGTTAAACCGCACCGGCAAAAATAAAATAGGTACCAAAAATGGCGGCATTTGGCGCTACTTATTGCGCTATTTGCGTAAACGTAGGGTGGCGACCACATCAGCGTGTCGAAATGTCACAAATTGCGAATTATATTTACAGTAATTTTTGCAGCCGTGTCCGCGTATTCGGAGATATCGAAAGCGCGGAAAGTTTCGTATTCAGTGTCTGCATTATCGCTCATTGCGCGCACAATAAGCGCAGGAACGTCATTACGAGCAGCAACATGCAAGACAGCAGCACCTTCCATTTCAACTGCATCCGCTTGAGTAGCTGCAATTACTTCTGCTACTTTTTCTGGAGAATCAACGAAATATCCGCCGGACGCAATCGTTCCAGCAATATGCGTGATTTTCATGTCAGTTAATACATTGCTAGCTACTTTAAGCAAGTAATCATCCGAATGAAATTCGCTTGCAAACGGCTTCCACTGGCCGATTAAGCGCATATCGGTATCGAGATATTTTACAGTTTTTCCAAGAACAACATCGTTCGTATGTAAATTTTTATTAAGATTTCCTGCAATTCCAGAAAAAATTACAGCTTGAGGATTGTATGTGTCAATAAGATACTGCACAGTTGCAGCAGCATTTACTAAGCCCATTCCGCCAACCGTAGCTGCAACTTCGATTTTACTGCCATTCGCCGAGTCAAGAGTGCCGCAAGATACATCAAGACTTGCAGACTTATCGTGAGTCACGTTTTCAAGCGCGCTAGCAATATGTGCAACTTCTTCCTCTAAAGCACCGACAACAGCGACTTTCGTAATTTTCTCAGTACTAGGCATTAGCAGAATCATCCTTTTTTACTTCGCTACTTACGCATTTATCGTTATTCTTAACCAAAAACACGCATACTAAAGTCATAATAACAAAAGTCAAAGTCGCAATCTTCAGCAATGCTCCGCACGTAAAATCAAACCAAGGATTCACAACAGGAACATTGAAAAACGCAATAATTTGATCCTGCAAAGCAAGGAAAGCAAAAAATCCAGCTATAAGAAGCACACAAACTAAAGTACCAACAATGCGACGCCATCCGCGAGCAAAAACAATTAAAGCAATTCCAGTTACAAACGGCATAAAAACGCTAAACCACAAAGCAGAAAACGTAACAAGCGTATACCCAGCGCTATGCGTGCCACGATACCATGCAAGAGCCAACAAAAGCACACCGTTGTAAATCAAAGCTAACAATATATAACGCACCACCTGTAATGCTTTACACATAAAACCTTTATTCGCTTTATTAGCTTTATTCAAGTCTTTGTTATACATTTCAACACACTCCCTTGTACGCAAAATATAATGCAAAAATAGGCGGCAAATACAGTAAGGAATATAAGCCAAGTAGAAATTAATTGAGATTATCTTACTACAATCTCTAATCTCTAAGCTCTACGGCGAGTTGCTACAGATTTAGCTAAAATTCTTAGCAAATTGGCAGTATCTTCCCAAGAAATGCAACGATCTGTAATAGACTTGCCGTATTCAAGCTCGCTAAGAGGAGCAGGATCTTGATTGCCACCCTGCAAGAAGCTCTCCATCATAACGCCCTTAATACCCTGCTCGCCATCAGCCAAACGATCTGCAATCTCACGCACAACCTCAATCTGGCGACGCTCATCCTTGCCAGAATTACCATGCGAGCAATCCACAACCACGCCGTTAGAAGCCACGCAACCAGTGCCCAAACGCAAACGAATTGAAGCCACAGCAGAAGCAACCGACGCAGCATCATAATTCGGACCCTTACTAGAACCGCGCAAAACAACGTGGCAATCAGGGTTGCCAAGAGTCTGAACAGCGCAAGCGCGACCAAGATGATCAATACCAAAGAACGTATGATGCTGGCTCGCAGCCAAGCAACCATTCACAGCCGCAGAAATCGAACCATCAGTAGCATTCTTAAAACCAACCGGCATAGAAAGACCACTAGCAAGCTGACGATGAATCTGAGACTCCGTATTACGCGCACCAATCGCACCCCAACTCACAGCATCCGCAATAAACTGAGGGCTAGTCGGCTCCAAAAACTCAGTAGCAGCAGCCAAACCAGCATCCAACACGCCAAGCAAAGTCTTACGCGCAAGAAGCAAACCCTTATGAATATCATGCGTTCCATCAATATCCGGGTCGTTAATCAAACCCTTCCAGCCAAGAGCCGTGCGCGGCTTTTCAAAATACACGCGCATAACAATAAGAAGCTCATCTTCAAGCTCCGAACGCAACTTAGCCAAACGATTCGCATAATCAAGAGCAGCCTTAGGATCATGCACAGAACACGGGCCAACAATAACCAATAAGCGATCATCGTCGCCATTCAAACAGCCGCGAATTTCATCGCGCGACTGCGCAACAATATCCTGCGCATACGGCGACAACGGCAACTCACCAAGCACCTGAGCAGGAGTTGGAAGAGGTTCAAGCTCAAGCACGCGACGGTTAATAATCCGATCCACACCAACCTGGTCTTCCCAGCGTTGGAATTTCGCAGAATTAAGAGGGTTGCGTCCCTCCTCAACTTCCTTCTTTACCGCGCGAGAAGTACGCTGCTCAGCTGTAGAAGCCATTTGTTCACCATCCTATAAAAACTGTGCTTGGTGGGGTCGGTGCGCGTTTTTAGAACGCGCACCGCCGAACTCGCGCAGAGAGTCCACCGGACTCTCTGCAATAGCGAGTTCGGCGATCTCGAGTAGGCTAATTTCCCTGTGAAATTAGCCTAGGCGAGAGCGCCCATTGGGTCCCACGCCGGTAATACGATTGCTGGTTCTTCCAGGGCTTTGCGATATTCCTCTGGAAGCAAATTCTTTGGAACTGCAACCTCATACACGTACTCAGTAAACCAGTCGTCACTCATCGTAAAGTAACCCTTATCCGCAATATCAGTGCCCCAAGAGTTCTCTACGCGCCAACGACGAGTAGTCGTACCATCATCAGCAACATCCACGCCAGCAAAAGCCATAGCATGATTCATCGCAGAATCAGCAAAACGCACACGCGCTTCCTTATCCAAATCAAAATCAACGCCATAAACGCGACCATACTCGAACAAATCAGTAGCCCAAGCACCATTCTCGCGATCCATCATAGGATGGCAATCGGCACCAAACCACACTGGAATGCCCTTCTCAACCAAAATCTTACGCACGCAATCCTTCATAAACTGGTTTGGCACGTTCAAATATTCGGTTGCGTCTCCGCCAGCAACATTACCCAAGTGCTCAATAGCAATTTTCTTGCCCTTAGGATGTTCAGCTCGAGGATCGTCAACCAAGCACACATAATCCTCAAGACCAGCATTCACGTACTTCTTCCAGAACTCAACTGGCGTAATCTCACCATCGCGATGGAACTTGCCGTCGCTATCAGTCCACTCCCAATCGAAGCTCTTAGGTGGCTCACCCAAGTGGATCGTCAAAATCCTGTGACCTGCAGCAGTAGCATCCGCAATAATCTCATCAATTTCAGTAGCATTCGCATACATATGAGCAACAGCAGTATGCAAAAGCGCACGCAACTGCGTATTCATAGCACCAGTATTCTTAGAAGAAGCAGTTTCTGGGAACAAATCCTTAGGAACAGCACCATACTTCTTGTAAACGTTCATAGCCATGGTCCACTGTCCACCATCGCCCATAACATCGTGCAACAAATGCTGAATCAAACGAGAATCTGAAGGCTCACCTGCGCGCACCAAAGCTGCAACATCCTTCAAGAAGTAGTTAATTCGCTCAAGCTTGTCATAGTACATCGCATAGTTCTGAGAAAACTCAAATTCCTTCAAACCAAGCGACTTCTTCGCAATGAAACGGGCCACGTTCAACGAACTAAACAGCCAGCAACGGCCAGAACGATCCTGATGTGTTGCATCTCCGTTGTCAACGATGGTAGAAAAACGACGCTGCAATAAGCGCGCACGATCATAATTGCGCGCGACTTTATCAATACCAGCAGCAGTCACACCATTCATAGCTAAACGGTTTAAAGGATTTGCGTCAAAATCCTCACGCAAACCTTGTAATTTTTCATCAGTTAGAGCAGTGATTTCAGTCACAATGCTACCTTTCCTGTTAATTATCAATATTTATTTCAAATATTTATTCAAATACCAGCGCATTCTAGCGTACGATATTTAAGCCAATCTACAAATTTTACAATATTTTCTTTACTAATTATTTGCGTCTTGGTTTTCTTGAGACTCTTTAGCTTCTTCAGATTCAGCCAACGCAGCTTGAACATCTCGCTGAGCTTGCTTCGCATCCGCAGAAGATTGCGCATCAGTCGAATCCTCATTATCGTCAGAAGCTTGCGCAACTTGTTGATTTTGTTGAGCATCTCCAAAATCAAATCCAGAGAAAGCATTCGCAAACAGCGAGCGCAATTCCGTAACGCGCTGCGTAATAGTTGCCTCACGATGCTGCAATTGCGTTAATCGAGTCGTCATGCCATCAAGCTCTTGCTGTGCTGCAGCTCTACGCTCTTCAACCTGAGCAGTCGCCTCCTGCATAGCTTTGCGCACAATATCAGCAGCCTGACTATCGGCAGCTTGATGCGTTTGCGCTGCATACTCGTCAGCTTCTTGATGAACAGTTTTTGCGCGAGCAACCAAAGCATCTGCTTCTTCCTGAGCTGCACTTTCTTTCTCTTTCAAGCCAGAAAGCAAGGCATTGACTTTCTTTGTAGCTTCCTCCTGCTGAGCAGCAATATCTGCACGAATCTGCTCAACTTCTGCACTAACTTGGCTTAACGTACGCGTGCGCTCAACTTGAGCATCATCCGCAATTTCTTGAGCTTTAGCGGCAGCAGCATCCGTAATTTCGCCAGCTTTGCGCTGTGCGTCAGCCATCATCTTCGAAGCGTGTTCGCGCATATCAGCAAGCTTTTTATTTGCTTCTGCGAGAGCAGATTCAATCTGATCGTTTGTTTCAGCTTTAGCGCGCGCAATTTCTTCGTTTGCAGCCGCACGCTGCTCAGCAATTTTTTGTGCAGCCTCCGACTTAAGCTGTGAAATACTGCTTTCTTGCTGAGCGCGCTCAGAAGCCATGCGCTTAGTGTGCTCCTCTTGAGCATTTTGTAAAGCTAATTCTGCAGCGTCTTTTTGAGCTTGCACATCTTTAGCAGTAGTATCGCGCAAACGTGCAGAATCTTCTTGTGCAGCTTGCATAAGTTGCGTCGACTTTTGCGTGGCATTAGAAAGCATTGTGTCTGCTTTAGTTTGTGCTTCTTGCATTAAATGCGCAGCATCCAGTTTTGCATTGTTCAGCAAAGTTCCGGCTTGTGCTTGTGCATTCTTTTTAATTGATGCAGCATCTTGCTTAGCGCGCTCAAGCAATTGAGAACTAGTCTGCTCTGCAGATGCCAGTAATTGTTGCGCATTTGCACCTAAAGATGCAAAAGTATTTCCGCTTTTTGCACGTTTTACATTATTTTTTTCTTCTTGCAATTGCGCTTGTAATTGCAAAATTGATTCATCGCTTGAACGCACTTGTTCACGCAGACGAGAAATAGTGCGCTCATAGTTTGCAAATGCTTCATTTACCTTGTCTTTATCGTACCCACGCAACGCGGTTGGGAATAAATCAGCCACCATAATATTCCTTTCACAAGCCCCCACACAGCTGCACAAAACGCTGTGCTACACCATCAGAATCAACGCTATCACTTACAAGCAAAAAACACTCGTGTGTTGCGCACGTTTTTGCTAAGCTCACACAACTGCACTTACTACCTAGCTCAAATACAGTAATGTTTATATAGCATATATGATTATTTGTCGCGAATTACTAAAGCAAGAAGTCTACCTTCATGCGATTTTCCAGCTAAACTAGCACGTCGATGAGAATACCATAGCGGATTTTCCAAAGTGCACATTGGGTTTTGCAAATTTTGCAAACGTTCTGGCAAAGAGTCGCCTTCACCATCTACTTCGCAAATCGTGCGCAATTCCTCATCTTCAGATAAATATTGCGTTGCAGCAGTAACTCGCGGCAAAGCGTCAACAATATTTGCTACTCCTGCGAGCGCTAAATCAATGCGCGCAGCTTCAGCAATATCAATACCGATTCCACCGAAACGTGTTTTTGTTACTGTTTGTGGGTAGCGTTTTTCAAAATCGCGCGCAATACTCTCACCAACTTCGTAGCAATCTCCGCAAATACATGGGCCGAGCACTGCTGTTATGCGAGAACGCTCAGCTCCCTTTTCGCACATTGCTTCGATTGCAGCATCGAGCACTCCAGCCATCAAGCCTTTTCGCCCACAATGCGCTGCAGCGATTACTCCAGCTTCGTCGTCCGCAAGTAAAACGGGCAAACAATCTGCAGCAAACATTCCCAAAGCAAGCGAGCACGCAGTTGAAACTTGCGCATCTGCTTCAATTCTCAATTGCGAATCCGCAAAACCTGTTGCATCAAAGCCGTAAGAAGTATTCCATGAATCTACTACACTATCTGCATCGAATACTTCTCTGCTATGAACTTGAGCAACAAGCGACAAGTCCGCTTGCAAAGCTTTCTGTAAAGCTGCGCGATTGCTCGCTACAGCTTCCGCGCTATCTCCTGCGCGTCCGCCTAAATTAAGTGAAGCAAATGAGCCTTCAGAAATTCCACCCAATCTAGTAGTAAAAACTGCATGAGTGCGAGTTCCTAACGCCACCGGAATAGTCACAGGAATTGGTGCACCGTCCTCATCTTCGTGAGGCAACGGCATACCAGTTACGCTTGTTTCTTGCATTTTATTGTTTTCTTTCAGCCTAAATAAGCCAATTCTTCATTGCTTAATTGCAAATCGGAAGCTTTCAAACTATCTAAAATTGTAGCCGGTCTATGAGCTCCAGGAATTACGAATACGTGATCGCCTTTAGATAGCTCCCAAGCCAAAACTACTTGCTGATAACTTACGTTATGATTTTCAGCAACTTTGCGGAATGGATCGAAAAGATGCTCGTCATAAGGATGGCGGAATCCACCTAACGGACTCCAGCAAACAAAAGCAATTCCAAGCTTTTCGCAATATTGCAAAGTATCTTCATTCTCTAAATGAACTGGAGAATATTGATTTTGTACTGCTACTAGCTTTTCTCCTAAAATATTGCGCGCAATATCGATTTGCTCTACAGAAGCGTTAGAAATACCTATTTCTCGAGCCACACCTTCGTCAAGCAACTGTTGCATTGCTTCAATAGACTCATTGTATGGAACTTCTGGATCTGGCCTGTGGAAGTAAAGCAAGTCAATAGTGTCAACACCTAAAGCCATTGCAGACTCTTTGGCATGCGCAATCAAATGCTCTAGCTTGCCATCCTTACCCCATGTTGGTCGCCCATCAGTAAAGTTACGGAAGTGACCGACTTTAGTAGCAACCAAAATAGAAGATTTGTCGCCTTTCCAGCTTTCTAAAGCTTCACGAACAAGCTTTTCACCAGTTTGTTCCTCACCGCCAGAGCAGTAATACGCCCATGCGGTATCAATATGTGTGCAGCCAGCATCAAGAGCCGCGTGAATTGTTTCAATTCCCATATCGTGGCCAAGATTGTTTTCTATTGTCAATGGCATTTCGCCAAAACCAATAGCGGTTGTATCGAACGAACCTAATGCGCGATGCATAACCATATTTCACCCCTACTTTGTAAGTTTTATATTTTCCGTAAGTATTTATTATTGCATTACGCTACTTTACGCAGTCGCAATATTTTACTACTTTTTATATTTTATTTTATTGCACAGATTGCATAAAACAGTTGAATCGCTATTTAAAAGAAATGCCTCCAAACGCAAACGCAGCTTGAAGGCATTTCTACGAATATTTATTTTTATTTAGTATCTAGCAATAATTTTGCTTTAATACTATTTGCGCGATTAATCTTCCTCAAATGGATCAAAATCGCGACGCACGCGGCGGCGAGGACGCTCTGTGCGCTCTTCACGAGCCGAACGATACTCGTCATAGTGATCGTCATCAGCTGCATAACGCGGCTTTCGATCGGATACGCGACGATTTTCTGAATCTCGACGATTTGAGCGATCTTCACGGTCATCGCGGTCTGCGCGCTCTTCACGGTCGTCGCGATTTTCGTAACGATCGTCACGATCATCGCGCACACGGCGACGAGGACGCTCGTCAAAATCGTTGTCACTGTAGCGGTCATCACGATCCGCACGATCCGCACGACGGTCGTCACGACGAGCGCTGCGGTCATCATAACGGTTATCGCGCTCAGCGTATCGGTCATTTCGATCCATGCGATCTCGATCGTCACGATCATCGCGCACGCGGCGACGAGGACGTTCATCGCGATCCGCACGATCATGATTATCGCGATCGTCACGGCGAGAACGACGGTAATCGCCACGAGAGTCGCGAGAGTCACGAGAGTCACGAGAATCGCGATCGTCGCGAGAACTACGGGAACGATTTTCACGCGCTGCTGGAGCAGAAGATTCTTGATCTTCAAAACCTGGAATAGCCAAAGAAATCTTGCCGCGCTCATCTACGCTTTGCACGATAACTTCAACATCATCGCCTTCCTTCAGCACATCTTCAACAGTGTCAATGCGCTCACCGTTTGCTAAATTGCGAATCTGTGAAATGTGAAGCAAACCGTCAGTTCCAGGAGTCAAATTCACAAAAGCTCCAAAGCTCGTGGTCTTAACAACCTTGCCTGTGAAAGTTTCACCAGCTTTTGGCACGCGAGGATTTGCAATAGAATCGATGATTCCCTTAGCCTTCTCAGCAGCTTCGCCACCTTCAGAAGAAATGTAAACAGTACCGTCATCTTCAATAGCGATTTCAGCACCAGTTTCTTCCTGAATTTGGTTAATCATCTTGCCCTTAGGTCCGATTACTTCACCAATCTTATCTACAGGAATTGTGGTTGTAATAATGCGTGGAGCAAATGGGCTCATCTCAGCTGGGCAATCAATGCACTCGTTAATAACTTCAAGAATCGTTGTACGAGCTTCATGTGCCTGCTGCAAAGCGGCAGCCAAAATATCAGCTGGAATACCATCAAGCTTCGTATCGAGTTGCAAAGCAGTGATGAATTCGGAAGTACCAGCAACCTTGAAGTCCATATCACCAAATGCATCTTCTGCACCGAGAATATCGGTCAAAGTCTTGAAGATATGCTTTCCATCAACATCGCCAGAAACTAAGCCCATAGCAATACCAGCAACTGGAGCTTTCAAAGGCACGCCAGCAGCAAGCAAAGAAAGCGTAGAAGCGCAAACGGAACCCATAGAAGTAGAACCATTAGAACCAATAGCTTCAGACACCTGACGAATAGCGTATGGGAACTCTTCGCGGCCTGGCAATACTGGAACCAAAGCCTTCTCAGCTAAAGCACCGTGACCGATTTCACGACGCTTTGGAGAACCAACGCGACCAGTTTCACCAGTGGAGTATGGAGGCATTTCGTAGTTGTGCATATAACGCTTGGTTTGCGGGCCAGAAAGCGCATCAACCTGCTGCTCCATCTTAAGCATATTCAAAGTAGTCACGCCCAAAATCTGGGTTTCACCACGCTGGAAGAGTGCAGAACCGTGTACGCGAGGCACAACATCAACTTCTGCAGAAAGCGTACGAATATCGCGCAAACCGCGACCATCAATACGATAATCTTCAGTCAAAATACGACGGCGAACAATTTGACGCTGCAATTCCTTGAAGGCGTTGCCGAGTTCTTTTTCCTTCTCAGCTTCGTCCATATCAGTGAATTCTTCAGCGATTGTTTCGCGCACGTGTTCCTTAATTTCAGCAATGCGATCTTGACGAGGCAGCTTTTCTGCAATAGAAAGAGCCTCATTCAAATCAGCATGCGCAATCTCGTCAATACGAGCATAAAGTTCGTCAGTATATTCTGGGAAGAGTTGGAATTCCTTAGTTTCCTTAGCTGCAATGCGCTTCAACTCATTTTGAGCATCGCAAATAACCTTAATAAATGGCTTTGCAGCTTCCAAACCGCCGGCTACAACTTGCTCATCTGGCTTAGTTTGACCATCATTGTAAATCAAATTCCAAGCATTCTTACCAGCACCAGCCTCAATCATTGCAATAGCAACATCGCCGTTTTCAATCACACGACCAGCCACAACAATTTCAAATACTGCACGCTCGCGCTCACTCCAACGTGGGAAAGCAACCCACTGGCCATCAATCAAAGCCAAACGAACGCCGGAAACTGGACCCTCAAATGGCAAACCAGAAATCATAGTAGATGCAGACGCAGCATTCAAAGCAATAACATCGTAAGCATCATCTGGATTAATTGCCAAAATTGTTTCAACAACTTGCACTTCGTTACGCAAAGTGTGTGGGAACAACGGACGCAACGGGCGATCAATAATACGGCATGCCAACGTCGCTTCGTTAGAAGGACGACCTTCACGGCGGAAGAACGAACCTGGAATCTTTCCAGCAGCATACATTTTTTCTTCCACATCTACAGTTAATGGGAAGAAGTCGTAATTTTCCTTCGGGCTAGATCCTGCAGTCGTCGTCGACAAAATCATGGAATCGTCATCCAAATATGCGGCAACAGCACCGTCTGCTTGCTGAGCAAGTCGACCAGTTTCAAAGCGTAGCGTACGCTTACCAAATGAACCATTATCAATAACGGCTTCTACAGCCTTAATTTCGGGACCCTCCACGGGTTCCTCCTTTTCTTAACTTACCTAATCAACCAACATGCGTAATAACATTGACGACTTCGCATTATTACCTATATGCGAATATTTGCGCTCTTTGCAACACTTGCGTTACGTCAATATTTCGTAGTGTTTTTTGTTTCGGTTACTTCAATCATCCGTATTAAGTTATGCTTCAATTTTCAATTATGTGTTGAATTATGTGTTAATTCTTTTTAGTTATAAATTATTTTTTAGTTATAAATTTTAAATATTGCCCACTACTTTATTGCCCACTACACTTTCCCCAAATATTGCGCATGAGTGAACAACTTATGCATTTAACAATTAAGCAAAACGTATAAATAATACAAAAGCCCGAGCTTAAGCCCGGGCAATAAGACTATCGACGCAAGCCGAGTCGTTCAATCAAAGAACGATAACGGTTGATGTCAACACGCTTCAAGTAATCGAGAAGACGACGACGATCACCAACCATGAGCAACAAACCACGACGAGAATGATGATCGTGCTTGTGCTCCTTCAAATGCTCAGTAAGGTCAGCAATGCGCTTGCTAAGCAAAGCGACCTGCACTTCTGGGGAACCCGTGTCACCCTCGTGCGTCGCGTATTCGTTGATAATGTTCTTCTTATCTTCAGCCGTTAATGCCACGGCGTCCTCCTTAATATCACTGCGCGGTGCCACAACCTCATGCTGTAGCGCTCTCAATCCGCGGGCGTTACACGCCAAGCGTCTATTGTACAACCACTTGCAAACAACTTATTTTTGTAGAATCTAAACATTACATTGCTGTCAAAAAACCACCAAAAATAACTACTAATATTGCCAAAACCTCAATTGCATAGAACATTATGAACGATGCCCAACTGCGCGTAAGAACATTCAAAGCCGAAGTTTTAGGAACAATTACAAGCAAACCTACAAAAATGACAGCAAATACAGCTACTCCAATACCTGCAGAAATAATGCCAAGATTTGCCGCATTCGCTAAACCTGAAGCATGACCATAAACCACATAAGTCGAATACCAGAAGCTCATGTTTAGCATGCATAATCCGGCAATAAGTTGTTCTAAAGCCAGAAAAACAGCAAACATTATTCTCCAAATCCAACGATGAGTGTCAATTAATGCCATTGCGAGACTTGTAAAAGCAGCTACTGTTATTACCCAAGAAATAAAAACGACACCTTGCGAAGACAATCCAGAGCAATGCGAAATAACCCATAAAGTATGACGAACTGCCATAATGCGACCAATCCAATACGGAATAACAATGGCAACAAGCAGAACACCAAAATAAATCCACCATCTCTTTGGATTAGAATGCTTACGAGAAAAATCAGCAATAGACAAGTCTGTTTCCGGCAAACCAATGTTTAAATATTCGTCAGAAATTTCGCTTTTTGAATCATCATTCTTTTTCGGAACTTCATTAGCATTGATTACGCGAGCAGAACGTTTCCTAGGCTTTAGTGGAGCAAAACTTTGCGGACGTTCACTATCATGCTCATCATTTAACTTCATGCGCTACTTCTCCTGCCAATCTTTAATCGTCAAGCAATTCTCAAGTTTTAACAATGCAACATTACATTACTAATATTGTATGTTATAACGCAATTAACTGATAGCGTGTGCACAAAAAGTGTCAACCGTTTATGGCGACTGCTAGGCTCAAAATAACAGTTGTTTCGCTTGATTTTTAATTAGCAAGCGTCACTAAATACGCAAAATTTATGACAGGACATTATGGGATTTATTCATTTTATTGTTAACCTACTCAAGGATCCACGCTCAGCTATTGCAAGTTGGATTGCAATGGGCACAGCTCCAGCATTAGGTCTTATTTTTCTCATTGTTTTTATTGAAACAGGCGTAGTATTCTTCCCATTCCTTCCAGGAGATTCACTTCTTTTTGCAGCAGGCTTTTTTGCAGCTCCTGACGCTCAAACTGGTCACAGCGCGCTTCCACTTCCACTACTACTTGCCGTAGTGTGGCTAGCACCAATTATTGGCGATCAGTGCAATTACTTTATTGGTCATTTCTTCGGTCGAAAGATTGTAGAATCCGGAAAAGTAAAAGCACTCACTCCAGAACGAGTTGCAAAAACCGAAAAAATGATTGATAAATGGGGTCCGCTGGCTGTATTCTTGGGCAGATTCTTCCCATTCATACGCACTTTTATGCCGTTTATTTCCGGAATTTCTGGAATGCGTTGGACACGCTTCACGCCATTTTCTGTATTAGGCGGTCTCATTTGGTCGTCGCTTTTCACATTTCTTGGATATTTCTTCGGCAAGATTGATTTTGTACAGAAGAATTTTGAATTAGTAATTGTTGCAATTTTGCTTATCTCGCTTGTGCCAACTTTTATTGGTTTATACAAAGCGCACAAAGCAAAGAAAGCAGCAAAACTTAATAAAGAAAACAAATAAACTAGTATTTTAACTTACGACACTCAAGCACGCTGCACTACAAAAAATATTGTTTTTATACAAGCTTTGTAGTACAGTGTGCAGAGTTGTCATAAGATGATTTGTCTTAGACATTGGGGCTATAGCTCAGTTGGTAGAGCGCTTCGTTCGCATCGAAGAGGTCGTGGTTTCGATTACCATTAGCTCCACTAAGCCCACTGCATTCATTCCACCGCAGTGGGCTTTTTATTTTCTCGCACAATGCCTATTAAATCTATCGAAACTACCTAAACTATCAAAACCTTTAAAACAGTTTACTTACGTTAATTTTCTTTTTAAAAATAGTGCTAATTACTAATACAGCACAAAGAATCGCTATAATTCCAGCGCCAATATAAGCCACAATTTCTATATAATTTACCGAGTTTCGTTTAAAGGAATCAGCATTTTCAAAAGATTTTTCCGATTTTTTCACTTGCGAACGAGCTACCCAATCATCGCCATCGGAGCTATTGTCGGAACCATCATCAGAACTATCAGTATCTTTACTCTCGCTATTTTTAGATTTTTTATCTGCTTCAGATTTTTTTACAATCTTATTTGCAATAGAAACAATTTTTACATTTTTATATTGCAAAGTTGTTATATTTCCCGCATAATCTGCAGCTTTTACTAATACGTCGTGAGTAAAACCGTCTGGTTTTAGTTTTGTAGATAAAACTGATTTATTCACATCTTTGCCGCTCCAAATACGATTTGTTTTACCATCAACATCGATTGTTACATATTGCAATGCTATGTTATCTTTTGCACTAATACGTAAAGTTTTTCCTTCTTTATTAGTGCGATAAGTAGAATTATTTTGCATATCAAACACTGTTGCGATTGGGGCAAGATTATCTACTGTAAATTGCACAGATGCTGGTGCAAATTGCAACATTCCTTCTTTTTTGCTAACTGCACTTTCGCTACAAGAATGATTTCCTGCCTTGTCTACTGACATAACGCGCACACGATAATGAGCATTATCTGCAAAATTTCGTTTAAAAATAGTGTAAGTCAATCGTTTCCAGCCATGATCTATGCGACTGTTTACAGAAAAATCCTGTTTTGACAAAATCTTCTCTACACCGTCTTGAATAACACTAATTTTTGCAGGACTTGCAAGTCCGCTAGGATTGAGTTCTTCAATATGAATATCTTTAGCATTTTGCAATTGTTTACGATTAATTTCTTTAGTGGAACTATCTATACTAAATGAGGAACCGCTTCTATTTATAGAAAATTGCAACTGGCCAGAAACAACATGATCTACTAAATCTTTAGCACTCCACTGAAGCTGATACACGTCATCGTCTTGAATTCCATTATAAAAACCTGCGTATTGCACACTTACGCTTTGCGAATCAGCTTTTTTAGGCACGAAAGAACGCAATTCCTTAGAATATCGCATTCTTCTCAACGAATACGTTACGCTTGCAGGTTTTAGCCAACGATCTTTTATAACTAATGTTGGAACTACAGCATGAGAATACGCTCCGCCTTGTTGCACTCCAGTAATAGAAACAGTTGGCGCAAGCGTATCAATAATGAATTTATTACTGATAGAAGAACTCGCATTACCCGATAAATCTTCAACGCAATAGCGAACATCCCAAGAAGCGTCCCCCAAAAAAGAAACATCAGCATACCACACGTTTGTATGCACACCATCGTTTTTAAAGCTTTTAGCTGTAAGTACCATAACCTGCTTACCATCAGCAAAAACTTTCGCAATAGGAAAAGAATCGTGAAGCAAATACGAGAAAACGAACGAATCATCCTGTATTAATATTCTTGAAGCTCGATTATTGCGAAAATATTTGCCTTCATACGATGCGTTGTTGTCATAGCTAACACTCAAGCGAGGAGCAGTTTTGTCAATAACAATATATCTTGGACGCTTGCTATAAGAGTTATCTTTTGTTAAATCTGAAGCATTCAAAACTGAATCAGGAATACTTAATATTGGCTTACGAGAGCGCAATTTGTTGCTAGAAAGTTTACTTTCATTAGAAATATAGTTAGTTTGCTTTGAAACATGAGGATTAGAGTCGACTCCTCCCCATATGCGTTTAGGATGCATTGTTACAGCAGCAAGTCTTATAGAGATATCTTGCAAATCGTATATTCCTTCTTTTTGCAATTCAACTCTTACTATTCCTAATACTCGAGGTCGGATCTTATAACGAATATTAACCAAGGACGACACTGCCTCAACCTTAGCTAAATCAGCTTTGGCACTCACTATTTGATATCTTCCAACGCTAACAGTAGCTTTATGCGCGTTCCTAATTTCCGAAGCGTCCAATCCATCAAAAGTTATAAGTAGCGAAGCAGAACGTTTAGTAAACATGTACTCGCCTTGAGTGCGAACAGTTTTCTGTTTTGTCATAACAGAAACATTTGCTATATGCAATCCTTTGGCTGCGTTATAGCTGTTCTTCGCATACGCAATAGAATTAAGTGGCAATAATGCAGCAGCTATAGCAACACTAATAAACGCAATAATCCCAATATAAACACCAATGCGAGCGCAATCGCATTTAAGTCGCTTGAAAAACCACATATCCCCCAAATTTCTTTGTTTACACATTTATTCCCCCCTTTTTATTATTTCTTTTATTTCTTTTATTTCTTTTGCAAAAAAGCTAAATTAATTTCGTCTTGAACTTTTTTGACGCTATCGATTGCGTTTTTCTTTCTACTTACAGCTTCATCATTTGACACATGCGCTTGTTTAAGAAGATATTCTGCCTTGTCGCACATTTGCTGGATCTCTTGTTTACTTGATCCACTTTCTAGGAACATTGGCAACCACGAATGAATTGATTGCAAAACTAGTTCTCCAGTATCCACGAACAAGACGTCTCCGTGATCTTTCTCAACAATTTGCATTAACTGCTGTAATTGATTCACATAATTTTTATACGTTTCTACGCTTGCACAATCTTTAGAAACATCAACAAGTTGCGCATAAGCGTCAGAAATAGCGATGTACGCGCTTAACATTTTTTGATTTGAAACAGTATGCGATATGCCATCAGAATTAGTTTCTACAGCTTGCGAAGACGCTTCATCCGCATCCTTCTCATATTTTTGAGCCTCTTGGAACCATACTTTTGCTACTCGCATACGAGATAATCGTTCTGTTTGCGAAACTTTTCCAGAAAATCCTGCAAAATAGTACCAATACGCTTTGCCTATTTCTATAGAAATATTCAACCAATCTTTATTTACAGTACGCAAGTTTTGCTCGTATTTATTAATCAAACCAACAAAACATTGCTCTTCGTCGGCACTCCATTGCTGATCTGCAAGTTGAATTTGCAATAAACTTTGGAGAGGTTTAAATGACATTTTGCTTATGTATTTCTTTTTGAGCATACTATTTTGCACTTGCATTGCATGAGAAATATAGCGACACGCAATATCCGAATTGCTTTCGCGCTCAGCTAATTGCATGTAAGAATCGTAGCTTTTATTATTTTTGCGTATTTCCTCAATTCTTTTACTACTTGGCTCACTATCAAAAGATTGCTTATTTCGATTTACAAAAGCATGCCCAACAAATAAACCTAAGCAGTTGAATAAAATTACTATAAAAACCAGCGCTACAACAATTAATGCCGTAATTGCATAGCGCTTTTTTCTAGGCTTAGAACTATTTTTGCATTGTTTGCGTTGCAATACATTCGTAGAGGTGTCGCATTGTTGTGAATGTTTTTCTGTATGCTCACACGCTTCCAGTGCAGAAAACATTTCTTCACAATCTTTATATCTATGAGATGGTTTAGTAGCTGTAGCTATTGCGAGCACGGACACTAATTGTTCTACTACTTCGCGATTCTCGTGAGGCAATAGTACAGAAGATTGCACGTCTGTTTTAGACACTTCAGTTGGCAATAATGCGTAACGCAATGTCATTCCAATCGAATACACATCGCTCGAAGTAGTTGCTGCAGAGTTTTCGTTCAAAATTTCAGGAGCGGTAAAAATATTAGTAGCAAATCGAGCGTCGCACTGGTCTATTGTGCGTAAATCAAGCACTCCCCCGTTTGCATATAATTGCGTTGCAGCACCAAAATCAATCAAACGGACTGTGCCATCTTCTGAAATCATAACCTGAGAAGGCTTAAGATCACCGTATATAATTGGCGGATAATGCGAATGTAAATAAGAAAGTATTGAGCAAAGTTGCATACCTAAATCAAGAACAGTTTCAACATTTTGCAATCCAGATTCTTCTACAATAGATTTTAAAGAACGTCCCTTTACATAATCGCGAACAGCATAAGCTCTACCATTTTCTTCAAAAAAATCAACAATTCGCGGAATAGCTGGATGATCGCATTCCTTTAAAACATTCGCTTCAGCGCGTAAGGATTGAATAATACGCTGTTGATACTCTTCGTCTCCTTGCAGAAGCGTTTCTTTAACAGCCCATTGCTTGTGCAAAACGGTGTCAACGGCAAGAAACACTGTTGAAGTGCCACCACGCCCCAGCTCACCAAGCAGCTGATAGCGTCCGCCTACACAAACCATCGTTACGCCTCCGCAATATTGAAAACTACAACTACTCATCAAATATTTCAGTTAATTTTTTGAGTAATTGAATTACAGTTGCGACTACTGTACCGATAAATTTATGCGTAAAAAAGCTTTTTATAGCATTGTGGATAAAAGCTTATAACCTTACAAAACTCACGTTTTGTAGAAGAAGTAGAAGAATATATCAGTCGATATTAGCGCCCAAAGCTAAAAGTTTGCCTCTAAAATCTGCATATCCTCGATCAATTAGCGAAATTCCGCGCACATTCGACGGACCTTGAGCAGTAAGAGCTGCAATCAAATGGCTAAAGCCTCCGCGCAAATCAGGTACATCAATATCTTGACCTGTCAACGGAGTAGGTCCGAAAATAACTGCAGAATGCTTGTAATTGCGCTGCTGGAATCTGCAAGGAAGCGAACCTAAGCATTCACGATAAAGCTGAATCATAGCTCCCATTTGCACAAGTGGCTTCGTGAAACCAAAACGATTTTCATAAACAGTTTCATGCACAATACTCAAGCCCTTCGCTTGAGTAAGCGCAACAACAAGAGGCTGCTGCCAATCAGTCATAAAACCAGGATGCACATCGGTTTCAATAGCAACCGGATGCAAATCCCCACCCGGATGCCAGAAACGAATTCCTTTATCTGTCACATCAAACTGTCCGCCAACTTTACGGAACACATTTAAGAAAGTCATCATTTCTGGCTGAGTTGCGCCTTTAATAAACACATCTCCGTGTGTTGCAAGAGCAGCAGAAGCCCAAGAAGCTGCTTCAATGCGATCAGTTAATGACGTATGAGTGTATCCTTGAAGCTCTTTTACTCCTTCAATACGGAAAGTACGGTCAACGTCTACAGAAATAATCGCACCCATCTTTTGCAAAACGGCTACCAAATCCATAATTTCTGGCTCAATTGCAGCTCCAGAAAGCTCTGTACGACCTTCTGCAAGAACCGCTGCAAGCAAAGTCTGTTCGGTTGCACCGACAGAAGGATAAGGCAAATGAATTTTAGTGCCATGCAAGCCATTAGGTGCAGTAATATGAATACCATCCTCGTGATCTTTATCTACATTTGCACCAAGTTTACGTAACGTCTCAAGATGAAAATCAATTGGACGGCCACCAATATTGCATCCTCCAAGCGCAGGAATAAACGCTTCTCCAAGACGATGAAGAAGAGGACCAGAGAAAAGAATTGGAATACGAGATGAGCCAGAAAGAGTGTCGACGTCAGCTACATCTGCGAGCTGCACTTTTGTGGCATCAATTGTCACAATGCCTTCAGGTCCATTAACTTCAACGTCAACACCATGCAAACGCAACAAATCAGAAACTACATGAACATCGCGAATTTCAGGAACGTTTTTTAGAACAGACTTGCCAGGTGCCAACAAAGCTGCAACCATAGCCTTGCTAACAAAGTTTTTTGCGCCACGCACTTTAATAGTGCCATTAAGCGGCTTACCACCTTCTACATGCAACACATCTGCAGCGTCAATGCCACTATTGTTGTTCTGTTCAGCCGTATTGTGTGCGGACACATTTACCTCTTTCGTTCGCGCTAAAACACTATTCACTATAATACCGGCATATTTGCCAACGCGCTCATGCAATCTATTAAAACTGATTAAATTAGTGCGTAGATTGTTGACGCCATCGACGAATCAATCTAGTAAGTAATGATGGTTTACGCAATAAATCCACTTCTGGCAATTCATGCTCAGACTCAGCTGTAAGAGCATAAGTATAGGCTTTTTTGGAAGAAGGTTTGCCAACAAGATTCCCAAATTCAAGCATTTGCGTACGCGGTTCAAACGGGTGACGAATATCAAATTCAAGCAAGCGCACGCCTCTTTTAGCAGGTTCAGGGCCGTAAGATCCAAAACCACATGTAGGAGTAGCAACAAATAGCATATTACTCTCGGGATCTTTAGCTGCGAAAGAATTGCGGTGATCGTGACCGGCAATTAGCGCAAAAGCTCCTGCATCAAGCAAAGCAGCGTATTCACCACTATCGACGTCAGGGCAGCTAATTCCTTCACCTAAATACCCATCTGGCAGAACATGTTTTTCGTCAAGAGCATAATAGCGACCAGCAAAAGTACGATACCCTTCAATAGCATGTTCGCGCGCAGCGAGTTCTTGCGGAACTTCGCGAAGAACACGATAATATTGCGGCAATGGAAAATGCTGAAAAACGCAAATATGTTCAGGCAAATAAGAAGAAAGACCAGAAACAAACTCAATAGTTTTTTTAGAAGGGCTACCATAGCCGCCGGATTTAGCATAATCTCCCGAATCAACTAAAACTATTGAAAAAACAACCTTTTCATGCTTTTCATCCATAACAGGCAAGGCAAAAGTACCAGGCTCACATGTAAAAATAATCTGCTTTGGCAACACACATTTTGTCGATTGCATAGCACTTGCAGAAGATGCATTAGAAGCACTGCGATTCATGCAGCATGGAAAATCTTGATATATCTTATCAAGCTCTTCATTACTTAGACCGCACTGGAAATCATGATTACCATAAGTAACAACCCACGGAATACTGCGATCTTCTAGTGGCTTCATTAACTTAGCAACAAATTCGTGCACTTTATCAACCAATTGCTTCTTATCAGAAGCCGAAATATTGGAAGATTCCTGCCAGCGTCTACGCTGAAAAGTTTTTGCAAATACTTTTTCATAACCTGCAATCTGGTTTCCGCTAAAAACTACAAGATCTGGTCGCACAGCATCGCAAGCAGAAGCAATAAGTCGAATAGTATCTTGTGAAATACGTAACCCATCTTGAACATCTGCACACTGAAGCACCCGGAATTTACCAGAAAGATGGAACTGCAAACGTCCTAAACGCGCCGAAACAGATAAAGGAAGTGCCGCAGATGCATTAGCTTCAGATTGTGCAGAATCAGTCATACTTTAAGCATACGGCAGATATGCCGCGACTCACTCAATTTTGTGCGCAAGTTTACATAAATTATTTACATTCAAAAATACTAAATTAAGCAAATACTGATAAGAAATAACCTAAAAGCGATAAAAACGTGCAATTTCAGTAAAATAGTTACAAATTCACAGACAATTCACAGGTAATCGCATTACTGCGCTCAGCATAAGGTGGTTATTATATATACATCAAAAGGAAATAAACTACAAGCAAGTAGTTGAATTTGACTTTAATAACTTAAACCTCTCTTCTTCTCTTCTTTCTCTAACCCCGGTCACGCACCGGGGTTTTTGATTTTAAGGCTGCATAAGAAGCACGCGGTAAGCGAGAGTAAGCGAGAGTAAGCGAGAGTAAGCGAGAGTAAGCGAGAGTAAGCGAGAGTAAGCGAGAGTAAGCG
>NZ_JBWPWH010000011.1:0-743 GCF_056590535.1 Bifidobacterium sp. C0047B3 | reverse complement strand
CAGCAAAAGCGAAACCGGAGAGGAGGGTGGCGCCAGCAGCGAATGCGGCGATAGCCTTCTTATTCAACATAATATTTCCTTTCTTCTTCTCCTTCGCACCATGTGTGCGAAGAAAAATCTAAATATTCACAATTTAAGTTTTTGTGAATAACTACCAGCGCAGAACGTCTGGCTGGAAGCTGTTATTAACATACCCCCCCCCCGTTCGCAAAAGTCAAGAGCCGACACGCAGCTCATTAACAAAAAACATCGATGTTTTTGCGTAAATATTTCAGTCAAACTATTTTTAAGAGTAAAAAATACAGTATTACGCGTTATTTTTCGTAAAAATGTCAATTTCAAGGTTTTTAAAGATTTTTCTCAGAAAACTCTCAGGAAACTCTTTAATACTCCCCCAACCCACTCATAAAACGTTGCAATATAGCCACTCTTGTTCGACACGCCGAAACTACATTTGCGTAAGCGCGACCGAATTCCCAATGCAATACCACACAAATCTACCCTGCCTTCGTCAATCGAGACGAAGGCAGACCTCGCTTGCGTTGAAAGCACACTGTGCTTTCAACCCTGAGCAAGCTCGGCGCTCCAAGTTGCTTTCGCGCGCGCAATGCAGCGCTCAAGCAGACCGTCGCGCCCACAAAACGTTGCAAAACCGCCATTCTGACGCGACACGCCGAAACTACATTTGCGTAAGCGCGACCGAATTCCCAATGCAATACCACACAAATCTACCCTGCCTTCGT
>NZ_JBWPWH010000009.1:0-1540 GCF_056590535.1 Bifidobacterium sp. C0047B3 | reverse complement strand
GAAGAATGTCACCATCGCCCATTAGTACTAGTCAGCTCCACCCCTTACAGGGCTTCCACGTCTAGCCTATCAACCACGTGTTCTACATGGGGGCTCACACACTAAAGTGCAAGGAATGCTTATCTTGGAGCAGGCTTCCCGCTTAGATGCTTTCAGCGGTTATCCCTTCCGAACGTAGCTAACCGGCAGCGCCACTGGCGTGACGACCGGCATACCAGAGGTTCGTCCACCCAGGTCCTCTCGTACTATGGGCAGGTCTCCTCAACATTCCAACGAGCGCAGAGGATAGAGACCAAACTGTCTCACGACGTTCTGAACCCAGCTCGCGTGCCGCTTTAATCGGCGAACAGCCGAACCCTTGGGACCTGCTCCAGCCCCAGGATGCGACGAGCCGACATCGAGGTGCCAAACCATCCCGTCGATATGGACTCTTGGGAATGATCAGCCTGTTATCCCCGGGGTACCTTTTATCCGTTGAGCGATGCCACGTCCGTACGCCGGCACCGGATCACTATCTCCGACTTTCGTCCCTGCTCGACCCGTCAGTCTCACAGTCAAGCCCGCTTGTGCGATTACACTCAACACCCGATTGCCAACCGGGCTGAGCGGACCATTGAGCGCCTCCGTTACTCTTTAGGAGGCAACCGCCCCAGTTAAACTACCCGCCAGGCACTGTCCCTGACACGGATAACGCGTCGAGGTTAGACGCCAGATATGGAAAGAGCGGTATTTCACCTGTCGACTCCACGCAAGCTAGCGCCCGCGCTTCACAGCCTCCCGCCTATGCTACACGATCCACACCTAACGACAATACCAAGGTATAGTAAAGGTCCCGGGGTCTTTTCGTCCTTCTGCGCTTAACGAGCATCTTTACTCGTACTGCAATTTCGCCGGGCTCCTGGCCGAGACAGTGGGGAAGTCGTTACGCCATTCGTGCAGGTCGGAACTTACCCGACAAGGAATTTCGCTACCTTAGGATGGTTATAGTTACCACCGCCGTTTACCGGGGCTTAAATTCACCGCTTCACCGAAGCTAACGGATCCTCTTAACCTTCCGGCACCGGGCAGGCGTCAGAGCGTATACAGCGGCTTACGCCTTCGCACGCTCCTGTGTTTTTGGTAAACAGTCGCTACCCCCTAGCTTGTGCCACCCCCAACAGCTCCGCTTGTAAAAAACATCACCATCAGGGGTCTCCCTTATGCCGAAGGCACGGGAGTAATTTGCCGAGTTCCTTGGCCAGGATTCGCCCGATCGCTTCGGTATACTCTACCAGACCACCAGTGTCGGTTTAGGGTACGAGCGGAATCACACCTCACGTTGAAGCTTTTCTCGGCAAGCAGGATCACCGGAATCAGCCTTACAGCCTACCCATCACGCCTCAGCTTTAACATCCCCCGGATTTACCTAGGAGACAGCCCACACGCTTAGCCACGGAAAACCACCTCCGCAGCCGGCTACCTACCCGCGTCACTCCCACGCTAACCTACTACCGATACAGTCCCAACACAAACAAGCCAACAACCCCGAAAGGCAGCCAGC
>NZ_JBWPWH010000003.1:0-227291 GCF_056590535.1 Bifidobacterium sp. C0047B3 | reverse complement strand
AAATATTATGTTGAATAAGAAGGCTATCGCCGCATTCGCTGCTGGCGCCACCCTCCTCTCCGGTTTCGCTTTTGCTGCTCCAGCAATGGCTGAGGTTACTGTTCCAGATACTTGCCCAGCTGAAAAGCCTCTTAAGAGCAAGAATGCTGCTGTTACTGCTCAGGCTAAGAAGGATTGGGAAGATGCCAAGAAGGCAGTTCCAGCTAATCCAGGTACTAAGCCAGTAGCAGGCACTGACGTTGATTCCACCATGTATACGCAGGATGGCAACGAAGGCAAGCTTAAGATGAATGACATTCAAGTTACCGCAGCTAATAGAGCAAAGTACCTTGCTACTGTTGCTTTTGTAAATGCTACTAATGACTATGTTGTTGCTCTTGCTGCTTACACTCCAAAGCATAATGAAGCAGAGCGTTTGCATAATGTGTATCTTCGCGCTTTGGAATTTGAGAATACCTGCTCTACCCCAGATCCTGATCCTAAGGATGAAGTTATTGATCGCGTTTACGCTGCTAAGCATGTATTAGATAACAAGGATAATGCTCTTGCTAAGGCTAAGAAGGCTTATCGTACTGCTGCGGATAATTTGCATAAGGCTCAGACTGAGTTCCTGCTTCGTACGGCTGCTGCTAATGCTGCTCAGCGTGCTTATGATGCATTCGAAGCTTCTGGTGTGAAGGATTCTGCTAAGGAACAGCGTTTAGCTGATGCTGTAGATCGTGCTAATGCTCATGTGGCTCGCGCAACTGATGCACAGAATAAGGCTCAGGATGCTTACAATGATGCTTACAATAAGGCTCTGGCTGCTAAGGCTGATTACGATGATGCTTACAAGGCTTACAAGGATGTCTACAATGAGGCTATTAAGCTTGGTGTAGATCCTTCTAAGTTGCCACCACTTGTGACTGCTGATCCTTTGGATTTGACCTTCAACCCTGTTCCAGGTGTTGCGGAAGCTTTTGCTGCTGCTGAGAGGGGCGACTTCGGTCCTGCTGCTCAGGCTGCTGCTAAGAAGGGTAAGGATACCAAGGCTTCTGCTCAGCAGAACAACAAGAAGAACAATGCTGCTTCCGCTGACGCAAACGGTGCATCTGCCTCTGCTGCCGCTCAGCTTCCTAAGAGTGGTGCTGCTGTAGCTATGGCTGCTGTTGCTGCTTCTGTGCTTGCTGGCATGGGTGCTGCTCTTCGCAAGATCCGTCACTAAGCTAAAGCGCTAAATGTGCATGGTGAGCGTATTTCAAATATGAATGCGCTCACCACAATAATCTTGCACTCAACAATGGCATAGAGTGTAGGGCTCTTTGCTCTGGCGGATTTAAGTTTGCTTGTTTTGCTGGCTATGCTGTTTTGCTAAAATTCCTTTTTTCACAGCATTTGCTGGTTCTTGTTTGCTTTTTCTGCTGTTGAGTGTGTTTGGCTTTCGGTTTTGTTTGAGCTACTAGGGGCTCATTCAAAGCCGAAAGCTTTTTTATTGCCTAAAATCCTACTTTTAAATCATAAAGCTGCGCCTTTTGCAGAATTGCAATGTGTTTTGATGCATTGACACAAGTGCAACAATAATTTATAATAAGCACGGTCGGTAGGTAAGGCTACCACGGGGATACGGGTTGCTGCCGCAACACAGTGGAGACACTGCACGCTGGTTAACAGTCGTTGTCGAATTCAAGGCTTCGACTAATGCAACGCCACCGCCCTGCGAAGCTGAAGCTTGAACGACGTGGCACGCTTAACATGCATTTGTGTGTTTTGATGCGCCTCTGTTATCTTGTAAACCTCCGATTCAATGATGAAGATTTGCGCCGGCAGCGCACTAACTTAAGGAGGTGATTTGCCGTGAAACATGACAGTAAAAGCCATAATTCTAGTACTCGTACTGATGAAGGCTCCGACACTATTGGCAGTAGTAGTTCGGATGTTCCTCCTGAATATATGAAGCCGGCAATCACCGAATTTAGGTTGCAAAACTTGCGAAATATATAGCTTGCTAATACAACTTGCGAAATATAATTTACGAAATATAATTTGCGAAGTTAAAACGTGAGTTCTAGTTATTTGCGCCTGTAACGTAATCAATGGTGATACGGCTACGCAAGAATTTACACAAGAAAAGTTACGCAGATATTTACGAAAGAATTTACGAAAATCTAAATATTCGAGGACTTTATTATGACCGTATTTACAACTTCGCGCAAAGAAAGCGCAGGTGCGCAAGTCGACGAGAACACTCGTTTCTGGTCGGATATTATTGTGTGCGTTGGCATTATTGCCGTTTTTGGTGTAACTGCCTTCCTTATTCAACGCATAAATCAACCGATTGGTCCAAGTGGCATACCATCTAAGGTGTCCACGGACTTAATCAATCTTCCTTACTACACTTTGCGCTCAGTATTTCGCATGCTGATCGCATTAGTTGCATCTCTTATCTTTACTATTGTTTATGGCTCTCTTGCAGCTCGCAGTCGTAGGCTTGGCAAGGTGCTTATTCCTCTTCTAGATATTTTACAATCAGTTCCAATTCTTGGCTTCCTTTCGGCAACTGTCACTATTTGGTTGGTAATTTTCCCTGGATCGATGCTTGGTGTTGAAGCCGCTTCGATTTTTGCTATTTTTACGAGTCAAGCATGGAATATGACTTTTTCGTTCCACCGTTCACTGCTCAGCGAGCCAAAGGAACTGGATGAGGCAGTTCGTAGTTTGCAACTCACGCATTGGCAACGTTTCTGGGTGCTAGACATGCCTAACGCAATGATTCCGCTGCTTTGGAATTGCATGATGTCTGTTGGAGGCGGATGGTTCTTCCTTACAGCTTCGGAAATGATTTCCGTAAATAATCACACTTACGCTCTTCCTGGCATCGGTAGTTTTGTGGCACAAGCTGCTGCCGAAAATAAGCTTGGTCTTATTTGGTGGGCTATTGTGTCGATGGTGATTGTTGTTTTGGCACTTGACTTCTTCTTATGGAAACCGCTTACAGCTTGGGCTGAGCGTTTCCGCATTACGCAAAGCGCATCTGATAATGAGCGTCACAGTGCTATTTTGACTCTTATTCGTCACTCTCATGCAGATGAAGTTATTAGTAAACTGTTTTTGCCAATTCGCGAGTGGCTCGAAAAAGTAACGCGCCCATTCGGTCGCACAGGCTCCAAGTGGCCTCATAAGGCTGCTCAGCATAAGCTTGGTGATTGGGTATTTAACGTTATTATGATAATTATTGTGGCTGCTGGCGCTGCTCATATGCTTTACTTTGTGTATACAACTGCAGGTTTGCATGAGTTTATTACTGCAGGCATGCTTGGTGGCATCACTTTTATGCGCGTTGCTGCGTTGATTTTAATAAGTTCGCTTATTTGGGTTCCTGTTGGTGTTGTAATCGGCATGAATCCTAAGATTTCGCGTATTATGCAGCCTATAGTGCAAATTCTTGCTAGCTTCCCAGCAAACTTCATATTCCCGTTTGCTATGGCTTGGTTTATGGCTTGGCATATTGATCTTGGTTGGGGAAGCATTATTTTGATGGCTCTTGGCACGCAATGGTACATTCTGTTCAATGTTATTGCAGGTGCTAGTGCTATTCCTGATGATTTGCGTGAAATGACGCGCAGCTTCCGCTTGGATCGTACTTTGCGATGGAAGACGCTTATTTTGCCGTCTATTTTCGGTTCATGGTGCACTGGCGGTATTACAGCTGCAGGCGGTGCATGGAATGCTTCGATTGTGTCTGAGATTGTGGAATATGGAAAGAACCACATGGAAACTCAGGGTTTGGGTGCATATATTACTAATGCAACCACTTTAGGAGATTCTGCGCGCACTTTAGTTGGCGTAACTGTTATGAGCTTGATTGTTGTTTTAAGCAACCGATTATTCTGGTCGCCAATGCAACGTATTTCCGAAAAACGTTACGTATTGAATTAATCGACTAACAAATCGACTAATAAAATTTACTAATAAATCGCTTAAAATAACAAAATTTTATGAAAAAGATTGGCAAAATTATGAATACTTTAAATAGCAATGCAAAAAAAGTGCAATCCTCAATTACAAGCGATATTATCGACGCAAAGCACATCAGTCAAAGCTTCACTTCTGACAGTGGCACTACTCAGCACGTTTTGCACGATATTTCTTTCACTCTTCGCGAAGGTGAAATCGTTGCAATATTGGGACGCTCTGGTGCTGGAAAATCAACTTTCCTACGCACAATGGCTGGTCTTGTGCAGCCAACAGAAGGCACTGTAACGTACCGCGGACGCGAGCTGACAGGCCCAAACCCAGGGGTTGCAATCGTATTTCAAACCTTCGCTCTTATGCCGTGGCTTACCGTACAAGACAATGTGGAACTTGGATTGCGTGCTAGAGGCGTTAGTAAAGAAAAGCGTACTGAGCTTGCTTTAGCTGCAATTGACGCAATCGGTTTGGACGGCTTTGAAACAGCGTATCCTAAGGAGCTTTCCGGCGGTATGCGTCAGCGAGTTGGTATTGCGCGCGCGTTGGTGCTACGACCGGATGCATTGTTTATGGACGAGCCATTTTCTGCTCTCGATGTGCTTACTGCAGAAAACTTGCGTCAGGAAGTTCTTAAGCTGTGGTCTAGCGAGGAGCGAGATATTAAGTCTGTGCTTATTGTGACGCACAATATTGAAGAAGCTGTGCAAATGGCTGATCGCGTTGTGGTTCTTGGATCTCATCCAGGTCACTTAATTGCTGATGTGAATGTTGATTTGCCTCGTCCTCGAGATAAGCACAGTGCTGAATTTGAAGCGATGGTTGATAATCTGTATGCTATTTTGACTGGTTCTGCTCCAGAAAGCACTGCAGAGCAAGACGCTTGCGAAGATGCTGATTCTCAAGATCAAGCAAATAATGCAACTAATGAAGATGCTGAAGATAACGAAGCTGCAGCAATTGCAGATATGCTTATTCAGCGCCACCATGACGATGAAGATGAAGATAAGCAAAGTGAGGATGAAGCTGAAGCAGGTGAGGCAAAGGCAGAACCTGTGGCTGTTCGTTTGCTTCCAAACGCTACACCAGGTGGTATGGCTGGTTTGCTTGACGTGATTTCTGAAAGCCCAGATGGCATTGATTTGGCTGATTTGGCAGCTGATTTGTCGTTTGAGATTGATGATTTGTTCCCACTTGTCGATGCTGGCACGATGCTTAATTTGCTCACTGCAGAAAACGGTCATATTACTATTACTTCTGAGGGTGAAGAGTGGCATAATGCCGATATTTTGCACAGTAAGCAAGTTTTTGCTCGTCTTGCGATTGAACATGCGCCTCTTGTGCACGCAATTGATCAAGCTTTGAGTAGGAATCGTAACGGAAAGCTTCGTGGTGAGCTGATTTTGGATTTGTTGCGCAGTAAGCACACGGATGCTTTGGCACGTCAGCAGTTTGATATTGCAATTAGCTGGGGTCGTTACGGCGAGTTGTTTGATTATGACGCTGATGATGACGAGTTGACTCGTACAGTTGAAACTGCTCCTCTCGATGGAGTTGTGCGCTGAAATAGTGCGGAATTATGCTCAATAATGTCCATTATTGAGCATAAATTTGGTACTTGTATGCTTTCGATAAAGGGATGCCGCATAGTTCTTTTATCTTTTAGGTCTAGTCGTTTCTTATTTAAGATTGCGCGGATCGGAAGCCCCCTAAAAAGCGAACTTTTTGGGGAAAGATTTGCGTAGCACATTTGTTGCTAACGCTTACTATGCGTCGATATGCGGCGGCGATGGAGGAATATTATGGTAAATGCTGTAGAAGCATTTGATGCTAAGCATCTTAAGGCTGCTGAAGAAATTCCAGCTTTCCGTCCTGGCGATACCGTTGACGTCAACGTGAAGATTCAGGAAGGTAATAACTCTCGTATTCAGACCTTTACCGGCGTTGTTATCGCTCGTAAGGGTGCTGGCGTGCGTGAAACTTTCGTAGTTCGTAAGGTGAGCTTCGGAACTGGTGTTGAGCGTCGCTTCCCACTCCATTCTCCAGCTATCGATTCGATTAAGCTGGTTCGTAGCGGTCGCGTTCGTCGCGCTAAGCTTTACTACTTGCGCGCTTTGCGTGGTAAGGCTGCTCGTATTGCTGAGCGTCGCGATAACTCTGCTAAGTAAAATAGAACTTATGTGAAGGGTATTTGTTATGACTGATGACACGCAAATTAGCGATACTCATATCGTTTCAGTAGCGGGTCATGGTATAGATCCTTCACCGGTTCCACCAGAGCCGGAAGGAGATTTACCTTCCGGCTCTCGCATGTTTAAGCGCAAAAATAAAAAAGGTAAGCATTTTGCACATTCTAAGCGTGCTAAAAATGACCGCCTAACTTTGCGCGATGCTATAACATGGTTCGGTATTCCAGTATTAGTAGTGATACTTATTCGTGTATTCCTATTTGGAGCTTACACAATTCCTTCTGGCTCTATGCTAGATACTATTCATATTGGCGATTATGTTATTACGACTAAGCTAACTCCGCGCTTATTCCCATTAAAACGTGGAGATATTGTTGTTTTTGAGGATCCTGCACATTGGTTGAGTGGTGAAAATTCTTCCGGTGCTGTTGGCAAGGATTTAATTAAGCGTCTTATCGGTTTGCCTGGAGATACTGTTGAATGTAAAGGCGCTGGGCAGCCTATTGTTGTGAACGGTGTTCCAATACGAGAATCTTCCTATATTCGTCCTGGTGTTGACCCGAGTGCTTTTCCGTTTAAAGTAAAAGTCAAAGCCGGTCACGTGTTTGTTTTGGGCGATAATCGTTCTAATTCTGCAGATTCACGATACCATCGCAATGATGGCGATGATGGCTTAGTTCCGATTTCCAAAATCGAGGGCGTTGCTGTGTTTAGATCGTGGCCGCTTGATCGAATTGGTCTTTTAGACGAACACCATGATGATTTTAAAGATGTGCCTGATCGTCCTGCAAAATAAAAGTATTAGCGCAATTGTTATCAACGCAATTAGTATTAACGAAATTGTGTTAGCACGACTTGTATCTACTGATTTTAATTATGCCAAATAAATCATCCAATATACCGCTTATTCCATCGTTTAAATATGAGAAAGATCTGCTTTGCGAAGGCTATGATTGGGTTATTGGTCTTGACGAAGTAGGAAGAGGCTCTCTTGCAGGTCCTGTGATGGTAGGAGCTGCAGTTATTGGAATTAAACAAGTAAAAGAAAACTATATGCCTGAAGGCTTAGCTGATTCTAAATTGCTTAGTGAAAAGCGTCGAGAAGAGCTTTATGAACCGTTGCAAAAATGGTGTACAACTTGGGCAGTCGGGTCTTGCACTAACACAGAAATTGATGAGTGGGGTATTAGCTATGCGCTTGGTGTCGCTGCGTTAAAAGCAATTTCTAAAGTTGAGGAAGATATTAAAAAGCTAAGTTTTAGCGTAAATGCGGATTCGGGTGCGAAGTTGGGTGCAAATTCAAACTTTCGTATCGCAGCAATATTGGATGGACCTTGCGATTATATTGACAAAGTCGCAAATACTTTTGACGCTCCTTACGTTCCTGAGCCTGTAAAAGTTCATACTTTAGTAAAAGCAGACAGACAGTGCGCGAGCGTAGCTGCAGCTGCAGTTTTGGCAAAAGTTACTAGGGATAATCTTATGGTATCTCTTGCTAAAAATCCGCAATATGCAGCCTACGATTGGGCAAGTAATAAGGGTTACGGTTCTTTAGCTCATCGCAATGCCATTAAAAAAGTAGGTCCTAGCGATTTGCATAGACTGTCTTGGCATTTATAAGCGAGGGGTATATATGGCGAAAAATGAAGCAAAACGCGTGTCAATGATCGATGTTGCGCACGCTGCTGGTGTAAGTCATCAAACTGTTTCTCGCGTTATTAATAATTCTCCTGATGTTTCTGCTAGCACGCGAATTAAAGTTCTGCGAGTTATTGAGCAGCTTAGGTATTATCCGAGTAACTCAGCACGCGCATTAGCAACTAAGAAATCGCGTACTTTAGGGCTTATCGTTGGTGCAGAAAATAGAACATCTCGAAACATTATTGCTCCTATAGAAGCGCAAGCAAAATCTCGCGGTCTTTTTCTTTCTGTTAGCATGGTCAACGAAGCGTTATGCGAACAAAGTGATATTCAAGATTTATGTGAGAGTTTTGAAGAGCAAAATGTCGACGGATTAATAATTGACGCTCCAACAGACGCAATATTTACGTCACTGTGTCGTACGCGTATTCTTAAGCCGTGCGTATGCGTTACTGCTACTCATGGTGCAATAAGCGCGCATGAAGGCATGAATATGTTGCGTTCTCATAGCAACGTTGAGTATTCAATGATTGGTATTAATCAATCTCGCGCAATGAACGATATTGTGTCACTTATTGCGCATTATGGACATCGAAATGCAATTTATATAGCAGGTCCTTCGCAATGGAGAGGTGCTGCAACGCGACTAATTGCATGGCGTTCACTTTCAACTGCTCAAGGTATTCATTCGCATATTGTGCAATGTACTTCGTGGAAGTCTTCTGAAAGCTATGCGCGAATGAATCATATGATTGAGAAATTTGGCATAGATGGTATTGCGTTGCCGACTGTTATTGTTGCTTCAAGCGATGAGCAGGCAGTAGGAGTTGTGCGTTCCTTGTATGAGCACGGTTTGAAAATTCCAAGTGATATTAGTGTTGTTGGTTTTGGCGATATTCCGGCAATAAGTGATTTTTTCCCACCTCTTACAACTGTAAGTCTAGATATGCAGCAATTAGGGTCGTTGGCAGTGCGTGAAGCTTTGAGATTGATGAATCATGGGCCTGAGCCAGCATTCCCAGATATGTCTCATGGAGTTGGTCAAATACCTGCCAGCTTAAAATTGCGCTCTTCTATTGGTGCAGTATTGAGATAATTTTGCGCTGCGGCAAAATGGCTTAAAATCAGCATAATTACGCGGATGCCGGCGTGTTGATGGTGTGTGTGAAGCGTAATCTTAACATCAGTTGGGAGTGTGTTGGTTTTGAATAAATATGGAATAAAGAAAAGGATCAGGAGATGATAAATCGCTGCTTTGCGTTCGTGCCAGGAATTAAGCATCTAGTTGTTTTAAGGTCGGCGTGTCTTGCGATTTCTTATCTTGTAAATATAGCTTTTGTCTACGTTTGCGTTGGGATGTTGTCTCCAGTATTAAGACCTGTTCGTTCTACTGGAACTTCTTTAATGAGTTCTGTTGAATTTACGTCTTACATTATTGCTTTAGTTGCGATTATTTTGTTGAAATACGCAGTTTTTTATTGGTCGTGTACAGTTTGTGCAGAAATTGAGTCGCGAATAGCTATGCGTTTGCGTCCTAAAATGTTGCATGCAATGCTATCTCTACGCTCTGCGGATGTTGAAGATTCTAATTACGTTACTTCTTTGCGCGTAAATGAAGATATTTTTGCAATACAAAGTTTTGTTGCTTCTTTAGTTCCACAAATTATTGCAGCTATTCCTGTTCCTGTAGTTGTTTCTGCAGTATTATTTACAGTTAACCCTGCTATAGCTGGAATTTGCGCATTAGCTGCATTGTTTAATGTTGCTTCTCTTATATTCTCGTTGGTACTAAGCCCAGTATCGTGGCGTTGCGTAAGTGCATTATTTGCATATGTTGTTGCTGGACTCGCAATTGTTGCAACTGTTTGGTTATCTTCTGTTAAAGGTGTAGGTCTTGCTGCAGCCCTGTTAACAATGCCTTTACTAATGTTAAGCGTTCAACCATTGAGAATTGTTGGTAAGAATATGCATGTAGTTAAACATGCTGTTAATGGTTTGGATCATGTTGAAGCATTGTTGAAGATGGTTACTGATTCTCCTGCTCCAATAGCATTTAGTGACGATGGTTCAACACTATCTTTGCCTGATGGTTCCACCAATGTCGCTTTGCGTATGCGATGCAATATTTCGGAAAATAATGCGAATACTAATGAAGCTCAGCGTTTATCGATAATTGCAAAATCCGGTGAATTGCAAGTTATTCCAAGCAAATATCATCATGTTATGCGTGAGAAAATACTTTCTGGAACAGGTTTTAACAAATCTGCTGACATATTGCTTTCTTATAGCGACCGTTATGATATTCATGAAGACGACGTTTCTCCATTTGTAGTTTCTGAAGTATTTGACGCAAACGATAGTGCATCTTACTTGTCGTTGAACGATGCAAGTTCTGCAGCTTTAGCAGATATTGTTACTATAGTTAGCGAGCGAAGTCATCTATTTTCCACAACATTGCGAGAAAACTTACTTTTGGCTGCTCCAACAGCTACGACTACTGCAATGTGGGATGCATTGCGAGCTGTGCGAATAGATGGTGTTGTTTATGCAGATTACGACGGTCTAGATATGCCTATAGATAGGCTTCTTAATAATCCTGAAGCATCCTATAATCCTGAAGATTTAAAGCGTCGCATTATTCTTGCTAGAGCAATTTTAAGACATACTAGAGTATACGTTTTTGATTATTCTCAATGCGATATTAGCAATCATGAAGCTGAAGAAATTGTTAAAATATTGCGTCGCATAGCGCGTTATGCGAATGTAATAGTTTTAATGCCAAATGATGCTGGTATTAGTTCAACTGACGAAATAGCAACTGTAGAATCGTATCGTCATGTTGCTAATGATAGTTCTAAAAATATTACGCAACTAAATGAATTAAACGAATCGCAAAACTCGCAAAACTCGCAAAACGTTGAGCAAACTCAGCAAGATTCTAATAAAAACAAGCATATTTCTTCTATTGCAAGTATTGCTTACACTTATGAAGTGCGAACAGTTTCAAAGCTCAAACGTGCTATTTTTGCTTTTATATCAATGTTTAGTACTGCTCTCAATCTTGTTTCTGCAGTATGTATTCCTGTTGCTATTGTTTCGGCAATGTTTGCTGTTGCAGGACGTCCAATATTTGGTTTTGTAATGCAACAGTGCGTGATTGTTGCTGTTGCTTGTATGGCAGTTCGTGCATTAACTCTTGTTACAACATTTGCAGGTATAGATATGCATCACGAACGTTGGCATAAAGCGCATATCAGCATGAATGTTGGAATGATATTTGCAGTTGTGCCTCTTATGGTTGTTTTGTACTATTTCGATGCGAATTTGTCTTATGTAGCTATTGCTTCGTGCGTATTTATTATGTTTATTGTTCCTCGATACTTGCTTATACGCTCTAAGCATATTGCAAATAAAGTGCGCATTGAACAACATGAAGTTGAGAATGAAGTAAGTGATATTGAGCTTGGTATCGATGAAGTACTTGCATTTAGGCAAGGTGAGCATTGCGTTAATCGAATGGTTTCTTCAATGCACAAAGTTTCTCAACAAAGAATGCGTTTGGCTCGTAAAAGTGGAGGCATGTCGGCGCTTGTTCTTGCTATATCGTTAATTAGCATTTCTGTAGCAGCACTAGTTGTTTCTCACACTATTCATCCAGTGCCAGCTAATATTCCAGCATGGAGCACGGTTTATGCAGTTATGGCAATGGTTTTGCTTGTAATTATGATTCAGCAAGTTGTAGATGTTGTTTTACAAAGAATACCGTCTGTTATGAGAGTTAAAAGCAGTAACTAACGTTGATTTAAAAAATGTAGAATATGCATAAGTTGGGTTGGGGGACTGAACATGCGTAATCGTTTTAATAAGAGGCAGTTTCTTGCGCTGTTTTGGATGCTGCTGTTTGCTGTTTTATGTGGAATTGTTATCGGCTTGTTGCTTCCTAAAATAAACAGTAGCGTTGGGAAAATTACAGGAGAATATGAAGCAAGCGGAGAAGCTGCGCAAGCATTGAAAAAATTGCGTATATCTAAGCCTTATCGTTACGGGTACGAGCGTCAAGTATTCGGATATCGTACTACTGACGATGACGGTAACGGATGTGACGTTAGGGAAGACGTTTTAGCGCGTGATTTACAAAATGTGAAATACAAGTATGCAAGATCCTGCCAAGTGCGTTCTGGCTTGCTGCATGATCCGTATACTGGCAAAGATATTAACTTCGTGCGTGGGCGAAAAACCAGTGCATTAGTTCAAATAGATCATGTTGTTGCATTACAAAATGCGTGGGAATCTGGAGCATGGAAATGGAATCGTGCAAAACGATTAAAATTTGGCAACGATATGATGAACCTACTCGCGGTTGAGGGAGCTGCTAATCAAGAAAAAGGTTCCGCGTCCGCAGCTTACTGGCTTCCTTCAAACAAAACTTTCAGGTGCGAATATGTTGCTAGGCAAATAGCTGTTAAATATAAATATGGTTTAACTGTAACTCGCGAAGAAAAGCAGAGTATGCAAAGCGTATTGCATAATTGTTCTGCACAAAAATTACCAAAGTAAGGATTTCGCTCAATTTAGTATTAATAAAGCACTTGGTAAGCTTTAGAAGCGTTTAATAAGCGTTTAGTAATGATTATGAGTGTGATCGTGCATTACGTCGTGATGCTCTGCTGAATGAGGAATATGCAATACACGCATGCGATCGATAGCTCTACGCGCAAGATTGTGAGCAGAACCCGTGCCTTCGCCCTTTACTCCAAAAATAACGATAAGAGCCATAATTCCTGTAATAATAGCACTAATGCGCAAAGTCCATTGAACTCCGAAAATACTAGCAGCAACATCGGCAGCGTGACCTGTGCCAGAATGGTGAAGAGTTGTTAATACTGTCATTGTAACTACTAAAACAGGTGCTCCAATAGCGCCCCAAAGCTGACGCATAGTATTAGTTACAGCCGAACCGTCGCCAAGCTCTTCCTTACGCAAACAATTAAGCGACCACGTAGTTATTGGCATAAGCAAGAATCCCATGCCAATTTGGCGAGTAAACTGCCAAATGGAAATCCACCAAATCCACGTATCCATATCAATAAGACTCATCATTACAGTGCCAAAAAACAGAATAATAGAGCCTGCCATAGCAACTGGGCGCACTCCAAAGCGATCTAGCATACGACCGCCAAAATACTGCGAAATCGCCATGCCGAACGCTCCAGGAAGCAGAATTAAGCCGCTCATAGTTGCTGAAAAACCACGATCCGACTGAATATAAAGCGGAATAAGCACCATAATTGAGCTGAAAGCAAAAAATGTAAGGCAAGCGCAAATAGTGCCCACCATAAAGTAGCGGTTTTTAAGCACATTAAGACCAAGAAGAGGAGTGTGACCGCGCTTTTGCGCTCGCAACTGCCTTATAACAAACCAAGCAATTCCAAAAGCGCCAATAATCATAGGAGCCCAAGATAATGGGTGGGAAATTCCGCATCCTTCAATATTAGTGAATCCAAACATGAGCCCGCCGAAGCCGATAACCGAAAGGCCAACCGAGAAGAAGTCAGCGTGCGCGTTAGGATCGTGTTCTCCAAAATTATGCAAGAAAAATACTGCCAAAACGACGGATATTGCTCCGATAATAGTAAGAGAGCAGAAAATAGAACGCCATCCGTTAATATCAGTTTGCAAACCGCCAATAGTAGGACCGATTGCTGGAGCAATACTCATAGCCATGCCAACGCTTCCCATTGCCATACCTCTGCGAGTAACGGGGTAGACGGAGAATACGGTAATTTGTAAAACAGGCCACATTACGCCAGTGCCAATAGCTTCAAGAGTTCTGCCAACAAGTGCCATCATAAAGTCGCTACTAAGCCATGCAAGTACGGAGCCAAAAGTAAAAAGCGACATGGATGTAATAACAATTTGGCGAGTAGAAAAGCGTCTTGTTAAAAATGCTGTAAGTGGAACCATAATTGCCATAATCAGCTGGAAAATAGAAGTAAGCCACTGACCAGTTGTGACGCTTATGCCAAATTCTTGAACTATTGTTGGCAATGCTGCAGTAAGTTGTAATTGTGCGAAATTGCCAATAAATGTAATAAACGTAAGAATAGCAAGAGAAATTAAAGCAGGACGAGTAAGACGATTGTTATTGTATGCTTCTTCGCCTGTTAGCGCATGGCTGAGATTTTGGCTTTTATTAGACAGCCATGTTGAGTGCATCAAAATAAAACATCCTTTTTTGTTCTTAAACGTATTTTTAAGCGTATTTTCTTTTTTAGTGTATTTTTTAAGCTTATTTTTAAGTGTAGGTGACAAAAGTCAATCGACTTAAGTCTATTCTCTTATCTATATCAACGAATCTATTATTTATTACAACGAAAAATTGTAAAACTTAATTTACGCAAAACAAAAGTTATTTAAAAATTTATTTTGCGCAAAACAATGATATTTAGACTGATTCTAATCAGTAGCTGTGGTAGGAAAGCCAATGATTGTAAGCGCCTTGAATGGAGCCATAACGACCATTGCAATAATTCCAGAACCAGCGGAGCTGAGTTTGATAGTTAGTTGCCCAATCGGCTCCGGCAGAAACCATCTTTGAGCCTGGCAAAGCTTGAGGCAAACCGTAAGCTCCCGAAGGATTCATTGCGTTTACGCGCCAACCAGATTCATGCGAAATAATAAATACTGTTGCAGTAAAATCAGCTTCACTATAACCGTTAGAAATAAGCCAATCGTGAGCCCATTGTTGCATCTCGCCAGCAGGAACAGTCGTGCCGATAGAAGCAGCTAAGCCAAGTCCTGCGGAAGAGCCGCCAGTTCCAACAAGAATAACCTTATCTTTTGGAGCTTTTTTAACATAAGAAGCAAAAATATTAGAAGAAACTATTTTTCCTTTAGCTCGAGTAACTATTTTTGCCGTTTCCATTACGCCGTTAGCGCCTTCACTCTGTACCTTCTCAGTACCTTTTGGAAGTGCAGCAGTTTCCTTTTTAACGACGTTAAACGCGATTGGGTCGTCGGAATTTTCTAATTTTGCGCCTGCGCGATTAATCGTAATAACAGTTGATTCGCTAACTTTAGTTGTAAGAGATGGAGTAACAACATCGTGTGGCTCAAGAGTGATATCTCCGGCATCGAGAACGGATTTTACGTCAGTGAAATTATTGCCCAAAATAGTACGATGGTGACCATTTATAACAACGTTAACGTATGAAGTTGCGCCGTCATGCAACATGCGACGGCTAGCACTACGAGAAACTTGCGAAGAATCGGTTGCCGAATAAGAAGTAACCTGAACAGCGTGACCTTTAGACGAAGCGTAAAAATCTCGCGAGGCAAAACCAAGTATCACCAAAGCAATGAAGCCTAAAATAACAGCGCTAACTCTAGCCCACTGTCGTAAACTGAGTGAACCAAGCGTAACAGTATGCTTACGGTGACTGGCCATAACCCTCCTTATTTCTGCAATTACTCCTCTTGTGTTTGCAAACGCTTTGTGCTTGCGAACGCTTTGTACTTGCGCACGCTAGCAACGTAAACTAATAAAACATTAGAAACGCGCGTTAAAACGTATGCGCAAAACGTATATGCAAAACCTCACATATTATATCTCATGGCATAGTCCATAAATCAGGATTCAGAATCATCAGATTCGTAAGATTTAGCTTGTTCAACTAAATCTTCCAAATCAGAAGCTAGTAATGCTCCAGCTTGTCTATAAATAACTTCGCCGCGTTTAATAACCATTACTGTTGGAACAGCTTGGATTTGAGCAGCTTCAGCAATCTCGTTGCTTTTGTCAATATCAACTTTTACGAAAGGAATTTCGGGATATTTTTCGCTGACCTTCTCAAAAATAGGACCGAAAGACCTGCATGGGCCGCACCAAGTTGCCCAAAAATCGACAACAACTATTTCATTTGTCGAAGCAATTTTCTCAAAATTTTCTGTAGTAGCATGTATTGCTGCCATATTACCCCCTCAATATTTTGCGTATTTGCTCTATTATATGTGTCGCCTTGCATAAAGTTGCCGATAGTGCGCTTATCTGTCGTCTTGCGGCACTAGGCTAGGAGTCATGCTTGATATCCAATTTATTCGTGAACATGCCGATGTAGTTAAGGAATCGCAGCGCAAGCGTGGTGAATCCGTTGAGCTCGTCGATGAAGTATTGCGCAACGATGACTTGCGCCGTAATGCTCTTAAGGCTTTTGAAGAGGCTCGCGCTGAGCAAAAAGCTATTGGTAAGAAGGTTGCAACAGCTAGCGCGGAGGAAAAGGCTGCGCTTATTGCCGAAACTAAAGAATTAGCTTCGAAAGTTGCGGAATACAAAGCTGAATCCGAAAAAGCAACTGCCGACTACACTACAGCAATGTGGAAGCTTTCTAACATCGTTGAAGATGAAGCGCCAGAAGGCGGAGAAGACGACTACGTTGTAGTTAAGAAGGTTGGTACGCCTCGTGATTTTGCAGCAGAAGGTTTCGAACCAAAGGATCATTTGACTCTTGGAACTGGCGTTGCTGGAATTGATATGCGTCGCGGCGTGAAGGTTGCAGGTTCTCGCTTCTACTTCTTGCGCGGTGCTGTGGCTCGCTTGCAAATCGCAATGCTTACTATGGCTGTCGATCAAGCTGAAGAGCACGGTTTTACGCTTGCGATTACGCCAACGCTTGTGCGCCCGGAAGTAATGCGCGGAACTGGCTTCTTGAATTCTCATGCGGACGAGATTTACCGTTTGCGCGAACCAGATGATCAGTATTTGGTCGGTACTTCCGAGGTTGCTTTGGCTGGCATGCACGAGGATGAGATCCTTGACTTAAGCAATGGTGCTTTGCGTTATTGCGGTTGGTCGAGCTGCTACCGTCGTGAAGCTGGTGCTGCTGGAAAGGATACTTCCGGTATTATCCGCGTGCATCAGTTCGATAAGGTTGAGATGTTCGTTTATTGCAAGCAGGAAGATTCTCGCGCTGAGCATCAAAAGTTGCTCGGTATGGAGCAGGAAATGCTTTCTAAGGTGGAAGTGCCTTACCGCATTATCGATACTGCTGCTGGTGACCTTGGTTCTTCTGCAGCTCGTAAGTTTGATTGCGAAGCTTGGGTTCCAACTCAGGGTCGCTACCGTGAGCTTACTTCTACTTCTAACTGCACTGAGTATCAGGCTCGTCGCTTGAATGTGCGCGAACGTATGGAAGATGGTGGAACTCGCCCAGTTAGTACGCTTAACGGCACTTTGGCTACTACTCGCTGGCTTGTAGCTATTTTGGAAAATCATCAGCATGAAGATGGTTCGATTGATATTCCAAAGGCTATGCAAGCTTATATGGGTGGCAAGGAAGTCATTGAGCCTACTAAGTGGGAAGCGTGAGTTTGCTCGTGCATAAACACGGCGTTTGTTTCAACAAAACCGTTTAATTAACTACAAAGCCCGGGAAATTGCCTGGGCTTTGTTTTTAGTTGATAAGCTTTTTGAATCTGGGTGTTGTGTGTTGTGTTTGTGTGTTGTGTTTGTGTGTTGTGTTTGTGTGTTGCTTTTGTGTGTTGCGTTCTATACGTGATGATATGCTTACCACTTGTGCGTTGAAAGCGGCAATTTGATTGCTTTCGTGCACAAATGGATGGGTGTCCGAGCGGTCTAAGGAGACGGTCTTGAAAACCGTTGTAGGGAAACCTACCGCGAGTTCGAATCTCGCCTCATCCGCGAATTAACTAAGCCTAAAGCATGTGAAATTGCTTTAGGCTTTTTTAATTCGCCGAGCTTGCGTCTCGATTGACGGGAAAGGGCGATAAGGCGGCAGAAAGTTTACAGCGGTGTAAAGGAAAAGTCGTTTGCGCGCGATAAAACGGCAGAAAGTTTACAGCGGTGTAAAGAAACGGTCGGATGCGCGTGGGATTGCGGCAGAAAGTTTACACGGGTGTAAAGGAACGGTCGGGTGCGTGGCAAGAAGCGGCAGAAACTTTACATGGCTGTAAAGGAATGGTCGGTTGCGCACGAGAATACGATCAAAACGTGCACGCGCTCGCTTTTAGCGCGCGGAATAATGACGCTCTTGAGAAGTGATTGCGTCAAGGAAGAAGTTCGCACCTTCGCGGTAAGACGTGCTGCTTTCGAAATCTTCCGGAGCATAAGGCGCAACGCTTTCAAACATCTCCTCGTAGTCAGCAACGCTTAAACGCACACGCGAATAGAGCATATCCGCATGCTCGCGCGCAAACAGCGCATCTCTAAATCCTGGCGCAATCGTGCCGCTGAAAAATTCACCAACAGCGCCGGAACCGTAAGAAAATAGACCGATCTTATCGCCGCTTTTAAGTGCAGTAAGATCACTATTTTCGCAAGTAAATTCGTCTAACTCAAGTAAGGACAGCAATCCCAAATACAGGGAACCCGTATAGATGTTTCCTACGCGACGGCTGTACTTCGTGCTGGTTTCGTAGCGCGAAAGTAAGCGATTGCGCGACGACTCGCTTAGGTTGCTATTATCGCAAGAATTATCGCAAGAATCAGCGCAAGAATTAGCGCAAGTATTATCGCAAGAATCCATCGCAGCCTTAAGCGCCTTCAAACCCATTTTCGTATACGGCAAATGGAAGCACAATCCGGCAAAATCGTTGAAATTACAACCGTTTTGCGCACAATACTTTTGCCACACGTCGCAGAAAAATTGTATGTACTGCTCAGTCGAAAACTTTCCGCGAGCAAGCGCAGTGTCCTGGTAAACAGGTCGCCAAAAGTCCTGAATATCATCGGATTTCACAACGCTATCGTCGTTAATTTTAAGCACGTGCGGATTCGCGCTCACAAGCATTGCCACAGCACCTGCACCCTGCGTTACTTCGCCAGGTGTAGCAAGACCGTAGCGCGCAATATCGGCTGCAATAACAAGCACTTGCGGATTTTTTTCGGCGTGCGCGCGCACGTAGTCACATGCCATCATCAAAGCCGCGGTGCCTCCGTAACAAGCTTCTTTTACTTCAATAGAGCGCACCCACGGCGTGAGTTTTAGCAGATTTTGAACGTATAGAGCGCTCGATTTACTTGCGTCGATGCCGCTTTCTGTGCCGACGATTAGCATTTTGAGGCGATTGCTATCGATGTGTGGTAGCAGTGGGAGCGCAGCTTGTGCGGCGAGAGTGACGATGTCTTGGTGATTTGGTGGCACAGATTGTTCGCTTTGACCGATTCCGATTGTGAATTTGTTAGGGTCGATTCCGCGGTGTTCCGCCAGTTCTTCGAGGTTTAGGTAATAGTGCGGAGTTGCGAAGGAGATGCGGTCGATGCCGACGGCAAGGGGAGTGGTTGCGGAGGTTGTGGTTGCGTTGGTTGCGGAGGTTGCGGTTGTTGATGTTGCGTTGGTTGTGGCTGTTGCAGCTGCTGATGTTTCGGTATTTTGTGTGTTCATTTGTCCTAAAACCCCTAAATTTTCTTAATTTTTCTTAATTTTTACTTGATTCTCGTAACTTTTGAAGTAATTGCGTAACTTTTTCTGTAGTTCTTTCTGCAGGGCTAAGTTGCAAAATATTATGCGTGATTTCTGCGATTTCTGCACCTTTGGCACCTGCTGCAATTGCCAGGTTTGAAGACTGCAATGCCATGTGACCTGCTTGAATTCCAGGGCCTGCTAGTGCGCGAAGAGCCGCAAGATTTTGCACCAAACCGAGAGCTGCAAGCGTATTTCTAAAGTCGTTTGCGTTTTTGTATTTGCCGATTTTGATCGCGAGTTTTGCCATTGGAAGCGATGAGATTGAGCCGCCGACAATGCCGATTTGTAGCGGAATTTCAATACTGCCGTGGAGTATGGTTTTTCCGTTTAAAGTTTCGGTGTTCCACTTTGACAGTGGTAGGTAGCGACCTGAGCGCGCCGCCCACGCGTGTGCTGCCGATTCTAGCGCTCGCGTATCATTTCCGGACGCGAGCGCGGCTCCTGCAATGCCGTTTAGGATTCCTTTGTTGTGCGTGGCGGCGCGCGCAGGGTCGCTGGCGGCAAGCGCGCTCAATGCCGCGATTCGGCGCGCAAGGCGCTTTCCTTCGCGCTCTCGCTCAGAGTCTTCCAGCCGCCTGGATGCCAGTGCTTCAACCGGTATATGCACTTCTGCTGTGGTGGCAACGCGGCTGGTGTTTGTGAGTATTGCAACTAGCGCCTGCACGCCGAGCCAGCTTTCCAGCTGGGCTTTGACGGCTTCGCCCATAGTGTTCACTGTGTTTGCGCCCATTGCGTCGCATGTGTCTACGTCAATCTCGAGCTTTGCGAAGCCGTGCAAAGCTGAATCGCGGCATTTTCGCGCGCCGCCACCCCTTTTACTCATTGATGGGTGTGACTCGTTTGCAATGCGCAACAGCTCTGCAACCTTTGCACAATCCTCAACAATCTCGTGCAAGCGCGCCGCCACGCTCCCGTCAGCGTCCTCAAAAGCTATTTGCGCTGTAGTCACGTATTGTGGGGAGTTTGCTACAATTCCGTATACAACACCAGTCTCCGCAGCATATCCAACACCAGTTTCCGCCGCAATCCTCGCCCCATTGCACGCAGCAGCAATCACGGAGGGCTCCTCAGTTGCAACCAGCACGTCACGCACTTCGCCGTTCACAATCAGCCCACGCACAACGCCAACCGGCAGCGTATACTTTCCAATTTGATGCTCAATCATATGATTTGCAACGTCTGCAGGAATTGTAGTATCAGAACTTTCCGCAAACTGTTTAAGCAAAAATGCCGCTTCAGCCTCGTTAATTGCGCCCTCATTTTGCAAGGTTTTTATGCGATTTTCTACGCTTAATTCACGAAAAGCAGTCATCGAAATCACCTCATGATTTGTAGACTACGAATGCTTCTGATCGCTTCGCGTTCTAACTTGATCGCTTCGCATTCTAGCTTGATCGCTTTGCATTCTGACTTGGTTGTTTGCATTCTGACTTTATAGTTTTAGATTCTGGCTTGATCGCTTCGCATTCTAACTTGCATTGCAACGCCGATTCCGCCGCCAACGCACAGCGCAGCAACTCCATTCAACTTATTGCTATCTCGCAAAGCGTATATAAGCGTCGTCAAAATCCTAGCTCCGCTAGCGCCAAGCGGATGACCGAGCGCAATCGCCCCACCTCTTACATTCAGCTTTGACTCGTCAATATGAAGTTGCTCCGAAACAGCAATGCTTTGCGCTGCAAACGCTTCGTTTATTTCGAATAAGTCAATGTCGTCAACGTTGCTGCCGGTCGCATTTAACATGCGTTCCATCACATGCTTTGGAGCATATCCCATTAAATCTGGGTCGATTCCGCCTTCTGCGAATCCCACAATTTGCGCAAGATATTCAATTCCGTGCGCTTGCGCGTAATCTTTGCTCATAAGCACTAGAGCTGCAGCTCCGTCGTTAATTCCGCTTGCGTTTCCGGCAGTTACAGTCGATTCGTGCTTGCAAACTTCGTGCTTGCAAACTTCGTTCTCGCCAATTTCGTTCTCGCCAACTTCGCAAGTCGCGTCCGCAGTTTCTCCCGACGCTTTAAAAAGTGTGCGCAATTTCGACAACTGCTCTAAGGACGTATCTTCTCGAGGATGTTCGTCTCGCGCTATAACAGTTCCGTTTGCAAGCGTTACCGGCACAATTTCAGAAGCAAAATCGCCTCTTTTAATAGCGGCAACAGCTTTTTGGTGAGATTTAAGTGCAAAAATATCTTGTGCTTCGCGAGTAATGCCAAATTTTGCTGCAACATTTTCTGCAGTAACGCCCATTGCGTCGCCAGTAAAAGCGTCGTTTAAGCCATCTCGTTGCAAACCGTCAATAAGCGCAAAATTCCCGTATTTGTGTCCGCTAAATCGCGAATTAGTTGCGTAAAACGGTACGTTGCTCATGCTTTCAGTGCCGCCTGCAACAACAACTTGCGCATCTCCCATAACGATTGCGGATTGTGCTAAGCGCACTGCTTTTAAACCGGATCCGCATACTTCGTTAATCGTCATTGCGCAGCTAGAAGTATCTAAGCCTGCTTTTAACGCAATTTGGCGAGCAACGTTTTGTCCGCTGCCTGCTTGTAATACGTTTCCAAAAATAGCTTGATCCACGTCGTGTGAACTAATTCCAGCGCGTTCTATTGCTGCTTTTGCTGCGATTGTTCCTAAATCAACTGAGGAAAGCGAAGATAAGCTGCCGCCGAATTTGCCAATAGGCGTACGTACAGCGCTTGCAATCACCACTTCAGTCATATGTTTAGCCACCTAATCAATTGTTTGTTGCAATACGTGTTGAAGTATACCAACCGGACTACTTTATCGTATTTTTCGACAAAATTACCATTTGCGAAAAATTTTTCTCGTTTCCTTCACAATTAGACTTACTTCAGTGAGTTTATGTATTCTGTGAAAAGTGATTACTTGTTGTTTAGAGAACACTAACATCCGTGCTGCTGCACACGCCACACCAAGCACTCTTCCTACCACACACCCCACCGCAGCTTAATTTCGATACTCTAGTTGCACTTAGTAAACCACGCACTTTCGTAACAAACTCAACGAGTCTATGAGTTTTGTGTTGTGTTTAACATGTTGAGAGGCTGGAAAAATTGTGTTCAGTGCTAAAAGAGGACTGAGAAGCTACATTCTTTAAGAAAGGCGAACACACTAAATGCCTTTAGCAGCCAGAGCGCACGAAGGACGGGACGCACGCAAACACAAATTTTCCAGCCTCGTCAAAACCAAAAAACTAAATCAGTTACAAAACTCATAGACGAAAGCCAAGAACATTGCAAATAAGCTAGCGCACTATCTACTTACGGAACGAAATCGACCCGTCAACAGGATCCATCGCGTCAACAATCGCCAGCGAATCCAAATCATATCCTGCTTCACGAAGCGCATCTCCACCACCTTGGAAGCCCTTTTCGATAGCGATTCCAATGCCGGCAACGCTAGCTCCAGCATGATTGCAAATGTCGATTAATCCTTGCAAAGCTTTGCCGTTCGCCAAAAAATCATCCAAAATAAGCACGCGATCTTCCGCACTCAAATACTTACGCGACACAATCACCGGAAACTCGCGCTGCTTTGTAAAAGAAAATACCGTAGATACGTATTGGTCGCCATCGAGATTAATTGACTGAGCTTTCTTTGCGAAAACTACAGGAACTCCGCCAAAATGACGTGCTGCAACACATGCAATTCCAATACCAGAAGCTTCAATCGTAAGAATCTTAGTAATATTTGCGTCGCGGAAATGCTCAGCCCAAGCGGCTCCCATATGATCAAATAAATTCACATCGCACTGGTGGTTCAAAAAAGCGTCTACTTTTAATACATTGCCTGGTTTTACGATACCATCTTGGAGAATGCGTTCTTCCAATTCTTGCACGATGTGCCCCTTCTTACGAACAATTACATTGCAGTACGCTCAAGCATACCCAAGTTCGTGACACAATACGAGTAAAAACGACTGCAGCATGTGGTAAACCTGATTAAATACGTGCGCAATTAAAACGTGGGGGCGTTTTATTGCTGAGCTAAAACGTAGGTAATTGGCGGCATTAATGGAGTACAAGTATGAGCGTAAGTATGGGCGCAAGTATGAATGCAAATATGAGTGCAAAAGATAGCGATTACGGATATGTAAGTGATTTGTTGGGGAATCCAGTTGATTCGTTCGATTCTGACGATAGTTTTTACGAGAATGCTGCGGATGCGAATGATTATGCCAACTACAGTTACGATGAGTATGCTGACGCTTACGCTAAAGAGCCTGATTTTACGCAGCAAGAATATGCGTCTGATCAAGAAGAAGTGCCTCCTCAAGAAGAAGTGCCTCTTCAAGAATCACAAGAATCTCAAGAATCCCAAGAATCTCAAGAATATTCCCAAAATTCCGCACATTCTAGAGTTGCAGTTGACGCGCAAAAACTACTCGACGGTTTAAATCCGCAACAATCTCAAGCAGTCCAATACGACGGACCTGCACTGCTTATTGGAGCAGGAGCTGGAAGCGGCAAAACGCGAGTTCTTACGCGAAGAATAGCTTGGATATTAAGCCAAAAAGGTGCCTGGCCAAGCCAAATCCTTGCTATCACTTTTACAAACAAAGCCGCTGCCGAAATGCGTGAACGTTTAAGCAAACTTATTGGTAGCGAAGCAACTACTATGTGGGTTTCGACGTTCCATTCTGCATGTGTGAAAATACTTCGCAGATCAGGACAGTATATTGGCTTAAAATCAGGCTTTTCTATTTACGATACTTCCGATTGCGAGCGATTAGTAAAAATTATTGCAACAGAACTTAACGTTGATATTAAGCGTTTTACGCCACGTAGCATTTTGGGCAAAATTTCGGATTGCAAAAATAGTTTAATCACTTGGCGTGAGCAACTAGACATGTATGCTAACGATTACAAGCCGGGTGTTGCAGGTCAACAAATTGCGCACGCTGGCAATTCTGAAGCTGTTTACGCAACTATTTATGCGGAATATCAGCATCGTTTATATCAAGCAAATGCGGTTGATTTTGACGATTTAATTATGCGAACTGTGCAACTCATGCGAGAAGTACCAGAAGCTGCGCAATATTACCGCCATAAGTTCCGCTATATTCTTGTAGACGAGTATCAGGATACAAATCACGCTCAATACGAGCTTATTCGCGAGCTTGCTGGAGTGGATGTAAAGCAAAATAGTGCGTATGCAAAACAAAATAGTACAAATGCAACTCAGCAAAATAACACTCCTGCATCAATCACAGTTGTAGGCGACTCCGACCAGTCGATTTACGCTTTCCGTGGAGCAGATATTCGCAATATTCAAGACTTTGAAAAAGATTTTCCAAACGCAACAACTATTATGCTTGAGCAAAATTATCGCTCTACGCAAACTATTTTGGATGCTGCAAACGCAGTTATTTCGCATAATCAAGGGCGAAAGCCTAAAAAATTGTGGACGGCATTAGGTATGGGCGCTCCAATTACCGGTTATGCAGCAGACAGTGCTCAACAGGAAGCGGCTTGGGTTGCTGGGGAAATAGCGCGATTAGCAGGTGAAGAGGGCGTTGCTTATTCGGATATGGCGATTATGTATCGCGCTAATGCGCAGTCTCGTTCGCTAGAAGATGCGCTCGTTAAAGCAGGTCTTCCGTATCAGCTTGTTGGCGGCACAAAGTTTTACGAGCGACGCGAAGTAAAAGATGCGCTCGCATACTTGCAATCTATGGCAAACCCGGATGACGATGTGAATATGCGTCGAATTTTGAATGTGCCTAAGCGTGGGCTTGGAGCGCGTGCGGAGGCTTTGCTAACGCTTTATGCTCAAACACAAGGAGTTAGCTTCTGGCAAGCTTTGGAACATTTGGAGTCAATCGAAGGCATGCCAACTCGCACTGCAACCAAACTTAAAGAGTTCCGCGAGCTTATGCACAATTTAATTACGTGTATGCAAAACAATGACTCGAAACCTTCTAAAGTTATTGACAGCATACTGAACGACAGTGGTTTGCTGGAGGATTTGCAACGTTCTGAAGATCCTCAAGATGCCGCTCGCGTGGATAATTTGTCGCAATTGCAGTCGGTTGCAGCTGAGTATGAGCAGAATACGCCGGATGCTAGTGTTGCTGGTTTCCTTGAAACGACGGCGCTTGTGGCTGATTCAGATCAATTGCCGGATGAAAATGAGGACACTGGTAAAGTTACGTTGATGACGCTTCACACAGCTAAGGGCTTGGAGTATCCGGTTGTGTTCCTAACTGGCATGGAGCAGGGAACTTTTCCGCATTCTCGCGCTTTGGAAGACGATGGCGAGCTTTGCGAAGAGCGTCGTCTTGCTTATGTTGGTATTACGCGAGCTAAGCAGCGTTTGTATGTTACGCGTGCTGCTGTTCGTGCGCAATGGGGGCAGGCTCAAGATATGCTTCCAAGCCAGTTTTTGGATGAGATTCCAGATAATTTGATTGATTGGAAGCGCAGAGAGTCTGATGTTGAGCGTTGGGGCGCTTCGTCTAGGCGCGGCGATGATTTCGATAGCGATTTTGATGGTGATTTTGGTGGCGATTTTGATAGTGATTTCGGCGGCTGGGATGACGATTATAGCGATGCGTTTAGTGAAAAAACAACTTATGGTGGAAGCAGCTACAGTTCTGAAAAATCGCATGGCTCTAAGTCTTACGGAAGAAATAAATCGTATGGCTCGAGTTCTTACGGCTCTTCTTACGGAAAGTCTTATAGCAAGTCTTATGGCTCTTCTTATGGCTCTTCTTACGGTTCTTCTTACGGCTCGTCTTATTCTAAATCGAATTGGTCTAAGTCAAGTGCAGTAAAAACGCGCAAAGTTACCGCAAAATCTGCTGCTTCAACAAGCGCAACAAAAGTTGGTTCAACTTCCTCAGTTATGAATAAAGACAATCATCTAAATATTCAAGACTTCCAAGTTGGCGACAAAATTACTCACGATACTTACGGATTAGGAACCGTGCTAGCAACGCAAGATAAGGGCAGAAACTCAATTATTACAGTCGATTTCGGCTCCGATGGAGTAAAGCGACTAATGCTTAGAGTTGCACCAATCGAGAAATTGTAAAATCTTCTATTTATGCACTTTAATGTAAGATAAATTTTTAACAAGGACGTGGCATTCGCGGGTGTGGGTGCCGAGAAGCGTGTTGCATTAAGGGAAATGTGACACTAAAAAATAAAAACATACATTTAATGAGGTATAAATTATGAAAAACAAATTATTCGCATCAATTCCTGCAATTATTTTCGGCTTGCTTATTGCCGTTGCACCATTGACGTTTGCAAAGCCATGCTCAACCGGAGGCATGCACAAAATGCATATGATGATGCAACCTATGGCATGCTACTACACAGGTCGTGCAGCTATTGGAATTGGCTTAGTTATTGCAGTACTTGGAATTATTGCGCTATTTGTTAAAGAAAATGTTCGCATTGGTTTAAATATTGCTGTAGTTGTGAACGCTTTGCTTATGCTCGCTGTTACAACATTCCTTATTGGCGTGTGCAAGAGCCCAATGATGCATTGTGCATCCGTTATGCGCCCAACGCTGATTGTTCTGTCTGTGCTCGCGTTGGTGTTCGCAGCTGCTTCCGTGTATTTGGATAATAAAGAAGACTAATAGTTCAAATAGTTCGAAAAGCTTAATAAAGCAAAATTATGCGCACTATTACGCTAAAGCGATTGCCGCTGGAAAATCTTAAACGCAAGCCATTGCGCACTGCTGCACTTATTGTTGTATCTGCGTGCTTGTCTGCAATATTTTTCGGCGGCTCGCTGATTTCTATGAATCTTGAACGCGGCTTGAACAGTATGCGAGAACGCATGGGAGCCGATATTATGGTTATCCCTCAAGGCACGCACACTAAAGCAGAAGCGTTGCTTACAAACAGTGGTTCAAGCACTTTTTACTTCACTAACGATATTGAGAATTTAGTAAGACGCTCTCCGGGTGTGCAAAAGGCGAGTGCACAAACGTATATTTCTTCGCTTTCTGCAGGATGTTGCGCTGAAAAATTGCAAATTATTGGTTTTGATCCCGATTCTGATTTTGTTATAGGTCCTTGGATTTATTCTCAACATAAGCAGAAGTTACAAAAAGGCGAAATGATTGCTGGCGCAAATGTAATCGTGTCTTATATGAATACTGTTCGTCTTTTTGGGCACCAATGGCCTGTAGCTGCGCAGCTTGCAAAAACCGGCACAAGCATTGATAATTCAGTGTTTGTGCGACGCGAAAGTGTGTCGCAAGTAGTTGAGTATTCAACGAAAGTAGGGCACACTGCTATTCCAAAGGAATATGCTAAAAAAGCAGTTTCTGCAGTTCTCGTAAAAGTACAAAAAGGTTACAGCGCGCAAGAAGTTGCAAAAAATATTCGCAAAACAACTGGTCTTTCAAGCATTGGCATAGTTTTTCCGGGCGGAATTACAGCAACTACGCAAGCTAATCTTGGTGTTTTTACTCGCACGTTGACTTTTATAATTGCTGCGTGCTGGCTAGTTGGATTGCTAGTTTTAGTTGCAGTGTTTTCAACATCTGTAAACGAGCGCAAAAAAGAGTTTGCTTCTCTTCGCATACTTGGCACAACAAGAAATATGCTTTTAGGCATTGTCGTTAGGGAATCTGCGATACTTGGCTTAGTTGGCGGAGTATTGGGTGTTGCGTCTGCAAGTCTTATATTATTCCCTTACAGTTCTCTTATTTCTGAACAATTGCAGCTTCCGTATTTGGAAGTGACTGCGCTACCAGTAGCAGTGCTTATGTTAGCGTCTGTGCTGCTTGCGCTTGTTGCAGTTGTTGTAGCTTCAGCGCTTACCACATTGCGTATTGCTATGCGTGAAACGTATTTGACACTTAGGTCAGGTGAGTAAGTATGGAAGATAAGAGTCAAAAATTGCCAAGTAATGAGTTTGATATTTTACCTGTTGTTGAGCTTACTCGTGTAACTCGCGAATTTATGCGCAGAAAGCACAAATTTTTTGCAGTAAATAACGTGAGCTTTGCGCTAAATAGCGGCGATTTTGTGGCAATCGTTGGAAAGTCAGGTAACGGAAAATCTACTTTACTGAATTTGATTGCTGGGTTATTGAAGCCAACGCATGGAAGTGTAAAAGTTTGCGGCGAAGAGATTTCTGAACGCACTTTTAGTGATGCCAAGATGTCTCGTTTGCGCGCATGTGATATAGGTTTTGTGACGCAATCGCAGACGCTTTTGCAAAATCTTACTGTGCATGACAACATACTTTTACCTGTGCAAATTGCAGCTAGTGCTTGTGAAGTAAGCAAGTCTGAAGTAAGTAAGTCTGAAGTAAGCAAGTCTGAAGTAAGTAAGTCTGAAGTAAGCAAGTCTGAAGTAAGCGAAGATTCAAACGAGACTCGCGCGTTAGAACTTTGCAAGCAATTGCATATTGAAGATTTACTGTGGTGCTACCCAAATGAGCTTTCGGGTGGTGAAATGCGTCGCGTAATGATTGTGCGTGCGCTAATAAACAATCCGAAGCTTCTTATTCTTGACGAGCCTACTGGCGATTTGGATTTAGAGCATACTCGCATAGTGGTGAAAATGTTGCGCGAGGCTGCAAAAAATGGTGTGGCAGTGCTTATGGTAACTCACGATGTTGAGGCTGCTCGCTGTGCGGATCGCACATACACAATGGATTCTGGCTCCCTTCGCTAATTTATTCTTACGGGTGTGTAGAATTAGAAACGATGCCTATTTTGTGTAAGCATCATCTGGAGCCTTAGCCCATCAGTGGGTCGGCGCGCGGTAGTTATGGCGTTATTTCAACGTTTTAATACTTGCGCGTTCGTGTGTTAGCACGAAGAAGCACTGGAGAGGCCGGCTCAGCGTGAGTAATTTTTAGGCGATTTTGCAATCGACTAAAAACTTGGTTCACGTTCCGTTCAGATAACGACAGAATTAAAGGATTAGTTATGACTAATATTCAGCGTTCTCGCCGTCAGGTGCGTCTTTCTCGCGCCCTCGGCATCGCTTTGACCCCAAAGGCTCAGCGTATCTTCGAGAAGCGTCCATATGCTCCAGGTGAGCACGGTCGCACTCGTCGTCGCACCGAGTCCGATTACGCAGTACGTCTTCGCGAGAAGCAGCGTCTTCGCGCTCAGTACGGCATCTCCGAGAAGCAGCTTCGTGCTGCTTACGAGAAGGGTACGCACACTGCAGGCCAGACCGGTGACGCAATGCTCACCGATTTGGAAACTCGTCTTGATGCTTTGGTTTTGCGCGCAGGCTTTGCTCGCACCACCGCCCAGGCTCGTCAGTTTGTTGTACATCGTCATATTTTGGTTGATGGCAATCTTGTCGATCGCCCATCTTACCGTGTGAAGCCAGGCCAGACCATTCAGGTTCGTGCCAAGAGCCAGACCATGGTTCCATTCCAGATGGCTGCAGAAGGCGTTCATCGCGACGTTTTGCCAGCAGTTCCTGGTTACCTCGATGTGAATCTTGCCTCTTTGAAGGCTACTTTGACTCGTAAGCCGGAAGTCGATCAGATTCCAGTTGAAGTCAACATTCAGTACGTCGTCGAATACTACGCTCGTTAATTCGCCGATTTAATTCTTAAGGACATACCGCTTGACCCCTGTTGCGCATTCGCGTGGCAGGGGTCAATGCGTTGCGCTCTGCGGACGCTGATTTCTGTTGTTTAGAGAACACTAGCATCCGTGCTGCTGCACACACTACGCCAAGCACTCTTCCTACCACACCAAAAAACACTAGCGGTTTTACTAGTAGTGGGAGATAGGAATTGCTTGGTCGAGCAATATAAAAGCGGAACGATAGTAATATCTTGTTGATAAATAACTATTTTTGAAAGAAAGTAAGTAAAAAACTAAACTTAACTATGCAACCTTTAAGTCCAAGTAAGGTATAAGAGCGGAGCGCTGCGAGACAAGTAATTCCTATATCACACAGCCACACAAGAAACCCGCCAGCCAAACACCAGTCAAAACTCGCGCCACATTAAACAAAATCGCAATTAAAACATATGTACCGCGTAGTGCAATAATGGAGATATGTTGCTGCATCTTTATTTAGTGCGTCACGGACAGACGCTATTTAATCGCTATAATCGTCTGCAAGGCTGGTCCAATTCTCCGCTTACTGAAAAAGGTTTGAAAGATGCGGACACGGCCGCAAAAAAGCTGGAGAATATTGCTTTTGCTGCAGCTTACTGCTCGGATACTACTCGTGCGCAAATCACAGCACAACGTATTCTCGACGCAAATGAAGCTGCCGGTAACGCGCGCCCGACGCTTATAAGTGACATGCATTTTCGCGAGCAATGCTACGGCTATTTTGAAGGTCAAGATATGCAAATGGCTTGGTGGGCTGCGGGAGCGCCTAACGGAGCGCACACCTACAACGAAATCGTTGAAAAGTTTGGGCTTGCAGCCACTCGTGACATGCTTAAAGAAGCGGATCCTTTCCACGATGCCGAGTCGGATATCGAATATTGGACTCGCGTAGAAGAAGGTTTTGCGTTAATTGCTTCAAATTCTTCGCTTAACGATGGAGATAATGTTTTGCAAATTTCGCATGGCAACACTTTACTAAGTCTTATGCACCGTTTTGCGCCTGCAGGCTACGATTTAAGCGAACGCCCTCAAAACGGAAGCGTAACCAGACTTGATTTTGACACTACCAAACCTATTGATAATGCCATTACTATTCGAGGCTATAACGAGTAGATTCTACTTTTTAACTTTGTTATATGCGTCTTTACCGTTCGTTAATCTTAAGTCATTGCGAAGGGTTTTAGTACGTAGTTTGATTTGCTGTTGTATGGCTTTTGATACTGCGAAATCTCATGCAAAATGGTATAGAAAGAGGTTACGATGAGCGTTGGAGACATAGCTGCTATTATTGCTGCGATTGCGTTTGCCGTGCTTTCTGGCTTTTTGATTTATCCGTTAATCAGATTAGGCAGATTGTTTGATCAGATTGCGAAAACAATTAAAGAGTCGGGCGAGCATGCAATGCCGGCAATCGATGAGTCTGTTACAACTATTAAGCAAGTTAATAAGACTCTTGACGACGTAAACGCTGTTTCAGGAGCTACTCGCACAACCGTTACAAATATTAGTGCTCTAACAGATTTGTATGGTGCTTTCCTTGGAAAACCGCTCGTAAAAATTGCAGCTGCCGGTTACGCTCTAAAAGATACTGTTTCTTCTTTCTTCAATAAGCCGACTGTGCCAACAGACAAGAATAGTGCCAATCGTAACGCTTCAAAAGAATCCTCTGACAAGAATGCAACTAAGAATGCAAGCAGGGGGGAGTAATGTTCAAGCGTTTATTTTGGATGTTTGTTGGCATTGTAATTGGTGTTCTTACAGTTACGAAGGCTCGTGCATATGTCAAAGCAAAAATGCCGTCTTCTGCTAGTCGTTTTATATTTGATGAGGAACCGAAAAATATCACATTGCGCACAGTAATGGGATTGTTTAAAGATTTCAATACTAGCCGTAAAGAGCATGAAGCTGAGCTTAATTCTCGTTATGCTAATCGTAGAAATAGGGAATTTTAAATAAAAAACGAGTTTTTCATAATTTCGTTACTTTGCTAAGTTTAGTTAAGTTAAGTATTGAAGTACTATATTGAATGTTTGCATGATTGCGTCGTGCGTCATGCGGCACGATTTCGTGTGAGCGTTGCATGTGGCTTTTGTTTGTGACGGTTATTTGTGACGGTTTGCGTGGGTCTTGCTAAAAATTACACAAGGAGTTCGTACGTATGCGCACAGCAGAAATTGCAAAGCGTTATCTTGACTATTTTGCCAAGAATGGTCATATGGTTGTTCCTTCGGCTTCTCTTATTTCGCCGAACCCAACAACATTGTTTACTATTGCCGGCATGGTGCCGTTTATTCCTTACTTGCTTGGTGAGCAGACGCCTCCTTCGCGTCGTATGGCTTCGAATCAGAAGTGCGTTCGCACTCTAGATATTGACGAAGTTGGTAAGACTACTCGTCACGGCACCTTCTTCCAGATGGTTGGTAACTTCTCGTTTGGTGATTATTTTAAAGAGGAAGCTATTCACTACGCTTGGGAGCTTTTAACAACTCCGCAAGATAAGGGCGGCTACGGTTTTGACCCTGAAAAGCTTTGGGTTACTACTTATACTGACGACGATGAAGCTCGCGCAATTTGGAAGAACGAAGGCTTCGACCCAGAGCATATGCAAGTTTTCGGTATGGAAGATAACTTCTGGACTACAGGCGGCCCTGGTCCTGGCGGCCCATGCTCCGAAATCTACGTGGATCGCGGTCCTAAGTATGGTCGCGACGGAGGCCCGGCTGCTGACGAATCTCGCTTTATTGAGATTTGGGATTTGGTTTTCGAAAATTACCAGGTAGATAACGTCAAATCTAAGACTGATTTGCATATTGCTGGCGAACTCGATCAAAAGAATATTGATACTGGCGCTGGTTTGGAGCGTTTGGCTTACCTTATGCAAGGTAAGGAAAATATTTACGAAACTGACGAAGTTTACCCAGTTATTGAAGCTGCAGAAAAGCTTAGTGGCGTAAAGTACGGCGATAATAATGATGCTGACGTGCGTTTCCGCGTTGTAGCAGATCACGTGCGTTCCGCTTTGATGATTATGAGTGATGGCGTGCGCCCAAGTAATGTTGGCCGTGGCTATGTGCTTCGTCGTCTTCTTCGCAGAACTGTTCGCGCAATGCGCATGCTTGGCGTTCAAGATCCAGTTTTGCCAACGTTGTTCCCAGTTTCTAAGGCTGCTATGGAACCAAGCTATCCAGAGCTTAACGATACTTTCCACGAGGTTAGCGAAGCAGCTTACGGTGAAGAGGATGCTTTCCGTCGCACTCTTGAAAAGGGCACAACTATTCTCGACTTGGCTGTTGAAAAAGCTAAGAAAGAGCACAAGGATGACCCTATGGTTGGCGGCTCCGACGCATTCACTTTGCACGACACTTACGGCTTCCCGATTGAGCTTACTCTTGAGATGGCAGCCGAGCAGGGTGTTAAGGTCGACGAAGCTAAGTTCCGCGAGCTTATGAGCGAGCAGAAAGGTCGCGCTCGCGCTGATGCTTTGAAGAAGCGTCACAATGTGGACGTTAGCGTTTACGACGATATTAAGAAGGCTCTTGAAAAGCCAATCGACTTCCTCGGTTACACTGACTTCTCAAGCCGTTCAAACGTTTTGGCAATTGTTGAAGCAGGCAAGGGCTCTGTTAAAAGCGTTACTGCTCCTGCAAACGTTGAGGTTATTCTCGATCGCACGCCATTCTACGCTGAGCGTGGCGGTCAGATTGCTGACCAGGGTGAGATTATTTCCGACGACGGCGCAATTTTGGAAGTTGACGACGTTCAGCGTCCAATCAAGGATTTGATTGTTCACAGCTGCCGACTTACTGAAGGTACTTTGAGCGTTGGCTCTCCTGTAAACACGAATATTGATCAGGTTCGCAGGGCTGCTTTGGCGCGTTCTCACACCGCTACTCACACGCTTCACAAGGCTTTGCGCGAAGAGCTTGGCCCTCAGGCAACTCAGCGCGGTTCTGTGGTTGATCCAGATCGTTTGCGCTTCGACTTCCAGTGGCCAAAGGCTGTTGATAAGGATGCGCTTTCTCGCGTTGAAGCTCGCGTAAACGAGCGTATTCGCGACGACTTGCAAGTAGTTCCTAAGGAAATGCCAATCGACGACGCTTTTAAGCTTGGAGCAATGCACTTGTTCGGCGAAAAGTACGGCGATGTTGTGCGCGTTGTTGAAATCGGCGACGGTTGGAGCCGTGAGCTTTGCGGCGGTACTCATGCTAAGAGCACCGGAAAGATTGGTATGGTAACTATTCTTTCCGAGTCTTCTATTGGCTCTGGCGTGCGCAGAATTGATGCTCTTTGCGGTGAAGCTGCGTACGAGTATGGCGCTCGTGAGCACACTTTGGTTGCGCAATTAGCAGACATGGTTAACGCGCGTCCAGACGAGTTGGCTGAACGTTTGGAATCTTTGCTTAACAAGATGAAGGATTCTGATCGTAAGCTCGCATCTGTTTACGAAGCTCAATTAAATGAAGCTGTACCAACATTAGTTGATGAAGCAAAGAATAGTAACGAAAAAGTTAAGTTGGCTCTTAAGAATGTTGGCAACTTTGGCTCATTCGATGCTTTGCGTAAGACAGTTCTAGATATTCGCGCTCGTTTAGGTGAAGATGCTCCAGTGGTTGTTGCGCTTGCTGGTGTTAATGAAGACGATCGACCAATGATTGCAGTCGCCACAAACGAAGCTGCTCGCGGTCTTGGTGCTAAGGCTGGTGACTTGGTTCGTACTGCTTCCAAGGTTCTTGGTGGCGGCGGTGGCGGCAAGCCAGACTTCGCTCAGGGCGGTGGTACAGACGCTTCTAAGATTGATGAAGCTCTCGAAGCTGCGAAATCAGAAGTAGCTAAGCTCGCCTAGTGCGTGTCTTACAGTTTAAAAAATTTACGAATCTATACCAAAAGCAACACGAAACATGGTGTGGTTAGGTATTGATTTAGGTGACGCAAGGGTCGGACTTGCACTTTCCGACCCTGGCCTCACTTTTGCGCATCCTATTGGCAATGTGCAAGTGTTTGGAGATTCCTTCCGTGCTATAGATGAAGTGCTTGAAGTTATTGAAGATAACAATGTAGAAAAAGTTGTTATAGGCTTGCCTTTGCAACTCGATGGCACTGAAGGAAAATCTGCTAAAAAAGCTCTGCGCTGGGGAAAGAATCTAATAAAACGCATGCAAATATTGCATGACGAAAAAGATTGGGCGTTGGATTATATGCCAGAAGTAGTTTGGAAAGATGAGCGTTTAACAACAGTAAGTGCTCATCGCCAGCTTTTGCAAGCGGATCTTTCTACTAAAAAGCATCGCCCAATGGTAGATCAGCAGTCTGCAGTGTTGATTTTGCAGTCTGCTCTCGATTCAAAATATGCGCAACAAAACTAGTAAAAGTAAGTAAATAAGAGTTAGAAAGTAGAAAAGGAGTGTCAAATGTCTGACAGTTTTGATGAGTTCTTTGACAATCATGCACAATGGACTGAGCATGATGATTCTCCTTCTTCTGCTTCTAACGGTTCAGATTCGTCAGGAAAATCTCGAAAACGAGCAAAAGCGCGTCTTGCTGCAAAGAAACGTAAACGTCGAGCAAAAGCAGTTTTAGCTATATTGATTGTGTTCGTGCTATGTGTTGTTGGTTACGTTGGATACAGTGCTGTGCGTGCGTGGCGATTGTCTCAGAACAGTGAAGCTGTTGCAGATTGGCCAGGTCCTGGTTATGGATCTGTTGAGTTTACAGTCGATACTGGCGAAGGCGCTATTAATGTTGCTGAAAAACTAGTGAAAGCGAATGTCGTTAAATCGCAAGCTGCATTCACTTCAGCTGTTTCTGCAAATAATAAAATTTTGTATCCTGGCGTTTACTCACTGAAAAAACATATGGCTGCTATTGATGTAGTTGATATTCTTTCAGATCAAACAAAAGCAGGCGGATTCCTTGATGTTCGTGCAGGGGATCACGCAGCAGACGTTTTGCAAAAAGCTTCAACATTATCTGGAATAAGTTTAGATAAATTCAAGGCTGCGTTAGCTGATGGTGCCGCAGGAATTTTGCCTGCTGAAGCAAACGGTAGCGTTGAAGGCTGGCTAGAGCCTGGAGTTTATAACGTAAAAGCTATGAAAAGTGCGGATGCTATTCTTTCCGCAATGGTAAAAAAGCGTATCGAAAAACTTGATTCTCTTGGAATTCCTAAAGGCAAAGATAGAGAAAAAGCCTTAATTATGGCGTCTATTGCCGAAGCTGAAGTGAATAATCGCGAATATTATGGCAAAGTTATTCGCGTAATACTGAATCGTTTGGCAAAAGATATGCCGTTAGGAATGGATTCTACTGTTGGCTACGGCGCTGGAGTAAAGCCTATTAAACTTACGCAAGCAATGCTTGACGATGCAAATAATCCGTATAATACGCGTATTCATAAGGGTTTGACCCCTACGCCTATTGGTATTGCTGGAGACAACGCTTTGCTTGCAACCATTAAGCCTCAAGACGGTCCGTGGCTTTACTTTGTCACCACGAATTTGAAGACTGGTGAAACGAAGTTTGCGGACAACAAAGACGACTTTTTGAAATTCCGCGACGAGTACAAGCGCAACAATCCTGAAGGCAACTAAACTGTTAAATAAAAATATAGCTTTTAACCACATAGATGTTTTGGGGTTGTAACAGTTTTGTAGGTTTTCGTAATCTGCTTTAATGAAGCAAATAATTATTACGATACTATCGGCGCTACCAACGCTTGTGTGCTTAATTTCAGTTTGCGCAACCGACATAAAAAGTCGCGTAGTGCCAAGACTTTGGGTTGTTATTGCAGGAATTTTTCAATCTTTTGCGAATCTTATATATTCGATTATTTTGTTTGAGAATATTAGCGTGCTGATTTTTGGCTGGATTTCTTGCGTAATTATTTTTGTAATTTACTGGAGTATGCGAAAAATTTCCGCAAAAAATGCTATTGGTTTCGGAGATGTTACGAGCGCGTCAATGATTGCACAATCCTTGGTATTATTCGGCTTTGACTGCTTAATTTACTGGTTTGCTTTAGTTGGAGCAGTTGGCTTACTTTGGCTTTTACTATGGAAAATTTACTGCAAAATCTGCTCGCCAACAAACGTATTAATACCATTCGTACCAGTAGAAGCAATATCTGCAATACTCGCAGCATTGCTGTCAATAACAACCCGCTCAATACTTGGTAGTTAGTAGAGTAGAGTATTTAGACGCGTAAATTACTTGAGAATGGAGAAATGGCATGCTTAGATGGCAAACGGCAGGGGAGTCGCACGGTGAAGCGTTAGTAGCCATGATTGAAGGTTTGCCGGCTGGCGTGCATATTACTAGCAACGATGTGGTTTCGGCACTTGCTCGTCGTCGCCTTGGTTATGGTCGTGGCGCGCGCATGAAGTTTGAGCAAGACAAAGTGCGTCTTTTAACTGGAGTTCGCCACGGCGTAACGCTTGGTTCTCCGGTTGCTGTAGAAATCGCAAATACAGAGTGGCCAAAGTGGACTGAAGTAATGAGTGCAGATCCTTTGGATCACGAGGTTGAGCAAGTTGGCAGAAATGCTCCTTTGAGCCGTCCTCGCCCAGGTCATGCTGATTTAACAGGCATGCGTAAGTACGGTTTTAATGATGCTCGCGAAGTTTTGGAGCGCTCGAGTGCTAGGGAAACAGCTTCTCGTGTGGCTTTGGGTGCTATTGCTGATGCGTTTTTGCAGCAGGCTTTGGGTGTGCGCACTGTTGCGCACGTTATTGGCATCGGCGGCGAATACACTAACAAAAGTTTAGCTTTACCAACACCAGACGATGTCGCTGCTCTGGATGCTTCTCCAGTTCGCACTCTCGACAAAGATGCGCAAGAGCGAATGATGGCTCGCATCGACGAAGCAAAAGCAAATGCAGATACGCTCGGTGGAGTAGTGGAAGTACTTGCTTACGGCATGCCTGCAGGAGTTGGCACATACGTTGAGTCGGATCGTCGCTTGGATGCAGCTCTCGCGAGCGCGATTATGGGAATTCAGGCTATTAAAGGCGTGGAAATTGGAGACGGTTTTGCAGAAGCAGATCGCCCCGGATCAGCCGCGCACGACGAAATGGTAACAGACGAAAACGGGAAAATTAAGCGTCTTACTAATCGAGCTGGCGGAATTGAAGGCGGAATGTCGAACGGCGAAATTATTCGCGTGCGTGCTGCAATGAAGCCAATTCCGTCTATTCCACGCGCTTTGCGCACAGTAGACGTGCTTACTGGCGAAGCTGCTCAAGCTATTAATCAGCGCTCCGATTTCACTGCTGTGCCAGCTGCTTCCGTAGTTGCAGAAGCGATGGTAAGGCTTACTTTAGCTAAGTATGCTTTGGAAAAATTCGGCGGAGATTCTTTGCAAGAAACGCGCCGAAATGTGGAGTCTTACATAGCTTCCTGGCCGGAGAATATGAAATGAGCAGCACTAAACTTCCGCTAGCCGTTATTATTGGCATGCCTGCTGCTGGAAAAACGCGCGTTGGCCGCGAAGTTGCGCATCTTATGAATCTGCCTTTTTATGATACAGATGACATGATCGAGTGCGATATTGATATGTCAATACCGCAATATTTCGAAGAATATGGTCAGGATGCTTTTCGCGAAATAGAAGCTCGCATAGTGCGAGAAGCAATTTTAGGAGATACGCCTACAGAAGATTCTACAAAAGGAATAGTTTCGCTTGGTGGCGGTGCGCCTATGCGTGAAGAAACTCAAAAAGTTTTGCGTGAGTATATGCGTAGGGGCGGTCGCGTTGTGTATTTGCAAGCAAATGCTAAAGAGGCTATTGAGCGCGCAAGCTGGAATAATAATCGTCCTATGTTTTCTGGAGAAGACGCGCAAAAGCGTTGGATGGAATTATTTGAGCAGAGAGACCCTGTTTTTAGAGCGGTATCGAATATACACATGCAAACAAAAGGTTCGACTCCGTATATGGCTGCAGAAAAATTAAGGAGCATGATTATGCAACGTATTGTGCACGTAACAGGTGAAGGAATTGAACCATACGATGTGCGAATTGGCGACGGTGCAATGCAACTTCTGCCGCAAATGCTTGGAACTAAGCCGGTTAGAGTGGCGTTAGTTCACACGCAACCTGTTCAGCGTCATAGCGACAAAGCTCGAACTATTTTGCGCCAAGCTGGTTACGAAGTTTTCGACATGTTAATTCCGGATGCAGAAGCTGGAAAAACTATTAAAGTTGCAAGCGGATTGTGGGCTAACCTGGCAGAAGCTGGTTTTACTCGTTCGGATGCAATTGTTGGTTTAGGCGGAGGAGCAGCAACGGATGTCGCTGGCTTTGTTGCTGCAACTTGGATGCGTGGAATTCGCTATGTAAACTGCCCTACTTCGCTTCTTGCGATGGTTGACGCGTCTACTGGCGGTAAAACTGGTATTAATACGGATGCTGGAAAGAATCTAGTCGGCAGCTTTTACACTCCAGCTGGCGTTTTAGCAGATACTTCTACGCTTGCAACTCTTCCAAACGATATTCTTATTGAAGGCTTGGGTGAGGTTGCAAAATCTGGTTTTATTCGCGACGGCGAAATTTTGAAGATTCTTAGCGATGCCAATAACGCGAGGCTTTTGCGTGAATTTAATGGTGATGATTTAGAAAATAATAACGAACTTCACGAACTGCTCGTGGAGCTTATTGAACGAACAGTTAAAGTAAAGGCGTATCACGTATCGAGCGATTTAAAAGAGCAGGGGTTGCGCGAGTTTTTGAACTACGGCCATACGCTTGGCCACGCAATTGAGCAGATTGAGCACTTCCGTTGGCGTCACGGAAACGCTGTTGCTGTTGGAATGGTTTTTGCGGCAGAGCTTGCGCAAATTTTAGGATATTTGGATGCGGGAGACGTTGAGTATCATCGTTCGCTTTTAGATTCGCTTGGATTGCCAACTTCGTGGCAGTGCGCAAAAGATACTGATGTTGCTTTTGAGTGTGTGCTTAACCTTATGCATCGCGATAAAAAAGCGCGCGGCAACATGCTACGTTTCGTAATTTTGGATGGTATTTCGAATCCTATTCATTTAGACAATCCGCCTATTGAAGCTGTTCGTGAAGCTTTTGAGCGCGTTTATAAGCAAAATTAATTAATCTTGCGAGGTAAAAATGGAAAATCAGCATACAAAAAAAGTGCTTGTTGTAAACGGACCGAATTTAGGTCGTTTAGGCGTGCGCCAGCCGGACGTGTACGGTAGTGAGAACTTTGAAACTTTGCGCGAGAAATGCGAAAAGTGGGGTGCGGAACTTGGGTTTGAAGTAGAAGTGCGCCAAAGTGACGACGAAGCGCAAATGGTTCACTGGATGCACGAAGCTGCCGATACTCATACGCCTGTTGTTATGAATCCTGCCGCTTTTACGCACTACAGTTACGCGCTCGCGGACGCTGCTCACATGGTTTTGGATGCTGGAGTTCCGCTCATGGAAGTGCATATTTCTAATCCTGCTGCGCGCGATGCTTTTCGTAAAATTAGCGTAATTAGTCCTGTTGCAACCGGCACTATTACAGGCATGGGATTGTACGGTTATAAGCTCGCTTTGGAAGCCGTTGCGCATCTTGTTTGATTTTGTTCGATTTTTTGCGAATCAACACCCAGCGTCGAGGCTCGAAGATACTATGGAGTTCCATGGTTAGAAGACAACATGGTAACTCTCAGGAGCATATTACAAAGCATATTTTTGTCACTGGTGGCGTAGTTTCGTCCCTCGGAAAAGGCCTTACAGCATCATCTTTAGGCCGACTTTTACGCAGTCGCGGATTGCATGTATTACAACAAAAACTCGACCCTTATATCAATGTTGACCCGGGTACAATGAACCCATTCCAGCATGGCGAAGTCTATGTTACGGAAGACGGCGCAGAAACAGATCTCGATATTGGTCATTACGAGCGATTCCTCGATGTTTTCTTAAGCCAGAAAGCGAATGTAACTACAGGTCAGATTTATCAATCTGTGCTTCGTAAGGAGCGTGCTGGCGAATATTTGGGTCAGTGCGTGCAAGTTATTCCGCATATTACTGGCGAAATTAAGTCGCGTATGCGCGCGCAAGCTTCCGACGATGTAGACGTGATTATTACGGAAATCGGCGGAACAGTTGGCGATATTGAATCCCAGCCATTCTTGGAGGCCGCTCGCGAAGTTCGTCGCGATTTAGGTCCTGAAAACTGCATGTTTGTGCACGTTTCTTTGGTACCTTATATTGCTGCAGCGCACGAGTTGAAGACTAAGCCAACTCAACATTCTGTGATGATGCTGCGTCAGCTTGGTATTTCTCCAGACGCGCTTGTTTTGCGCTCCGATCGTCCGCTTAATCAGGCTATTAAAGACAAGATTTCGCTTATGTGCGATGTCGATGCTGAAGGCGTTGTAAACTGCGTTGACGCTCCAAGCATTTACGATGTGCCGAAGATTTTGTTCAACGAGGGCTTGGACGCTTACGTTGTTCGTGAGCTTGAGCTTCCATTCCACGATGTTGATTGGAACGAGTGGGAAGATTTGCTTGAGCGCGTGCATCATCCAAAGCATGAGCTAAACATTGCAATCGTTGGAAAGTATATTGATTTGCCGGATGCTTATCTTTCTGTTACCGAGGCTATTAAGGCTGGCGGTTTTGCAAACTGGGCTAAGGTTAACGTGCGCTGGGTTGCTGCCGACAAGTGCGAAACTCAAGAAGGTGCAGCTGCGGCTCTTGACCAAATGGACGGCATGGTTATTCCAGGCGGCTTCGGAATTCGCGGTATTGAAGGAAAGATTGGCGCTTTGCGTTACGCTCGCGAGCACGGTTTGCCAACGCTTGGTCTTTGCCTTGGTTTGCAGTCCATGGTTATTGAGTACGCTCGTCACGTGCTTGGACTTGAGGATGCTAATTCCACTGAGTTCGAAAAGGATTGTGGCGATCCAGTAATCGCAACTATGGAAGAGCAGAAGGATATTGTGGCTGGTAAGGGAGATATGGGTCACACAATGCGACTCGGCTCTTACCCTGCAACGCTTGAGGAAGGCTCGATTGTTGCCGAGCTTTACGGCTCTACGCATGTTACTGAGCGTCACCGCCACCGTTATGAAGTGAACGTGGCGTATAAGGATCGTTTGCGTGAAGCCGGTTTGCGTATTAGCGGTCAAAGCCCAGATGGTAACTTGACTGAGTTTGTGGAGCTTCCAAAGGAAGTTCACCCATTCTACGTAGCAACTCAAGCTCATCCAGAGTTTAAGTCTCGCCCAACTAAGCCTCATCCTCTGTTTGCAGGATTGGTCGCGGCTGCTTTGGAACATCAGGAAGCTGCTGCTAGTAGTAAGGCTGATAAGTAAGGCTTAAGTAAGGCTTAAGTAAGGCTTAAGTAAGGCTTAAGTAAGGCTTAAGTAAGAATTAAGAAAGCTTAAGTAAGGCTTAAGTAAGAATTAAGAAAGCTTAAGTAGTGCTTAAGTAAGAATTAAGTAAATAGAAATAAGCGGTAAGACTTGGTTTTCCTAAGTTTTACCGCTTTTTCATTCGCAAACGACCTTTTCTTTACACGCGCGTAAAGTTTCTGCCGTTTTTTGGTGTGTAGCCGACTTTTTCTTTACACGCGCGTAAAGTTTCTGCCGTTTTTTGGTGTGTAGCCGACTTTTTCTTTACATGCGCGTAAAGTTTCTGTCGTTTTTTGGCGAGAATACGACCTTTTCTTGACAACGCTGTAAAGTTTCTGCCGTTTTGTTTTATTAGATTGTGATAAACATTACGTTTTGCTCATAACACGGCTATACCAAGAAATCGCATTACGCGGTAACCTTAGATAGGTGATAATTGAGTGGGGAGAGTGCAAAAGTAGCGCTTGGGGAGCAGCTTTTGCCAATTGATACGTACCGCGCGCAGGTGTGCGTTAAGTATGGAGGTGTTACAGGCTTTATGAGCGATACTAGCAATATTAGCGATGCTGGCAATATGAATGATGCTGGCAATATGAGCGATACTGGCGTTACTGGCGATACAAGCGTTGCAGCAAACGATGGCAATCCCACAAAAAATAAAGCTGCAGACGTTGAAATGAGCCAGTATGTGGCAGATCGCGCTCGCGTAAATGAGGATAAAATCCGTCAAGACGAGCAGATTGTTGCTGAATTTGGCGATTACAATTACGGCTGGCATGATTCGGATGCTGCAGGCGAGGCTGCGAAGAAGGGTATTGACGAGTCGGTTGTTCGCGCAATTTCCGCTGACAAGCACGAGCCGGAGTGGATGCTAAATCTTCGCTTGCAAGGCTACCGCGCGTTTTTGCAAAAGCCAATGCCGGATTGGGGCGTTGATTTAAGCGGTTTTGACGCGGATGATTTTAAATACTACGTGCGTCCGGTTCACGATCAAGCGAAAACTTGGGACGATTTGCCGGAAGATATTCGCAAAACTTACGATCGCTTAGGCATTCCGGAAGCTGAGAAAAAGCGCTTGGTTTCAGGCGTTGCAGCACAGTACGAGTCGGAAGTTATTTACAATTCGATTCGTGAGGACTTGGCAGCTCAAGGCGTGATTTTTGTTGATACTGATACAGCAGTGCAAAAGTATCCTGAGCTTGTAAAAAAGTATTTCGCAACTGTGATTCCTGTTGACGACAACAAGTTTGCGGCTCTTAACACAGCGGCTTGGAGTGGCGGCTCGTTCGTGTACGTGCCAAAAGGTGTGCATGTGGATATTCCGCTTCAAGCTTACTTCCGCATTAATACGCCAAACATGGGCCAGTTTGAGCGCACGCTTATTATTGCAGATGAAGGCTCTTACGTGCATTACGTTGAGGGTTGCACGGCTCCAATTTATTCCACGGACTCTCTTCACGCTGCAAACGTTGAAATTGTTGTGGAAAAGCATGCGCGCGTGCGATATACAACCGTGCAAAACTGGTCAAATAACGTGTACAACTTGGTAACTCAGCGAGCTTACGTGCGCGAAGGCGGCACAATGGAGTGGGTTGACGGCAACATCGGCTCCAAAGCTACTATGAAGTATCCTGCTTGCATTCTCGCCGAACCGTATGCAAAAGCTGAGACTATGTCTTTGAGCTTTGCTGGCCGCGGTCAGTATCAAGATACGGGTGCGAAAATGATTCACTTGGCTCCGCATACGAGTTCCACGATTGTTGCTAAGTCGATTTCGCGTGGCGGCGGACGTTCAGCTTACCGCGGTCTTGTGAAGATTATTAAGGGCGCGAAGGGCTCTAGTTCGTCTGTTGTGTGCGACGCTTTGCTTGTTGACGATTTTTCTAGGTCGGATACTTATCCGCATGTTGACGTGCGCGAAGACGACGTTTCGATGGCTCACGAGGCCACTGTTTCCAAGGTTTCTGAGGATCAGCTTTTCTATTTGATGAGTCGCGGACTTGAAGAAAAAGAGGCTATGGGCATGATTGTGCGCGGCTTCGTGGAGCCGATTAGTCGTGAGCTGCCAATGGAGTACGCGCTTGAGTTGAATCGCTTAGTTGAGTTGCAAATGGAAGGATCCGTGGGCTGATGAGCGAAGATTTAAATAAGAATTTAGGCAATAAAATGACGGAAAAAGAAATTAGTATTCCTGTAGCAGATCCTAATGATCCGTACGCGGTTCCTGCAGCAATGCCTTCTAGCGCCGATAAATCCGTGCGCTCGTTCAATGTGGAAGATTTTGCGATTCCAACTCGCAAGAAGGAAGATTGGCGATACACTCCAGTTGAGCGAATTTCCGAGTTTTTCGAGCGTTTCGAGCCTTCTAATAGTATCCAAGTAACGCTTGAAGGCATTGGTGGAGCTGCGTTGGATGATTCTTACGTTGGAAGCGACGGTTCTGTAAGTTTGCAAGTAAAGCCGCAAAACGAGGCTCCTCACACCGACATGAAGCCTTCTGATCGCGCGGCTGCAGTTGCGTGGAATGCAGCGAAACAAGCGCACGTGCTTCACGTATCTGGCGAAATCAAAAAGCCAATCGTGCTGAAAATTCAGGGCGATAATGTTAATACGCTTGATGCATTGCACTTAGTAATCGAAGCGGATTCTCGCTCGAATGCTGACATTATTATCGAACATACCGGCTGCGCAAAACTTGCTGAAGGTGTGGAAATTATTCTCGGAAAGCACGCGCACGTTTCTACTACATTTATTCAAGAGTGGGATTTGGGAAGCAAACACGTTGGAAATCAGCGTATTCACGTTGGTGAGGGAGCTTCTCTTCGCCATACGATGGTCACTCTTGGCGGAGATGTTGTGCGCATTCGCATGGATCAAGATTTTGGCGGCGAGCAGGGTGATCTGAACATGCTCGGCATGTATTTTGTGGATCCGGGCGAGCATGTTGAGCACCGCACGATGGTTGTGCACAATTATCCGGAATGCAAGTCGCGAGTAGTGTACAAGGGTGCCTTGGAAGGGAAGGGAGCGCATTCAACTTGGGTTGGAAACGCGCTTATTAAGCCGGAAGCTCCTGGCACGGATTCGTACGAGTTGAACCGTAATTTGGTGCTCACTCCTGGCGCAATCGCTGATTCTGAGCCAAATTTGGAAATTGAAAACGGAAATATTATTGGTGCCGGTCACGCAAGTTCAGTCGGTAGATTTGACGACGAAGAGCTTTTCTACTTGCAATCGCGCGGAATTAGTGAGATTGAGGCAAGGAAGCTTGTTGTGCGTGGATTCTTTAACGAGCTTATTGAAGAAATTGGCGTTCCGGAAATTGTTGATCACTTAATGAAGGCAATTGAGCGCCGTCTTGCAAGAACGGAAGAATAGGAGAAAATCATGTCAACTTTGGAAATTAAGGATTTGTACGCTTCTGTAGAAACAAAAGAAGGCCGCAAACAAATCTTAAAAGGCGTAAATCTTACAGTTAATTCTGGCGAAACTCACGCAATCATGGGTCCTAACGGATCTGGAAAGTCTACTCTTGCATACACTTTGGCAGGGCACCCAAAGTATGAAGTCGATTCGGGTCAAGTTCTTCTCGACGGCGAAGATATTTTGAAAATGACTCCTGACGAGCGCGCGAAAGCCGGATTATTCCTCGCAATGCAATACCCAGTAGAGGTACCGGGCGTATCTATGACGAACTTCCTTCGCACTGCAAAAACTGAAGTTGAAGGCAAAGCTCCATCTTTAAGAAGCTGGGTGAAAGAACTTAGCGAGGCTATGAAAAAGCTTCGAATGGATCCAAAATTCGCGTCGCGCTCAGTAAACGAAGGCTTCTCAGGCGGCGAAAAGAAGCGCGCGGAAGTTTTGCAATTAGAGCTTTTGAAGCCGAAGTTTGCGATTTTGGACGAAACTGATTCCGGTTTGGATGTTGACGCTCTTCGAATCGTGTCGGAAGGCGTGAATCGCGCCAAAGAAAACACCGGTTTGGGCATTATGATGGTCACGCATTACACGCGAATCCTCAAGTATATTAAGCCGGATATTGTGCACGTTTTTGCGCAAGGTCACTTTGTAAAGACTGCAGGACCGGAGCTTGCGGACGAGCTGGAAGAAGAAGGCTACGACAAGTATTTGCCGGAAGGTGCAACCGAGTCGGCACTGGCTTAAGCGCGGCTATAAAGTAATAGTTTTAAATAACGGTTTAATATGACTACAGTGACTACAGAAAATATTATGCGAGAATTTAGCGATTTGCGCTCGCAGTTTCCGATTTTAAGTCGCACAGTTCATGGCACTTCGCTTCACGATACTGTGCACGGAAAACCCTTGATTTACTTGGATTCTGCAGCTACTTCGCAAAAGCCGCAAGTTGTAATCGACGCCGAAAAAGAGTTTTACGAAACAATTAACGCTGGTGTGCACAGGGGAGCGCACGAGTTGGCGGCACTTTCGACTGTTGCGTTTGAACAAGCGCGTGCGAAAGTTGCGCGTCTCGTTGGAGCTTGCGCGGACGCTGGCAGTGAGGAAATTGTTGTTACTCCGGGTGCTACAGGTGCGCTTAATCTTCTCGCAACTGCTATTGGTAACGCTAGTGCGAAGGCGAGAATTTGCAAAAAAGGCAGCGATGATTCTGCTGATTTCCGCCAAAATTTTGCGCTTCGTGAAGGCGATGTAATAGTCGTATCTCGTGCGGATCACCATTCTGTTTTGCTTCCATTCCAGGAACTGGCTCTTCGCACTGGAGCGGAGCTTCGCTGGATTGACGTAACAGAAGACGGTCGCGTGCGCGCGGACGCGGATTATTTGCGAACAATTATTGACGGGCGTACGAAAATCGTTGCAGTTACGCATATTAGCAACGTTACTGGCGCTATTACGAACGTTTCGTCGATTTGCAAGCGCGCTCACGAAGTTGGAGCGATTTTTGTGCTCGACGCATGCCAGTCAGTTCCACATATTCCAGTTGATTTTCACGCGTTAGACGTTGATTTTGCGGCATTTAGTGCGCATAAAATGTACGGTCCTACAGGAGTTGGATTCTTGTATGGTCGTCGCGAGCTTTTGAACGCTCTTCCACCTGCCAATTTTGGCGGCTCAATGGTAGAGCTTGCGTGGCTTAACAAGCCGGCGCAATACATGGATGCGCCTTACCGTTTTGAGGCTGGAACTCAGCCGGTTGCGCAAATGGTTGCGGCAGGAGTTGCAGCAGATTGGCTGCGCGCGTTGGATATGAACCGAGTTGCAGAGCATGAGCAGGAAATTGCTGCAGAATTGCTAAAATTGCAAGATGTTCCAGGTGTTCGCGTTTTGGGTCCGACTGATTTGAGTCAGCGAATTGGCACGGTTTCTTTTGAAGTTGAGGGTGTGCATCCGCACGATGTTGGACAGTTTTTGGACGCTCAAGGCATTGCGATTCGCGTCGGGCATCATTGTGCTCAGCCGATTCACCGTCATTTTGGCGTGTATGCTTCGAATCGCGCTTCTGTTGGCGTTTACAACACAGTTGACGAGGCTCGCGCGCTTGTTGAAGCAGTCTCGCACGTTCGCGCCTACTTTGGCGCATAATATTGTTAGCGAGCGAGTTGGAGAGTTAGCGAGTTAGCTAAGTGAATCGGCGAGTCAGCATGCATTGTTTTATTCAATAGCTTTATGCCTTGTTTCTTTTAATATGCCTTTTTTAAAGTCAGACCAAGAACCAAAAAATTTTTCATCTGTCTTTGTTATGTGTTTATTTTCGTATTTGAGTTTTGTAAGTTCTACCATGCAAATGTAATCTGCTATTTGTGCTAGACGATACTGTGATTGTTTTGCGTATCTGTATATGGTCGCATTTTTTGACAAACTATATTCCATTGCTTTGTGTATTGCATTAACTATTGATTGCTGACCATTGTCATAGTATATTTTTATTTTTTCATATTGTTGCATATATTCCATGTTGTCGAATAAAAAATTAATTAAATCTTTGCGCATTGCTGCAGACAATTGACTTGTTGATTCGTATTTTCTGTTTGTGTATACAAAAGTATGGTAATGAATTTCAACGTGCCTGAAGAATATTCTAAATGATTGCAATAATTTTTTTCTTGTAGACATGTCTAAACATTTATAATTATCTTTTTTGTTCATAAGAGGTGAAGCATGAAAGGGTATATTAGGAAGTAGTCTTTGTTCGAGTGAGTTTTCGTAAAGTTTTATTGAATAATCTAAATTATTTGATTGGTCATGAAGTACGATAGCTAGTATGTAATAATAGTCCGATAGGTTATCGCTGCCTGATTCGTCTATGAATATGCTAAGTTCTCTCATGTTTTCCCCAACTTTTTGACTTATAACCCAACTACACTGATAAGTAAGTAAAATAAAAGCCGGGGAAAACGTCCCCGGCACTTGGAAGCCTTTACAAAAGACCTCTTACAATTGTATCACATATACGACACTATTAAATACTTATTTTCTTGCGGCTATTACTACGATTGTTTAAAAATAATATTTGAAATAATTGAATTTGAAAATATAAAGCATAAACTTGATGAAGTTGATATGTTATTGAAAAAGTTGTTGAGTTTTCTAATGATGAATCGTTTATTAAAAAATAAGTGATTAAATATTGTTAGCGAGCGAGTTGGAGAGTTAGCGAGTTAGCCAAGCGAATCGGCGAGTTAGGAAGTAGGTAAGGAGTGCGTATGTTTGATATGGGTTTTGGTGTGGGTGCTGGTTTTGGTACAGATGCAGGCGATATGGCTGGTGACGGCTTAGAAAGCATGTATCAAGAAGTAATTTTGGATGCTGCGCGAAATCCGCATGGCAAAACTCATTTCGAAAGCACGGATGCGCTCGCACAAGCGGAACTGCAGGAAGAATCTCAAGAATCTGCAAAAAATACAGAATCTGCAAAATCTCAAGAATCTGCCGAAAATACAAAATCTGCCGAAATTACCTTAAATAATGCTCACGAAAGTTGCGCTGTTACATCTGACGAAAACTCTGCTTTAGGTCAATCGCACCAATTCAATCCAACTTGCGGAGACGAAGTTACCATGCGCGTGGAGCTTTCGCGCAGCGCAAATAATGACGAAACACCAATAGTATCAAGTATTAAGTGGGATGGTCACGGCTGCTCGATTTCGCAAGCAAGCCTTTCAATGATGGTTGATTTGGTTGAAGGAAAGTCGGTTGACGAAGCCTTGCGATTAGACGCGCTTTTCCACAAACTTATGGAATCTCGCGGCGCAGGTTTTGAAAACGAAGAGGACGAAGATGCGCTGGAAGATGCAATGGTTTTGCAAGGCGTATCGCGCTACCCAATGCGAATTAAGTGCGCGCTTTTGGCGTGGGAAGGCTTAAAAGACAGCATTGCAAAGGCTATGAAAGAACTATAAAATCTTTATGTAACGTAAAAGCAAGGAATATTATGGCAGAAAATCAATCGGCATCTGAGGTGACGCATGAAACGCATCCTGCGAATTTAAGCGCGAATGACATTGGTCGAGTTACAGAAGATGATATTTTAGACGCTTTACACGATGTTGTGGATCCTGAGCTTGGCATTGACGTGGTTGATTTAGGCTTGGTTTACGGCATTGAAATTGACGAGCTTGGGCGCGCAATTATTACTATGACGCTTACCACTCCTGCATGTCCGTTAACTGAATTGATTGAGGATGAGTGTGCGAATGCGCTCGCAGGCTTGGTGGAAGAGTTTCGTATTGATTGGACGTGGAAGCCGCGTTGGAGCGTTGAAAACATTAATGAGGACGGTCGCGCGCAGCTTGAGGCGCTTGGCTACAATCTCAACAGTTTGCAAGCGAGTTTTGCTGCAGGAATGTACGGTTCTGGCGTAGTTGGCGATGCGTCGATGAGTGCTGGTATTCCGCCAACTGTGTGAGTATTTGGTTTGCGTGCTGTTTTGTTTTGCTGTTTCTGTTTTGCTGTTTTGTTTTGAGAGCAACGTATTGCACAAGTGGGAATTATGGGCGCTGAAATAAAGGCAGTTAGTGCAAGCGGTATCTGTGATATTCGCGAAATAAGTGATGTGCGCGAAAATAGTATTCGCGAGTATGCTTTGCGCGGAATAACTGACGTTGTTTTCGACTTGCAATTGCTTGTAGATTGGGATGCACGCCGCACTCTGGCTGCAGATTATCCGGATTTTATTGGTGAAGTGCTCTTTAGTTTCGAGCCGGAATGGGGTTTTGAGTTTCACGAGTCATTGTGCGAGGCTGGGTGGAGCTGCAAGCAGGCTTTGGATTCGTTTGATGAGCATCACGGGCCGGCAGTTACGTGGCTGTATCGCTTGTATTTTGAGCGTTTCGAGCGCGGTTTCGCCGGCGAGCGCGCGGATGCTTCGGCTGTGGCGCGCGAGTTGATTGCGAGCGGCGTGCGCGTGTGGGCGCTTGGTAACGCTTCTTGCGATTGGCTAAACTGTGCACGCAAAACTTGCCCAATACTCGGCGAGCTTAACGGCGTTTGTGCATCTTACGAATCGCATTTGCGCAAACCAAACGTAATGCTTTACCGCACGTTTTTGCAACAAACCGGTCTTTCCGCTGCTTCCGCGCTTTTTCTCGAAAGTGACTCTCGCGCAGCTTCTGCAGCGTCGCTGCTTTATTCTTAATCTGCGTCCTAATCGGCATTTTAATCTGCGCGCATTCTGCTGAATCTAAATTATCGCTATGAGTCTGTAGCTAACTTTTTACTTGTATTCGTGCGTTATTTATATAATAATAAAGCACAAAAGCAAGTTTTTTAATAAGCTTTTGTTATTCGTAAGATGGTTTTTAATAGGTTGGTATGTGATGGTAAAAGTAACAGCAAATCAAAAGATAACAAATATTAGTGCGATTAAAGGAATAGTTAAGAAAAATAACGGTATCATCACAGCAAAAGAAGTTTCTTCCGCAGGAATTGACTCTTGGTATCTAACTAGCATGGTCAAAAATAATGATTTGGAAAGAATTGCGCGCGGTGTGTATTTTGATAGCAATTCAAATAATTATGATGAACTTTATTTTTTCCAACTTCGCAATAAAGCTTGCATATATTCTTACCAAACTGCCTTGTATTTGCATAATCTTACAGATCGCATGCCGTTTATAAACGAAGTTACGGTATGTCAGGGTTATAACACATGGCGTATAAAAAATGATGTTGAAGTGCATCAAATTAGGAAAGAATGGTATAAAATTGGCGTTACAAGGGTGCGTACAATTATTGGTAATTATGTGATGTCTTGTGATATGGAGCGCACTATTTGCGATTTGGTTAGAAATCGTAGGCGTCAGGATTCAGAGATATTTGGTAAGGCTTTGCGTGCGTATGTGAGGAATCCTAATAAAAACGTACATAGATTGCGCGAATATGCCAAACAATTTGGTATTCTTCGGCAAGTTGACGATATTTTGGAGATTCTCGATGAATAACAGTAGTAATAAAAGTACTGCAATTAGAGATAGCGTTACGCAGCGTTTGCGTAACAAGTCGCAAGAACTTAGCTTAGATTACAACACTTTGTTAAGTAGATATTTCTTTGATGAGTTTTTGAAGTTGCTTGCAAAAAGTGAGTATAAAAATAATTTCGTCTTGAAAGGCGGAATGCTTCTGAGTTTTGTGCTTGGAATTGATAATAGATCAACCCAAGACATTGATTTTTTGATTAATGGTTTGAAAATGGAGGATTCTTATTTATTTAATGTTATTAAAAGTGTTACAACTTATGATGAAAACCATGATGGTATGTGGTTTGAAATCAACGACTCTACCGATTCTATTAGGCCTGAAGATGAATATGGTGGATATCGTTTTCATATAATCGGTCATTTAGATAAAATTAGGTTTCCTTTTTCGGTTGATATAGCTACTGGAGATCCAATGTATCCAGAAGTTAAAGTGGGAAAATATTCTACTGTTCTCGGAGACGATATAGATTTGCAAATGTATCCACTTGAATCAGTATTGGCTGAAAAATTGCAAACTATTCTCTCTAAGGCAGAAAGTAATACAAGAAGTAAAGACTTTTATGATATTTACGCAATTATGAACTCGCTGAATGCGTCTAATAACGGGAATTGTGGAGTTGCTATTGCGTATTTAACTGATTGTGAGTTTGTGAATCAAATTAATGAAAGTATTGATTTTAGTGTATTAAAAGTTGCCATGTCGCTTACTTGCAAACATAGGAATACGTATTTTTCAAAAGTAAAAGCACGTGAAATACTTGAATACATCTCATGTGATAGTGCTGTAATCGATAGATGGAATAGATATGCTAAGAAGCATCAGTACGCGAAAAGTGTAAATTTTGAGGATGTTATTTCCTCTATCTTAAAATTAATAAATCTTATGCTTGATTAGGTTTTAGCTTTGATTTTTGTAACTTGTAATTGTGCGTTATTTATGAAAATATAACGCACAAAAGCAAGTTTTTTATAAGCAAGATAGTTAGCAAGTGTTAAGTCATGCAATCGGAGACACTCGTGCAGTATGGAATCTGCACCAGTGTCTTAAAACTGCCGATTAGGGACACTAGCGCAGTATGGAATCTGCACGCGTGTCCGAAGAACGCAATTAAGAGGCTCTAGCGCAGAAATCGTACTGCACGCGTGTCTGAAAACAGACAGAATCAGCACTGCCTTCGTTATTAGAAACGAAGGCAGACCTCGCTTGCGTTGAAAGTCCACTGGACTTTCAACCCTAAGCAAGCTCGGCCGCTTCGAGCGAATCGTATCCATACATGTGCACAGTATTCGCAATAATCATTTGCGTAAGATTTATATTTTCCGCGCGCAAGTTATGTACAAAACGCTGGTATTTAGCGAAAGTTGCGTCAGAATACGTGCTTAATTCGCCTCGCAAATACGTTTCAAAAGACGTATTTTCTGCCGTATCTTCGCTAGTTTTAAGTACGCGCATCGCAAAACCCAAATTCGGGTAGCGCTCTCGAAAATCCGCAGCCCACTCAACTTGCGTTAAAATAATCTGCTCCTGCGCGCTTTTTCTAGGCTCAAAAATCGGCTTAATATAAGGCTTAATCGTGCGCTCAAAAATTTCCGGCGCAGTAGACTCCATCATTCGCGCATACTTCTCCGTAATCAAATTGCCGCCGTCGCTGTTCGCGCGCTCAAGATCCTGCTTATAAGACTCCTGCAAATCCAGCGGCCACGCCAAAAACTGACTCATGCGCATAATGCGAAAAGTTGGCCAGTTTCCTTGGCAATTCGCGCGTCCGCCTTCGTTTTCTGTAAGCTGGAACTGATCCCACTCGAGTTGGGTGATTTCTTCCGCAAGCTTTTGCGCTTTTGTATTTTCTGCTTTCGGATTTTGCGCTTTTTGATTTTGCACTTTCGTTGCTGATAAATCGCACATCATAAGCTCCTCAAACATGCTGCGCGCGAGTGAATATGCGCTTCAATGTACGGCCGCTGCCATTCCAAAAAAGTTTCGTCGCAATCGCTTAAGCCTTGATATTGCAACTCTCGCACAATATCCTCGCAAATGCTGTCAATTATTTGCGTAACTTGCTTTTGCGCAAGTCCAGCTCCTTTGCCGCCTTCGCCAAAACCGTCTCCGCCGGAACCGTCGCCACCAAAGCATGCAGCGGAAGAAAGTCGCATTACCGACTCAAGTTTGCTGCATACTTCCGGAAGCCTAGATGCCATGCGATTGCTGAGCTTGCGCAATGCTGCAAACTGCCACTTGTAGTAAGGCAAGTAGCCTGCGGTTACAGGATTGTTGAGCAGAAAAACGAGTGAAGCGGTCGCGCGCACGAATTCGTTTATAGAAAGCCACGCGGCGGAAGCGTCTTTTCGCGCGATCATGCGTGGGAAATTGTATTGGCCGGCTTGCGAAATCATGCCAAGTCTTCTGGAGATTAGTGAGATTCGCACGTCGTCCGGCATGAGTTTGAAGCTTTGGCGCGCTTTTGAGAACTCGCCAAGAGGATCCGCGAAAATTTTGCCATTCGTCGCTGCTGCAAGCGTTGACTCGCTTAATGATAGCCATAAGTGCGGCTCGTTTTGGCTTGGAGCAGTGGGGAAGCCGGTTAGATTTTCGAAAAATTCGCTTATGCGAAATACTCCGACGCGTTTGCTGATTTCGCATGATTTTGCGCGCGGCGTTTCTTTGCGGGATCCAAAACCGGCGTATCTCTGCGGAAGTGCGTCGTAAGCGTTTTGCAAATCCGCGCCGATTTCCGCGTAATCTTCGTCGGTAAGCCACAAGCAGAAGCCTGGTCCAAAATCGTGATCGCGCGAAATCTCGTCGTCAAAACCGTAACATTCCGAGCCGTGACCAACTAATCCGGCTGCAATGCGATTTTTGTATTTCGCGAATTTTGGCTGATCGAGTAGGGCTTTTCCGTAAGTTTGCCAATATGATTGCGCTAATTGCATGCCGGTTTTTATGTTATTGTTTGCTGGGTTATTGTTTGCTGCGTTTTGGGTTGTTGGGTGTTGGTTTTCTGTTTGTTGGCTTTCTGTTTGTTGGGTTGCTGATTCTTGAATTTCTATAGATTCTTCCGTAACTTTTTCTGCCAACTCGCGCGTCTGCTGCAAATTTTCCGCCGTAATTGCGTAAGATTCGCTATCTTTTCCGTAGCATCTCGCAATCAAATCAAGTGCCTTACTGTAACTTTCCTCTGCTTGAGTGTACTCGCCGCGCGCGCACTGCACTTGCGCAAAACCAGCCAAAGCAGAAGCGTAATGCGGCTGATTTTCGTTATTTCCTGCGATGTACATGCGAACGCTGATCGAAGCGTGTTCAAAAGCAGAGTCAAGAGTTGCGAATTTGCTGTTCGGGCTGGTGTTAGGATGCGAGCACTCCTGCGTACGCTCATTCGTACACTCCTTCGTATGCTCATGCGAGCCCTCTTTTGAGCACTCCTGCAACATCGCAAGCGCAAGATTCGTGTGCGTGGCTGCAATATCGATATCGCGCTCAGGATCAGTGCTCGTATTTTGCAAAATTTCAAGCGCCTGATTGAGCTCCTCAATTGCATCATGCGTGCGACCGGTTTCGCTGTAAAGCATCGAAAGATTGTTGTGAAGTGCAGCGAGCTTGCGATTTTTGGCGCCAAGAGTCGTTGCGGATTCGTTAAGAGCCTGAGTGTAAATTTTTTCGGCGCGATTGTAGTCGCCAGCCGCGCGGAGGCTGGTGGCAGCGTTAATTAGCGTGGTTGTGCCAGCTTCGGTGCCAGCTAGTTGCATTTTGTTTGCAAGATTTAGAGCGCGATTGATGATTGGCTGATTTTTTGCGTGTTCTCCGCGCGAACGGTAAAAGCCCATGAGTTCGTTGAGAATAGACAGTTGCAGGGGATTGGTTTGCGCGGTTTTGGTGGTTGACGCGGTTTCTTCTGTTGCTGCATTTTCTGCGGTTTCTTGTTGCGCTTTTGCATCTGCCGCGACTTCGGAATTTACCTGCGTTTCGGCAAGTTTTCGCAAAAGATACGTTTCAATCGCGTCTGCGCTTGCGTGATTCGCGAACATTTCGTCAAGCTCGTTATAAAATTGCGCAGCGTCCTCCATCAAAGCCCCCTTGCTATTGCGCTTGTTCACAATTAATCGACTTCAACTTTACAGCCATGTAAAGAAACTGCCGTTTTTACGCCAAATTGCGGCAGAAACTTTACGCGCGTGTAAAGAAAAGGTCGGTTACGCGCGAAAAAACGGCAGAAACTTTACGCACGTGTATAGGAAATGTCGGAATTGCGTGTGCGTGTGCGTTGAGGGGGCATAATGCCAAAAATCAAAAGTCGGGCTGGCGGGATTTGAACCCGCGGCCTCTTCGTCCCGAACGAAGCGCGCTACCAAACTGCGCTACAGCCCGATGCTGAAACTCGCGAAAGCATATGCGCATAAAAGTTCCAACAACGTCCGTAATGTTACAGGTTGGCTAATACAAATTATTTTAAAGCGTGTGCAAGCCGCGCAAAGTAAGTCTCGCGCAAGCATATTGCGTACAAGCTGCGGAATCCCTTCGTAAACATATTACAAATTATCGCTACAGCTTCTGTGTAAACATATTACAAATTAGCACTGCAAGCCGCGTACAAAACCTGTATTACCTACTGGCTACAATTAGCGTTTATGACTGACACCAATACTGCAATGTCTGCAGCGCAAAATGCCGCAGAATCTGCCGCTAAAAATGCAGCAGAAAACGAAGCAACAGATACCGTCAATGAAATTGACACTGTTGAACATGCCGAAATGTTACTCGCTCAAGACGAGGCAATCGCCAAGCGCGTAAACGAAGGCGCAAGCCTGGATGAAGCAATCGACCCAAGCAATAAAGAATTTGGTCCACAAGCTCATCCTGAGCAGGTACAGATGCGCGTTGCTAAGCGCGCAATGATGCTTAAGGAGGGCGTGCAGCCTTATCCTGTGCATCTTAACGTTACTGATACTATCGAGCAGGTTCGTAAGCAGTTCGATGGCAAGCTTGAAGCTGGCGAAGAAACCGATACCGAGGTTGGTATTGCAGGTCGCGTTCTTTTCTTGCGTAACGCTGGTGGCTTGTGCTTCGTTAAGCTTTCTGCCGGTGACGGTACTACGATTCAGGCGATGGTTTCTAAGAAGGAAATTGGCGAAGAATCCATTAAAAGCTTCAAGCAGATGGTGGATTTGGGAGATCACTTGTACGTGCGCGGTCGCGTGATTTCTTCCAAGACCGGCGAGCTTTCCGTATTCGCAACCGAGTGGGCGATTGCAGCTAAGGCTTTGCAGCCGCTTCCAGCTTTGCACAAGGAATTAAGCGACGACACTCGTACGCGTAAGCCTTATATTGGCATGATTGCAGACGAAAAGATTCGCGATATGGTTCGCAGGCGTTCTCACACTGTGGCTTCGCTTCGCCGCACTTTCGAAACCCACGACTTCTTGGAAGTCGAAACTCCAATGTTGCAAACGGTTCACGGTGGCGCTGCTGCTCGTCCGTTCACAACTCACATGAACGCTTTTGACATTGATCTTTATTTGCGTATTGCTCCGGAACTTTTCTTGAAGCGCTGCTTGGTTGGTGGCATCGACCGCGTGTTCGAAATCAACCGCGATTTTAGAAACGAAGGCGTGGACGCAACTCACGCTCCAGAGTTTACAATGCTTGAGGCTTACCAGGCTTACGGCACTTACGATACGATTGGCGATCTTACTAAGGAGCTGATTCAGAAGGCTGCTGTCGACGCTTTCGGTTCCACTAAAGTGACTTTGCTTAATGGCGAAGAGTACGATTTTGGCGGCGAGTGGAAGCAGATTACCATGTACGGCTCGCTTTCTGAGGCTTTGGGCGAGGAGATTACGCCGGAAACTTCCGTTGAGCATTTGGGTGCGATTGCGGACAAGCTTGGCGTTGAGCGCGACGAAGTTGAGAATCACGGCAAGTTGGTTGAGCACTTGTGGGAGCACTTCTACGAGGATAAGCTTTACGCGCCAACGTTTGTGCGCGACTTCCCAGTGGAGACCAGCCCTCTTGTTAAGGGTCACCGCACTAAGCCTGGAATGGTTGAAAAGTGGGATTTGTACGTGCGCGGCTTTGAGCTTGCAACCGGCTACTCCGAGCTTAACGATCCTGTTGTGCAGCGCGAGCGCTTTGTTGCTCAAGCTAAGGATGCTTTGGCTGGAGACGTTGAGGCAATGGATATTGACGAGGACTTCATTGAGGCTCTCGGCGTCGGTATGCCTCCTGCTGGCGGCATGGGAATGGGTATTGATCGCTTGCTGATCGCTCTTACGGGCGCAACTATTCGCGAGACGATTACGTTCCCACTCGTGAAGCCACTTCGCTAGTTGACTCAAAGTCAAAGTTAATATGTGTAGTCGTACGAAACGAATAGACTAGGTAATTATGACATACAAATTAGTATTGCTCCGACATGGTCAGAGCGCATGGAATAAGACCAATCAGTTCACTGGTTGGGTTGATGTACCGCTGACTGAGCAGGGTGTTGAGGAAGCTAAGCATGGTGGCGAGCTTCTTAAAGAGAAGAACGTTCTTCCAGACATCGTGTTCACTTCTTTGCTTCGTCGCGCTATCAACACCGCGAATTACGCGCTTGATGCAGCCGACCGCCTTTGGATTCCAGTTCGTCGCAGCTGGCGTTTGAACGAGCGTCACTATGGTGCTTTGCAAGGTAAGAACAAGTCTGAGATTCGTCAGGAATATGGCGATGAGAAGTTCATGATTTGGCGTCGTTCTTACGCAACTCCACCTCCTGAGATCGATCCAAACGATGAGTATTCTCAGACGAATGATCCTCGTTACGCAGGTGATCCAGTTCCAGAAACTGAAGCTTTGGCAAACGTTGTGACTCGCGTAACTCCTTACTGGGAGTCGGATATTATTCCAGAGCTTAAGTCCGGCAAGACTGTAATGATTGCTGCTCACGGCAACAGCTTGCGCGCAATCGTTAAGATGCTTGACAACTTGAGCGAGGAAGAGATTTCCAAGGTGAACATTCCAACCGCTATTCCTCTGCTTTACGAATTGGATGAAAACTTCAAGCCAATCAAGCCTCGCGGTGAGTATTTGGATCCAGAAGCTGCTGCTGCCGGCGCTGCCGCTGTGGCTGCTCAGGGTCAGAAGTGAGATTCTAATTCGCTGGCTTAGGTTTGCTTAAGTTAGCTTTTAACTGCTTAAGTTAGCTTTTAAAATAAAAGTAGGTTTGCAATTAATTTGCAGACCTACTTTTTTGTATAAATTATTTTACATTTTAGTTTCGTTGTCATTCAGTCGTGTGGATATTCGTGTGGTAGAGATTTGAGATTTTTCGCACTGAGCGCGGCGAACGTCAGAGCCGCAGGCTGCTGATTCGCCAAGCGAAGAAGAAAAATCGAAAAATCTCTGCGATAAAATGAGGTTATTAACGATTAAGCACGCAGAGTTTGGGGGATTTCTCTACGAGCGCTAAAAGAGGACTGAGAAGCTACATTCTTTAAAGAAAGGCGAACACACTGAACTCTTTTAGCAGCCAGAGCGCCCGAAGGACGGGGCGCGCGAGGAGAGAAATCCCCTAAAACTCGCGCCACATTAAACAATTTGTAATATAAGCTATAGTTATTTTTAAGAAACTACTTTCGCTACTTAATCCATGCGCTTTACGCTACAACCGTGTCTTTATCTGGCTCCGGCTTCTTGGACGGATCGAATCCGGAAACAATAAACACAATTTGCCTTGCAACAGCAACGCAATGATCCCCAATTCGCTCAATAAAGCGGCTAAGCAGAACGACATCAATCAACTGCCTGCGCGTACCCTTCCAATTTTCGCCTTCTACCAGCTCAAAAATCTTCTCGTGCAATTTGTCGAGCGCATCGTCGCCAGCAATAATAGTTTCCGCCATTTGCACATCGCGATTTGCAACCATAGTTGTTAAGCGGCCTGACAGTTCGCGCAAGAAATCAACCATTGCAACAATAGTTTCGCGTCCTTCTTGCGCAATAGCAGATTCAGGCCAGGTTCGTCTAGTAATTTGAGCGATATGACTTGTTAAATCTCCCATGCGTTCAAATGTTGCAGCTAATCGCATTGTAGCTACAACTTCGCGCAAGTCCGTTGCAACTGGGTTTTGGCGCGCAAGCAAAGTCAAGCATTGGTCAATAGTGCTTGCTTCTAAAGCGTCTAAGTCTGCGTCTTTATCGATAACAGTTTGAGCAGCTTCCAAATCCGCGTTCAAAAGCGCGCTTCCAGCATCGTTCATAGCTTTTGCTACAAGTTCTGCCATGCGTTCGAGGTTTGAAGCAATCGCCTTCATTTCTTCGTTGAAAATTACTCGCATGGTGCGTCCTTTCTCAGTGCTGTGAGTTTATTCGAACGCCTAGTTTGCACATCGCTATAAGTCAGGCATCCTATGCAATTATAGACGACGCTGGTAACGAAGCGACCGAAACTTTACAGCGGTGTAAAGAAACTGTCGTTTTTTCGCGCGCAAACGACCTTTTCTTTACACGAGCGTAAAGTTTCTGCCGCTTTTTCGCGCGTAAGCGACCGAAACTTTACAGCGGTGTAAAGTTTCTGTCGTTTTTTGGCGCGTAGCCGACCTTTACTTTACAGCCGTGTAAAGTTTATGCCGCTTTTTAGTTGCATAGTTACAAAAGCGCGCAAAATATGAGATTATAGGAGTATGCCTCAAGGTTCTTCTGCGGTTGTGATCGTTGTATTTGTTGCTTTCGGCGTGCTTGCGTTGTGCGTTGTGCTTTCGTTGTGTGTGTTGATGTCGGATTGGTTTTCTACAGTTTTGCGTCTTTTTAAGCGAGCGTTTAATTATATTCGCGGCGCAAAGTATGGCGCAAAGTATGGCGCAAAGTATGGCGAAACTGACGACATAACTGACGACATAACCGACGACATCAGCGACAACCCAAGCGACAACGCAAGTGATGACATCAGCGACGACGCGTCCCAAGTTTTGGCAATGCTCGACATGCCAACTGTTGTAATTGATGCCAACAATGACGTAATTCGCGCAAGTTCTGAAGCTTATTTGCTGGGTGTTGTTAGCGATGATTCTCTATGTCAGCCTCGCGTTCTTCAAGCTGTTAATTCCGTACGCGCTTCTGGCGGATTCGAGCGCTTCTCTTTGGTCACTTCGACCCCTGAGCGTTATGTGTCAATAACCGCAAATCCTCAAGAGTCAACCACTGTTTCGCGCCCTAATTGGCTTACTGTTACGGCTGGAAGCATTGGAGGCGGTATCGTAGTTGTAATTATTGAGGATACGAGTGCAGCTCACCGTTTTGCGCAAACTCGCGACGACTTTATTTCCAACGTTTCTGAGCAGTTAATGCGATCTACTCGCAACTTAACTCAGCTTACGAAAGTTTTGCAAAACGAACAGGTATCTGCGCAAAAAATTAAAGATATTGCGCAAATTGCCGGTAAATCTTCCAAGAAACTTGAGCACATGCTTGAAGATTTGTTGTGGCTGGTTCGCGCTCAAAATCCTATTGACTTAGATTCTGCGCAAGTATTTTCTTTGAATGATGTTTTGTCGTATGTGCAAAATCAAGTTGCTGCGTTTGCTAAGGATTGTTGCGTACATGTTGTGTCAAAAGTCGATTCGAGCTTATGCGTGCGCGGTGAAATTTCGCAAATTCAAGCTGCAGTGCGGAAATTAGTTGAGAATGCAATTACGTATTCTCCAAAAAATTCTACAGTTTCGCTATCTGCGTCGCTTTCAACAGATGGTCAATACGCTGTGATCCGTGTTGTAGATCGCGGAGTTGGCATTGATTTGCAAGATCAGTCGCGAATTTTTGAACGATTCTATCGTGCGAATAATCAAAATAGTCAAAGCCAGGATGGTGTTGGTTTAGGGCTTGCAATTGCTAAGCATGTGGCACTTACGCACCACGGAAATATTACGCTTTGGAGTATGCCGGGGCAGGGTACTACCGTAAGTTTTGCGCTACCGATTGCAAGTAAATAAGCAGCAGGTAAGTAAGTAGCAAGTAGCAAGTAGCAAGTAAATAATTCAGCAGGTAAGTAAGTAGTAAGTAGCAAATCAGCAAATCGGCAAATCAGCAAATCAGCAAATCAGCAATAAACTATTTTCCTAAGCGCCTGTAGTCCCATCGGTCAAAATGTTCCCAAATTAATAGCAGAACGCCAATAATTGTTCCCGATGCGCAAAACAACACAGGAAACCAAGTCGTAATATGCAATAACGCAACGATAAGCGCAATTATTGTTGCGACTAACCACGCGATCGTTCCTATAGAAAAAACCTTTCGCAAATCAACGCGCAGCGGTTTTGGTGCTGCTTTTCGTGCATCAGGATTAACTATAGGTGCAAATTTCATACTTCCAACCATACAACTTACCGAAGTCTAAGTGTGACAATGGCAGCTTAAGCGCGAAAATTAGCGGATTTAGGCTGTATGTGTTTCTTACATCCTAACCACGTTGTAACCTTTCACATAGAAGATTGAAAGAAAGTCAGTTGGGGGTGTAGCGTTTGTGCGCTGCGTTCCACGTTTAACGTAAGAAAGTGATTAGTATGAGACATGCTGCACATGGTGCCACAAAAGCAAAGAGGCGTGGTGATTCGCCGCTTTCGCTGTTTGTAGCTCAGCATGGAGCGCATGGTGTTCATGGTGCGCATAGTGTGCGCGGTATGCGTTCTGTTCAAGCTAATCGTGTTAGTGAGCGTTTGGCTGCGGTTGCTACTAGCAATGGTGCTGTTGTAGAACTTCCGGAAGCTGTTTCTGAGCGTTTGCAGGAGCTTGTTCCTCAAAGCAGACGTGCGCTTAGGTTGTCTAAACTTGCTAATGAGCGTCGTCGCAATTTAATACTTTCGGCTTCTCTTGTTGCAATGGTTGGTACTGTTGCAGCTACTATGGCTTTAACTAAGGTTAATAGTTTTGATGCTCGCGCTTCCGAATTTGAGCCGTCTGTGACTGCAGTTGGCGACGCATCTTCAACTGTTTCGCGTTCTAGCCAGCGCGAGTCGCTTGATCCTATGGCGACTATTAATAACGCTGTTGACTCTATTGAGAATGCTGCTAAAAAATCGCATACGGACTCTGCTGATGCTGCAAATAGCGCGAATGAAAATAGTCCTGCTCGCTCGGATTCGAAGCATGAAAACTTAGCCAATAAGGTTGCTAATTCAGTACAACCTGGCACTTTTTCTACTGTATCTTCAAAGTCTGATTCGTGGAATTTAGGTTCTGATTCAGGCTTTAATATTGCGGAAATGTCGCGTTCTGCTGCGAATAATCCTAAAGTTGCTTTGTTGATGGATAAAGACTTTGACGTTTTGCCGAAGGGCTTTAATCCAAATCACACAACTGGGGATACCGGTAACGCGTATGAGTTCAGCCAGTGCACTTGGTGGGTGTATATTCGCCGACATCAGTTAGGTTTGCCTGTTGGCTCGCATTTTGGCAACGGAAATATGTGGGCTGATTCTGCGCGCAGTCTTGGCTATTGGGTAGATAATTCCGCTCGTCACGTTGGCGATATTATGGTGTTCCGTTCAGGTCAGGCTGGTTCTGATCCGTTCTACGGGCACGTTGCAGTTGTTGAAAAAATTAATTCAGACGGTTCTATTGAAACTTCTGAATGTGGCGCTTCTTACCAAGGACGAACTTTCTCGCGCAAGTTTGACGCTAAGGAAGTTTCTCAATATCAGTTTATTCATTACTAAAGCTGCATTGCTGAAGCTGTATTACTGAAGATTCGTTACTAAAGCTAATTATCAAGGCGCGTTACTGAAGCTGCATTACTAAAGCTTCGTTACTAGAGCTGCTTTGTTTGTTACTAAAATTAGTTTGTTTATTACTGGCGTTGCTAATTTCTCTCGTATGTAATACCCCGATGATATACTGCAAAAAGTATGCTAAAACAAAGTAGAATTTTCTCAGTTTTTGTATCAGCTGTCGCAGCAGCTTCAATGCTTACTGTTATGGTGCCATTCGCCATGGCAGAGTCTTCGCATGAGCTTTCCGAGTCAGCTGTCACTTCTACGCGCGCATTTCCAAAGGTGACGAATGTGCGTCGCGATATTTTAACTGAATCCACTTCTACTGATGTCGATGCAAATTCTCATTGGGGCGGCATAGAAAGCTTGAATGTACCTCAAACTAAGACTCCTAGCGAACAAGCTGCTGAAGTGGCACGCCGTGCTTTTGCTGGAAATGATGCTGCAAGCCGTTCTGGTTTCCGCAGTGGTGTTGAGCAGGTTCCTCTTGCTTCTGTAGTTCCTCCTGACGATAAGTCTGTTGCTTCTCTTTTGAATTTTGCTACTCAATTCTTAGGCAAAGTACCGTATCGCAGCGGTGGCAATACTCCTGCTGGATGGGATTGCTCTGGTTTTGTGCAGTATGTTTTTGCTAGTGTTGGTGTTTCTTTGCCTCGTACTTCTGGAGCGCAGGCGACTGTCGGAACTCCAATCCCAAGTTTGGCTCAAGCGCAGCCTGGAGACATTATCGCGAATGCGCAGCATGCTTCTATTTATGTTGGTAACGGCATGGTAATTAATTCGCAGCTTGCTGGCACTAAGTACGATCCTATCCGCTACGTGTTCCCAGGCGCATACTCTATTCGTCGCGTTCTGTAGTTTCTGTAGTTTCTGTAGCTTTTGTAGCTTTTGTGGCTTCTGTAGTCATATATCGCAAAACTGCCAACACTCAATCTAAAATTACGCTACAATAGTATTTACAAGTTGTGCGCGAGTGACGCTGCTGTCGCGAGTGCAAGTATGAGGAGGTTGGCAATGATCCCAGAAAAAGCTGTATTGGTTGGAGTTGACGGCTCACACGCGAGCTATAAAGCGGTTTGGTGGGCTGCAAATTACGCAAAGCATGCTGGGTTGCAATTGCAAATTGTTTGCGCTTATTCGTTGCCAAGTTATGCTGCTGTTTCTTTTGATGCCACTTACACTGCGATTGGTGACGATAATGCAGCTCATCACGATGCTCAAGAAATTCTATCTAAAGCAAAAGCTGTTGCTCTTGAGCAGGGTGTTGACGCGACTACGCTAATTGTTACGGGTGATCCTTCCTCGGTTTTCGTGGAACTTTCCCGTAACTATCAGCTTATTGTGATTGGCAATCGCGGCAAAGGTGGCTTGGCAGAGCGTTTGCTCGGCACAACTAGTTCTTCGCTTCCAGCTTATGCGTATTGCCCAATTGTGGTTGTGCCTTACACTGACGATGACGGTCAGCGTATTCACTTGAATAACACGATTACGCGTGTGGCTGTTGGCTCTGACGAGTCAAAGTGGGGGCTTAAAGCTCTTGAAATTGCGGCTGATTTGGCGGATAGCTGGCATGCTGAGCTTGATGTTATTTCCGCAGTGCCAAGGGTGCAAGGTGCTGAGGGAGACACCGCTGTTATGGGATCGTACATGGAGGATCTTGAGGAGCGTGTGAAGCCAATTTTGCAGCGTTTGCCAGATTTGCAAATTCATCGAACTGTTGTGCCTGGTTCTGCTGTTGAAGCTTTGACTCAGGCTAGTTTGAATCATGATCTTGTGGTTGTTGGTTCTCGCGGTCGCGGTGGCTTTACCGGTCTGTTGCTTGGCTCGATTAGTCAGGGATTGTTGCAGCATTCTTCTAGGCCTGTGTACGTTGTGCCGCGCAAGTATGTGGAATTTAGTGCAGCTCAGGTTGCAGCAGCGCAAAAGCAGCATTCTGAAGCGTCTATTGACGATATTTCCGGAGTGCATGAGGTTGATGTGCCGAAGGCTGGTAAAGAAGCTGCTAAGGAGATTGAGCAAACAATCGATCCGCTGCGTTAATGTGCACTGACGACCTGCTTTCGCGCGCGCTGTGCTGTGCTCAAGCATGTCGTTACGTGCGCAGTTGCTCGTCTGCACCAGTAACGAAATCCGGCAGAAACTGTGCAGCTGTGTAAAAAAAGGTCGGCTACGCAACTTAAGCCGACAGAAACTGTACAGCCGTGTAAAGTTTATGCCGCGAGCGCAAGAAAATCCGACAGAAACTGTACAGCCGTGTAAAGTTTATGCCGCGAGCGCAAGAAAATCCGACCAAAACTTTACAGCCGTGTACAGTTTATGCCGCGAGCGCAAGAAAATCCGACCAAAACTTTACAGCCGTGTACAGTTTATGCCGCTTGCCAGCCGGATTTCGACCTAAACTGTGCAGCTGTGTGCAGTTTATGCCGCCTACGCGCTGTGCTGCGCTCGAGCAGATCGTCGCGTACGCAGTCGCTCATCTGCACCAGTAACGAAAAAATGACGATATGCGTTACTAATGCAGTTGCTCATCTGCACCAGTAACGAAAAACGGCAGAAACTTTACGCGCGTGTAAAATAAAGGTCGGCTACGCGCTAAAAAACGACCAAAACTGTGCAGCTGTGTGCAGTTTATGCCGCTTGCCAGCCGGATTCCGACCAAAACTTTACAGCTGTGTGCAGTTTATGCCGCCTACGCGCTGTGCTGAGCTCAAGCACGTCGTCGTGCCAGCGTTTGGAGCGCGCAAGTCATCTAGTCTTGCGGCTCTTGCGGCTCTTTCGTCTCTTGCGACTTCGCTTCAGTATTCTCGCGCTTTTTCAGCATAAAACGCGCGCGCCTGGCATCTCGCTTAGCTTTCTTTTCAGCGAGCTTCTCTTTATTCATCTCAATTGCGCGCTTGTAAATCTTAAGCAGCTCAAGCGCTTGGCTCTTAAAATCGTTATTCTTCGAATACTCGAGCACGTTCGCCTTAAGCTGAGCCTGCTCAGCCTCGCTCATATTCAAAACTTTACTAAAAACAGCCTTAAAATCTTCCTTAGTATCCCACTGATACCCGTTTTGACCGCTAATAATCTGCTTCTCATTCGGCACATCATGCTTTACAAGCGCAAACAGACCGGAAGCCATTGCCTCTAGCATCGAAAGTGAGTGCATTTCGGAAAGTGAGGCGGTTGTGTAGTAGTCCATTGCGTGCAAATACTTTGGAATTTCCGTGTGAGCAATAGGCCCAAGCAAGCAAATTCTGTCGTCAAAGCCATTATCTGCCACGCGCTTTCGCAACGATTCCAAATCAGGACCGCCGCCAATAACAAATAAGCGCGCTTTTTCGCGAGGAAAATCGCAATACATAAAGTTGTCAATTAATTCTGAAATATTTTTTTCAGCGCCGATTCTACCAACGAAAACAAACAGCTTAGTAGAGTCAGAAACGCCATATTTTTCGCGGAAAGCTTTGCGGAATGCAAGTCGCTCAGGCGTTGGTAGGAACTTTTTATATTCCACAGCATTATTCAGCACGATTACTTTTTTATCAACCTTCTGACGGTCAATATATGCCTGTGCTTTAGGAGACATGCTCGTAATAATTGTGGCATTTTTCGAGAATCGCATAAAATATTTCGCCGAAATATTGCGAGAGAACTCAGTAAAATGCTTTAAACCAATGTAAAACAGGAATTTATCGTATTCTGTGTGAAGCGTGTAAATAACGGGAATATGCTCTTTTTTTGCTACTTCCAAGCCGATTTCGCCAATGCCAAATTCGTTTTGAATATGAATGACATCCGGCTTAAATTTAAGAGGAAGTTGCTTTCGCATGTGACCAATCGGAAGCGCAACGCGGTATTTGTAAAGCTTTTTAAGCAATATGCCCGGAACGTAAACAACTCCATCTTCAAGCTTGGTTTTGCGCTGTTTTTCGGAGCCGACCGTGACTACTAGCACTTCATGCCCAAGCTCTTCATACATCTTTTTGAGCATGTAAGACTGTGTTGCGACGCCATTTATGTACGGTGGATACGTTTCGGTAAAAATAGCGATTTTCAAAGTTTCCTCCGGTTGCATACATGCATGCGTAGCGTCATTATTGCGCAAATATCTTGTGTACTCAATTGTGCCACACGTGGTGAATTTTAGTGTGATTTTAGTGTGATTTTAGTGCAAGTTTAGTGCAAGTTTAGTGCAATTTTTCGCGACTTTTGGCGCGACTTTTGGCTTGTTCTAGCTGCGAACAGTAACGTTTATGCTAACTTGCGCGCCTTTTTCGAGCGTATGCTTAACAGTACAACCCCTGGAAATGTGGCGTTCCATGCGCTCCTTTAGTGCGGACGCATCTTCCTGGCTGAGTGCAGGTTTTGCGCAAGTTGCGTCAAGAGTGACGTCTTCTTGAAAACGCAAATACGTGCCTTCTTCCGCGTCGTACGTGCCGTTTACTACAACTCGCGCTCCAGCGCCCTCGCCAATAGCGTGTTCTGCAGCATACTGGCTGCTAAGCGCTGTGCAACCAGCTAAAGCGATTTGCATTAATTCAACCGGGTTGAACATGCCTTCGCCATGGCCAAACTTCAAGCTCACGCCGTCGTCGCTGTGTGCTTCCCAAGTGCCGTCTTCGTTGCGCTCTACCCATAATCTTCTAGACATTTTTGCTCCTTTGCTGTAGTCGTATTTGTTCATGTTATCGTAAGGATTGTAACTTTGCGTTCAATTGCCGAAGCTAGCGTTTTGCGTGGTAGACATATGGTTTTACAAGCGCGATTCTTTAAATTTATTAGTGCTTTGTTAACATGGCAGCATGGCTTTAACAGAAGAAGAACTTGCCGCAATTCGCGCGCGCGTACCACAAAAACCGCTTTCCAGCATCCCAACTCCTTACGAGGATTTAGTGCGAAAAATCCTTACGGAAGGCACTTTAAAATCAGATCGCACTGGCACTGGCACGATTTCGCTTTTTGGTCAGCAAATTCGCTTCGACATTAGCAAATACTTCCCGCTTATCACCACGAAAACCGTGTTTTTCAAAGGACTTGCGTACGAGCTTCTTTGGTTCCTTAAAGGATCGAGCAATGTGCGTTGGTTGCAAGAAAATGGCGTTCATATTTGGGACGAGTGGGCGGATGAAAATGGCGATTTAGGCCCTGTTTACGGCGTGCAATGGAGGAGTTGGCCGGCGCCGACCGCGGAAAATCCAAACAGCACAATCGACCAAATCGCAAACGTTCTGGATCTTATGAAGAATCACCCAGATTCTCGCCGCATGATTGTTAGCGCTTGGAATCCTGCGGAAGTTGAGCATATGGCGTTGCCGCCTTGCCACTCGCTTTTCCAGTTCTACGTTGCCGACGGCAAGCTTTCATGCCAGCTTTACCAGCGTTCTTGCGATATGTTCCTCGGCGTGCCGTTTAATATTGCGTCTTACTCGCTTTTGACGATGATGATGGCTCAGCAGGCAGGTTTGGAGCCGGGCGAGTTCGTGTGGACGGGCGGTGATTGCCATATTTACGACAATCACGTTGAGCAGGTGCTCGAGCAGCTTTCGCGCGAGCCATACCCATATCCGCAGCTTGAAATTCATAAGGCGGATTCGATTTTTGACTACGATTACAGCGATTTTAAGGTGGTTGATTACAAGCATCATCCGACGATTAAAGCGCCTGTTGCGGTGTGATTGGTTGCGGTGTGATTGGTTGCGGTGTGATTGGTTGTGAATTATTTAGCTTGATTTAGCGTGTGAGGTGCGTATATGGCAAACAGTGTGTCGCATAATTTCCCTGTGCGACTGATTTGGGGCGAGGCTTTCGGTTTGGACGGCAAGCCCGGCGCGATGGGCGTAAACGGAGGCATGCCGTGGCGACTTTCGCCGGATTTGCGCTATTTTAAGGCGATGACTATCGGCTGCCCTGTGATTATGGGTCGTGGCACGTGGGATGCGATGCCGCCGAAGTTCCGTCCGCTGCCTGGGCGTGAAAATATTGTTGTTACGCATAATCCTGATTTTGTGGCGGATGGTGCGCGTAGTTTTACTAGCATTGACGCGGCTTTGAATTATGCGCGCGAATGGCTGGAAAATAGGGAAGCGCTGGAAAATAGGGAAACGCTTGAAAATCAGGAAAGCGCATCTCAAGACGCATCTCAAGACTCGCCTCAAGATGGCCCAGCAATCTGGGTTATTGGCGGCGCTGCGATTTTGCGTGAAATGCTTGCGAATTATCACGCAGACGCAGCTTACGTAACGCAAATTGATGCGAAAGTTGCAGCGGACACATTTGCTCCGAATATTCATGCATTGGTTGATGCAGGAAAATGGCATGTTGCGCGCGAAGGCGAGTTTGAGGAAGCGCTGCTGAAGGTTGGTAGCGAAAGCAATCCTGCACGATACCGGTTTATGGTATATGAGCCTGCGCAGTAAACAAGAAACCGCAAAGTAAACGAAAACCGCAAAGTAAACGAGGAAATATGACTGAAGAATCAAGCAAAATCAAGGTCGACGCGCGTCACCCATATACCGTTATGACGGTTTGCACAGGCAATATTTGCCGCTCACCAATGGCGGAAATCGTGTTGCGCAACGAGTTTCAATTGAGGGGATTGGGCGACGTAGTTGCCGTGCGTTCCAGTGGTGTAAGCGACGAAGAGTACGGAAATCCGATTGACCGCCGCGCGCAAAGGGAATTAACTAAGCGCGGATACAGGCTTCCTGCTTCGCATTTTGCGCATCGAATTGAAGAGGATGAGATTGCGGAAACGAACCTGTTTTTGCCGATGACGGCTTCGCATATGCGTTCGCTTTTGCGTTTGCTGCCGCTGCAAAAGCGCGAACTTGTGCACATGTACCGCGCGTTTGATCCGTCGCTTCCTAAGCCGCAGCCGGGTCGCGAGATGTTGCTCGACTTGGCAGATCCGTGGTACGGAGGTCCTCGCGAATTTGAGGTTGCGATGGATCAGGTTGAGCAGTGCGCGCCTTATATCGTCGATTGGGTTGCCGCGCGCATTGACCGAGCTTGAAAGCGGCAGAAACTTTACAGCTGTGTAAAGTAACGGTCGTTTGCGAGCTTGAAAGCGGCAGAAACTTTACGCGAGTGTAAAGAAACTGTCTCGCAAGCTGAACAAAGTAGGTCGTCACGTTTGCGAATATAGTTTAAATTTGTAGGTATAGTTTTACAGGCATCAATTACCGCTCTGTTACTTTTAGTTTGGAGGATTTATGGCAGGTTTGGCTGTCGAAGACGTGCGCGCTCGCGTGCAGGACGCTTGGAATGACGTAGTTTCCGTGCTGAATAAGAAGATTTCGCTGGCTGCGGTGTCGGCTAAGGGCATTGCTGGCGAGCATATGCAAAAGTCCGCGCAATACGTGGCTGGGGTATTGCGTGAGGTTGGTATTGACGCGCGCGTCGAGCAGTCCACGAATCCGGACGGCACTCCAGGAGCTTTCGAAGTGGTCGGCTCGCGCATCGTAAGCCCAAGCGCGCCAACGGTTTTGCTCTACGCACATCACGATGTGCAGCCAGTTCCGGACCCATCCGAGTGGGAAACCAACCCATTTGAAGGCACAGAGCGCGACGGTCGCCTCTACGGACGCGGCTCAGCCGACGACGGCGGCGGAATCGCAATTCACTACGGAGCTTTGCGCGCGCTAAGCGACGATTTGCGCGTAAATATTAAGGTTTTCATCGAAGGCGAAGAAGAGATGGGCTCGCCAAGCTTCATCCCGTTCATTGAATCGCATAAAGACGAGTTCGAATCCGACGTAATTATCGTTGCTGACTCCGGAAACTGGTCCGCCGAAATTCCAAGCCTTACAACGAGTTTGCGCGGAAATACAGACGTAGACGTAAAGGTTAAAGTGCTTGGTCATCAAGTGCATTCCGGACAGTTTGGCGGCCCGATTTTGGACGCTTACACGCTCGCTTCCATGCTTATTGCCTCGCTTTACAACGAAGCTGGCGACTTGGCAGTTCCAGGAATTGAAGCTCAGGAGCCAGTTGGCGGTTTGCAGCGCGATTTGGACGAAGCGCAAGTGCGTGCCGATGCTTCCGTGGTCGATTCTTATAAGCTTGCAGGCACCGGTTCACTCGCCGCGCGCATGTGGACTAAGCCAAGCTTGACGGTAATCGGCATGGACGCGCATCCTGTTGAGGGCAGTTTTAATGTGATTGCGCACGAAACTAAGTTGCGTCTTTCGCTTCGTACCGCGCCTTCGCAGCGTCCGGAAGAAGCTCAAAAAGCTTTGTGCGACTTTTTGGTATCTCACGCGCCTTTTGGTGCAGAAGTTACTGCGGAGCCGATTGATAACGGCATGGGTTGGGCAATGGATCCGGATGCTGTTGCAACGAAGGATGCGCTCGCTTCTATGCGCGATGCTTTTGGCGTGGAGCCGGTAAATAAGGGCGAGGGTGGTTCGATTCCGTTTATTCCGGAGCTTCAGCGCATCTTCCCGAAGGCGCAGGTGCTGGTGACGGGTCCGGAAGATCCTAAGTCCAATGCGCACAGCCCGAACGAGTCGATTTCGCTTTCTGGTTTGCGCGGAAATATTGTGACGGAAGCGCTGCTTTTGGATCGATTGGGCGAGTAATTCTGGCTAATTTTGCGCGAAGGCGGCATAAACTTTGCAACGCTGTAAAGTTTTTGCCGCTTTTGTGGCGATTCCCGACCGAAACTTTACGTTACTGTAAAGTTTCTGCCGCTTTTTCGTACGTATCCGGCTTTTTCTTTACATGCGCGTAAAGTTTCTGCCGCTTTTGTGGCGATTCCCGACCGAAACTTTACGTTACTGTAAACTTTCTGCCATTTCTGCCGTTTCTGCCGTTTCCGCCGCGTCTGCATGCGTCTAGTCTGTTGAGTAATCTGCAAACATGACATGGAATCCATTTGCAAAGAAAACTGCCAATAACGAGGGCACATCTACTCCTTCGTTGCAAAAGAAAGTAGCGGATGCAGAATCGTCTGTAGCGACGAAATCTCGCGAAAAAAACGCGCCGACTCCTAAGCGCAACGCTGCTCAGGCGCAAAAGCTTCGCCCACTAGTGCCGGCAGATCGCAAGGAAAGTGCAAAACGCGCGCGCGCTCGTCTTCGCGAATCCGAGAATTTGCAATACAACGCAATGCGCACTGGCGATTTGGCGCATATGCCAAAAATTGAGCAGCTTCCATGGCGCGTGTATATTCGCGATTACGTGGATGCTCGAATTAATATTGGCGAGTTTTTCATACCAGTTGCAGTGCTGATTATGATTTGCTTGTTTGCGCTATCTAATTTTGTGATTGTTTATTTTGTTTTTGCAGTGTTCTTGTACGTGTATTTGTTTGCATCTGTAATTGACATGTTTGTTATGTGGCGTAAGTTGCGCAAGGAGCTGATTCGTCGTTTTGGCGATGTGGCTGTGTCGCGCAAATCGCGTTCCGGCATGTATGCATTCAGCCGCGCTATGCAGCTTCGTCGCTGGCGTTTGCCTAAGCCGAGTAGCGCAAAGCGTGGTAACTGGCCGAAGTAACTGGCTGAAGTAAGTGCAAAAATAAGTGCAAAAGTAAGTGCAAATTTATTAATATTTGCACAAGCTACTATTATTATTTTTGCACAAGCTACTATTATTATTTGGGATACTCAAAATAACGCGAATATCATGGGGTAAACGCATGGCACAAGATAAAGCACAAAGCAAATCGCAAGGCGCATCTCAGGGCGCGACGCAAGGCATGAAGCAGCCTAAGAAAAAGCAGGGCATGTTCTCGCAGATTATACGTATTTATAAGTACACGCATTCTGACGATAAGCAGCTGCCTTTGTTCCTGTCTTGCGCGTTTGCTGCGCCGATTTTGGTTGCTGTAATTCTTGGAATTGTATCTCGTTGGTCCATTTTGATGTGGATTATGATGCTTATTACAGCGGCGATGCTTGGTTTGCTGCTGTTTACTGTTGTGCTTACGAAGCGCGCAGATAAAGTTGGTTATGCAAAGTTGGAAGGTCGTCCGGGTGCGGCTGCCGGCATTATTTCTGCGATTAATAAGGGCGGCTTTACTTTTCCGCAGCAGCCTGTGTGGGTGGATGCGCGCACGAAGGATGCGCTTTGGCGCGGCACTGGTTTTAACGGAATTTTCCTCGTTGGTGAGGGTAATTACGAGCGTTTAATGCATGCTATGGATCGACAGGAGCACGCTATTAAAAGCGTTACTGCCGGATCTAATATACCTGTATACCGTATTGCTGTTGGTAATGGCGAAAATCAGGTGAAGCTTAAAGAATTGCGCGGAAAGGTGTTGCGCTCGAAGACGTTACAGCCTGTGAAGCACAAGTTTGCGCTGTTCGATAAAATTCATCCGAACCGCCGATTCTTCCTTACTAAGACGGAGCTTGCGATTTTGAATGAGCGTTTGCGCACGTTGCAAAGCAAGAGTGGATTTGGCATTCCGAAGGGCATCGATCCAACGCGTCCGCAGCGTATCAGCCGTCGTGCAATGCGCGGTAAGTAAATTATTCTTGCGACGGATTGGCGACAGTTACTTTACGTAAATGTGAAGGAACTGTCGCTTTTTGATGAGATTTCGACATTTTCTGTACGTGGCTGTAAAGTTTTGGTCGGAATCTGGCTGGGAAGCGGCATAAACTTTACACCGTTGCACAGTTTCTGCCGTTTTTTAGCGCGTAGGAGACTTTTTCTTTACATGCGCGTAAAGTTTCTGCCGGGATTGCGCACGTAGGCGGCATAAACTGTACACCGCTGTAAAGGAACTGTCGTGCGTAAACAATTAGTCTCGTTGCGGCGTGCGTCGACGCAGTGCCGTACAATCGTCAATCGACACGGGTGCTCTGTGTTATCTCGCTTATGCAAGCGTGAACATTCAGAGCTGAGAGAAAACCGCTTGAACGTGAATCCGGGTAATACCGGCGCACGGAGGTCTGTTTTTCCCGTGCCTGGAGAGGTGTTGCAAGGTTTCTTTGTAACGCAAAGTATTGCATTGCGCACAATGTAACGCATTGCAACACGTAACAAGAAAGGCACATTTTATGTCAGAAGAATTAAAAGAGAAAGCTAAGATTAATTGGCGCTGGACCGTCGCTGATATTACTGTTACGGTAGTTATTGGCGTTGCTTCCGGTGTGATTTTCTGGCTTGGCTACTTTACTCATCATTTCCTCGATATTCCATTTGCTGCAGTTCCTGGTTTGAATTGCTTGTACTATGGTTTGTTCTATTTCCCTGCTTGCTTGGCTGCAATTATTGTTCGTAAGCCTGGAGCTGCATTCTTAGGCGAGTTTGTTGCTGCACTTACCGAATTTCTTATTGGTACCAGCTGGGGTGCAAGTGGAGTTTTGATCCCAGGTTTAGTTCAGGGTATTTTTGGTGAGATTATTTTCCTCTTCTTCCTATATCGCGTTTGGAATGTTTGGGTTGCTACTCTTGATGGTGCGTTTACAGCATTTGGCGGCACTGTGATTTCCTACATTCTTTGGGGTGAAGGTACGTCAATCTTTAGCAATTACATGATTATCAGCACAATTTCTGGACTCGTCTCTGGTGCGATTATTTCGGGCTTGTTGATGTGGTATTTGTACAAGGCAATTTGCTCAACTGGCGCGTTGGATCGTTTTGCATCTGGTCGCGTAGCTCGTGCGTAGTTGCAATTTGCTAAATAGCGAAATTAAAAATTAAAAATTAAATATACTAAAAATTAAAATCTATCATTGCCATAAAGGATTTACTATGCCTGATGCTACTCAATCGCAAGAATCTGAAACTTTCCTTCCAACAGATTTAAGTGATCGCAAGAGTATCAGCAACGCTAGTAACGCTAGTGATTCTAGTAATAACGTTAGTAACGCTACTAACGCAAGTAACGCTGAACTTCGTTTTGAAAACTGGGGTTATCGTCATGCTTCCCGTCGCGCTTTTGCTGTGCGCGGGTTGGACCTCACGATTAAGGCGGGGCAGCGCGTGTTGCTGCTTGGCGCATCAGGCATAGGTAAGTCCACGATTTTAAGCGGCGCGGCAGGTCTTATTGGCAATGATTTTGTGGCGAAAAATAGCGAAGATAGCGCGAAAGATAGCTCGAAAGATAGCGCAAAAAACAGCGCAAATAGCGTAGAAAATAGCGAAAACAGCGCAAATAGCGCAAAATCCCAGCAAACCACTCTCGTCGAAGATGCCGATGGTGGCGTGAGCGAGGGTTGCGTTTTGGTTGACGGCGTGCCGGTTCGACGTGCGCGCGGTCGTGTTGGTTTGGTTTTGCAGGATCCGGATGCACAGGCGATTTTCCAGCGTTTGGGGGATAACGTTGCGTTTGGTCCGGAAAATATGAACGTTCCGCGCGGCGAGATTTGGGATCGCGTGCGCAAAAGTCTTAAAGAAGTTGGGTTGGATGGCTTGCAATTGCATCGCTCAACTTCGCATTTAAGCGGCGGTCAGATGCAGCGTTTGGCGCTTGCTGGCGCGCTCGCTATGCAGCCGAGTGTGCTGCTTTTGGACGAGCCGACTGCGAATTTGGATCCGGATGGCACGCAGCAGATTGTGGGTGCTGTGCGCGCGGTTTTGGATTCGACGCATGCCACGATGGTGCTTGTGGAGCATCACGCGGAGCCATGGATAGAAATGATCGACCGCGTGGTTGTGCTTGGGCTTGAGAATGATGAAGCTGCTAAAGGGAAAGCTGCGAACGAAACTGCGAACAACGAAACTTCTCGCGACGAAACGGTTCACGACGAAACCGTTCATAGCGAAACCGTTCACGACGACGATATTGCGCGCGCGGCTTCTTCGCGCACGGTGATTGTGGCGGACGGCATGCCAGACGAGGTGTTTAATCGCACTGATTTGGACTTTGAGGATCTTGGAATCTGGCTTCCTGAGCGTTACAAGCGCAACGCAAAGTCTTCCGAAAAATCTTCCGTAACTACAAAATCTTCCGTAACTACAAAATCTTCCGTAACTACAAAATCTTCCGAAAATACGGAATCTCCTGAAAATTCTTCCGCAAGTAAATCTTCCGAAAGTAATTCTTCCGCAAACGCGCAATCTTCCGAAAAATATTACAAAAACTGCGATCCAGCAGAAGGTTACGGAGAAGTGCTACTTTCCACAAAAGACCTCGCAATCAGCCATAATAGCGAGCCGATTGCGCGTCACATCAATCTTGAGTTTAAAGCCGGGCAGATTACGGCTTTGGTCGGCTCGAACGGTGCTGGAAAGTCAACGCTTTCGCTCACTTTGGCTGGTCTTTTGCCGGCAGTAAGCGGCGAAGTTGTGGCGAGTGATGCTCTTGCTCAAGGCGCGAACGGCACGGATCCAATGAAGTGGAAGTCGCCTGATTTGGCGAAGCGCATTTCGTACGTTTTTCAGAATCCGGAGCATCAGTTTGCGTGCGGTTCGGTGTTGGATGAGGTTATGTTGGGGCCGCTTCGCACGGGTGTTTCGGCGGATGAGGCGCGCGCGAAGGCTCAGGAGTTGCTGAAGCGATTCCGTTTGGCGCGTTACGCGAACGCGAATCCATACACGCTTTCGGGAGGCGAAAAGCGTCGTCTGACTGTTGCGGCGTCGCTTGCTGCGGCTCCGCGTGTGTTGATTTTGGATGAGCCAACTTTTGGGCAGGACCGCAAAACTTGGTTGCAAATTATTCGCTTGATTGCAAGCCTTCGCAGCGAGGGCGTGAGCATTATTGTGGTGACGCACGACCGTGAGCTGGTTGAGGTGTTGGGTGCGCGCTTGGTTGAGCTTGTGCCGGATGCGAAAACTGAAGCTGCTGAAGTGGGTGGTGTTGAAGATGATGAAGTGAGTGGTGAGGCTGAGGCTGAAGCAAAATCTTCCGAAGCGCTTTCCGCAATTACCGGCGCAACAGACATTTCGCGTATCAAAGTGAGCGCAGTAAACAATCGCGACGAGGAAGCGAAACTTTCCAGCAAATCGCCACTTCTTGCGTCAATTAATCCAGTATTTCGTATTTTTGGAGCGTTCGCGGCTTCGATTCCGCTGCTTTTTACGCTTGATTGCGTTTCTGCTTCGGTCGCGTTGCTGTTGGAATTTGTGATTTTTGCGTGCATTAAGCTTCCGCCATGGCGTGTGATTCGCCTTTCGTGGCCTGTGTGGGTGGGTGCGCCGACTTCCGCGCTCACTGTGTTGCTATACGGCAAAAGTGGCGGAAATACTTGGTTCCAGTGGTGGCTGATGCATGCTACGGATCGTTCGGCTATGCTGGCTGTTGCAACTTCGCTCAGGATTTTGGCGATTGGTGTGCCGTCGATTGTGATGGTGATTGGGCTTGATGCTACGGATTTGGCGGATGCTTTTAGCCAGGTGTTGCATTTGCCGGATCGATTCGTGTACGGTGGTTTGGCTGGAATTAGGCTGTTTGGTGTGCTGCAGGATGATTGGGCGGCGTTGACTGCGTCGAGGCGTTCGCGCGGTTTGGGTGATGAGCATCGCGTGAGGGCGTTCTTCCCGCAGTCGTTTGCGCTGCTTGTGCTTTCGATTCGACGCTCGACGACGCTCGCCACGGCTATGGAAGCGCGCGGTTTTGGGGGAGTTGGTGCGCGTTCGCACGCTCGCGTGAGTCGTGTGCGTGCGCGCGACTGGTGGATTTTTGCTGTGTGTGCGATTGTGCCGTCGGTTGCTGTTGTGGCTGCGCTTTACTTCGGCGCCTTTGCCTTCCTCGGTGGCGCGTGATGGCTGCGCGCCTGTTGAGTTTTTGGTGCGTAGGCGGCATAAACTGCGCACGCCTGTAAAGTTTCTGCCGTTTTTTGGTGCACAACCGACCGTTTCTTTACACGCGCGTAAAGTTTCTGCCGTTTCTTCCGGTTCTGCGCTTCTGCTCGCACCTTCTGTCCGCACTCGCGTAAACTTTTTGTCGTTTTTTGGTGCGTATCCGACCGAAACTTTACACCTCTGCACAGTTTCTGTCGCCATTCCGTCATTTCGCGACCTTTACTTTACTCCGCTGCACAGTTTCTGCCGCTTTTTGCCGCGTAGCCGGCTTTTTCTTTACACGGCTGCACAGTTTCTGTCGCCATTCCGTCATTTCGCGACCTTTACTTTACTCCGCTGTACAGTTTCTGTCGCTTCTTCCGGCTCCGCACTTTCTGTCCGTGCCTTCTGTCCGCATTCGTGTACAGTTTCTGCCGCTTTTTGGCGCGTATCCGGCTTTTTCTTTACACCGCTGTAAACTTTCTGCCGCCTTTTGGCGCGTACTCGACCGAAACTTTACTCCCGTGTAAACTTTCTGCCGCTTTTTGCCGCGTAGCCGGCTTTTTCTTTACACCTCTGCACAGTTTCTGTCGCTTCTTCCTGCTCCGCACTTTCTGTTCGCACTTTCTGTTCGCTCCGCTGTAAACTTTCTGCCGTTTTATTGCGCGTAGCCGACTTTTTCTTTACACGACTGCACAGTTTCTGTCGCTTCTTCCGGCTCTGCACTTTCTGTACGTGCTTTCTGTCCGCATTCGTGTACAGTTTCTGTCGCTTTATCGCGCCTAGCCGGCTTTTTCTTTACGTCGCTGCACAGTTTCTGCCGTTTTTTGCTGCGTAGGCGGCATAAACTACGTGCTCCTGTAAAGTTTCTGCCGTTTTTTGGCGCGTAGCCGACTTTTTCTTTACACCGCTGTAAAGTTTCTGCCGCTTCTTCCGGCTCCGCACTTTCTGTCCGTGCCTTCTGCACGCATTCGTGTAAAGTTTTTGCCGTTTTTTGGCGCGTATCCGACCGAAACTTTACTCCCGTGTAAACTTTCTGCCGGAATCTGGCTGGGAAGCGGCATAAACTGTGCGTGCCTGTAAACTTTCTGCCGCTTTTTCGCGCGCGCTGTGCTGCGCTCAAGCAGGTCGTCAGCGCACACAACCACAACCAAATTCCCAATGTGCCCACATGTGAGTCTGCCCTGCCTTCGTCAATCGAGACGAAGGCAGACCTCGCTTGCGTTGAAAGCACACTGTGCTTTCAACCCTAAGCAAGCTCGGCGCTCCGAGTTGCTTTCGCGCGCGCTGTGCTGCGCTCAAGCAGGTCGTCGCGCATCCTCACTAGCGTGTATACTTTCTCGAGTCGCGGGCCTGTAGCTCAGTGGATAGAGCGTCTGCCTCCGGAGCAGAAGGTCGTGGGTTCGAATCCCATTAGGCCCACTTTTGATTTTCTACTTTCTCTACTTTCCCTACTTTCCCTACTTTCCCTACTTTCCCTACTTTCCCTACTTTCCCTACTTTCCCTACTTTCCCTACTTTCTCTACTTTCTCTACTTTCTCTACTTTCTCTACTTTCTCTACTTTCCCTACTTTCTCTACTTTCCCTACTTATCGTCGTAGTGGCCTCTGCAGGCGTAGATTATAATCGCGTCATCTGTAAATGAGTAAACGATTCTATCCTTATCGTTTACTCGTCTACTCCAGCAACCGGAATAGTTTCCTTTGAGTGGTTCAGGCTTCCCTTTTCCGTCTATTGGATTCCGCATAATCTCTTTAATAATATTGTTGAGCTTTTACGAGTCTTATTATCGCTTTCCCAATAGAGATAGTCGTTCCAGGCATCTGGAGTCCAAGCAATCTTTCTCATTGTTTGAACCCTACGTCCTAATCCATTATTAGATTGTGCTCTTCGAGCTTGATGGTTCCATTTCTCACGCCGTCAATCTGCGATTTCAAATATGCTTGATTTGACGGTTCGTAAAACGGATCTAGCGAAAAATCTAGCGGTATCCTCTTTTCGCGACCAATAGTTTTAATAAACACGTTCAGCGCGGCGCTCATAGAGATTCCGAGTTCTTTGCAAACTCGTTCTGCGTTGAGTTTGTCTTCTTTCTTTGCTCGAAAGTTTACGTTTACTATATCTGTTGTTGCTGTAGTCATTTTGGACTCCTATGTCTATGTTGAATTTTGTACTTTTTCTCATACTCGCATATAAGTATACAATAATTCTATATAATGTAACGTAAATATCATTAATTATGCAAGCAATTATTGATGATTTTCTTGCGCGACGACCTGCCTGAGCGCTGCGATTTAGCGCGCGAAAGCAACTCGGAGCGCCGAGCTTGCTTGGGGTTGAAAGCGCGGTGTGCTTTCAACGCAAGCGAGGACGTGAACGCGGCTAATCCGCGCGAGCTACACGACATGCCTTTTCGCTTGGAGCGTAGCGCGCGGCTGTAAAGTTTCTGTCGCCATTCCGTCATTTTGCGACATTTATTTTACATGGCTGCACAGTTTCTGCCGGGATTGTGCGCGTAGGCGACTTTTTCTTTACACGTGCGTAAAGTTTTGGTCGGAATTTGGCTGGGAAGTGGCATAAACTGTGCGCTGTTGAGTAGTTTTGGTTGCGTCTCGCACCTCCCGTCTCGCACTTCGCCCTTAGCACCTAGCATCACGCACTAAACTTAGCAAGCACTATTTTCGCTTGTTGGCGTGCGTTAAATATCACTGTATCGTGATATAATTACCGGTATGATTTAATGCTTATAAAATAAATCAGAAAGAAACTAGAAATAAATCAGAAAAAGAAAGAGGGGGTGAATGTGCCTGTAATTTCAAGGTTTTATGGGATTGTTATACGAATGTATTTTGCCAGCGCAGAACATAATCCGCCGCATATTCATGCTATTTATGGCAATTATGTTGCTGCTCTAGATATTCAGTTATGCAAAGTCATTGATGGATATTTGCCAAAGCGCGCAGAGTGCATGGTGATTGAGTGGATAAAATTTCACAAAGATGAGTTGATTACTATGTGGAACACTCAAGAATTTAAGAAAATAGAACCGCTGAGTTAATACGCTAGTACGCTAGTACGTTTAAGTTTTTAAGCGCTTTAAGCAGATTAATCAGAAGAATTAGTGCATTAGCGCGTTAGTAGGGTAGCGCGTTAGTAGTGTTGGCAAAGACTGAGCGTTTTGCAATAGCGTTTTGCAATAGTGAGTTTTTGTAATAGTGAGTTTTTGTAATAGTGAGTTTTGCAAATGTGACAAAGGAGAGATTATGAAGTTTCATAAGATTAAAGATGTAAAAGCGTGTGCAAATATGCGTCTTCGTGTGCAGTTTGTAAACGGAACTTTTAAAGAATACAATGTGCGTAATCTGCTGAGCAAGTTTCCAACGTTTAAAGCGTTGGAAGATCCAGAGTTGTTTAATAAAGTTGTTGTAGATGTTGGCGGATATGGCATTGTTTGGAATGATGATTTAGATGTTTCGTGCGACGAGTTGTGGAACAATGGTAAGCAGATTAAAACGCCGTTTGACAATTTAATGTCTTTTGCGGACGCGAGCGATTTGTGGAATTTAAGCGAGTCGACTCTTAGAAAAGCGGTGTTGTATAAGAAGCTTATTAAGGGCGTTGATGCGCAAAAGTACGGCAAGCAGTGGGTTGTTACTCGTAGCGCAATGGTTAGAGAGTATGGGAATCAGGTTGGTGCTGATTGAGTTGTGTTCGCACCTTCTGTCCGCATTCGTGCACAGTTTCTGCCGGGATTGCGCGCGTAGGCGGCTTTTTCTTTACACCGCTGCACAGTTTCTGCCGGGATTGCGCGCGTAGGCGACTTTTTCTTTACATGTGCGTAAAGTTTTGGTCGGAATTTGGCTGGAAAGCGGCATAAACTGCGCGCGGCTGCACAGTTTCTGTCGTTTTTTCGCGCGTAGGCGACCGTTTCTTTACATGGCTGCACAGTTTTTGTCGGATTAAGGTGTGTAGGTGGCTTTTTCTTTACACAGCTGCACAGTTTTTGTCGCTTTTTGGCGCGTAGCCGACTTTTATTTTACGCGGCTGTAAAGTTTCTGCCGTTTTTTCGCGCGCAAGCGACATTTATTTTACACGGCTGCACAGTTTCTGTCGTTTTTTCGCGCGTAGGCGACCGTTTCTTTACACGGCTGCACAGTTTTTGCCGGATTAAGGCGTGTAGGTGGCTTTTTCTTTACATAGCTGCACAGTTTCTGCCGGGATTGCGCGCGTAGCCGGCTTTTTCTTTACACGCGCGTAAAGTTTTGGTCGGAATTTGGCTGGGAAGCGGCATAAACTGCGCGCGGTTGAGTCGTTTCAGTCGCGCCTGTATACTCGTTGCTTTTCCTGTAGTGTTTTGTAGAATAGTTGCATATGCGCTGATGCGTTTAAACGATGCGTTTATATGTGATTTGCGTGATTTTAGTAATCGTGATTTTAGTAACTTAGTGATTTGTTTCTGTGATTTTTTTTTCTGTGATTTTGCAGTGTTACTTGTGATTTGTTTCTGTGATTTGTTGCATTACTTGCGATTTATGGGTCTTGTGCTAGAAGTTACGTTTTTGTTGCGCTGCGCTATGTTTTACGTACATTTTTAGGAGGGGTTTTATGGTAGAGCAGAATAAAAATTTAATTATCGCGGACGCTAGAAGTGTGCCATCTAAAGTGCTTATAGACGCTAAAACGATAAAAGAGAAGATCTATAACATTCGCAATCAAAAAGTCATGCTTGATGTGGATTTAGCTGAAATATATGGATACAGTACAAGAGCGTTCAATCAACAAGTAAAAAATAACATAGAAAAGTTTGATGATGATTTTATGTTTCAATTAAACAAATCTGAGTTGGTATATTTGCAATCAAATTTTTTGACCGCAAATATTAGTTCTAAAAGCAGGTCACTTCCATATGCTTTTACTGAGCAAGGTGTTTATATGCTCATGACTATGCAAAATTTCGACTATTACACGGATAGAATCATCGAATGTTATTGGGTTAGTATTCGCAAAAATAAACGATATTTATCCATGGTTGGGAAGGAAGAGCGAAATGGATAATCGATACTATTCATGTACAAAGCAAACATGTGTAATTAATAAATTGCCTGTGAAGCTTTCGTCAATAGATCAGATAAAACATCTTAAGAAGCAAGGTATAACTTTTAACAAACAATCTGAAGATTCTGCAATTTCCTACCTCTCAACCTTCTCATACTATTTTGAAACTTGTTCATATAAAAAATTGTTTAGCAAGAGAGTTGGTGGATCTAGGGATGGGCAGTATATTGACTTGGATTTTGATCAATTATGTAGAATAGAGCAGCTTAATAGGATGTTTCAAAGACTTTTGCTTCTAATAACTTTAGCTATAGAGCATGAGTCAAAAGTTAAGTTAATGAAAATGTTTACTGAAAATCCTGAAGAAGATGGATACTCCATTGTTGAAGATTACATGTCTAGTCTTGATAATGATGACCGCAAAATACTAATTGCTGAATTAGAACGACTTAAAGATGGAAGATATAACAGAGAATCGGCAGCAAAGTATACAGTTGGAATGCCAATTTGGGTATTTGTTGAAGGTATTACATTTGGAGCATTGTTAAGATTTTATCGTTTTTGCGCAAAAAGATGGAATAGCAGAGAGATGCAGAAGGAACATCACTTATTGTGCAGGGTAAAATCCGTACGTAATGCTTGTGCTCATTCTAATTCAATATTGGATGGAATTACTGAAAAGAGTTTTGACAACGTACTTGTGCTTGAAGAAGTAAGTAAAGCTATTGAATCTATAGGCTTCAATAAGCGTGCGAGGCGATCAAATATGTGTAATGCGAAGATGAAAGAAATAGTGATAACTGCATATATGTATAAGAAATTTCTGTATAGGAATTATCAATGTGATGAATGCGTGAATGATCAAAAAAGCATTATTGAATACATTTCAGGGTGTTTTATAAAAAAGTCATCTGAGTATACAAAAGAGTACGATAAAGCGAGTAAATTTAACTCATTGCTTGCTTTTATTTGTACTGTTATTGACAGTTGGATATGTGAAAGATAGAATTGAAAATGCTTGAAAACCTTAGGGTTTTGGGGGGCGGAAGTGCGAGAGCGCATCTGCCCCGATTTTTTTTTGCCGCGCAAGCGACCTGTACTTTACACAGCTGCACAGTTTCTGCCGGGATTGCGCGCGTAGGCGGCTTTTTCTTTACGCAGCTGTAAAGTTTTGGTCGGAATCTGGCTGGGAAGCGGCATAAACTGCGCGCAGCTGCACAGTTTTGGTCGCCATTCCGTCATTTCGCGACATTTATTTTACATCGCTGTACAGTTTCTGCCGTTTTATCGCGCGTAGCCGACCGAAACTTTACTCCGCTGCACAGTTTTGGTCGGAATCTGGCTGGGAAGCGGCATAAACTGCGCGCGGCTGTAAAGTTTCTGCCGAGATTGCGTGCGCAGGAGACATATAGTGACGAATTGCACACAGTATATATATAGAGACGCAGAACACAGCATCGCAGAACACAGCATCGCAGCACGCAGCAAGCGCAGCACGTAGCAAGCGCAGCACGTAGCAAGCGCAGCACGTAGCAAACGCAGCACATAGCAAACGCAGCGCACAGCCAGCACAGCATATAGCGGTGCGATGCATGCGTTATAACAACATGTAGTGCTTGGGGTTGGGGAAGTGGGCGCTTTTTAGACACGCCGAAGACGCGATTTCGTCGTTTTGGCGTCGGAAATTATTCATTATAAATGCGTTTTGCAGTAGATTTTTTAGCGAGATTCGTGAATTATAGAAATTTTTTATATGTGCGATTATAACTCGTGTTTTACTTGAAATCATTCATGGGGGGGGGGTATAACTGTTAGAGGTTTTTCAGCAAATATGCTTGCATATGGGGCATACAGGTATGTTATACTGACTACCTGTGCTTGGCTCAGTTAGTTGCATTCGTAGTAGCGAGTGCGCAGGGTTTTTGATTTGCCATACATCGGCATCGTATGCAGGCTGAGTGTTTGAAGCTTAACACTTAGAGAGTTGGAATTTGAGATATACTGCGGCTTTTGCGGCAGTGGAGGACTAGGAAGGCGAGAAAATGTTACCAGCAAAGTTCCGTGGATTCGCATCACGCGTGTGTCGTCTTGCGTCGCGCGCTTTGGTCTGGCATAAGGACGGCGAGCGTGATGGCGCCACCGCTCGCACTTCCTGCAGCGTCACCATCGCTCGCACCGCTCACACCTTCCGTCGCGCGATCTTCGCAATGCTCGTATCCGCCGCCACGCTCCTTTCAATGCTCATCGTTCCGCCAGTGAATAACGCGAATGCGGCACAGGTTTGGTGGGATTATGCTGGCAATGGTTATGTGACGTCAACTGGTTCATGGGTTGGTGACGCTGTAAATCAAATTAATATGCCATATCCAAAAATAGAAGATGTAAATTATAATGGTGAAACTAGAAAAAAGATAACTTGGACAGTAACTTTCAATTCTCAAGGTATTGGTGCAAAATCCGCTTCTCAGAATCAGTTTCCTGGGGGTAATCAACCTTCTAAAGGTTCGGCTTATGGCGGTCAACCAACTTTGTATGCTTGGCTTCCTTCTGGAATTGAAGATTCATCAATTACAATATATCGCGAGGTTACTGTGCGAAAAACTTGGGGTGGTGTCACAGATTTTGATTGGCAGAAAGCGCGATCTTCTAAGGACTTTCCTGGTAATCATCCTGGCGATTATACAAATTATGTTTTTGGTGATATAGGCTCATCGCGCTGGACTTACTACAAAGGGGATAGTAACTTTGAAGGGCATGACTGGAATAAGTCTCTTGGTCCAGGCACAGGCTCTAAAGTTGAAGGAGTAGGCTCTGGCTCTTATGGCGCATACGCAAAAGATTATGACATGTGTGAGGTTTATGCTTGGAAAAGAGAAAATAAGTTTTCTCGAGTCTTTATTTCTCAAGAGAAAGATGATTCTACTATTAGTCATCGTTGGACTATTAGTGCAATAGTTGACCGTGGCCAAAATCCGTTTTTGCTTACATTTGCTGCTGGTTGGATTTCAGCTAAAGAGTTTAAGACTCGTTTTGTTGTTTCTGGTCCATTTGATACTGATGGTGATGGTATTCCTGACTCTGTTGAGCATCATCATAATATGAATCCTAAGTCTCCTGACGATATACTTTATCCTCAATTTAATGAATCTATGCTCAAAGATTATGGTAAGGATAATGTTCCAATTACTACGTATGGTCGTAAAATAACTGAGAAGCCTTATATTAAAACAGGTCATTGGCGAGGTAATAGTTCCGAAGGCAATTTTGTATATGATGGTGGTACTTCCACTGATTTGCCTACTGATCTTGGAATAAGATATTCTATTACTGGCATTTCGGATAACACTATTAAAATTGCAAATTCTCCTAATAATATTTCTGAAGGATATGCATATATTGATCCTAATACAGGTCATTTAACGTATAATCCTCGAAAAGAGGATAGAAATAAGACTATTACATTCCACACGAAAATCTCATACCCTAATTCTGGGTCATATAACTGTAAACACAAAAATGCAAAAGAATTTACTCACGATACTAAAATCAAGGTCGTTTCGCAAGCATCCATCTACAATCCACAGTACAAGGAAACTAATGTTGGCTACGATCCAGAGCAGAAGAAGTTTAGACCTACTGATAGTGCTGAGCCTAAAAGCGTTGCTAAATCTGGTAATCCGTTGATTAGGACAGGTAATCTTCCTAAAGGTACTAAGTTTGAGGTTAAACAATACACCATGAAAATTGGCGGTAGCACCAATCCTAGGGGTGATGGTGTACTGCCTTGGTCGAGCATCAGCAAAAAGAGTCCAGACAATACTGGTAATGGCAAAGTGACGTTTAAGCCAAACAAGTCAAACGCTGGTGAGAGCAATCACACTCCTGTGCTTGTTACGTACCCAGATGGCTCTACTTCAGAAGATAAGGATGCTGGTAATGATGGCGTCGTATATGCCCCTGTTAAAGTTGGTGATTTGCCAATTTCGGGCGGTGACTTGAATCTTGGTTTATATGACGGAACGAGCATAGATAATAATGGGTTCTGGGGCTTTTCCTTTAGAGATAAAACGAATCCTCACGAGATCGATAAGGGAAAGAAAATGGGTCTGCCAGATAAGGATCACGAGAACCCTAATAAGGGTATTGTGTTCGATTCTTGGGCAAACAATGGTAAAGGTCCTATTACTTTCCGCGTGATATGCCATAGGACGGATGTTCCTAATTCTCCGTTCATGTTGCTTAAGCCTGCGGAAGGCAACGAGAAAGCTAGTGGAGAGATTAACGGTTTGCATTTTGAGGATTTCCGCCAGTGGATTCGAGATAACGACAAGAAATGCAAGGGCAAGGATTGCAGTAACGATAATCTCTACCTTCACTCTAGAGAATACGACAATAACACTATGGAGCGTTCGCGCGCGATGATTGGTGGCACGCCTAATGAAGGCGGCTCGTACGAGTGTAAAGTGTTTGCTTTCCATGAAAAGTATGATGATAAAGACAATCACGGTGGTTCACTGAAAGCATTTGATGACACGGCAAAAAATGCTGGTTCTACTGAGTATTCAATACTTTTTAATAACTATGAAACTATTAAAAAAGACACAAAAGGCTCAGAGTGGCTTACTGACAATTTCTACTTTAAGATAAAGCTCAAAGATAACCAAAAGTACAACCCGACCTACACCGAGATGCCAACGATTGAGGCGGGTAGTACTTTTGACAAGAATCTTAAGAAAGGCAATAAGGCTAAGATAAGCTCTGACGCGCCGCAAAGCAAGAAGACTGTTAAAGACAGCAATAATCATGACGTTAATGCTAACGGCGTTCCAAAAGAGGATTTGGTGAACGTTGAGGAAGGCGCTCTTCCTGCTGGCACTTGGTACGAGATTAAGCGCTTTGTTAAGGCTGGAGATATTACAAACTCGAAAGCAAGCAGTTTGCCTTGGGCTAATTTTGAAGACGGCGAAGACAACAAAGCTGACGGTAAGGCAGAAGCAAAAGATAGTAACGCCACCAACAAAGGCTCTGTCACCTTCCGCCCAGATAAATGGCAGGATGCTGACGAGTATTGGGCCGAGGTTAAGGTGCACTACCCAGACGGCTCTGTTTCGGACGGCGATGATTCAATTAACAAGAATCACCCTATCTACGCAAAGGTGAAGGTTACTAGACCAGCTATTGGTAACAAAGATTTGCATCTTAACGTTTACAAGCAGTATGAAAATGGCAAGTTTACTGGGTATGTAGACGACGTGAATGGCATTGTTGTTATGAAAGGCGTTGGCTTGCTGAAGGATATGGGCATTGACTCGTGGTCCATAGCCAAGCGTAAAGGCATTACGCTTAGAGCTTTGTGCAGAGACGATAGTGATGCTGCTAAAAAGAATCAGCCTCAGGTTTGGAGTGAGAATCTCGATAATCTGTTCTTCAAGCTTAATTGGCAGCAGGCGTGGAAATATCCAACTTTTGCTCGACAGGAAACTTGCCGTAAGGGTAGTAATAATGGTGATGGTTGCGATACTGGCAATGAGCATCTCCTGTTTGACAGCACGCGCGACACTATGGAGCGTGCGCGCGGAACTATCACTAGCGACAAAGCTCCTACGAAGTCTGGCAAATACTATTGCGTTGTGCTTGCGATGAAGAAAGAAGCTATGGATCAGTATAATAAGGCTCTTTGGCATACGAACGGCAAGATTAGCGTTACTAATAATAACTTTGCTAAGGCTATTGGCTTTACCGGCAAGAGTGACGAGGACTATGCTGTCAAATTCTTCCCAGTAACTGTGGTCGACAAATTCTCGCTGCCAAAGACCGGCGGAATGAACTGGAACGTGCTGCTTGGTGCGTTTGCTGTGATTGGCACGGGCGTGATGGCGGCTGGGTTCTTCCTTGAGCAAACCAAGTGGGGGCGCGCGATGCTTGATGCGTTGCTGCGTAAGACACTGATTAAAGATTTTATCTGCAAAACTGCCAAAAAGCTTCGCGCTTTAAGGCAACGTAGCGAAAGGTGGCGATGCTGATGAAAATTTTCTGCAGCTTAAAAACTGCAGTGTTAACGTTCCATGTGCTGGCAATAGCATTACGCGTTACTTAGTGACGTTACACAGTGACGGTAATTATGCCGACGTATGGTTCGGATTTAATCTTGCTGCGCGCGGCGCAAATCGTAGCCGCCGACAGAGTTCATGCGGCTTTGCGATGACTCCGCCGACCGTGCGCAACACAAAATAAAACAATAAACGTATTTTCCTCAAAACCTGCCCACAAGGGCACTGATATAAAGGAGAAGAAAGTGAATAAATTCACTAAACAATGCGTGGCGGCATTCGCCTCGCTCGCAATGGCTGGCACGCTGTGCGTCGCCGGCGCCGTGGTGGCAAACAACTCTGCTTGGGCTGATAGTACGCCAAGTGTTGATACTACTTTCAATACAAAAGGTGCAGCTGGTTTGACCACCGATTCGCAAGCTGGTGATTACAAATCAGCTCCATGGATGACTGATGCTCCAAAATCTGGTTCCATCACCATCTACAAGTGGAAGTCTGAAACCGATAACAACGGTAACCAGAAGAAGGAAACTGCTGTTAAGGATGCTGAATTTACTATTAAGAAGGTTAAGTCTGTCAACAGCAAAGACCTTGATTTGACCAGGTATGACTCTTGGGTAGAGGTTGCTAAGGCAGCTGGTGATCTTAATAAGAATGCTGGTACTGTAGCTTTCGATAATACATTTGGTACAAATGGTAAATTAAGTGGCTCTACAAACGCTAATGGTGTTTTAAGGTTTAAGGATCTTCCACTTGGTTTGTATCAGATTCAGGAAACCAAGGCTCCTGCAGGTTATTCTGCTGCGGAAACTAAGCCATTCTATATGACTTTGCCAATGATTCAGCAGGTTACTACTGGTGGCAATAAAGAGACCAAGTACAACTATGCTCCGTTCGTTGATCCTAAGAACGTTGATATCGCTGATAGCGTTAAGAAGACTAAGGATACAACTAAGACTGTAGGTGCTGGAGATAACATTTCCTACACCATTACAGCAGACCTCGATAAGGTTAAGGCTAAGGCTACTGATTCAGATCGTGTTGCAGATGAATTCAAGGGCTATAGCGTCTTCGATCTTGCGCCAGCTAAATATTTCGAAAGCTATGATGATGTTGTAAAGAATGTTAAGGTAGGAGACAGCACTGATTCGCTTAAACCAACTGAAGATTACGAAGTGTCATCTACTGATGCTGAGAGTGGTGCTAAGAAGAAGATTGAAATCACGTTCACTGATAAGGGTCGTGGCAAGCTCGCTGCTGCCGCAAATGCAAGTGTTGGCAAGGCTGCAAAGGTAACTATTGATTTGACGTTCAGACTTGCTAAGACGATTACACTTTCTACGAACTCTGTTACCAACGAGGGTGGTATGGTGCCATCTCATGGTACCGGAACAACTCCAAGCGAAGTTAAGACTAAAACTAATCCAAAGGTAGATTTCGCTACATTCAAAATCAAGAAGGTTTCTTCTAAGGATAATTCTCCTTTGAAAGATGCAAAGTTTATGTTGTTCGCAAACCAGGGTGAGGCTACAGCTTGCACAAATGCACTTAAGCAAGGTAAAACTGGTACAGACCTTGACAATGTTTGCAAGGCAAAGGCTTCCGCTGGCTTTGGTGAGAAGGTAACTGCAAAAGATACTGGCTTAACTGAAGCTTATTCCGTTAAGCGTGGTGAAGAGTTCTATGCAGTGGAAACTGTTGCTCCAGCTGGATACATTCGTAACCCTAATGTTCATCCTATTAAGGTTGATGAAAATAAGTCTGAGGAGACTATTACTGTCGAGAACCTTCCAGATTCAGGCAATGACGGTAAGAGCTGGCTCTTCAACCTTCCAAAGACCGGTGCTGCAGGCGTGATTATCTTCGCGTTGGCTGGCATGTGCTTGGTTGCTGTTGGCATGTTCATCTTCTTGCGCAACCGCAAGAAGGATGAAGAGCAGCAGGCTGCCTGATTCCGCGCAATTCTTAGGAATTGCAATCCGCTAGGCGATTGAGTTTAGGCGCGCCATGTTGTTGCGCGGCGGAACTTTAATCGCCTGGCTTATAAATAAAAACTTAGCAGGCTGCGCTGTGTTCGCGCTAGCCGCGTAATGCGTGCGTTGCTCGCTTGCGGCGTTTGCTGCGGCGTGATGCGCTTTGTGGTGTCTTGCCACGTGCGTTGTGTGATTGGCGTTTCGCTGCGTGCGTTGCTCGCTTGTGCTATGCGCGAGTATCTCTCTTCTGCGCACAGCGCAGTCTGCTGTATTCATTCTTTCCATTCAGAAAGAACATTAATCAATAACAATCAACCCTCTAAGAGAAGAAGTTGCAATGTTAAACAAAAAACCAGATAAAGAAAAAATTTCTCGCATTGTGACAAAAATTAGAAAATATCGTGGCAAGAAGATAAATAAAATCCTAGAGAATAAAGAATATACTGAAGAAGAAAAAAAAGAAAAATTAGTGGATCAACTTCGAACTGTAAGATTCTGTTATAATATATGGAGTGGTTTCTCTTCAAATTTTGTGTTTGCATTTCTTTTTGGGCTTATTGGATTGTTAGTTGGGCAAGCGAAAAATATATCGGTTGACAGTAAAGTTAATATCCTTAAAATGTTTGGTATTGATCTTTTTAGTTTGAATAATAAAATAGGGAATGTTGAATATATTGAAGCAATTTCAGTATTCATTGGTGGTTTCTTCCTAGTCATTCTATTCTGCCAATGGTTGTTCGTTTATGTAGCAAATACATATTATGAGGAAATGGAAGTTGTTAAGGCTGAACTCAAGAAAATAAAAAAATCAAAATCTAAGTGTGAAGAAACGAAGGCTTTAGAAGCTGAGTTTAATGAGATGAAGCTTATTAGGTCTGAACTTGAGAAAATAAATAACACAATTCAACCAAATCCTAAGAAAACAAGCATACGCATTTACAACCGTAGCTCAGTGCGTCGTAGTAATTTCGGCAGGTAGTATTGCGCTAAGCTGAGTACCTGCAAGCGTCGCTTCTGTAGCTTTGCATTATTGCTCTGCTGACGTCGCTTCTGAAGCTTTGCATAATTGCTTTGCAAACATTGCTAATGTAGCTTTGCACCAGTGCTCTGCTAACGTTGCTTATGAAGCTTTGCAGTAATGCTTCTGCGAAAAGTGGTTTTGCAGCTTTGCAGTTGTGCTTCTGCGAAAAGTGGTTTTGCAGCTTTGCGCCATTGCTTTGCAAACGTCGATTATGTAGCTTTGCAGTTGTGCTTTGCAAACGGCGATTACTTATTGCTTAGTGAACTTTAGCATTATTGCTCTGCAGACGTTGATTGCTTGTTGCCTAAAGAACACTAACGTCATTGCTGCTGCACACGCCACACCAGACGCACCTACCACACCACAGAACACTAGCGGTTTTACTAGTAGTGAGGGGTGGGTGTTGCTTGGTCGAGCAATATAAAAGCGGAACGATAGTAATAATCGTGATGATGAATACTATTTTTGCAGAGAAAGTAAGTAAAAAACTAAACTTAACTACGCAACCTTTAAGTCCAAATAAGGTATAAGAGCGGAGCGCTGCGAGACAAGTAATTCCTATTTCACACAGCCACGCAAAGAAATCCGCCAGCCAAACACCAGCCAAAGCGACGAAGGACGGGACTTGCGAGGAGAGAAATCCACCGAAACTCGCGCCACGGTAAACACGAACTCGCGCCACATAAAATAAAATTACGTACATAAACATACAAACGGAGGAAGCATGAAATTAAACAACGTTGTTACAAAAGTATATGCTTTCCTCAAGCAACTCAAAGCAAAAATCGCCGCTCAAGCAAAACCTGCAACCGAATCAACCCAAGACTCATCAACCGCAACAAAACCAGCCAAAAAACCAAAATCCAAGCTCCGCCGCATCGTCGAGCCAATCGCATTCGTGCTGGCAGGCATTTTGTGCTTCAGTTACCCTGTTGTTTCAACGCTTTGGAATAATCGCGTGTCGAAGGAAATTTCTAACGCGTACGACAAGTATAACCACGATCAGGCTGGTGACGTGCGCCGCGCTCACATTCGTGCCGCGAAGCTTTACAATAAAACTCGCAAGAATATGCTTACTACGGATCCGTATAGTCCGGATGGGAAAAAAGACGTAACTAACACGCCTGAATACAAGCGTTATCTTAAGGCACTTGAGGAGCCTATGGGCATTATCGGCATCGTAAAAATTCCGAAGATTGGTGTAAAACTTCCTATTTATCACGGTAGTTCGCAGGAAGTTTTAGCGCACGGCGCTGGTCATTTGTACGGCACGGATTTGCCGGTTGGTGGCAAGAACCGTCACACAGTTATTACCGCGCACACGGGTCTTGCGGATGCAACCATGTTCGACGATTTGGTGAATTTAAAGAAGGGCGACTACTTCTACCTCGACGTGCAAGGCGAAACTTTGCGATACAAAGTATTCCGTATCAACGTTGTGGATCCGCACGATATCAGTTTGTTGCAGCGCGAAAAGGGGCGTGACTTGGCGACGCTGCTAACGTGTACCCCGTATGGCGTGAACTCGCATAGGCTTTTGGTGACGGGGTATCGTGTGCTGCCGGACCCTGTGAAGGCGCCGGAGGACCACGTGCAATGGCCGCTTTGGATGACGCTATTTGTGATTGCAATGGTGTTCTCATTGATTGTTTTGTCCACGATGATTGTTGCTGCAACGTCTAAGCGAGGGCGACAGTTCGACATTCGCGGCAAGCATTTGCTGGCTCTTTCGCGCAAAATGCTGCGTAAGTTGCGTCGCGAGTAACGCGACGACTGTGCGGTGAGCGCAGCATTGCGCGTGAAAAAACGACCAAAACTGTGCAGCCGCGTGCAGTTTATGACGCTTACGTGAGTAATACCGGCAGAAACTTTACGCGCGCTAAATCGCAGCGCGAAAGCAGGTCGTTACTAACGCAGTCACTAATCTGCACCAGTAACAAATACCGGCAGAAACTGTGCAGTCACGTAAAGGAACGGTCGTTCGCACGCCTCAACACGGCAGAAACTTTACGTGCGTGTAAAGAAAAAGTCGGTTACGTGCGAAAAAACGGCAGAAACTTTACAGCGGCGCGCAGTTTATGCCGCTTACGTGAGTAATACCGGCAGAAACTTTACGTGCGTGTAAAGAAAAAGTCGGATACGCGCGAAAAAACGGCATTTAGCGTTATTAGCGCAGTCAGCGTACTGCTTTAGTAACAGCGGGTTATAGGGTTATAGGCAAAACCGCCATCCAGAAACAACTGAGCTCTTGTCCTTAACGAACAAGAGCTCAATGAAATCACGTGTAGGAGCAACCTACACAGGTAAAACAAATTCTAACACATTCTGTGTCTGTCGCTCATCACATTTACTACTTCTATTTCGCGATTAGACTTGCAAAATGCCTAGGGGGGGGGTATAGTTGCAAGCACTGTGTCTGCAATTAAGAGAGGTTTTGCAGTGCTGTGTGGTTCTTGATTTTGTAATGATGACTACACAAATTTTGAGAGTTTGAATTTAACGAAGGTGATTAGAGATGTTTCCGCAGCGTCGTCGTAACAGTCTTTCTAAGATTATGCGCGTAATTTGCGGTTTCACGTCCTGCGTGCTGACTCTCGCAACTCTCGCGATTGTGCCTATCGCTTCGTCGAGTGCTTCAACCGAAGAAACAACGAAGACTTCGAAAAGTGCTGATTCTGCGAAGGATACCGGTGCTGCGGAGCAAGGGGATAAGAAGGCTGAAAATCAACCGGGTAGTTCTGCTGAGAAAAATGCTGAGCCTAAGACTGATCAGCAGCAACCTGGTAGTAAGCCTGAGCAACATACTTCTGTAACGCCTAATGCAAATCCTCAAAACGCGGCTTCCAATGATAAAAAGGCTAATCAAAACAGTAAAAGTAAAGAAGATAAAAACGCTGCTAAATCTGCTCAAACTGGGTCGAACGGTGAGAGAAGTTCTACTGACAATAACCAAAACGGCGCGCAATTCTATAATCCAGTTTATAGTGGAACATCAAGTATATTTGCAGGAAATCTTTCTGGTAGTGCGTACAATGCATCTAAAACTCCTATGAGTGAAAAAGTACCTAATAATAAGAAGATTAAAGTTGGATATCTTCCTGCTGGTACGTGGTTTGAAGTTAAAAGAGCAAATACAAATGATAAAGGCGATGCGTACGACTGGGCTAACTTTGAAGGCGAACAGTGCGATGATGCTACTGAATGTAAGACGACCAAAAAAATTCCAGATGATGATGCTGATGATTTGGATAATTATGGCGTTATAACTTTCAAACCAAATAGGTGGACTAAAGATGGAGATTATAAGGTGCACGTAGTTGTGCATTATCCAGATGGAACTACATCAGATGATTCCAATGCAGGAAATATCCTTTTTAATAAGAAAACTGCTGTTTACGCTAATATTCATGTTTACAGATATAAGCTACAAATCGGAGATTTGTCCCTTTCGATAAATAGTGAAGATAATGAAGACTATAGGTATGGTCAGTCTGATGAATCAGATTTAGTGTTAATGGCTGGTCAAAAGGTTGAAAAAACCACTTTTGATTCATCTGCGCATCTTGGCATAGGCAATATTAATCAGCGTGTGATTTGCTACGAAAAGAATTCTGATGGCAAGCCTGTCGGTGGAAAATACGAGTATGGCGGAATTAACGGGCTTGAATTAAAACAAGATGATACTAACGTAAAAGTTTGGAAGCATGCCAGCTACAAGCAGCAAAAAGAATGTTTTGATGATCCTGCTAAAGGCTGCAATATGGCTGACTTACTTTATGACGATTACGTGTACGAAAAGTATGCAGATTCTCATTCTGAATATGAGCCTATAAGTGTTAGTGAAAGAACAGTTGGTAAGTTTGCTGGTTCTCCAACAAACTCAGGCAATTTTGTATGTAAAGTATATGCTTTAAAAAATAAAGTTAACGCTAATGATGTGCAAGATGATTCTATTGCAATAAAATTTGATCAAATAGCTAAAGATAACTCTAACAACATTGATAAAATTGATTCTGCGCTAAAGTCAGAAGATTTGTTTAAGTCAAGTAAAGGAATTACTTGGGAATCTAAGACTTTGAACATTACTGTTCGCAAAATGTCTTACTACTATCAACCTTACTACAAATATGGTGTGTCAGTATTTCCTGGAGAAAAGAAGGTTTCAGTAGCACCTGTTAACGAATGTGGTGTAGGTAGTTGCCGTAAACAATTAGCTCATACGCGTCATCTTCCTGACGGAACTTGGTTTGAGATAAAGCAATATAAGGATGATTCTGATCACCCAGTTCCTGATTGGGCTTCATTTAAGGGCAATCAAAGTAATGAGCCTAAAGATGTAAAAAAAGACAAGCATGGAAGAGATAATTCTAAAGATTCAGGAAAGAAATATGGGAAAGTTACCATTAGAGTAAGTTCGTGGATGAAAACAGGAAATTATCTTGTTCCTGTGGTTGCACATTATCCTGATGGTTCTTCTTCAGAAGACGATGAATCTAGCAATAAAGGTAAACCAATATATCTAAAAGTTGCGGTCAATAATTCTGTATCTTTAATTGGTGATGATGATTTAAAGTTGCGTGTAACAACTAAGCAAGCTTCGGATAGTAATAAGTCTGATTCGCAAAGAGACGATTATGGTGATGTAGATCCAGACCAGGGCATCACAATGATGCGCGGAATGCGTTTTTTGAATCCGTATATTGATGCGTGGTCATTGCATGATATAGGCAATAAGATTTCGCTGAAAGTTTTGTGCACTAATGTGAGCAAAGCTGGCAAAGACGGCTCTGCTGACACTAATGGCTCTAGTGGCGTGGGTGTTTGGTCTAGTAGTGTTGATGGCTTGGCTGCTCCAAACGGTGATCAGATTCATCAGTGGAGCCATGTTGATTCGTTCGAAGAAGCTGATAAATGTAATGGTGATTCTGCTTCCTGTAGCACTAAACATGTGTTGTATAAGCGTGATATCAAAGCAAATAATTGGGATGAAGAAAATCCATTCTATGCAGTCGAACGTACGGATTCGATTATTGGCGGCGCGCCTACAGAAACAGGCGATTACCAGTGCGTTGTGTATGCGTTGAAGCAGAAGGCGCTTGATGCTTATACAGCTAAGGTGACTGATGAAACTTCCGTAACAAACGGCGATACTCTTCTTGACGGCGACACTAGCCTCGTAGAAGGCAAGGATTGGACTAAGTCCGTGGTTCCAATTCACGTTGTTGAGCCTTTTAAACTGCCAAAGACAGGATTCGCAGGCTGGAACATGATTCTTAGCGTTGCTACAACGATTTTCACAAGTCTTATGGTTCTTGCGTTTGCTCTCGACCAAACACAGTGGGGGCGCGCATTTATGAAAAATTTTGTGTACCAAAATTCTGCTCAAAAGGTCAGTGAAATAGCTGTTCAAAAGGGCACTGAAGTATCTGCTCGCAAGGGCACTGAAATAAAGGAGAAGAAATGAATAATTTCACAAAACGATGCGTCGCCGCATTCGCCTCGCTCGCAATGGCTGGGACGCTGTGCGCGGCGGGTGCTGTGACAGTGTCCGGCGTTGCGTGGGCTGGCAAGCCTGGTATACAACAGGGTGGTCAGTCTCAAGGCGGTGTTACTGGTCTTGGTAATCCATCCCAACCTGTGCAGAAGGGTGATGCGCCATGGGAGCTTAATGATACCGATAAGGCAAAGACTTATTCCCTCACTATTTTCAAGTGGAAGTACGAGGTTGACTCAACCACCAAAAAGCAGAAGAAGTCAACTCCTGTTCCTGGTGCCGAATTCACTGTAAAAAAGGTGACGAAGCTTAATGCAAGTGATAAGGAGGATCTTGACTTAACTAAGTACGCCGATTGGGTTAAGGTCGCCAATAATATTGATGGTCTTAATAAAGGCACTGCTACTGGAATAACCACTGAAACTGTTACTGGTTCTCCAAAAAATACTAATTATAAGGGTGTTGCGAAGTTCGATCTTGGAATCGGTCTGTATCAAGTTACAGAATCAAATCCTCCAAAGGGCTTCTCTGCTGCCGAATCCAAGCCATTCTATATGACAATCCCAAGGATTGAGAAGGGTTCTGATGGCAAAGTAGTCTACAACTATGCTCCATACGCGGATCCAAAGAACAAGGATTTGAGCAATAGCGTTAAGAAGACTGCGGATACTTCTAAGACTGTTGGCGCTGGCGATAAGATTTCCTACACCATTAGCGCTGAGCTTGACAAGATGAAGGAGACGGGTGCTGATGCTACGGCTCTTACTGCCGATGATTTTAAAGGCTATTCTGTAGTCGATCTCGCTCCTGCTAACTACTTCACAGCTTATGATGCGAGCGTAGTTACAAAGGTACAACTTGGAACCGGCGAAGCACCTGTAGAGAGTGATACGACGCTTCCTACTACTGACTACACCGTTAGCGGTCCAGAAGATTTTACGGATAAAACCGATAATACTACACGCAAGAAGATTACTATCTCCTTCACTAATGACGGTAAGACTGCGCTTGCTACAGCTGCTAACAATAACGCTGGCAATGTAGTAAAGGTATTTGTTACTTTAGAGTTCACTCTTGCTGGTTCGGATGTTCTTGGCAACAACACAGTTATTAACAAGGGTGGTTTAATTCCTTCGCACACAACTGGTAATCCAGACGTTGTTGAAGGTAAAGTGTACAAGGAAGTGAAGTTCTCAAAGTTCACTATTCAGAAGCTTTCTGCAAAGGATAAAAAACCAATTACAACAGGAATTGCAAAGTTTAAGCTGTTTGCTGATGAAACTAGTGCAAATACGTGCTCTCAGGCTATTACCGACGGAAAGAAAGATAACGATTTGACTACCGCTTGCTCTGCTGCTTCTACTAACTTCGGTGAGAAAGACGCAAAGGGCACTGATGCTAAGACTGATGAATATTCAGTAGTTCGCGGTAAGACGTACTACGTTGTGGAAACTGTTGCCCCAACCGGCTACATTCGTAACCCTAAGGCTGTTGCAGTAAAGGTTGAGGATACTGATAAAACCAAGAACTTCGAGTTCGAGGACGTTCCAGACGATAGCAACGGCTCTTGGCTCAGCCTTCTTCCAAAGACCGGTGCTGCTGGCGTAATCATCTTCGCAGTTATCGGCATGTGCTTCGTTGGCTCCGGATTCTTTGTGTACATGCGTCGTCGCAAGAAGGAAGAGGAGCAGGCTAAGCTCCGCGCTTAGTTAATCCCTTTCTTTAAGCATTAACGAAAATGGGGAGTCGGGCGCGCGTTAACTAACGCTTTCCCGGCTCCCTGTTTATTTATTGGAGGAATTATGAAGCTAGCTGATTTTGCAGAGTCTGCTCGCGCGCTATTTAAGCGTCTGACTCGTATGCGCGCTAATAAGTCCTCCAAAAGTGTGGAAGATTCAGCGAGCTCTGGAATTGCTGCGTCTTCCGAAAATACTGAATCTGCGCAGTCTGTGCAAACTTCGCAATCTTCATCATCACAATCGCAGTCTCCGCAATCATCACAATCCGCACAAGAGCAATCTTCCCCAAAACCAATGTCCACACTTCGCAAGCTGGCTGAGCCAATTGCGCTTGTTACTATTGGCATTTTGTGTTTCAGCTATCCTGTGGTTTCTACTTTGGTTAACAATCATGCTGCCAAGGAACTTTCAATCGAGTACGACAAATTAAATAAGGAAAAACCTAAAGAAAATCGCGCGGAAATTTTGCGAAAAGCGCGTGAATACAACGCTCGCCACAAGGCGATTATTAGCGCGGACCCGTATAACGGCAGTAACGACTACATGGACACTCCCGAATATAAAGAGTACGAAAAAATGCTTAGCGAGCCGATGGGGATTATGGGCATCGTGAAAATACCAAAAATTGGCGTTAGACTGCCGATTTACCACGGAACTACTCAAGATACTCTCGCAATGGGCGCTGGTCATTTGTACGGCACGGATTTGCCGGTGGGTGGCAAAAGCAGGCACACGGTTGTGACGGCGCATACGGGTATGCCGGATGCCACGATGTTTGACGATTTAAACACGCTGAAAAAAGGCGACTACTTCTATTTTGATGTGCAAGGCAAAACTTTTCGGTACAGAGTGTTTCGCATAAATGTGGTGGAGCCGAACGATATTCGTTTGCTGCGGCGCGAAAAGGGGCGCGACTTGGCGACGCTGATTACGTGCACGCCGTATGGAATTAACACGCACAGGCTGCTTGTGACGGGGTATCGCGTGCTGCCGGATCCTGCTAACGTGCCGGGCGACCATATGCAGTGGCCGTTGTGGATGACGCTGTTTGTGATATCGATGGTGATGTCCGCGGTGTTGATGGCGATGATGCTGGTTGCGTCGTTGCGAAAGAAGAATGGTGTGAGTAGTCTGCAAGGCAGGCATTTGTTGGCGGTTTCGCGCAAAATGCTGCGTAAGTTGCGCAAACGACCTGCCTGAGCGAATATCGTCGCGCGCTTGCGTGGTTTTGGCTTGCGAATTTCTTGCGTGGCTGTGATGGTCGTGAATTTCTTTTGATGTGGCGCGAGTTTTGGGGATTTCTTTCCTCGCACGTCCCGTCCTTCAGTCGCTTTGGCTGTTAAAGACTCTCATGCATACTTTGTTCTCTACGAACGTTGCTCCATCAGTCCTCTTTTAGTGCTCGTAAAGAAATCCCCCAAACTCTGCGTGTTTAATCGTTAATAACCGTGTCTATCGCAGAGATTTTTCGATTTTTCTTCTTCGCTTGGCGAATCAGCAGCCTGCGGCTCTGACGTTCGCCGCGCTCAGTGCGAAAAATCTCAAATCTCTACCACACTAATATTCGTACCTCTCAAGCAACACACCCCTCACTACTAGTAAAACCGCTAGTGTTCTTTGGTGTGGTAGGAGTGCTTGGTATGGCGTGTGCAGCAGCGTGAATGCTAGCGTTCGTTAATCAACAGGAATCAGTGTCTGCAGAGCATTGGTGCAAAGCTTCTTTGGTCGGCAGATTACGCTTTCTTAGGAATATAAAGAAAGCGTAATCGTATGCGCGCTTGCGTGGAAAGCCCACCGTGCTTTCAGCATTGAGTCGTCGCTACCGCATTGAGCTTGCTTGAAGCGCACAATGCAGCTTCAAGCAAGAGCAATGCGACACGCCGGCTTGCGCTCGAGCTCATTCTGAGTATAGTAGTTACTCGGTTCGCGAAACGAACCAAGATAACCAACGCCCCTTTAGCTCAGTTGGTTAGAGCAGCTGACTCTTAATCAGCGTGTCCAGGGTTCGAATCCCTGAGGGGGCACAAGCAAAACCCAAGCTTTACAGCTTGGGTTTTTTCGTATCTAATCTCTCCGCTACGCACATGCAGCAGCGCGCGTTTGTCCCTCTTTGCAGTCAAGCTGGAAACATGACCTCGTCAAATATGATGCCGCAATTATTCCAGGATGATGCCCTGCTTGAACAGCCGCAACAACAACCACCGCTTACGCTGCAGCAACCGCTTACGCCGCAGCAAGCTCAGCTGCGCCAGCTCCCTCTAAAAGCTGCCGACACGACTGCAGAAAACCCGTGGCCTGTTGCAATCTTAAGCCAAAAGTTCCACAGCGCTGTCGAACGCTGGCCAGCAGCGTGGATTGAGGGTCAAATCGTCGAAATCAACATGCGCCGCGCGTCTTCCGGTTACATCACTCTTCGCGACAGCAATGAAGAAGTGTCGATTTCCGTAATGGGCTTCAGCAATTTCGTGCAGCAGGCGCGCGAACTTCGCCAGGGCGACCGCGTAGTCGTTCACGGCAAGGCGGATATTTGGGTGAAAGCCACGCGTTTGAGCTTCGTTGCAGACGAAATCCGCCGCGTCGGTGCCGGTGACTTAAAAGCGCAAATTGACGAGTTGCGAAAAAAGCTTAAGGGCGAGGGCTTATTTGACGCTGAAAATAAGGTTCCGTTGCCGGAATTTCCTAAGTGCATCGGACTCGTGTGCGCTCCTCAAGCTCGCGCGGAGGGCGATGTTATTACGAACGTGAATTTGCGCTGGCCTGTTACGCGCTTCAAAGTTGTTCACGCGCACGTGCAGGGCGTGCAGTGCCCGGCGGATATTATTGCCGCAATTAAGCAGCTCGACGCGGACCCAGAAGTTGACGTTATTATTGTTGCTCGCGGCGGTGGCAGCTTTGAGGATTTGATTGGTTTTTCGGACGAGGGCGTGGTTCGCGCTACTGCTGCGTGCGTGACGCCGATTGTGTCCGCAATTGGTCACGAGGACGATTGGACGCTTATCGATTTGGCTGCAGACATGCGCGCTTCGACTCCTACGGATGCTGCAAAGCGCGTTGTTCCGGACGTTCGCGAGCAGTGGCAGCTTATTGATAACGCGTTGCAAACTATGCGCATGCGAATTTCTGCGCGCGTCGACAATGAGATCCGCCTCGTTGAGGGTTATGCGAATCGCCCGAGCCTTACGCGCCCGAGCACTATGCTTGAGCCGCATGAGCGCTTGGTTGAGCAGGCTGTTGAGCGAATGCGTCACGGTTTGGTGAGACTTCTTGACGACGCGAGCTTGACTGTTGAGAAGGCTCACGCGAGCTTGACTGCGTTGAGTCCGCAATCGACTTTGAATCGCGGGTATGCTGTTGTGCAGCTCAGCGGTGGGCGAGTGCTTGACGACGCGGCTTTAGCGAAAGTTGGCGACGATATGACAGTTACGCTTAAAAGCGGCGTGGTGCTTGGCAAGGTGACTGGAACAAAAGTAGCTGGAACGAAAGTAGCTGCCGGAAAGCCAAGTAAAAAGTCAAGTAAGTAATTTTTTAGATTTTTTAGATATTTTAGATACAACGAAAGGTTAGATATGAGCGAGAAAGTAACGAAAAAAGCGGAAGAAGTAGCGGCAGAATCAGCAAATAGCGCAGAAAGCGCGGATTTCGCGAGCACGCTTACGAAAGAAGAGCGCGCTGCGATTGAGGCGATGCCGTACGAAGAGGCTCGCGAAAAGCTGGTTCAGGCGGTTCAGGCGCTGGAAGCTGGCGGTTTGACGCTGGATCAGTCCATGCGTCAGTGGGAGATTGGCGAGGCTCTGGCAAAGCGCGCGCAGGGTTTGCTTGCAACGGTTCGCGCCAAGTTGGACGCGGCGCAGGCGGAGCAGTCTGCGACGGCGGCTACGGCTGGTACGCAATCGAATCTTGAGGATTAAGCGCGCAGCCGACCTTTTCTTTACACTCGCGTAAAATTTTTGCCGTTTTTTGGCGGTTTCCCGACCGAAACTTTACACGTCTGCGCAGTTTCTGCCGTTTTATCGCCTTAATCCAACCGAAACTTTACGTCGCTGCACAGTTTCTGCCGTTTTTTCGCGCGCAAACGACTTTTTCTTTACGCGCCTGTAAAGTTTCTGCCGTTCCGATCAGTCGCCTAGCCTAAATTGTTGCTCGCATAATTGTGCGCGAATCACGCCATGGTGTATAATTGCCATTTGTTGCCTCGGTAGCTCAGTGGATAGAGCACCACTCTCCTAAAGTGGGTGTCGTCAGTTCGATTCTGATCCGGGGCACTTTTATGTGTGGATGTTGTGCAGTTTATATTTGTGCAATGGTGTTGTGTGCTGTGTGTAGTTTGCCTATTTTTTTGTTGACAAACATTAGTTTCTTTTGTAAAATCGAAATGTGATGAAGCCAGGCAGTGTCTGGTTCGCAAAGAGCCAATCAAGTAATTGATTGGCTCTTTGTGCATCTAATAGCGGGGGATTGGTGGGGATTATGGTTATTTATAAACCTTTTACTACTATCAAGCAACAAATAGAATTGCTTAAGTCTAGAGGAGTAAAGTTTGGTGATGAGTCTAAAGCTATGGAAATACTTGAAAGAGAAAGTTACTATAGTGTTGTGAATGGGTATAAAAATCCATTTCTTGAGTCAAACAATTCGAATAAATATGTTCAAGGAACAAAGTTTGAGCACATTTATTATCTTTTTAAATTTGATCGTGAACTTCGCAGTGTTATCTTTGCGGCTACAACTAGAGCAGAGGCATTATTAAAATCATCATGTTCGTATTGTTTTAGTAAGACGCACAATAATGAAGTTAATGCTTATCTTAATGAAACTAATTATGAAGATCCAGAGGGATCACTTACTTTAATTAATACATTTGCTCGAATCATCGAAAATAATACATCAAATAATCAAAAATTAAATCCAGGGAAAGAATATATACGCCATTGCATTGATATTCATGATGGTCAAATTCCATTATGGGTTTTATCTAATGATTTGACTTTAGGACAGATATTCTGGTTTTATCAAAAACAGACCGATTACGTGAGAGGTTTGGTTGCTAAAAAATATACTGAACTTTATAATTCTTCACACTATTCTCAAAAAAATATTAGGTCAATAAAAATTGATTCTACTTATAGAAGAATTAAAGAGTTCAGAAATATTTGTGCGCACGATGAACGTTTGTATTGTGCTAGACCGCATAGTGATAATGCAACAGTCTTTCAGCTTATTAAAGATTTCGACATATTATTAGAAAGTAGCTATTATCTAGAGTTTTTAGAGAAGATTGAGAAATTATTAAGTGCGCTTTGTGATAAAGTGCCAAATTGCTCTAAGAATGTTATTGAATGCATTGGAATGTCTAGTATTAATGAATTTTATGATTGGAAAAATAAAATTAAAGAAAATATTATCTTGGATGGTAACTTGCCTGTTCCCAACGAAGCAACGCTTAAGGCTATGAATCACGCTAATCAAATTATAGATGGCAAAATTTCTGAAGATGGCATTGTTTTTAGCAATGCTAATGAAGCTAAAGCATTTTTGGATAATATGTCATGAAAATTATTCGCGAGTCGCGAGATCCTTCCTAATGTTAGGGGATAGTGTTAGATTATTTCTAACTTAAGCGATGATCCGTTATCGGCGGGGAGTTTTCGGAAGAACGGCGAGGATTTGTAAGATTCTCGCTTATTAGAACCGACGGGGTTGGCCCGTACAGCCAAACACGAGAGGCTATGAGAATAGTTCGATTGCGTTACGCACTTGCGTTACGCACGTAATTTACGTAACTTGCGCACTTGCGTTACGCATTGCGCTACACGTTACGTAATCATCTTATAGCAAGCGAGGTGGTACCGCGGCAGTAACTGTCGTCCTCGCAGGGAAATATTCACCCTGTTGAGCGAGGAGAGCACAGTGAGCGAATCCACTAATCCAGCAGCAAACGCGTCCGAAAATACGTCCGAAAATACGTCCGCAAATCACGTATACCCAAAGGTAAGTGTTTCAACATCAACGCAAGAAACCGCCGGCGCGCAAGTTGCACCAAATCCTTCCTTCCCAAAGCTTGAAGAATCAGTTCTCCAATACTGGGATGCAAACAACACTTTCCGCAAGTCAATCGAATACCGCCCGTCCGGCAAGGGTAGCCAAAACGAGTTCGTGTTCTTCGACGGCCCTCCATTCGCAAACGGTCTTCCTCACTACGGCCACCTGCTCACAGGCTACGCAAAAGACGTCGTTCCGCGCTATCAGACTATGCGCGGCCGCAAAGTAAACCGCGTTTTTGGTTGGGATACTCACGGTCTTCCTGCAGAGTTGGAAGCGCAGAAGGAGCTCGGCATCGAGTCGGTTGAGCAAATCGAAAAAATGGGTATCGCAAAGTTCAACGATGCTTGCCGTGCCAGCGTTTTGAAGTACACGAAAGAGTGGCAAAACTACGTGCATCGTCAGGCTCGCTGGGTTGATTTCGAGCGCGGCTACAAAACGCTGAACATTCCATACATGGAATCCGTAATGTGGGCATTTAAGCAGCTTTACGATAAGGGCTTGGCTTACAAGGGCTACCGCGTGCTTCCGTACTGCCCGAAGGACCAAACTCCACTCAGCGCGCACGAGCTTCGCATGGATGCGGACGTGTACCAGAATCGCCAGGATACAACCGTTTCCGTCGCCGTTAAGCTTCGCGACGAAGCCGACGCTTACGCAGTATTCTGGACCACTACTCCTTGGACTGTGCCAACCAACTTCGCAATCGTAGTTGGAGCAGACATCGACTACGTGGAAGTTCGCCCAACTGAAGGCAAGTTTGCTGGCAAAAAGTTCTATATCGGTAAGCCTTTGCTCGGCTCCTACACTAAGGAACTTGGCGAAAACTACGAAGTTGTGCGCGAACTTAAGGGCGCTGAGATGGCAGGTTGGCGCTACTACCCAGTATTCCCATACTTTGCAAGCGAATCTGCGCTCGCAGAGGGCGGCACTCCTGGTCCTAACGCTTTTACTATTTTCACTGCAGATTATGTTGACACTGCTGAAGGTACTGGTCTCGTTCACCAGGCTCCTTACGGCGAGGACGATATGAACACGCTTAACGCGCACGAAATTCGTAGCGTTGACGTGCTCGACGCAGGCTGCAAGTTTACAAGCGACTGCCCAGATTACGAAGGCTTGTACGTTTTTGACGCGAACTTGCCAATTTTGCGCAACTTGCGTGCAGGAGACGGTCCGCTTGCTCAAATGCCGGAAGATCAGCGCGCGTTGCTATTCCAAGAAAAAAGCTACGTGCACAGCTATCCTCACTGCTGGCGTTGCGCAACTCCGCTTATTTACAAGCCTGTTTCTAGCTGGTTTGTGTCTGTTACGAAGATTAAGAAGCGCTTGCTTGAGCTTAATCAGGAGATTAATTGGATTCCTGGAAACGTTAAGGACGGTCAGTTTGGTAAGTGGCTTTCTAACGCGCGCGACTGGTCGATTAGCCGTAACCGCTTCTGGGGTTCGCCAATTCCAGTGTGGGTGAGTGACGATCCAAAGTATCCTCGCGTAGACGTGTACGGTTCGTTGGAAGAGCTTAAGGCTGATTTTGGCGACTATCCGCGCGATGACGACGGCAATGTGAATATGCACCGCCCGTATATCGATCGTCTTACTCGTCCAAATCCAGACGATCCTACTGGAAAGTCGCAAATGCACCGTATTACGGATGTTCTCGACTGCTGGTTTGAGTCCGGTTCCATGCCTTTCGCGCAGTTCCATTATCCGTTTGAAAATAAGGAATTCTTCGAAGAGCACTTCCCATGCGATTACATCGTTGAATATATTGGTCAGACTCGCGGCTGGTTCTACACGCTTCACATTATGGCTACGGCGCTTTTCGACCGCCCAGCCTTTAAGAACGTGATTTGCCACGGCATTGTGCTTGGTTCCGACGGCCAGAAGATGAGTAAGCATTTGCGCAATTACCCAGATGTGAATGGCGTTTTCAACGAGTACGGTTCTGACGCAATGCGCTGGTTCCTCATGTCTTCGCCAATTTTGCGCGGTGGCAATTTGATTGTTACTGCAGACGGAATTAGGGATACTGTTCGTCAAGTTATGCTTCCAGTTTGGAGCTCGTACTACTTCTTCACGCTGTATGCGAACGCTGCAAACGGTGGTAAGGGTTACGATGCTCGTCGCCTTCGCGCGGATGAGGTTGCAGGACTTTGCAACATGGATCGTTATTTGCTTGCTCGCACGCGTTTGCTTGTTGAGCGCGTAGAAAAGTGCTTGAACGAGTTTGCGATTAGCGATGCTTGCGCAGCAGTTGGCGATTTTATTGACGTGCTTACGAATTGGTATATTCGCGGCAGCCGTGACCGCTTCTGGAATGAAGATGAGACTGCTTTCAACACGCTTTACACTGTGTTGGAAGTGTTCATGCGCACTATTGCTTCTCTTGCTCCTATGGAAGCTGAGGCTGTTTGGCGCGGTCTTACCGGTGGCGAATCCGTGCATTTGGCTGATTGGCCTTATTTGGTGGAGCCTGAAATGCTTTCGGATGGCGAGAAGAACCCTAAAGCTGGCGAAGTAACCGAGCTTGGTGCTGTTCTTGCGCATGACGACGCTTTGGTTGCTGCTATGGATAAGGTTCGCGAGGTTGTTTCTTCTGCGCTTTCGCTTCGTAAGGCGGAGCAGTTGCGCGTGCGCCAGCCGTTGGCAAACTTGACGGTTGTTGCAGAAAATACTGCTGCTGTAGAGCCTTACGAGCAGGTGCTCGAGCGCGAGCTTAACGTGAAGAATGTAACATTCTGCACTTTGGAAGACGCAAGTAACCACGGTTTGAAGATTGTTCACGAGCTTAAGGTGAACGCGCGCGCTGCTGGTCCTCGTCTGGGTAAGCAAGTGCAGTTTGCTATTAAGTCTTCTAAGAGTGGCGATTGGCGAGTTGACGAATCTGGCGCTCCTGTTGTTCAGACTCCAAACGGCGAAGTTGCGCTTGTTGAAGGCGAATATGAACTTGTAAATCGCGTTGAATCTTCGGATGCTCAAGCGGCTGCGAATACGGCTTCTGCTGCAATGCCAACTGGCGGTTTCGTTATGCTTGACACTGCTTTGACTAGCGATTTGCTTGCTGAAGGTTACGCTCGCGATGCTATTCGCGCTGTTCAAGATGCGCGTAAGGAGAACGGTTTGGATATTAGTGACCGAATCGCTTTGACTTTGAGCGTGCCAGCTTCGGACGTTGCTAAAGTTGAGCAGTTCCGCGATTTGATTGCGGAGGAGACTTTGGCTACGAGCTTCGAGGTTGTTGAGGCTGATTCTAACGCAACTGAGCTTAGCGTAACTCTTAAGCGTGCGTAAAACACAACTAACAGCTAATTAACTAAACAAAAACGTGCCGGCGTACAATTCAATACGTCGGCACGTTTTTGTTTTATCTCTAGTTTTATTTGACTACCGTGTTGTAGCTACTCTAAAGAATTTCATTATTCTCAATATCCATTCAGGCATAATAAAAGTGACGTGCTTTTGTTCGTTCGAGTGGTTCTCTATAATTGGATGCTCCAAATCAAAGTATTCAAGTACGTCTTCACCGTTATCGAATTTTCTATCAATTTCTTTTCCGCTTATTTCTTTACTTTTTGTGGTGTTTTTCATAATATTGTTCCTCCTTCTTTCGTGATCTTCTTACAGAAATAATACGAATTCGATTATTTCTTTTTGTTATTACTGCAGTCCAATGTTTGCTGTCTATCTTTCCAAAAACTAAGTAGCGAGAGTCATCATTGCCTGAATTTTTGGATTTGATTTCAGTTATTTCATTATTCCAAAGTATTTGAGCTTTTTTGAAACTGATACCATGTTTAGCTAAATTTTTTAAGCTCTTTGCAGGATCGTACTCAAAATTCATACTCACCTTCTATCGTCTATTTTAACGTAAAATAGCATCAATTGAAACTATTTTTAATGATTGTTGTTTTGTATTAAGTATCGTAAATGCTTTAAGTCGGCTTTCCTAGATTTTTTACGCATTGTGGTTAAAGGCTATTTATAGAAGCAAGCTCAATGCGACACTCTACTTCCTAAAGTTCTATGGGTTCCTATAGTGTCGATAAGACAACAATACAAATTTTTACTCGATTTGTATTTTGCGTTAATTTATATTGCATGATATTCAAAAAGAAAGTGCAGGTGACGAAATGAGTAAAGATGAGAAGGGTCGGTGTATTTCGTTCACGCTATAAGCGTGATTCATCTAGCGTCACCGTTCCTACTGGAAATAATTCTGGCATTATTGCAGGAAGTATAATTATTGCAATATTCGTGATTTTGGCAATTTTCGCCGATGCTTTTACTGCAATCACTGGCAATAATCCTTATGATGAGCATCCAGAATATTTAGATTTTAATTCTGTTCCAAAAGGCTTTGGTGGAATTAGTTTCCAGCATTGGTTTGGTGTTACGCCACTTCGTGGTCTTGATATTTTTGCAATTGTGGCTCATGGCGCTCGCGTATCTCTTGGAATTGGTATCGCTTCTACCATAATATCGCTATTTCTTGGCATCATAATCGGCATGATTGCAGGGTATTTCAGTGGTTTTGCTGATGCTTTGCTTTCGCGCACAATGGACGTGTTCTTCGGATTCCCGTTCTTGATTTTTGCGATTGCTTTATCTGCTGTTGTGCCACAAGATTTTCCGCGTCCACTTTTGCTAATACTTGTTTTAGGATTTTTTGGTTGGCCAAGTATTGCTCGTTTAGTTCGTGCTCAAACTCTTACGCTTAAATCCCGCAATTTTGCAGTTGCATCTCGCGTAATGGGAGCTGGTATGTGGCATGTTCTTCGTGAACAAATAATGCCAAATATGATGCCGTTGTTGCTCGTAAATATAACGTTCCTTATTCCTGGACGAATTGGAGCTGAAGCTGCGTTGTCTTTCCTTGGCGTTGGTATGAATCCGCCTTCTCCTTCGTGGGGTCGCGCTATTGCAGAAGCTGTGCAATGGGTTTTAGTTGACCCATGGTATTTACTTTTCCCTGGAATTGCACTGTTCTTGCTAACTTTCGGTTTTAATCTTGTTGGTGACGGTTTGGCCAGTGCTCTTCAGCCGCGAGCTTCCAAAAAGGCGGTGACGGAATGAGTAACAAGCAAAATACTCAAAATACTCAAAATATGCAGAATGCGCAAAGCGCGCAACAAAATATAATCAATACGCAGAAAATGAGCAGTAATCAATCTGCTGCCAATTCGCGAATAATCGGCAAGATTTTCGATTTTCTTGTTTTTATTGGCAAGCGTTCAGCAAGCTCGGTACTTGTTTTAACACTGATTGCAGTTGTATTATTCCTTATTTTCTTTATGCTTCCAGCGAATCCTGCGCAACTCGCTTGCGGAAAGCCGTGCACTCCTGAGCGTTTGGCTCGAGTTTCCGCATTTATGGGCACGGACGCGCCTTGGTATGAGCAGCTTGGAAACTATATTCGTGGAATATTTTTTGGACGAGAATTTGGAACTAATTCTGCATTCTCAGGAATTTCAGCAGCTGATGCTGCTGGTGCCGCCGCCGGTTCTGCCGCTAGTGCCGCCGGTGCTGCAATTATCTGCTCGTCTCCATGCTTAGGCTGGTCATTCACGCTTAACGAACCAGTCACAGATCTTATTATGAGTCGTTTCGCTGTGACTGCTTCTTTGGCGATTGGCGCTGCATTACTTTGGGTAATTATTGGTGTAGTAACCGGAGTGATTTCTGCTTCTAAAGAAGGATCGCTTTTTGATCGTGCATTTAGAGCGCTTTCGTCAATTGGGATTTCGTCTCCTGCTTACCTGATTGGTATGCTCGCGATACTTGCTTTTGCAGTGTATTTGCCGATTTTCCCTACAGGCGGTTATGTGAATTTTTCGGATAATCCTTTAGGTTGGCTGCAGCATTTGCTACTTCCGTGGATTGTTTTGGCGCTTCTTAACGCCGCTTATTATACGCGACTTACTCGTGCTCATATGCTTGACGAGTTGCAACAGGATTATATGCGCACTGCCTTGGCTAAGGGTATGCCGCGAACGAAAGTTATAACTCGTCACGCTCTGCCTAACGTAATGCTTCCTGTGCTAACAATGTTTGGCTTGGATTTAGGCGGTTTGCTTGGCGGTGCTGTGATTACTGAGAGAGTTTTCTCTATGCAAGGGTTGGGTTCGCTACTTCTTGATTCTGTTAAAAATCTTGATTTGCAAGTGCTGGTTGGTGTGACGCTTTTTGCGGCTGCGCTTGTGATTGTTGCGAATCTTATTGTTGACATCTGTTATCGCTTCGTCGATCCTCGTGCTGCAGTCTGTTAGTGCTTTTCGAGTGCAATTGTTAGTGGGCGAGTCCTAAGCGCTTGCGTTTGCTTGATGCTGATTGTGTCAGCTCGCTCACTTTTTCTCAAGTTAAAAAACGTTAAATAGCGTATGCGCGAGTTTTAAAGAATTAAATTTTAAATAGAAATATTAAAGAAATAAGGGGATTATTATGTTCATTTTCAAAAATACGATTTCAAAGAAAATCCTTGCTTCAACAGCAGCTTTTTCACTACTTACAATTTCGCTACTGTCACTTTCAGCTTGCACAAATTACAACTCGGGGAAAACCAGTATTACGAACGCTTCCGTGCTAAATTCTAATCCTAAAAAAGGCGGAACTCTTACAATATTTACGTCAAATACGAATATGAATTTCGATCCAGCTCGCAGTCAGGGTTTGCCAATTACGTCAAATAATTTCATCTTCCGCGCGCTTACTACGTGGAAAGTAAATCCGGATTTAAGCAAGCAAACGCGCGTAGTTCCAGATTTGGCAACGGATACTGGCACAACAAGTGACGGTGGAAAAACTTGGAAATACACTCTTAAAAAGGGTGTTAAGTATGAAGATGGAACCGAAATCACTTCGCACGATATTAAATTTGGCATTGAGCGCTCGTTTGCAGATTCGTTAAGCGGTGGTTTTGGATATCACAAAACTCTTCTTGTTGGAGCTGAAAACTATAGAGGACCATTCGACGGAAAGTCGCTTGATTCGATTGAAACTCCAGATAATCAAACGATTATTTTCCATTTGAAAGCACCTTTTGCAGATTGGCCGTGGGTGACATCTTTGGCTGCATTTGTGCCGGTTCCAACTAGTTCAGGCGATGCTCAGACATATAGTAAAAAGCCGAAATCTTCAGGGCCATACAGGATTGTGCAAAACGAAGTTGGAAAGCAAGTTGTAATGCAACGCAATAAGTATTGGGATCCCAAGCTTGACAGCACTCGCACAGCTGCTACAGATGAAATCGTGTGGAAACTTGGTTCGGATACTACTGTTTCAGCTCAGTCTATGATTCAAGGAAATACGGATACAAAAACCGCATTTTTGGCTGATTTTGTGCCGCCTGCTCAGCTTGCGCAAGCTCAAGCGCATCCTCAATCTCGCAAGTTGCTAACTACTAGTAGTGATGGTGCTCTTGAATATTTGGCTATTAATACGCGCAGAATAACGGATATCAATATTCGAAAAGCGATTCAGTATGCTGTTGATAAGCAGTCGTATCGCACTGCGAAGGGCGGCGAAATTGCTGGAGGTTTTGCTACTACGCTTATTACGCCTGGTATTTCTGGCCGAAAGCAGTTTAATTTGTATTCTGAAGATCCTCGCGGGAACGTTGAGAAAGCTAAACAACTGTTGAAAAAATCAGGTAAAACTGATATTAAGTTGAGCCTTATTGCGCGTCCGGATCAAACGCAAGTGGCGTCTTCTGTGCAATCAAGCTTAAAGCGAGCTGGTATTAAAGTGACGATTAAAACTGTTGACGCAGTAAACTTTACGGACGCAATTACGTCAAATTCCGGAGATTACGATTTGGCTTTGGCTTCGTGGCAGCCTGATTTTCCTTCTGCTTTTGCCAATTTGGGACCGCTTTTTGATTCTTCGCAAATTGGCGGCGGTAACTGGAATATTTCTCGTTATTCGAATCCTAAAGTAGATTCTTTAATTCGCGAAGCTGTGCAAACTGTTGACGAGAATTCGGCGCATAAGCTGTGGCAAAAGGCGGATCGCGCTATTATGGAAGATTCTCCTGTTGTTCCGCTTATTTACTCGCATAACACATTTATTCATGGAAGCAGTGTTGAGAATTTCTACATCGGAAGTTTTCCTGCTTACCCTAATTATGCAGCTGTGTCTTTGAATAGGTGATTGAAGATGACGAATTTGGATGCGCAAGCTTCATATGCTCAAGCTTTGGATAATGCTGTTTCAGATGCTCAATCTTCTGATGTACAAGCTTCGGATGCGCAAGCTTCAGATGCGCGTAAAAAAATTGTTATAAGCGTTGAAGATTTGTCGGTTTCGATTGATGGTAGGCAAATTACGCGCAATGTTTCTATGCAATTGCGCGCCGGAATGGTTTCTGCGTTAGTGGGCGAGTCCGGTTCTGGAAAGTCACTTACTGCGCTTGCGCTTATAGGATTGCTTGAGAATAATGCGCGTGTTGAAGGGAATGCGGCGCTTTTTAACGCTTCGGATACTAACGAATCTTTTATAAATTTGCTTAGCGAAGATGCCCCATATGAGCATGTTCGCGGTGGCATGATTGGCATGATTTTTCAGGAGCCGTCCAGTGCGTTTAATCCTGTGAAAACAATTGGCAAGCAAATAGAAGAAGCGCTAATATATCATCCTGAAAAAGCAGGAAAACTTAGCCAAAGAGAGCGTAAGAAGCGTGTGATTTCGCAGCTTCTCGAGGTTGAGTTGAGTGATGCTGAGCGCGTGTATCGTTCTTATCCGCATGAGCTTTCTGGCGGCCAACTTCAGCGTGCGATGATTGCGATGGCTTTAATAAATCGTCCACAAGTTTTGATTGCAGACGAGCCTACAACAGCGCTCGACATCACAACGCAACGAGATATTTTACGTCTTATACGTAATTTGTCGGAGAAATTACATCTTGCTGTGTTAATTATTACGCATGATATGAGTGTTGTGCGCGCGCTCGCGGATGAAATGTATGTAATGCAAGGCGGGAATATTGTGGAATCTGGCGAAGTTCAGCATATTTTTGCGAATCCTAAGCACGAATATACGCGAACTTTGCTGGATTCTGTTCCGAAATTTGATATGCAATATGCTTCAAGTGGTGATTCTTATGAAAGTATAGAAGAAGTAGCGAAAGCGATTGCTAAGAATATTTCTAATAATATTGCTGAAAATATTTCTAAGAATATTTCTGAATCTCCAGAATCTGAATCTCCAGTAGTTGAAGTTCAAGGCGTAAGTGTGAAGTATTCGCATGCTCGTTTTAGCAAAGATTCAAATAAGCTCGCTCTCAGTGACGCAAACTTGCGCATTAACTCTGGCTCTACACTAGCTTTAGTTGGGGAGTCTGGGGCTGGAAAAACCACTATTGCAAAGCTTATTTCTGGGCAAATCAAACCAAATTCTGGATTAGTGCTACTTAATGGAGAAAACTTAAACAGATTAAACAGTAAAGCTCGCCGCCAAGCATTATCGCGAATTGGATACGTTTTTCAAGATTCAGGTTCCGCACTAAATCCGCGTAAAACCATTGGTTGGAGTATTGCAGAACCATTACTTTTACACACGAATCTTGATGCCAATGAGCGTTTAGAGCGCGTTGAAGAAATGCTTAATCAAGTACAAGTGCCAGTCGAATTCGCAAACCGTTTTCCTCACGAGCTTTCCGGAGGCCAAAGACAGCGCGTAGGTATTGCGCGAGCGTTGATTTTGCAGCCTTCTCTGCTTATTGCGGATGAGCCAACTTCTGCGCTTGACGTAACAGTGCAACGTCGTGTACTTAACTTATTACATGATTTGCAACAAAAATACCGTTACGCATGCTTGTTTATTACTCATGATGTTGGCGTTGTGCAGGAAGTTGCTAGCGAAGTTGCCATAATTAGAAATGGCAGCGTTCAATATATTTCGTAGTATGTTTTCCTAGTATGTTGAGGCTCGCCATTACGATAGTAAGCGTTTTTAGGAGGTAGCTTATGGCATCGTCGGCAGCAATTGGTGTGTTTGATTCGGGGCTTGGAGGCATTTCCGTAGCTTGTCAGTTGCATGCTGCTCTGCCGCATGAGCGAATTGTTTATTTCGGCGACTCTGCAAACGCGCCATACGGCATTAAAACTCCTGAAGAAGTTAAAAAGCTAAGCTTTGCAATTGTCGAGCATTTTATTCGCCTAAATGTAAAAGCTGTCGTAATTGCCTGTAATACCGCCACTTCCGCAGCTGTGAACGATTTGCGCGCGCATTACAATATACCTATCATAGGTATGGAGCCGGCGCTTAAATTAGCTTGTGATTTAGGCAAAGGTGAGCCTCAGCGCGTAATCGTAGCTGCAACTCCTCTTACTCTTCGCGAGCGCAAGTTTGCGGATTTGCTGCAACGTTTTTCGCAAAATAACACGATTTTTTCGCAGCCTTGCCCTGATTTAGTGCGTATTGTTGAGCGTGGGGAGCTTAATAATCGTGATGTAGTTTTTGCTGCTCTTCACAAGTATTTCGACGAGTATGATTTAGACAGTATTGATTCGGTTGTGCTTGGTTGCACTCATTTTGTGTTTTATAGGGATTATTTCCGCGAGTTTTTGCCTGAGCGCACGAATATTGTTGACGGCAACGAAGGAACTATTAATCATTTGCGCAAAATATTGGAACTTAATAATGAGCTTGCAAGCGATTCTCAAGAAGGCAGCATAACTCTTACTAATTCGGATACAAGCTTGCGTATGCAAGAACTTGCGAAGAGCTTGTGCTGAAAAATTTGTGCTGAAAAATCTTGCGTTAAGATCTTTCGTTAAAAATTTCGCGTTAAAAATCGCTCTTACTTAGCCAAAAATAACTTTAGAATATTGGCACAAAATCAAAGTAAGCAATGCCGCAACCCAAAGCACGTCTATTAGCAAGTCGTATCGCAAGCGGTAGTAGCTTTCAACCAAGCTAAAACGCTTAACAAGTAACTTTTGCGAACTTACGCTTGCGTGAGTCAACGATATAAATTGCATTGTTGTGGAGAACATAAGCACAATGCACCACGGGCATAACGCGTGAATTACGAACATAGATTGCGAAAACAGCCAGTAAGCATAGGCGAGCGCGCATAATCCGCCAAGCCAAGTGCAAATTGCGAACCATCGCGGCACGCGTACGCGAATCATTCCAATAACTGCGAGCGTTACGAATACGCTTTCTGCAGCAATTCCAAAGAATGCGTTTGGGAAACTTAATTCGCCAAATTTCACAATTTCTGCCTGCCAAGTTTGCGCAACTCTAGAGCAGGATACTACGGTGTTGAAGTCGCAACTGAGCAGCTTATTAGGTTTGCGCGCTAAAGCAAGAGTTTCAGCAGAAAGTATAAGCGAAGTTACGAGCGCTACCGCAGAGAAAAATAGCATAACGCCATACGTCCATACTGCAGAGTGCCTCCATCCGCTAAGTGTTGTTTCATAGTTTTCTTTAGCGGCGTCAGTTTGCTCCATTGCTGCTCCTAAAATTTACTAATTGCGAACAATGCTAATAATAACAAATAATAGCAAATAATTATGTGTGTATATTCATTTCTCGTTACATGGCACAGTTTACGATGATTATATGACCGCAATAAGCAACAACCAGCGCGACGCATCAAATCATGCTAGCGATAGCAACTCCAGCATGATGAATTTTGCGCGCGAACGCTGGGATTTGCACTGTCATACTGTTTATTCAGACGGCACTGCAACTCCAGAAGATTTAATTACGCAAGCTAAAATCGTTGGTTTGCAAGGTGTTGCTATTACTGATCACGACACAACTGCAGGATGGCATGATTTTCAAGAGGCTGCTAAGGCTTCGAATATGCCAGTATTATTTGGTTCGGAGATTACTGCGCAAGACTCAAGCGTGTTTGTGCACATGCTCGCATACCAGTACAATCCGCAAAATAGCATGATTGTGAGCATGTTTGAGCTTACTAGGAAGCGTCGTTTTGATCGCACAAAGCGTATGGTTGAACGTATATCGTGCGATTTTCCAATTACTTGGGATGACGTTTTGGCTCAAGCGAAGCTCGGTGACTTAACTACAATCGGGCGGCCGCATATCGCTGATGCTTTAGTAAAAGCTGGCGTGTATAAAACGCGTTCTGAAGCTTTTGCTGGGCCTATTTCTCCGTGCAGCCCGTACTATATACCAACTCCTTCTCCGAATGTTCGTGAAGTTATTGAGGCTGTTAAAGATGCTGGAGGAGTTGTTGTTATTGCGCATCCTGCTGATCCTACGCGTAACCGCGTGCTTCTTTCGGACGATCAGATTATATCGTTTGCTAAAGCTGGTCTTGACGGTTTAGAAGTGTATCATCGCGGAAATTCTAAAGCACAACGTGAAAGACTGCTTTCTTTAGCGAGTAAGTGCGATTTGCTTGTGACGGGCGGCTCGGATTGGCATGGCTATGGTAAGCCAAATCGCTTGGGCGAAGAAACAACAAGCCGCGAAGTAGTATCGGAAATACTCTTGCGCGGCTATAAGCTCTAAAACTATTTATTTATTTATGTTGCTGTAAAGTTTTTGCCGTTTTTTCGCACGTAGCCGGCTTTTTCTTTACACACGTGTAAAGTTTCTGCCGTTTTTCGCGGAATTTCGTTATTTTAGTTGAGCGCGCCGAAGCCTACTGAATGCTTTGGCGTATCGCCGATTAGCGCGTAAGACAGCGACGAAGCTGAGACCATAATAGTGCGCCCATTTACGTCCGTAAACTCAAGCATATCCTTGGAATCGTCAATCACTTTGCGCACTTCTTCTGCACTTTGGTTGGTTTCAAAATCGATGGAATCAGAAACGTTTTTTACTCCTAAAACAACTCGCATGCATGCTCCTTTTGCTTTATTTTTTATGCTATTTATCGTTTTAATTAGTACTTAGTATCTACTTCAGCGTTTACTTCAGTATTTACTTCATTTAATATTTAGCATTTTCGTGTATTTATTTTAGTCTAAGTCTGCTTGTGCGTCGCGCATCGCTCGTTCTTCACGCTCTAGCAGAGGGATGATTACGGTCTCTGGTTTATCGTCATCTTCTCGCGTATTTTTTTGTGCATCTTCAGAAAGTTTTGAGTCCGAAGAAGTATTTGAGTCCGAAGAAGTCTCGTTTGCGCTATCAACCTTACTGTCGCTTTCAGCTATAGCTTCATCCTTACTATCAGCAACCTCAGCGCCACCAGCGTTATTGACGTTTTCAGGCTCATCATTAGCATCGCTATCAGCAGATTTACTCATTGCAGTTTGCACAATAGTTTCCGCGGTTTCGTGTGCTGTTTGAGTTTCTACATGAGTAATTACTTGAGTTGCTGTGTCGTCAGCGAGTTGTGCTGCTTTTTCAGCTTCCTCAGCGTTAGCTGCGTGTGTTCCAGCATACTGAACTTTGCGCTCATGAGTATCGTCGCTTATAGTTTTGTTGCTATCGTAAGTTTCGTCTTGAACGTTATTTAATTCAGTATTTCCTTCTGAAGTAATGTCTCGCTCGTTAGTTTCGTCGCTATTTCCAACGTTTAGTTGATTTTCAGCAGAATTATTCTTAGAAATTTGGCGACTTTGCGTATTGTCATTTTCAAGAAGCGTTCCGACTGTAATAGTCGAGGCAGGATTTCCTGCAGCGCGACCAGTTTTAGCAGCTTGTGCATTGCTAATGCGACTAAGCTCGTGCGCTAAACGCTCAACTTGAGCCTTAAAACGCATAATACTGGTGTTATCTGCACGTTGCAAAGCTTGAACAAAATCGCCAACTTGTTCCATTTGCAACCACAAGTTTGCGCGAAGCATAATCAAACTATCTAAACGAGAACCCATAATTCTACCGTATGCAGAAAGCACTGCGTTTCGGCGCTGCTCGTTAAGTTTTGCAAAAATCCAAGCCAAATCGCGCGCAGGATCGTTAATTTGCATTCTTTGCCAATTTGTTACAGCAGTAATCGTTGAGCCGGCAAACAAAATGTCGCCATCCATAAAACCGCCGTGTACTGGGCAAGTTTCAAATGACCACAATCCTTCAGTTTCCAACACTCTCGACCAACTGTCAGTAATTTCGGTTGGAATATGACCGGCTTGACGAAGTCTTTTAATCCAACCGGTTAACTGTGCTCGAATCTGACCAGTAGTAAAAGCAGGGTATTTTCCGCGCGTCACAAAAGTAGGACGCAAGCGATGAATAGCGCCGATTGCAGTTCCAACATTTGCGCAATCGTCGGTAGTGAGAAGACGCAAGTCGCGAGCGCTACCTTCAAGATGCTCGCAAACAAGCACAGTGTCTTCATCGTTGTCGTTGGCAATAATGCTTGACATTCGTGTAGATTGCTGTTGCGTAGATTGCTGTTGCGCATATTGCTGAGTGCCAGCAACTGTAGAATTTCCAGCGGTTGCATTATTTGCAACATTTCCAGCGTTATTATTGGCATCTTCGCGTTTTCCTGGCATAAACGTGAGCATAGTGTCGTAGGCGAATCCTAAAGCTGCCAAATCTTTACTGTGCTCAAGAGTCCATGCTGCACGAGCTCGGTCACGCAAACGCTTGCGACCTTTACTATCTGCACTGATAAAAACGTCGTAAAGCTTACCGGAAATATCTTGCACAACGGCGTGAGAAATTCCAGCCGCGGTATCAGTGGCATTAACTTGCTCACTTTGGCGTGTTCCTGCAAACTGTACTTCGGGCATGGCTGCAGATGCCAGTGCTGCCAACTTGAATCTACTGAGTTGTGTCACACTCCCACAGTAATACAAAGCACCGAAATTTTGCCAATTTTTTGTAAGTTATACACATATTTTTATTCTTGTTGCGTAAGCGTTGTTATTGCTGCAACAATAGAATTATGAATTCTTCACCAGAAACTTCGCAAGTGACTTCTAAAACTTCGCAAGTGACTTCTCCAGAAGCACTTTTAGACGGGTTGGATGATTCGCAACGCGAAGCTGCTACCGCGCTAGAAGGGCCTGTGCGCATTATAGCTTGTGCAGGAGCTGGTAAAACGCGCACTATTACGCGCAGAATTGCGTATGCTTGCGCTACTGGTAAGTGGGATCCTGAAAGAGTTTTGGCAGTTACTTTTTCTGTAAAAGCAGCTGCGGAAATGAGATCGCGTATTGAGGCTCTTGGTGTAAGTAATGTTGGATGCGTTTCAACATTTCATTCTGCGGCTTTGCAACAAATTCGCAGCGTGTGGAACGACGTCTGTTCAGCACAATTTCCGTCAATTATGAATGATTCTCAGCAAATCATAGCTTCTGCGCTTAAGCGTTATCCGGATTTTGCAGACATGACTTTGTTGCAAACTCGCGATATTTTGGCAGAAATTAATTGGGCGAAAGTTTCGCTTATTGCGCCTGACGATTACTTGCGTGTGTGCGCTTCTACGCACCGTTTGCCTCCTGCAGGTTTAGAGCCGCAGCAATTTGTCGATATATATGAAGCTTACGAAACCGAAAAAAATGCGCATAATTGCATAGATTTTAACGATATTCTTCTACTTTGCTGCCATATTTTACGAAATTTTCCGGAAGCTGCGAACCGTATTAAGCAATCAATCGGATGGATCACAGTTGATGAATATCAGGATGTGTCTCCTTTACAGCACGAATTATTGCGATTATGGATGGGGCAGAATCGCGATATTTGCGTAGTGGGCGATCCTGCGCAAACAATCTACTCGTTTGCAGGTGCGAATAGTTACTATTTGCTTTCATTTCCGCAAGAATTTGCTCCTCTTGGTGCAGATATTAGTTTGAATACTGACTACCGCTCCACAGAACGCATCGTAGGTCTTGCTAATAGAGTGCTTGCGGCTTCTGCGCATAAAAAGGATTACGTAAAAGTTAAAGCGGCAACAAAAGGTGGCGTTCGCGTTAGTCAGCAAGTTTTTGCAACCGATGTTGAAGAAGCTTTGGGCGTGGTTGAGCAAATTGCAAAACTTGTAAAAAGTGGCGTTGCACATCTTGGGGAGTGCGCAATACTAACGAGAACCAATGCTCAACAGCAAGTAGTTTGTAAAGCGTTAAAAGCAGCAAAACTTCCGTATCGCGTGAGAAAAGATGTGGGGTGGCAGCGAAATGTTTTAGAGGATGCGCAAAGCTATGGTGCTCAAGGTATTTCTGACGTTTTTGCATCTTCTAATATTTCAACTGTTACTGTTTCAACTATTCATGCTGTTAAAGGTTTAGAGTTTGCGCATGTCTACGTAATTGGCTGTTCTGAAGGGCTTATTCCTTTTGGCTCTGCGGCTGATGACAGTGCTTTGGAAGAAGAGCGCAGACTTATGTACGTTGCAATAACTCGCGCAGAAAAGACTTTGCATCTTTCTTACGCTTCTAGAAAAGACAGTGGAACTGGCATGAATCGCGTGCCTAGCCGCTTTCTTGCTTAATCTCGCGGCATAAATTTTACGCTCGTGTAAAGTTTCTGCCGTTTTTTGGCGCGTAGCCGACCGTTTCTTTACGCGGCTGCACAGTTTCTGCCGGATTGAGTTGCGTAGCCGGCTTTTTCTTTACGCGGCTGCACAGTTTCTGCCGGATTGAGTTGTGTAGACGACCTTTCCTTTACATGGCTGCACAGTTTATGCCGTTTTGTGCGTTGAGGTCGATTATTTAGCTGGATTGTTGTTGGATCAGGAGTTTTACAGGAGTTTTATTCGCCGTCAGCACCAGTTTCTTCGGAATTACCGGTTTCGTTACCGGTTTCGTTACCGGTTTCGTTACCAGTTTCGTTGCCAGTTTCGTCGGAATTACCGGTTTCGTTGCCGGTTTCGCTGTTTTGCTTCTTTTGGCGCGCATCCTCTTCCAAAAGCTTGCTAAGTTCAGCATCCCAATCATTTGTGCCTAAATCGTCTTCTGTTAATTTTTCAAACGATTTTTCGATAGGCGCATTTTCGATAGCGTTAGCAGTATTTTTGTTACTTTCGTAACTGTCTGCACTTTCGTGACTTTCGCTAGTTTTTTCAGTTGCTTCGCTAGATTGATTAGACTGAGTTTCTGTTGCATTTTTTGCAGCAGTTTCCGTTGCATCCTCAGCATCGATTTCTTTCGTAACTTCGTTACCTGCGTTACCAGCGCCGTTACCAGCGCCGTTACCAGCGTCACCTGCGTTACCTTCATTACTAGCGTCTTTCGTAACTTCGCTAGCTTCCGGCAAAGTTGGCAATAAATCTGGATGACTCCACAAGCTATCTCGTTCTTCAATACCGCGCTCGCGAGTCAACTTTTCCCACAATTGCGATGCTTCGCGCATACGACGAGGGCGCAAATGCAAACCAAGTAACGATTCAAACGTCACTTCTGCAGGTCCTCCTGCAGCTCGCTCGCGACGCATCATCTCTCGCAACTGCTCAATGTGCACAATATGAGCCATTCCAGACTGCCATGTAACGCAATCAACCCAACCTTCAACAAGCGCAAGTAGAGTTTCCAAACTATGCAAAGCTTGACGCTGCTCTTCAGAATCATTGCTGCCAATATTTTGCAAATTAACAGCTCCCGAAATTGCTTCCGGATTCATTGTTTCCACGTCGCGAAGCTGTTCTTCCATAGCTTCTAAATCAATGCTTATTCCGTTTGCGTACTTAATAATCAGCGCTTCAAATCGTGGCATAAGCCATGGCACGGATGCAAATAATCTTGCGTGTGCAGCTTCTCGCAAAGCCAAATAATTCATGACTTCTGTAATATCCAATTCCCACACTTTTGCATACTCAATGCAATTATATGGAATTAATCCTCCTGCAGGATTTTGCAAAAGCGCAAGACCTTGATCAAAACTGCCGTGCACTTCGTGTGAAAGTGCTCCAGCTGCTTGACCTAGTTGCATAGCAAACGAAGTGTTTCCAAGCAGTTTCATTAGTTGCGCTGGATTATTCATTCCTTCAGGCAGCGGAATTGGCACAACTCCTGCAAATAATCCTTTTACTTCAGCATCATCCACATCGCGGAATCGTTCTTCAATAACAGAAGTGAGTGCTTCATTTACTGATTTTGCAACAGGATTAGCGAATTTAACCCACGCTTCCAGCGTTTTTTCTACCCAATCAGCTCTAGACAATACTTCTGGCGTTCCAGGAGCAGGATTGAAATTGCACGTTATATCTAGCCACAAGTTCGCTTGGCTTAAAGCTCTTCGTGTGGCATCTGCTACGTCTGCATTTACATTTCCTTGATCGCCATTAGCGTGCTGTAGAGCAATAGATTGCGCTAATTTGCGATTAATTGGCCCTTCTTCAAGTGTTGCTTCCATTTCGTACGGATTATTAAGACCACCTGCGCTGAAAGCTTGCATCATTCCGCGAACTTCGTCTGGTTTAGGAAGCTTATCTGGATTCTGATTTAAGAGTTGTTCGCGTAGCTCAAAAGGAAGCTGATCAAGTTGTTTCCATGCTTCTTCTCCTTGTATTGGCCCAAAGCATTCAATGAGCCATTGGTGAATTGCATCGTCATTCATGAGCGTATCCTTCTCGTGCCACGTGTTGCATAATTTACAGTTTTTATTTTTATACGTTTCGTATCTGCATGTATTTATACGTATTTTATAAGTATTTATACGTATTTTACACGTCTTTATATGCGAGTTTAGCGCATCTTCTTAATAAAAATATTTTTTAATACAAATATTCTACTCGATAATATGGTTTTATGCGCTACAACTTGCACGCAAATATATTTTAAAGCAAAACTATATAGGGCTTGTGTCATGATACAAGCATGTTTCGCTTTTCTACAGGTACTAATGTATTCCGTGCGTGTTTTAGATTCTTGCGCTCGCTGCTTCACGCTTTAGTTTCGTACATTACTTCTCATTCTTTGCGATATTTTGCAGGATTCTTTACAGTAATTGTTGCGATTTTTGCGTTGTCACTTCCAAGCGCATACGTTGTAGAAGAGCCTGGTCCAACGCAGGATGTTTTAGGATCCCTATCAAATACTCCTGTGATTGATATGTCTGGTTCTCGAGTAAAAGAGAATCATGATACTGGTAAGTTATTGTTGATTACTGTAAATGTTTCTGGTGTTCCTGGATATGAGGTTTCAACATTTTATTCATTGATTTCATGGATGGATCCTCATAAAAGTTTGTTACCTCGTGAAGCTATTGTGCCAGTAGGGCAGAGCGCTGAAGAGTATGAGAAGGAATCAACTAACGAGATGGATGATTCGCAAAGCCTTGCTCAAAATGTTGCGTTGCAGTACGCGTCTAAGCATCTTGGAATTAAAAAAGAAGATGTAAAAGTTCGTTTACATATTGAAGATATTGGTGGACCGTCTGCCGGAATGATGTACACTCTAGGAATTCTTGACAAGCTTACTCCTGAACAAGAAACTGGTGGTAATACGATAGCTGGAACTGGAACTATTGAAAAATCGCAAAAAATTGGTGCAATTGGTGGTATTCGTCTAAAGATGATTGCAGCTAAAAGAGATGGAGCCACTTGGTTCTTAGCACCTTACGATAATTGCAATGAAGTTATTGGGCATGTGCCACAAGGTTTGCGCGTTGTAAGTGTAAAAACATTGGATGATGCTTACAAAGCGTTAAAAGCTATTGGTTCTGGTCGTGGGGCAGATAAATTGCCAAGTTGTAATGTGAAATAAAAAAGAAATAAATAAAAAAGAAATAAATAAAAAAACTAAATAAAAAAACTAAATAAAAAGAAATAAATAAAAAGCAGAAAGTGGGCGATGAGGGACTCGAACCCCCGACATCCACCGTGTAAAGGTGGCGCTCTAGCCAGCTGAGCTAATCGCCCGTTCGCAACAAATTAAAAACATACATGATGGTGTGTACGAATGCAACGTGTGGCGCGCGTCGTAACAATCGCGTACAGTATACTGAATAAGAACATGTGCTCAGGAGGTCGATATTCGATGGCTCAGAAACCTGATACCGCTCGTAATGCTTCAGCAATGGAGCGTGTGGGTAAGCGTAAGTTAGGATATAACGTTGCGCAGGTGAATGCTTTTCTAGAGCGCGCTCACACTTTGTACGAAAGTGATGAAGCTCGACTCACACAGAAAGATATTCAAGAGGTTTCTTTTGACTTGGAGCGTAATGGTTACGTTATTGGTCAAGTTGATGCTGCGTTGTCGCGTTTGGAACGTGCGGTAGTAGATAAGTGCACTGAGCAAGAATTGGCGCAATGTGGACGAGTTGCATGGAAAGCTCGCGTAGAAGCGCTTTATCGTAAACTTTTGCAACATGCTCAAAGAGATTATCGCGATCGTTTTGATAGTGGTTCTTCGCGTCGCCCGTCTTATGCGCGTAAACAAGTGGATATTATGGTCGATCAAGCGTTAGATAAGATTGCTCTTATGCTTGGTCATGAGCTTGAGTGGGAAACCGACAAAGAAACATTGCAAGATATTGATTCTGCTTATGTTTCTAATGTGATTTTTACGCAAAAAAACGGTAAGCACGGTTATGATGAGCGCCAAGTTGACTACTATTTAAACGCTTGTGTGCGTTTGCTTAGCAGCTTGGAATCTTTTGAGCGTGTAGAACAGTATGTTGATGCGGATAATAGTAGTTCTTCATACTCTCGAGAAGAATCTGAATCTTATTCTGCTCCTGCTTCTGTTCCTCCTTCCATTCCACCTTCTGTTATTCCTGTAACTAAAGCTGAAGAGCCTGCTAAATCTTCAGAATCTACGGAATCTTATAACCATTATGAAGAGCCTGTTCCATCATTTGCTCCTTCAATAAAGCCTGCATCTGATTTCAGTGCTGCTTCTGCTGCAGCTGCTGCTTCTTCAGCTTCTTCAATATTCAAACCTGTTGAGGATGCTGTGGAAGATGAAGACACTGCAGATAGATTGCCTAAGATTGCACCTCGCTCAGTACCTAGCGTGCCAAATCATGATAAACAAAGCATTTTTGCTCCTGTAGATTATGCTAATCAAGATTCTAATGATTCGTTTGAAGCGTTAAATAAGTCTGAGCGCGCAATATTTACACCTCATGCTGCTGCAAGTAAGCCTTCTAATGTTCTTAACGATGCTGATAGCAATGACGAGCTTTTGCAAAGTGCTACAGTAATGCGAAACTCTTCTGAATCTTCTGTGCTACCTCCTTCTTTCACTCCTGCAGCTCGTAATCGCAATAATTCACCTGCACCTATGCCTGCACCGGCTCCTGCTCCTTCTGAGTCAATTCCATCATTTGCTCCCCAAGATTCTGCACAGCATTCGTCGCAGCATTCCTCGCTTAATATTCCGGAGTTGCATGTTTCTAATTTGCAGCCGAGTAAGCCATTGAGTTTAGATATTCCAGATTTGTCATTCCCAATTATTGGCCATATTGATGAATCTACTAATTTCGGTAGCTCTTCTCAAAGCGACGACGATTCGGAAAATAACGATCGTAATTAATCTAACTATTAAAAAGATATAGTTTGATTTATGCCATTGTATCGCGATGAAGCTGTTGTGCTTCGTACTTTTCCTTTAGGTGAAGCGGATAGGATTGTTGTGCTTCTTACTAAGCGGCATGGCAAAGTTCGTGCTGTTGCAAAGGGAGTTCGTAGGCTTAAATCGCGTTTTGGCGGTCGTCTTGAGCCGCTTATGCGTGTCGATTTGCTTCTTGCGCAAGGTAAATCTTTGGATGTAGTCTCACAGGCAGTTTCTATTGCTGCTTATGCTGGCGAAATTTGTGCAGATTATACGTCCTATGAGTATGCAAACGTCATGCTTGAAGTTGTGGATTTGCTTGTTTCTAACGAATATACAGATGAATACAGGCGTGAATATCAAGATACGCTAGGGCAGTATCGTCTACTTACTGCGGCTTTACTTTCATTGTCTAAGCATAAGCATTCTCCTGATGCTATTGGCATGTCGTATATATTGCGAGCATTGTCATTAGCTGGGTGGTCTCCGCGACTACAAGCTTGTGTTGTATGTGGCAAAAACGAAGATTTATGCTATTTTTCGCCTTGCGCAGGTGGAATGATGTGTGCAAGCGATCACACTCCAGATTCAATAGTTTGTGCTAATTCGACGCGTTTGCAATTATGCGCTCTTGCGCAAGGAAACTGGTCTGTTCTTGACGGAGTGTCGGTTGATTCTTCTACTATGCGCTGCGTTCAGCAATGGGCTGAATATTATCTTGAGCGACCTATTCGTTCGATGGGGTTGTTACATTCGTAAGTATGGCTTTTGAAAACGTGGATTATAAGTCGCTTGATATTCCAGCGGCTCCTTTTAGTGACCCTTCTCGCATACCAGATTTTCCTAAGGGCAAAGTGCCTCGTCATGTCGGTGTGATTATGGACGGAAACGGACGCTGGGCAAAAGAGCGCGGAATGATTCGAACCGAAGGTCACAAAGCTGCAGAACCGGTAGTTTTTGACGTTATTGCAGGAGCTATAGAAGCAGGAGTTCGCTACTTAAGCTTATACACTTTTTCTACCGAAAATTGGAAGCGCTCTCCGCAAGAAGTGCGCTTTTTAATGGGATTTTCTAGGGAAATTATCCATAGGCGAGTTGCGCAAATGAACGAGTGGGGAGTGCGCGTTCGTTGGTCAGGAAGGCGCCCTCGTTTGTGGAAGTCTGTTATTGACGAGTTGGAAAAAGCGCAAGAAATCACCAAAAATAATAAAACTATTGACGTTGTTTTTTGCATAAATTACGGCGGTCGTGCAGAAATTGCGGATGCTTGCGCGCAAATTGCGAAAGAAATTCGAGACGGCAAAATTAAGGGCGATCGCGTAAGTGAAAAAATGATTGCTGAGCACTTGTATAATCCGGATATTCCAGATTGCGATTTGGTGATTCGCACTTCCGGCGAGCAGCGCACCAGCAACTTTTTACCGTGGCAAGCATCCTACGCGGAACTTGATTTTGTGCCGGAACTATTCCCGGATTACGGCCGCGAAGCGCTGTGGAGATCGATTGACCGTTATGCGCATCGTGACCGTAGATTTGGTGGCGTAAAAAACGCCTAATCTTCGTTGTTTTTGCGTTCGTCGAGAATCTTGTCTACAAGATCGACTTTTGCGTCAAGTTGATTGCTAAAACCAGGGCGAATATCTAATTTTAGGATTACCCCAGTGCGGTATCCTTTGCTGACTAGTGCCATCGTAGCGTCTTTCACAACGCGCATAACGTCATCAAATTCGCCCTCAATATTCGTGAACATTGCGTTAGTTTCGTTTTTTAATCCAGAATCGCGAATTACTTGCACTGCATCCGCCACGTACTCGCTCAGCTCTTCTCCGACTCCGCTTGGAAAGATGCAGAGCGCCGCAACCGTGTTAGTTTTGTGAGCGTTTGCGTGGTCGTTTGTATTCTCGTTATTATTTTCACTCATAGTAACAATTCCTTTAAAATCTTAATCTTACGCAAATTTAGCAAAATGTAACGCAAAACAATGCGTCACCAAACTTATAATTTATATTACCTCTTGATTGTTCCGTTATTCAGTCATGTGGATATTCGTGTGGTAGAGATTTGAGATTTTTCGCACTTATTGGATGCTTGCACGTTTATGAAGTTTTGCAGTTGCGCTTTGCAGGAGCTGATTCCTGTTGATTAGCGAACACTAGCGTTATTGCTGCTGCACACACTACACCAGGCACACAAACCACGCACCACACCGCAGCTTAATTGCGCGACTTTAGTTGCACTTAGTAAACCACGCACTTTTCGTAACAAACTCAACGAGTCTATGAGTTTTGTGTTGTGACTAATGTTGTAGAGACTCAAAAGTTTTCGGGCAGAGCAATAAAAGAGGACTGAGGAAGCAACATTCTTTAAGAACAAAGCAGACAGTAAAACCTTTAACAGCTAAAGCGACGAAGGACGGGACTTGCGATGCTGAAAACTTTCGAGGCTCATCAGACCGACTATAGAAAACATTAATCAAAACTCATAGACGATACTAAAGAATCTCGAAAAGAAAATCGCAAATAAAGAAATCTCACAAAACTCGCGCCACATTAAACGAATTGCAATATTTGATAATTCTACAAGCGTCACAGGGTTTTTCTATAATAGCAACGTTTTCACCCGAATTTTCTAGTTTTACGAAAAGGTGTATTGTGGCTGTTTCAAAGCTTGATGAAGTCGTGTCCTTGGCTAAGCGTCGAGGATTTGTGTTCCCAGCCGGCGAAATTTACGGTGGCACGCGTTCTGCGTGGGATTACGGCCCGCTTGGCGTTGCGTTAAAAGATAATATCAAGCGCGAATGGTGGCGCTACATGGTTACCACGCGTGGAGATGTTGTTGGTGTGGATACTTCCGTTATTCTGCCTTCACAGGTGTGGGTTGCTTCCGGTCATGTTTCCGTGTTTAACGATCCTTTGATTGAGTGCTTGAATTGCCATAAGCGTCATCGTGCAGATAAGTTGGAAGAGTCTTATGCTGAAAAGCATGGCGACAAAATGCCAGAAAATGGCTTAAAAGACATTGCTTGCCCAGATTGCGGTACTCGCGGAAACTGGACTGAGCCACGTGACTTCAACATGATGCTTCGCACTCATTTGGGACCGGTTGAAGACGAAAATAGCTTGCATTATTTGCGTCCAGAAACAGCTCAGGGCATTTTCGTTGATTTTAAGAACGTCATGACTTCTACTCGTCAAAAACCACCTTTCGGTATTGCAAATATTGGTAAGTCTTTCCGTAACGAAATTACGCCTGGAAACTTCATCTTCCGTACTCGCGAGTTTGAGCAGATGGAAATGGAGTTCTTCGTAGAGCCTGGAACAGATGAAGCTTGGCACCAGTATTGGATTGACACTCGCGTGCGTTGGTATGTGGATTTGGGTGTTAAGCCAGAAAACTTGCGCATGTATGAGCATCCTAAGGAGAAGCTCAGCCACTATTCCAAGCGCACTGTCGATATTGAATACAAATTCGGCTTCCAAGGTTCGGATTGGGGAGAGCTTGAGGGTATTGCAAACCGTACTGACTACGATTTGTCTGCTCACGCTAAGCATTCCGGCGAGGATTTGAGCTACTTCAACCAGGCTACTGGCGAAAAGTATGTGCCTTACGTTATTGAGCCTGCGGCTGGTCTTACGCGCTCGCTTATGGCGTTCTTGGTTGATGCTTACGACGTTGACGAAGCTCCAAACACTAAGGGCGGAGTTGACAAGCGCACTGTTCTTCGACTTGATCCTCGTTTGGCTCCTGTTAAAGCTGCAGTTTTGCCTTTGAGTAAGAAGCCAGAATTGCAAGCTGTTGCTCAAGATTTGGCTGCAGATTTGCGTCAGCATGATTGGGTTATCGATTACGACGAAGCCGGTGCTATTGGCCGTCGCTACCGTCGCGAGGATGAAATTGGTACTCCTTTGTGCGTAACAGTCGACTTCGATACTTTAGACGACCATGCTGTTACAATTCGCGAGCGCGACACAATGCAACAAGAGCGCGTTTCTCTGGATAAGGTTGCAGATTACGTTGCTAGCCGCATTAACGAAAAGCGCGTTAAGTATCCGCAAGGTCCTGTTGAAATCGTTGGTACTCGTGCAGCTGACGGTGCTACGGATATTGCTAAAGAAGCAGGCAAAGACGAGTCTGAGCCTGTTAAAATCGCGACTGCTGGCGGATTGTACTAATACGCATTTAAGTAGTGCTTAAGAGTTAATAAACAAAATTATTATTAAAGTGAACGGAGTTAAAGCAATATGAATTTTTCTATAAAACCAGTGGATTTAGGGAAAGTTCATATTGCAACTCCTGTTGTTCTGTCTCCAATGGCAGGAATCACTAACTGGCCATTTCGCGTAATCTGCCGCGAATTTGGTCCGGACGGGCTTTATGTAGCAGAAATGATTACAGCGCGAGCTCTAGTTGCACGAAATCCAAAAGCTCTTAGACTTTGCCGTTTTGCTCCTAGCGAAAAAGTGCGATCTTTGCAACTTTATGGTGTAAATCCTTCTATTGTAGAGCAAGCAGCTCGAATTGTTGTCGACGAAAACATGGCTGACCACGTTGACTTAAACTTCGGCTGCCCAGTTCCAAAAGTGACGCGACGCGGCGGCGGTTCTGCTCTTCCTTGGAAAACTGATTTGTTGCAAGAAATTTTGCAACGCGTTGTTTCTATTTGTGAGCCAGCAGGAATCCCTGTTACAGCTAAATTCCGCGTTGGAATTGACGAGAATCATGAAACCTTTATTCAAGCTGGTCATGTTGCGCAAGAAGAAGGATGCGCTGCTGTAACTTTGCACGCTCGCACAACTGCAGAATATTACGGCGGTCATTCAGACTGGACGCGTATTGGCGAGCTTGTAGAGGCACTAGATATTCCAGTTTTTGGCAATGGTGATATTTGGGGTGCGGAAGATGCGCTCGCAATGTTTAAGGAAACTGGTTGCGCTGGCGTTGCTATCGGTCGAGGATGCCAGGGTCGCCCGTGGTTGTTTGCTGATATTCGCAATGCTTGCGAAGGTAGCGAGAATCGTGTGAATCCTACTTTGGCAGAAGTTGGTTCTGTTATTTTGCGTCACTTGAATCTTTTAGTTGAGTTTTATGATGGTGACGAGCGTATGGCTGTTCACGACCTGCGTAAGCATATTGCTTGGTATTTAAAGGGCTTTCCTGTTGGCGGTGGCACTCGTAAAGCGTTTATGGAGTGCGAGTCGATTGAGGATGTTCAACGTAATCTCGATATGCTTGACGGTTCTCTTCGTTTGCCAGAAAAAGTGTTAGACACGCCGCGTGGGCGAGTTAGATTTGCTAAAAAAGTTCATTTGCCGTATGGATGGTTAGATTCTCGTACAACTAGTCACGAAGAGCGAGAGGCATTATTTGGTGACGATCCAATGGATGCAAGTTACTAGTGTTTTCTAGGGCTTTCGTCATTTTTTCGCACTGATTATTTCGAGAATATTCTATTAAAATCACCTTGTGCTCATATTTGCATATAGCACGGTGTATTATCAAAGCAGTGACATTTTTTCAGTTTATTGTGAAAACGTCGTCAGTATCGAGCGTTTTGCGCTAAAATATTGTGTAAACGTGCGTGAGTGACAGGAGATAACGGTGAGCGAGATTGCCCAGACTGACAATTTCAACGACAAAACCATCATCAAGGTAGTCGGCGTCGGTGGTGCCGGCGGTAACGCCGTCAATCGGATGATCAGCGAGGGCCTACAGAATGTAGAGTTTGTGGCCATTAATACTGACGCTAAAGATTTACTGCGTTCTGATGCTGATGTAAAGATTTCATTATCTGATGCTTCGAGCCGAGGCTTGGGTGCTGGTGCTGACCCTGAAAAGGGTGCTAAGGCTGCGCAGGATCATCAATCAGACATTGAAGAGGCACTCAAGGGTGCTGACATGGTGTTTGTTACCTGCGGCGAAGGCGGCGGCACGGGTACTGGTGCAAGCCCTATTGTGGCTCGTGCAGCTCATCAGCAAGGTGCTTTGACTATTGCTGTTGTGACACGTCCATTCGGTTTTGAAGGACCGCAACGTGCTGCATCTGCAAAACTTGGTATCGAGAATCTTCGCAAAGAAGTTGACGCGTTGATTGTTATTCCAAACGATCGTCTTTTGGAAATTTCTGATCGTACTATTGGAATTATTGAAGCATTTAAGACTGCAGATACTGCATTGCTCGCAGGTGTGCAAGGCATTACTGATTTAATTACCATGAATTCTTACATTCATGTTGATTTCTCTGATGTTACAGCTGTTCTTCGCGGAGCAGGTACCGCATTGTTCGGTATTGGTGCTGCAAAGGGCGAGGATCGTGCAACTCAGGCAGCTGAAATTGCTATTAGCTCCCCATTGCTGGAAGAAAGCATTGAGGGTGCTCATGGTGCTTTGATTAATATCGCAGGTCCAAGTGATTTGAAGCTTCAGGAAGCTTCTGCTGCAACTGAACTTGTTCGTAAAGCTATTCATCCAGAAGCTCAAATTATTTGGGGTCTTTCTTTGGATGATTCTTACGGCGATGAGGTTCGAGTTACGGTTATTGCTGCTGGATTTGATTCCCATCCTAAGGCGGAGGAGTCCTCAGCTAAAGCTGGTCAGTTTGTTGATATGCAAGCAGATGTTAAGCCTGTAGCTCCTGCACAGTCTACGTCATCTTTCAAAGAGGAAGCTCAAGCTGCTCCACAAGTAGAACAACCTGCTTCCATGCCTTCTATGTTTGAGCCTGCAATGAATCAGCAATATTCTCCTTCTGCAGCTCCTGTACAGCAGCCTGCTGAACCTGACGAACTAGATATTCCTGATTTTCTGCGTTAAGCGTAACGAGAGGAGGGTTGCTTCATGGCTGGCTTTATGAAGAACGTGATGTCATACGTTGGTATGGCAGATGTGCCTGAAGACGATGATTATGCTGAATCTGATGTTCAAGAAACGTCATTCGATAATGATCGCTCGGTAACTCCTGCTGTGTCGCAACGTGGCAATGATTTGCGTGGTGGTTCTGCTCGTGCGAATGCTAGTCGTATGAGTCGTATTACTACAATTCATCCTAAGTCTTACGATGATGCGCAAATGGTTGGTCGTGCTTTGCGAGACGGTGTTCCAGTGGTTTTGAACCTTACTGGTGTAACTGAATCAGTTGCGTATCGTATTGTTGATTTTTCTGCTGGAGTTGTGTTTGGCGTTCGTGGATCTATTGAGCGCGTAACTCCTAGAGTATTTTTGCTAAGCCCAGCACAAGTGAATATCAAAGTAGAGGACGCTCCGAACGGCAATACTGCGCGTGACTTGTTCTCCTAAAAATTGTATTTGCTAAAGAATTAATTAAGCAGCGTTTGTTTAACAACTTTCGCTGCTTTTTATACTTTTTGGTAGCATAAAAGCGATACGTACGAGCATGACTATAGTCATGCGAATTTAAACTAAAGGCGTGTAGCCCAAATAACGAAAGTAATCTCATGAGCACTGAAAATGAAAACGAAAACACTATGCAAGCCAAGCAACGCACTGTATTGTCGTTTGTGCGTCGTTCTGGGCGCTTAGATGCGCGTTTACAGCACGCTCAGGAGCGTTATGCAAGTCAGTACTTACTAGACGTTACTGAAGCGCCTGGCTCATTTAGATTGCGCGAAAATTTGCGAATTACCTCTGATTGGATTAAAGATAAGTGGGGCAATAATAATCCGCTTATTGTTGAAATTGGTTCCGGACAAGGCGAAAACATTGTTGCTGCAGCAGAACGTTTGCCGGAAACTAACTTTTTGGCGCTTGAAGTTTATGATCCAGGTGTTGCTCACACAATGCTTCTTGCTGGAAAGCAAGGTTTGACTAATCTTCGTATTGCGCAAATTAACGCTCCTGATTTCTTCGCTGCTTGCGACTGTGGAGTTTTAGAAGAAGTTTGGACTTTCTTCCCGGATCCATGGCCTAAAATGCGCCACCATAAGCGTCGTATTGTGCAGCCAGAGCTTGCCTCTACAATCCACCAGGCGTTGCGTAAAGAGGGCGTTTGGCGCATTGCTACAGATATTGAGGATTACGCTTTGCACGTGCACGAAGTTATGGATTCTCGCAATGATTTCGCGAACATTGGCGAATTAAAAGTAAGTCTTCCAATTGAACACGTTGGAAAAGGTACAGCTGACACCGCTGCAGCTCTTCCGCACGCAGATTTTAGTGAGTCTGAGCGCTTTGACGGTCGCGTTCTTACGAATTTTGAGCGCAAAGGCTTAGAAGCTGGTCGCACGATTCACGACTTCACTTACCTAGCTCAATAACACTCTGCCGTCGCTGTTCTCGTATCTTTGAATCAGTGCTCTGCAGACGTTGATTTCCTACTGTCCAAAGAACGCTAACATCCGTGCTGCTGCACGCGTCGCACCAGAAAATCTCAATCTACGCACCCCACCGCAGCTTATTTGCGTAATTTCTTTTATTTTGATTAGTTTGCTGTGAGCAATAGGAATTGCTTGGTCGAGCAATATAAAAGCGGAACGATAGTAATAATCTTGTTGATGAATACTATTTTTGAAAGAAAGTAACTAAAAAACTAAACTTAACTACGCAACCGCTAAGTCCAAATAAGGTATAAGAGCGTAGCGCTGCGAGACAAGTAATTCCCATTGCTCACATTTCGCTAAGAAAAAGAAACACACAGCAATTAAGCCGTACTTAACCTCAACACGCCGTAAGTTGCGCGACTCTTTTTTGAGTGTTAATATCATATGGTTTGGTTCGAAGCCCCCTTCGTCTAACGGTTAGGACACCAGACTTTCAATCTGACAACAAGAGTTCGACTCTCTTAGGGGGTACAAATTACAACGCCGCTGGTTTTTCAGCGGCGTTTTCGTTTTTTGTATTTCTGTTTTTTGTATTTCTGTTTTTGCTGCTTGCCTCTATTTTTCGTATTGTTGCGCAGCAATCAGTCTTTCATATTTTTTATAAATCGGTATAACTTCTGACAATGTATTAAATATCACAAAATGTATGTTGTGCTTTTTAGAGATGATACACTTTCTCATTGGTGCTTCTGCCCGGGCTGCGTAGGTCAGGAAGTATTCAATTAAGTAATTTACAATGCGCAGCAGCTTAAAAAAGGATTTCCTATGAGCGATATTTTCAATACAAATAATGATGGATTAGAATCGTCTAATTGTGTAACGGATCAAGTAGATAGTAATGCTGCTTCTAGTATTAATAGGGTTGTAAGCATGCGTTGGCGTGTTGCAGATATCGCATTAGGTGCTGCTCTTGCTGCTGTTTTTGGCGTTATTTTGTATGGCTATGGCTTGGTGTTTATTCCTTTGATTCGTACTTTGAATTCAGCTGTTCTTCCTGGTTTTGCAAGCATAACGCATGGTGTTTGGTATTTGTCTGGAACTCTTGCAGTTTTGCTTATTCGTAAGCCAGGTTCTGCAGTGTATGTAAACGTTGTTGCAGCATTTGTACAGGTGCTTCTTGGAACTCCGTTTAATATGCGGGATACGCTTATTTCCGCACTTTTGCAGGGTGTGTTTGCGGAGATTCCGTTCTTAATTTTCCGTTTGCGAAAGTTTAATTTGACTTTAAGCATTGCATCTGGATTGTTGGTAGCGTTTGAGTATGGAATTTTCTTAACATTTACTAAGTATCAAGCTAAGGCTTCAAGTTATATTACTATTCATATGATTAATGAGCTTATTAGTGGATTGTTGCTTTCTGGAGTGCTTGTGTGGTTTGTGTATTTGGCTTTGCGCAAAACTGGTGCTCTTGATAACTTTGCTTCCGGACGCTCTGACCGAGCTTGAAATCATCGGGATTTCAAGCTCCTTCAGAGCGTCGAGCTTGCTTAGGTTGAAAGCACGGTGTGCTTTCGACGCAAGCGAGGTCTGCCTTCGTCAGTAAAGACGAAGGCAGGGCAGGTTAGTATGGCTGTGCTTTAGAAACTAGGTTGTTCTTTATACGCAAGCCGAAACCGTCGAAAACACAAAACCATTTGATGAAATAAACGAAATGCAAGAGAAAACTGTCGAAAACACCAAATCAACCGATATTTTCGACATTTTCTATTGACTGCAAAAATATTTAACGCGTGTATCGATTCGCTAGCAGCGCAATTGTAAAGTTTCTGCCGGATTGAGGCGTGCAAACGGCTTTTCCTTTACACCGCTGTAAAGTTTTGGTCGCTTTTTGGAGTGCAAACGGCTTTTTCTTTACATCTCTGTACAGTTTCTGCCGTTTTTTCGCTCGTAGCCGGCTTTTCCTTTACACGCCTGTAAAGTTTCTGCCGGCATTGCTCACGTAAACGGCATAAACTGCGCGCGGCTGTAAAGTTTCTGTCTCCATTCCGTCATTTCGCGACTTTTACTTTACACCTCTGCACAGTTTCTGCCGGGATTGCGCGCGTAGGCGGCTTTTTCTTTACAAGCACGTAAAATTTCTGCCGTTTTTGTTACTGGTGCAGATTAGTGAATGCGTTAGTAACGACCTGCTTGAGCGCTGCGATTTAGCGTGCGAAAGCAACTCGGAGCGCCGAGCTTGCTTAGGTTGAAAGCACGGTGTGCTTTCAACGCAAGCAAGGTCTGCCTTCGTTAGCAAGGTCAAAAATTCGACTCACTGAATTGCCTACGTTTATGGGTATGTGCTAATCTAGTCGTTGCTAACTTTGTTAGCGTGGGGCTTTAGCTCAGTCGGTTAGAGCAGCGGACTCATAATCCGTCGGTCCAGGGTTCAAGCCCCTGAGGCCCCACAAGATATAATAATGCCACTTCATTATGGTTTATGAAGTGGCATTTTTGTATCTTATAATTTAAATTTTATTTTTTGTTTTATTTGTTATTTTCTACCATTGACAAGTAATCTGGTATTTGCTTTGGATACTTAGGCCATGCTCCTTCTTGAGTGCACACAAATGCTGCAGTATTAACAGCTGCGCGATGCGCCTCTTGCAAGCTTTCTCCCTTAAGAATATGCGCTGCAAATGTTCCTGAGAACGAGTCTCCAGCACCAACTGTGTCAAGAACCTCAACGTGTGGAGTTGGGATAGTAGAGCTTTCTCCGGTATTTGTAGTAATCGTGCTAAAAGTAGAGCCGCCTGTAAGAATCACATAATCTAGTCCGTAACGAGCTTGGAACCACTTGCAAGCTTCCTCGTCTGAAGTGTCGCGAATATTGAACATATCGCGCAATAAGAATAGTTCCGAATCGTTAAGCTTAAATACTGTTGCTTCTTGAAGTAATGTGTCAATAAGATCCTTAGAGTAGTGATCGCTTCTAATGTTAATATCGAAGAACTTCATTGCTCCAGGCTTAGTATGCTTTAACAATTGCAAAATTGTGTCGTGAGTTTCTTGAGAACGTAAGCTTAGAGTGCCGAAGCATACCGCATCTGCTCGTTCTACTAAATCAATGAGTTCTCGAGTGTAAAGAATATGATCCCATGCTATATTTCGCAGAATAGTGTACTCTGGTATTCCATTTTTTAGCGTTACTTCAACAGTGCTTGTTGGCCAAGCGTTGCGTTGAATAATTGAAGCGATGCCAGCTTTGTTCACTTTGTCAATCAGCTCATCGCCGAGTTGGTCTTGACCAACAGCGCTAATCATGCAACTTTGCGCCCCGTGACACTGTGCATGATATGCAAAATTTGCTGGTGCTCCTCCAACACGTTTTCCATGTGGGAGCAAATCCCATAAAAGTTCGCCGAGTGAAAGAACAATTGGCTTAGTCATAATATTCCTTTCGCGCGCGTCAGTGCAGCAAGTTTGTAGAGCTATACTTTTACTAAATATCTTCTCGCTTCTTCAAAAGCATTTTGATGCAAATTTTGCTTGTAAAAATGCTACATAAACAATTATGGTGCGCCCTTTCGATAAGTAACATGCGCAATGCGTGTTACGTTTCTATAGAGCGCACCATAAGTGCAATATTGTGTACGTTTAACTTAGCTTATGCTGGCGTACTATATTTATTATTATTCTTTTTTATTATATTTTTCTATTATTTTGATTTATTGCTTAATGCTGAAAAATATCACTTTTGTGAGCTTGTTCAGCCATCCATGCTTCTACGTCATCGATTTGCTTTGGAATGTCAATAGAAAGCCATTCTGGACCGTTTTCAGTCATTAGCACATCGTCTTCAATACGAATTCCAATTCCGCGCATTTCTTCAGGAAGCATCAAATCGTTAGATGCAAAGTATAATCCTGGCTCAATAGTGAATATCATTCCTGGAGTAATTTTTGCGCCCTGATAAGACTCGTAGCGTGCTTGCGCACAATCGTGTACGTCCAAACCAAGATGATGAGCAATACCGCAAGCGTGCCAACGACGATGCTGTTGACCTTCTGGCGAAAGTGATTCTTCAACGCTAACTTTCAAAATTCCCCATTCGTGCAAGTGTTCAGCTAGAACGCGCATGCAAGCATGGTGAATATCGGAGTAGGTTGCACCTGGCTTAGCTGCTTCAAAACCGGCTTGCTGAGCGTCAAGAACACACTGGTAAAGCTTCTTTTGTAAGTCAGTGAATTTGCCATTAGTTGGGAAAGTGCGTGTAATGTCAGCAGTGTAGAGGCTGTTAACTTCAACGCCGGCATCAATAAGTAGCAATTCTCCGCTGGAAACAACGCCAGTGTTGCGCATCCAGTGCAAAATTGGCGCGTGCTTGCCGGAAGCAACAATCGTGTCGTAGCCAACTTCGTTGCCTTCTTCGCGAGCAACAGAATTAAAAGCACCCTCAATCATGCGCTCGGAATGCTCATGACCTAAAGCATTAGGCAAACGCGTAAGCATGCGGTCAAAACCAAGTTTTGTGGCTGCAATAGCTTTGCGCATTTCGCGAATTTCATAGTCGTCCTTAAGCATTCGTGCTTCTGCAGCGAATTCGTGCAATTTGTCGTCTGCGCAAGTGTTTGCATCTTCATCAGTAAATCCACTTGCCTCGCGCATTGTTTCAACTTTTGCAGTAAGCTCAGGATCGGTTTCTCGAACAATTCGCACGCGAATGCCTTCGCCATTAGCGTCGTCGCTTACGTTCTTTGCAATAGCGTCATCAAGTTCTGCAATATCGCGCGTTTCAATGCCGGTCATTGCTTTAAGTTCTTTTAAGCCTGCACGAGGACCAACCCAATATTCTCCATAGTGAGGATCCTTGTAAAATGCTGAAGTGCTGTTATCTGCGCGTGGGGCTACAAAAAGTTCAGGCACATGCGTTTTTCCAGCCTTAGCTTCTTCGCTGTCTTTTTCAACCGGTTCCATAACAAGCACAGCACCAGCCTCATAGTCTTGACCTAAGCCAGTGTAGTAAGCAAAAGTAGTGTCTGGGCGGAAAGCATAATCGCAATCGTTATTACGCACCTTTGGCTGTCCTGCAGGAATAATTAAACGTTCGCCTGGGAAACGCTTAGAAAGAGCCTCTAAACGAGCTGGAATGTACTTGCTAGATTCAAGAGCCTTAACTTCTGGCTCCTGGTTATCCCAGCTATTCGTCATAAAATCTTTAAAAGAATCACTGTTTGGACGAAGTGAGCGGTTATTTACGCGATCTTCTGCCTTTTGCGTGCCGTCAGCTTTTAGCTCTTCGCCGTGCTCAGTTGGCGTATATTCTGCCATTATGAGACTCCTTAATTTTTGCTTGTTAATTTTTGCTTGCGCAAATTATACAAATAGTAAATAAACAGTCAATAAACTAACATAGTCTTATTTAGTGTTTTATGCGAGTTTTTTAGTGCAAAATAGCAAGATTTTATACGCAATTTACAAAACAATTGTATGCGAGTATTAGTACTAGCTTTCTTATTAAAAATTATAGTTTATATTACAATTAGTTTGCTGTGGCGCGAGTTTTGGGGACTGTTTTTTTGGCTGGCGGGTTTCTTATGTGGCTGTGAGGGTGGGTGTTACTTGTCTCGCAGCGCTCCGCTCTTATACCTTATTTGGACTTAGCGGTTGCGTAGTTAAGTTTAGTTTTTTACTTACTTTTTCTGCAGAAATAGTATTCGTCAACAAGATTATTACTATCGTTCCGCTTTTATATTGCTCGACCAAGCAACACCCACCCCTCACTCATAAATTCACCCACCATTGTTTTTTGGTGTGGTAGGAGTGTTTGGCGTGGTGTGTGCAGCAGCAATGACGCTAGTGTTCTCTAAGCAATAAATACTCAATGTCTGCAGAGCACAACTGCAAAACTTCATGAACGTGCAATCATCAAATCAGTGCGAAAAATCTCAAATCTCTACCACACGAATATCCACACGACTGAATGACGAAGCAATTAATTTGCAGAATAACCTATTATTTTTTTGTAAGTGTTGTTGGTATCAACTAATCTAGATAGTTGGAAAATGAGTAAGCGAGCGTAAAAATTAGGGGGAGTAGTTATGTCTATTGAAAATCCAAATCGCAATAATGAGCGAATTGTTGATATTGAACGCAATATTATGAGCCGAGCTCCAGAGCATAATAAAACCAATCTCGACTTGGATCGCATGCGTCTTATTCTCGATATTTTAGGTCATCCAGAGCAGTCTATGCGTGTTATTCACATAACTGGCACGAACGGCAAAGGTTCTACTGCTCGAATGGCTGAGTCGATTTGTCGAGCATACGGTTTGCGAACCGGATTATATACCTCTCCACATTTGGAGCGCGTAAACGAGCGCATTATGATTGACGGACAGGAAATTAGTGACGATCAGTTCGTCGATGTGTGGGATCAAATGAAAGACATTATCGACATGGTTGACGCTCGCATGGAGGCTGACGGTAAGCCAAAAATGAGCTTTTTTGAAGTGCTTACAGCCATGGCAATTTGGGCTTTTGCGGATGCTCCTGTTGATGTTGCTGTTATGGAAGTTGGCATGGGTGGTGAATGGGATGCCACCAATGTTATGAATGCTGATGCTGCAATTATTGGGCCGGTTGATATGGATCACATGCAATGGCTTGGAAACACTGTTGAAGAGATTGCTCGCACGAAGGCTGGTATTATTAAGCCAAATTGCACTGTTATTTTGGGTCCTCAGCCGCATGAAGCTAAGGTTTTGCCAATTATTAAGGAAGTTGCGGAGCGCAATCATGCTACATTATTGCGCGATTCTTCTTATGGCGATGGCGAACTTGAAGTTGTGTCTCGTACTCCTGCAGTTGGTGGACAGGTTGTTACTTTGCGTACGCCTCTTGGCACTTATGAGGATGTTCCAATTGACAAGTTTGGCAAACATCAGGCTCATAATGCTTTGGCAGCTCTTGCCGCTGCAGAGGTTGTGCTGCCTGTAAATGGTGCTTTGGATGGCGATTTGGTTGCAGAGGCTTTAAGCCAGGTTAAGGTTCCTGGTCGTATTGAGCAGGTTCGTACTTCGCCGACAATCATCATTGACGGTGGACATAACGTGAATGCTGCTGAGTCTCTTCGCGAAACTATTGAAGAAAACTATCATTTTGAGCAGCTTATTGGCGTTGTGGCAATGATGGCAGATAAGCAAGTTGAAGAATACTTGGGTGTTCTTGAGCCTATTTTGACGAAGATTGTTGTTACGCGTAATTCTTGGCGCGACCGTGTAATGGATCCAGAAGAGCTCGAAAAGATTGCTGTAGGCGTATTTGGCGAGGATCGCGTAATTCGTGTTGACGAGTTGCCGGATGCTATTCAAACTGCTGTTGATTTAGTTGATGAAGACGATGAGCTTGGTGTGGGCTATGGTCACGGAGTGCTTATTTGCGGTAGTTTCGTCACTGCAGGAGACGCGCGCACAATGCTTGTTGAGCACGTGAATCCGGATCTAAAAAAGCCAAAGGATCAGCGCGTAGCAATCCACCCAAATATTGACGAGTCTTGAAAATTAAGCTATTTCTGCTACTTAATTCGCAAAGATTTAGCTTTTTCTACAGTATTTTTTACAAGTACTGCTTGAGCGTCAACTAACGGTATTTGCGGAAGAGGGAAAGCTTCATTAAGCACGCTTAATTCTGTGCAACCCAAAATAAGTGCGTCGCAACGGCACGCTCCTGCAGGGTCAAGCATGTCGCTTAAAACGGACTCGTAACGGCGTAAATTAAGATCGCCTGTGCCTTTTACATCATCATAAATAAGTGATGTAATGCGTTTTTGTAAATCGTCGTCGGGTGCTACGAATGTGTATCCTGCTTCTTCTATAGCGCGCTGATACACTCCAGCTTTACGCGACCCTGCAGTACCTAAGAATCCAATACGGTTACATTTAGACTTTGGGTAACGTTTAGAAACTTCAGCTACAGCACCACGCGGCATATGCATAATTGGCACGTCGGTAAGTGCTTGGAACTTATCGTAAAAGTAATGAGCAGTATTGCACGTGAGCACAATAAATGAAGCACCCATCGCAGTTGCTTTAGCTATGTCGTCTGCAAGAGTAGGGAATGGGCTTTCGGATGATTCGCCAACAATATATGCTGTTCTATCTGGCACAGAAGCATCATTGAACACCACATAATCTAAAAACTCTTGATCGTTATGCGCATGCGTTTCTTTGTTAAGTAAACGAATATAGCTTTCTGTTGCAAGTGTGCCCATGCCGCCAAGTACAGCAAAAAACGGACGTTTCATTGTCTCATATTCCCTTCAAAGTTACGTAATAATTTTCACGCTTTGTTGCGGAAAAATTCTGCGTAACGTCTTGTGTAGATTGAAAACATATGACGAATCATCAACCAGCGTAGCAGATTCATATCTTTTTTATATTCTAGCGTAGTGCCCCAATCGCCGCGACGAATCATATTAAGACCGCGCTTCTTTTCATCGCCTTCTGCTACATAATTGCAAAATATCGATCGCGGAATCTCCATCCACAGCTTTTCTCCATGGCCGAACACAGTATTTCCATCAAAAGGCTTATGGTCAATTAAATCTTCAACAAAATATTTAGCAATATTAAATCCGTTTAAAGTGACGAAATAGCTTGAACGTCCTTGACGTAAATTGATTTCAAAAAGCTTATACTTTCCGTCTCTCTCATCGTATTTCATATCAAAATTAGCTACGCCAACATAACGTATATCTTCCAAAAATGCTTTAATATTTTGGAAAACTTCCTCATTGTAGTCTGGAATAATAGCTGCATAATTTCCGATTGCTTCTGGAGTTGGATCCTCCAGCAGAGGGTGTCCTAGAAACATCATGCGCACATGATGGTCGCTATCAACGTAAGCATTTAGCACACGCATGCGGCTGTCGTCTCCAGGAATAAAGTCTTGCAAAATCATTTCGTCATCGTAGCCAGCTTTGTACGAGCGTTGAATAAGAGTATCAAGTTCTTGCGGAGTATTGATAATAAAAGCTTTTTTGCGTCCCTCAAAATCAATATCAAGCCATTTAGTGCTATTCGCTGGTTTCATAGCAATAGGGAAGCTGAATGGCAAATCTTCATAAGCGTGCGCTGCTACTTCTTGAGCGTTTACAACTTTAGTTTTTGGATGAGGAAGATTGTATTTTTCACAAGTTTTATAGAATGAGCTTTTAAGGCTAAGCTGGCGATTGAGCGAATTTTGCAATGTGTGGAAAGCAAAATATTCGTGCAATTCATCACCACATTGGCTTAGAAGGTTCGCATATACGTCGCCGCAAGGAATAAGCAGAAGCTTGGTATTAGGATGCTCTTGATGCCATGATTTAGCAAAATTAAGCATTGTATTGCGGAATGTAGGAAGTTCTCCAAAGCCTGGAACAATTCTCACATCGACAATTTTACTAAATTTCGTAGGTGAAAGTTGGAAGTGCGCAAAAGCAATTGAAGTAATGCCATATTCTTCATGGAATGCTCGAGCCATGCCATATGCGTTTATATCGCTACCGAGTAACACAGGTTGGAATCGTTGATTATTCATTTGTATCTTCTTCATTTGTTTTAATTTGTTATTTAGTTTGTCTTAGTTTGTTAGCTAGCTTGTTATTTAGTTTATGTAGTAATTGCGTTTATTTTATTCGTATATTTTCATACTTTCGCATAAGCGTATTACAGACCAAAAAGACGCTTTATTACGAATGAATCACCCTCATACGGCACATGCTTTCGTTTGTTTTTAATCCAACGTTCATCGCCCTTACCAATAGCAAGAAGAATGTTTAATCTTCCATTTTTTTGTTCGCTGTTTGCAGCATCGTTGTAAGCATATTCTATTGCTTCAGCTCTGTCGATAATAATGCGTGAAGAAACATTCGTGTTCGTAACATAACTTTGCATATCCTCGCAAATATGCATTACGTCTTCAGTATCAGTATCTTCAGTAGTGAAAATAAACTGTTCTATGCGGTTTTGCGCTGCTTCAACAATCTCTTTACGGCGGTCGACAGCTTTATCTCCTGTGGAACCAGTTATTAGCGTAATTCGAGGATTAAATTTGCCGTAGCGTTCTTCTACAAAGTCAAGAACTGATTTTGTAGAAATGTAGTTATGCGCATAGTCGACAACTGCAATCATGTTTGAGTGCGTGTCTTTGAAAACTTCCATGCGTCCAGAAATTTTCACGTTCTCAATAGCGTGTAGTGCGTGTAAATCAGTATCTTGATTAATTCCCAATTCTCCTGCAATAGCGATCGCAGCTAAAGCATTTTCGTAGTTAAAATCTCCTGCAATAGACAATGCGAATTCGTCAATAGGGCAGTAGTGCACGTCTTCTTCGTAGTCGCTATCTTCGTAGTCGCTATCTTCGTAGTCGTCGTCTTCGCTTGAGTCTCGCATAGCGATGCAATGTGATTCACTATTTTCTACTGGCATTGCAATGTAGTCAGGAGTAAGTAATTCCGTGTAATCTTCATCGTTAGCAGGAGCGCAATAATTTATGCGATCGTCGTCAAGATCATCGAAATTGTTATTTTCGCAAGCATCGCCTTCTATTTCATCTTTTTTAATGCGCGCAAAAGTTGTTACGAGCACATTGTTGCGTTCTGCATCTTGTAAAAGAAGATCTGCATGATCTGTATCAGAATTTAGTACTAAACGCTTAGTATTTGCAATAATTTGTCGTTTGCAATACAAGTAATCTTCAAAAGTTGGGTGCTCAATAGGACTAATGTGGTCTGGGCTAATGTTTAAGAATGCTGCAACATCGAATTTAAGACCGTATACGCGATTCACCTTATAAGCTTGCGAAGAAACTTCCATAACAAGATACTTCATGCCGTTATCTACAGCTTCGCGCATCATTTTGAAAGCATCAAAACTTTCAGGAGTAGTTAAATTAGATTCAACGTAATTTTTTCCGTCTACGCAATTATCTACTGAAGAAAACAGTGCTGTTTTACCGTGCGAATGGGAGTTTAGAATAGCGTGAGTAAAGTAGGCTGTAGTTGTTTTGCCTTTAGTTCCAGTAATTCCAACAATAGTGAGTTTTTCTTGTGGATTTCCAAAGAATGCTGCTGCAAGCACGCTCATTGCTTTTTTAGCATCCGTAACAATTAAACCAACAGCTTTTGTGTATTGCGCGTAGCTTTGTTCAGCAACATATGCAGCAAGTCCTTTGTTGTCTGCATCTAAAAGATATTCCGACTTAAAATTGCCTTTAATAAACAGAAGTGTTCCAGGTTTAATATCGCGAGTATCGTAAGTTGCGTTAGTAAAACACTCATCTGCATCAATATTTGGGAAATAATACGGATTTAAAGACCATATTTCATTACGAGAGTGAGTAGAGTCTACAGTTTTTTCTTTAGTATTAGCACTATTAGTATCTTCTGCTTTACAATATTGAATCATTTCGCGCAACAAACCATAGTGCTGCAAAATTTCACTTGCGCTTGCTAATGACAACGTGTTATGCATGATCATAATTTACTTCTTTTCACCAAATGTTTTATAGCCATGTTCCAGTAATAGGCTCACGTCCGTGAGATTGCAGCCATTGATTGAAGCTATCTCGCCAATTAATATAAGCTTCGCGCTGCCAATCCATCATAGTGTTCAGCCTCATGCAACTTACTGACTCATATAGTTTGCTCATTGGAGCAATCAAATCAAGAGCTGCAACTGTGTCTGCTGTAGCATCGTGGAAATCTCCGATTGGTTCAACTCCGTAAAATTGAGATGTAATAGTGAGAGTACGCTTGCCGGATCTTCTAGAAACAGCTCTATCGATAACAAGAGGATCAACAGTAAGAATGTCATTAGCGTTTAGTGCATGTATTGAACAAGTTGGGCGTTCTTCTAGCGCAGTAAGATGCCAACGCTTCAAGTCGTGACGTAACATTGAAATATCAAATGGAGCGTTATAAGCAAGTAGTGGAATATTCTTAGCTTGAGCCATGCTTACTGCGCGTGCAAGGAATTCAAGTTCTTCTTCAGGCTCTCCGCCGTGTTCTTTGAGGTATTCGTCTGTGAAACCATTTACTTCGCTTGCTTTAGGATTCATAGGCTGATGAGGGTTAATTAACCAAGTTGATACCACATCTCCAGCGTGAGCTAGTTCAGGATTGCGTAATACTAGAGTTGCAGAAACAATGGCATCTTTACCAATATTTGCACCTGTAGTTTCAGTGTCGAAACCAAGTAACCATGATTCAGCAAGTAATGTATTCTCATCTTGCTTAGGTGCTAAATCTAAAGCATTTAACAATTCTTGAATATGAGTTGGCATAGTCACAATACTACCGCAATGTCACGCAATGTCACACTATGCCGCGCTGCGTTATTGTGCTGCGATGTGTTATCATCTCGCGTTGCGTTACACTATGCAACACGATAAATCAGTAGCTATATGTGCAAAGTAAAAGTATTATTGACTATATGAGTGAGCAAATCGAGAAGACAAATGTTATGTGCTCTAAAAGCGTAAGAGCTAAAAAACAAAGTGCAAAAAATTGTAATGCTCGCTTATTTAGTGATCGTTTAGTAAATACTAAGCAAAGTTCTGCAATAGAAAGTCGACGCAAAAGATTTGAACAACTTGTATCTACTTGCGTTGATCCTTTATACACTCAAGCTATGCGTCTTACGCAAAATGCGCAGGATGCGCAAGATTTAGTGCAAGATACTTTTGAGCGCGCTCTTAAATCTTTTGAAACTTTTCAGCCTGGCACAAATTTTGATGCCTGGATTAACAGGATTGAACGAAATTTGTATTTTAATCAGTACGCGAAAGCAAAACGAAGCCCTAAACGTGCTAACGATGAAACTGGTGACTACAATGATTGGGATATTTATGAAGCTTCTAATCATTGCGCAAAAGGAATGCTTTCTGCTGAACAAGAATATTTAGAAGGGTTTGCTCCACAAGAGATTATTGCAGCGCTTAGTAAGTTGCCGCCTGAGCGCAGAAAAGTTTTTATTGAAGCCGCTATTCGAGGTAAATCTTATAAACAAATTGCGCAAGAAGAAGGCGTAAAAATAGGAACCGTTATGAGCAGACTTAACCGCGCTCGCATGCAACTTAAACGTGAGCTTTCTGATTATTCTGATTATTCTGGTGAATAAAAGTATGCTAAAACGAAAAAGCCCACGATTTACGTGGGCTTTACAGTATGTATAAGCGAATTTATAGCTTAAGCATTTGGTCTTTTGCCATGATTCGCTGCTTTTTTACGACGCGCCTTGCGCTTGCGGCCACGCATACCCATAATGCACTCCTTAACGATTAATGAACAACCTTAGGGATTATCGCACGTTGCCAAGACGTTATATTTGCCAACGTACTAATCTCGTGCGAGTAATCACTTTTTGGTAGCAATATTTGCAGTGATAAAGCTTATGTTGCTTATGCTGCTATATCAGCTACAGTTGCGTTTAATAATGTTACGATATCTTGAGGATTAAGAACTACGTCCAATCCTCGTTTTCCTCCAGAAACAAGAATCTCATCAAATTGCATTACGCTACTATCTAGTACTGTTTCATGATGAGTTTTTTGTCCGAATGGTGAAATTCCGCCAACTACGTAGCCGCTTTCTCGTTGCGCAACTTCTGGGCTTGTCATACTTGCTTTCTTTGCGTGTACGGCTCCTGCAATTGCTTTCATATTGAGACGTCCGTTTACTGGAACAATTCCAACTACTCGCTTTTCACCAGTGTCAACCATAAGAGTTTTGCAAACTTGAGCTGCGCTTACGCCTAGCTTCTCAGCAGCCTCAATTCCGTAGCCGTCGTCCATGTGATCAGCGTCATGCTCGTATTGCGCTATGCGGAAGGTGATGCCTGCGTTTTCGAGTTGCGCAATAGCAGGAGTTGCTTTTCCGGTTTCTGCATGTTTTTTACTCATTTTGTTACCGTGCCTTATACTCAACTATCAAATTGTGTTACATGATATGCTATACCGACTGTTGACTTAATGTATATTAAACATATAAACCCCTTGTGAGCTTAGAAAGCAGCACAAGGGGTTTGATAGATTAAATATTCGCACAACCAGCTATTGCTGATCGATGCTTAGCGAAATCACTCGGAGATTTCAGCGAAGTAAAGAAGGGTGCGAATCATGTTGGAGGTGAAGCCGTACTCGTTGTCGTAGAAGGTAACGGTACGAGCCAAAGTTACACCGTCAACAGTGTTCACATCGGTCTGAGTTGGATCGAAAACGCCACCGTGGGTGTCGCCGATGATATCAGAAGACACGATGCTGTCTGCATTGTAACCGAAGTACTCGCAGTTTTCGAAAGCCTTCTTGAAAGCGTCGTTAATTTCTTCAGTGGTTGCTGGCTTCTCAAGAACAGTAGTCAACTCGGTAACAGAGCCGTCTGGAACCTGAATACGCTGTGCGTGACCCTGGAGCTTGCCGTTAACTTCTGGAACAACCTTGCCGATTGCCTTAGCAGCGCCGGTGGAGTGCTCAATGGTGTTGCAAGCTGCGGAACGGTTGTTGCGTGGCTTGGAGCCGCGTGGGCCGTCGAGAATCATCTGAGTGCCGGTGTAGGCGTGAATTGTGGTCATGAAGCCGGACTTGATTCCCCAGTTGTCTTGAAGCAACTTCACCATTGCAGCCATGGAGTTGGTGGTGCAAGAGCCAGCGGAAACAATGTTGTCAGAAGCCTTCAAGATTTCGTGGTTAACGCCGAACACAACTGTTGGAGTGGTTTCGTCCTTAGCAGGAGCAGAAATAAGAACCTTCTTAGCGCCTGCGTTCAAGTGAGCCTGGGACTTTTCTGCAGAAGTGTAGAAACCGGTGCATTCGAGAACGAATTCAACGCCGTCGTTCTTAACCCATGGAATGTTATTTGCATCTTTTTCGGCGTAAACCTTATAAGTCTTGCCATCTACAACGATTGCGTCTTCGGTGGAGGTTACCTCAACTGGGGTGCCGTCATCGTGGCGGAATGTGCCGTGGGTGCTGTCATACTTGAGCAAGTAGGCGAGCATCGAAGGGGTGGTCAGATCGTTGATGGCTGCGACTTCGATGTCACCTGCTTGACCGCCGCGAGCCTGAAGCTCAAAAATACGACGGAATGCGAGACGACCGATACGACCGAAACCATTAATACCAATCTTGACTGTCATGTGGTTCTCCCTTGAGTGAGACCTCGTGCGCAACGTTTAAGCCGCGCTATTTTCGCGATGAAAACTCACGCATTTAGGTCATCGTTATTTGAATTAACGGTGTTCATTTTAGTGTGCGGTATGTACGAAGAGTTGTAATATAGCTCACTTTTATTGCAATTGTGCATTGTGAAAACAGTGAGCGTTAACATGCTGTGTTTTATGAGTGTTTTTGTGAATTTTTTGATAGTTTCCAGTTGCGTTTTTGCATAACATTTTACGAATCAATATTGTTCAATTGAACAACGCATGTAATTTTAAAAAGAAAAAAGCTGACGAGTTTTAAAGTAAAAGATTCTCGTCAGCCATTTGTGCAAACTAAAGTTTTCGCCTATTCGTTATACGTCATTGCTTCAGCAGCTGCAGTAGTCGAATATGTTGGAGTAGTCTCGCTTTCAAGAGGAACTGCTAATGCTTCCGATATAGAAGTATCAACTTCGCCTAAATCTCCAATTGGTCTTTTAAACCAGCTCACCTGTGGCAATGGGGTGTTAATAGGGAAGGTTACAATAAGTGTTCCTTCATGAACGTCAATATGAGCTGGCGTATCATTTAATAATTCGTTACTTAAACCTTGTACAGCATCTCCATGCATGGTTGCGTGTTTAAGCTGATACTTTAATCCAACTTCATTTACATCATTAGAAACTGGAGTATGAGAAAAAACGGAAACTATACGCAAATCATCTCCAGATGATGCTGGAAAATCAAGAGATCCATCATGTATTGCTGTAACAATTTGACCGTCGCCATACAAGAATCCAATTCCACCGCGACGTGCTAAACGAACCATAAGTTGAATATTAGAAATAGTATGGTCAACTCGACCACCTAATCCTCCGAAAATATGAAATTCTCGAGAGCCTTTAGCCCAACCGACTTTTAACGCAGAAAGTAAGTCCGGATCATCTTTTTCTGCAGGCAATCTAGTAATAACTGCATCAGTAGGGAGTTTTAATCTAACAGAGTCAAAATCGCCGATGAGTGCATCCACATGCAAACCTAATTCACATGCATGATCCCAGCCTCCATCAGCTGCAATTGTTAAAGCGCGATCTGGCACATGCTCACGCGTATGATCGTAATAATCTCCTGCTGCTAATACTACGCAGCGTTGCAAAGGTTCCATAGCAACATAATAACGCTGCATTTGTACTGATGACATACATTTATAACAAGAGTTTATAAGCGTAGTGTCAACCAACATTTGACTATGTTTTATGCCATTTTTCGGATTTGATATTAGCGTATTTGATTGCTTTTATTTCGGCAAATACAGGAATTTTTAGACTAATACTCGCTTAACATAAAGTGCTTGGTGTAATATTGCATGGCAAGTTAGATTTTCCAAGTTATTATGGATTTTCGTTAATTATTTGCTAGTAGACTAACGTAATGCTGTGTTGTATATTCTACGAGGAGAAATAAATGTGCGGAATTGCAGGGTTCATTAATGACACCCCAATTAACGTCAAAAGCCAAATTGTAAAAGATATGACAGATGTGATTGCGCATCGTGGTCCTGACGAGTATGGAACTATGATTGACGAACACGCAGCACTCGGTTTTCGTCGACTTAGCATTATAGATCTTCACGGTGGATCCCAACCTATGTACAACGAGGATGGGAATCTTGCAGTTACTTTCAATGGCGAGATTTATAACTACAAGCCACTTCGCGAAGAACTTATTAAAGCTGGTCACACTTTCCACACTGATTGCGACACAGAAGTATTAGTGCACGGCTACGAAGAGTGGGGTAAAGGCTTACTTAATCGCTTACGCGGAATGTTTGCATTCGTTATTTGGAACAAGAGTACTCAAGAATTGTTCGGCGCTCGCGATCATTTTGGTATTAAGCCTTTTTATTATGCGCAAATGAACGGTACTTTTATGTACGGATCCGAAATTAAATCTTTACTGCGCCATCCAGATTTTAAGAAGGAACTTAACGAAAATGCGCTTAAGCCGTTTATGACATTCCAATATCCTGCAATTAACGAAACTTTCTTCAAAGGCGTTTTTAAGCTGCGTGAAGGTAATTGCTTTACGTATAAGAATGGCGAAATGAAGATTGAGCAATATTACGATCCTAATTTCAAAGAAACAAAGCAACGCTTGAATGAATTAGTTGATTCTATCGATAAAACAGTTTGTGATTCTGTTAAAGCTCACCAAATTGCGGATGTTGAAGTTGGTTCGTTCCTTTCTTCTGGAGTTGATTCAAGTTATGTTGCCGCTGTTGCGCGCCCTGAACACACATACTCTATTGGTTTTGCCGGTGGAAGATACAATGAATCCAAACAAGCAAGCGAATTGGCAAAAATTATTGGCTTAAACAATAAATCTGAAATTATTGACGCTGCTGACGCATTCCGTTATTTCCCACAAATTCAGTGGTATTTGGACGAGCCTGATTCTAACTTCTCTTGCGTCCCATTATTCTTCCTTGCAAAATTAGCTTCGCAAGATTTACGCGTTGTGCTAAGCGGTGAGGGAGCAGATGAATTATTTGCAGGATACATTGATTATGGTGTTCATACGCGTTCTAAACTTATTAAAGTTGTGACTCGCATGCTTGCAAAGTTGCCAAAAAAGTTGCGTTACGCGATTGGTCGAGCTGCAAAGGGTAAGCATTTCCACGGAGCTTGGCATTTGTACGCTAATTTAGCTCCAGCTGAGGAGCATTTTATCGGTCAGTCAAAGGTTTTCAATGAGGAAGATGCTGTAAAACTTTTGAAGCCTGAGTATCGCAAAGGTCCTAGCGTTCGCAGCATTGTCGATTCTATTTACAATAGAATTGCTGGTAAGGGACTTTCTGAAGTGAAGAAAAAGCAATATCTTGATATGCATCAATGGATGCCAGGAGATATTTTGCTTAAGGCGGATAAAATGACTATGGCTCATTCTTTGGAGCTTCGCGTGCCTTTGCTTGATCGCGTGCTCATGGATGTTGCAGAAAAAGTTCCTACTAAATACTTAATTACTGACGAAAATACGAAGTTTGCTTTCCGACAAGCTGCGTCCCGTCATTTGCCAAAAGCTTGGTATGACAGAGAAAAGCTCGGTTTCCCTGTGCCGGTTAAGGATTGGTTGCGCGAGGAACGTTTTTATAAGATTGTGCGTAAGACGTTTGAAAGTGACGACGCTGCTAAATTCTTCGATAGAGATGCTTTACTTCGTATGATTGACGATAATTATGCAAAGAAAAATGACGATCGTCGTAAGATTTGGACAGTTTACACATTCCTGACTTGGTATGATGTGTACTTTAATCATGATGGATTGAAGCCTGAGCCAATGCAGTTAGCGTAGAAATCGCATAGTTCTAGCTTTGATTTGTGGCAGTCAAAACACGTTTCGTGTGTTGGCTGCCTTTTTGTCAAGGCTTCTAGTAGAATAGACATTCGGCTTGAGTAATCAAGAAAGTGGGATGTCCCCACCTGGAAGCCTACTGTGGTTTCGGGTTCATGACTTCGGTCACGCAAGTTTGCTTTTTGTGCTGCTTGCTGCGCTGTTTATAGCGTCTTATTGATATGAAGTAGTGAATCCTAATCTCTTGGACTTCTTGGTGTATTGCATCTTACAAGTATTTAGAAGGATTGGAGTCATCATTAGCGACGAACCACGCATTAACGAGGAAATTCGAGTCCCTCAGGTGCGCCTTATTGGTCCAAAGGGCGAGCAAGTGGGAGTTATCGCAACCTCTGTCGCGTTAAACCTTGCAAGGGAAGCTAACCTCGATCTTGTCGAAGTTGCACCTACTGCTAAGCCTCCAGTAGCCAAGCTTATTGACTACGGTAAGTACAAGTACAACGAAAAGATTAAGGCTCGTGAAGCACGTCGTAATCAAACCGTCGCAGAGGTTAAGGAAATTCGTTTCCGCCTTAAGATCGACGATCACGATTTCGATGTGAAGAAAGGTCATGTGCTTCGTTTCTTGAACGGCGGAGACAAGGTAAAAGTAACTATTATGTTGCGTGGCCGTGAGCAATCTCGTCCGGTTGGTGGCGTTGAATTGTTGCGCCGACTTGCAGATGAGGTCTCTGAAAGTGGCACAGTAGAGTTTGCGCCAAAGCAAGAAGGTCGAAATATTATTATGACTCTTGCTCCAAAAGGCAAGAAAATTCATACACAGTCTGAGCAGCGTCGTCGCGGCGCTGAATCTCGCGCTGAGCGTCAAGCTCGTCAGGCTGCTCGTCTTGCAGCTAAGCAAGAGGTTCAGTCACAAGCTGCAGCTGCAGTAAATGCTATGCAATCCGATCAACATCACAAGGAGGGCAGCAATGCCGAAGATGAAAACTAATTCCGCAGCGTCCAAGCGCGTTCGTCTTACCGGTACCGGTAAGGTGATGCACGATGGTAGCGCCATGCGCCACAACTTGGAGCACAAGTCGGCTCGTAAGCGTCGTGCTCTTTCTGAAGATAAAGTATTGGCTACTGCGCAGAGCAAGAAGCTTAAGGGCTTGCTCGTTAAGTAAGTAACAAGTAAGAATTGCTTGTAAACGAATACGCAATCGAAAATTTTTAAGAAAGCTGAGGAATACTTATGGCACGAGTAAAGCGCGCAGTAAACGCTCACAAGAAGCGTCGCGTTGTTCTTGAGAGGGCTTCTGGCTACCGCGGTCAGCGCTCCCGTCTTTATCGCAAGGCAAAGGAACAGCTGCTCCACTCATTTACTTATAACTTCCGCGACCGCAAGGCTCGCAAGGGTGATTTCCGCAAGTTGTGGATTCAGCGCATTAACGCAGCAGTTCGCGCTGAAGGCATCACTTACAATCGCTTCATTCAGGGCTTGCACTTGGCAGGCATCGAATTGGATCGTCGCGCTCTTGCTGAGCTCGCAGTTTCCGATATTGAAGCTTTCAAGGCTGTTGTTGAAGCTGCTAAGGCTGCATTGCCAGCTGATGTAAACGCTCCAGTTGAAGCCTGATTTTGCTTTAATAGAGTTTTATTTTAAGCCCACCAATTTAGGTGGGCTTTTTCTTTTAAATCAACAAATTTACTTATTAGCTATAATTATTTTTATGCGCTCAAATCTTGATTCTGACAATAAGAAAAATAATATTCCTAAAGAGTTTGCACTTTATATTCAACGCTTTATTGCGCATATTGATATTGAGCGTGGTCTTTCTAAAAAAACAGTATCTGCCTACGCTTCAGATTTGCAAGATTACACGTGCTGGCTTTACGACGAACGAAAAATAAAAGATATTACTACTATTTCTCAATTAGATATTGAATCATACATTCGAACTTTGAATGAATTAGGGTTGGGGGCTAGAACAGTTGCGCGTCGACTTGCGAGTATTCACGAATGGCATCGCTTTATGCTTGCCCATGGCGACATACAAGCTGACGTTTCAGCGCAAGTAAAAGCTCCAAAACAAGCCGAGTATTTGCCGGATGTTTTAAGTATTGAAGAAGTAGATAGAGTTATTGAAGCTGCAGGGAATTTTGGAAGTTCCGATGCTATTTCGATTAGAGATACTGCGCTTCTCGAGTTTTTATACGCTACTGGAGCGCGAATTTCGGAAGCAGTTGGCGTAAAATTTGAAGATATTGATTTAAACGAGTCTGTTGTAAAACTTACTGGTAAAGGCTCTAAGCAGCGTTTAGTTCCGATTGGTGGGTGTGCTGTTCGTGCTCTTCGTAACTATATGGAGAAATCTCGCCCAGAATTAGCGTTAAAGGGTAAACGTGAATTGCACACAATCTTCTTAAATAAGAGAGGTAATGCACTTTCTCGCCAATCAGCATGGGGAATAGTAACGCAAGCTGGCGAGCGCGCAAAACTTGACAAACCATTGCATCCGCATACACTACGGCATTCTCTTGCAACGCATCTTATTGCAGGTGGTGCTGATGTGCGCACAGTTCAAGAGTTGCTTGGACATGCTTCAGTTACAACAACTCAAATTTATACGCATATTAGTCCTGACGCATTAGTTGAAGCTTACGTAATGAGCCATCCTCGAGCTAAATAATTTTATGCTCAGAGTTTCGTGAGTATACCTGTTGATAAAGTGGGGAACATGCCTACTGATTTACTTGGACGCGAATACGAAACTTTTCATGCTCCAGAGCCGTTAACTTCACACGGTCCTGCTCGCATTATTGCAATGTGCAACCAGAAAGGTGGAGTTGGTAAAACTACAAGCTCCATTAATATTGCTGGCGCATTAAGTCAGTATGGTCGTCGCGTTTTGATTGTTGATTTCGATCCGCAAGGTGCAGCAACAGTTGGACTTGGAATTAACGCAAATGCGCTTGATAATACAGTTTATACGGCATTATTTGATTCGTCTGTAGACGTTCACGATGTAATTCGTCATACTGAAACAGAAAATATTGATATTATTCCTGCAAATATTGATTTATCTGCAGCTGAAGTTCAGTTAGTAACTGAAGTAGGACGAGAGCAAATATTAGCAGGCGTATTGCGCAAAGTGCGCGACGAATACGATGTTATTATAGTCGATTGCCAGCCTTCTCTCGGCTTGCTTACTGTAAATGCGTTAACAGCAGCTGATGGCGTGATTATTCCACTTGCTGCAGAATTCTTTGCTCTTCGAGGCGTTGCTCTTCTTATGCAATCAATTGAGAAGGTACAATCTCGTATTAATCCAAATCTTAAAGTATTTGGAGTTCTTGTCACTATGTATACTCGCACGCTTCATAGTGAGGAAGTGTTGCAGCGCATTTATGAAGCTTTCCAAGATCGCGTTTTGCACTCTGTGATTTCGCGTTCTATTAAGCTGCCAGATTCTACAGTTGCTGCAGTTCCTATCACTATTTTTGCTCCTGAACACAAGACTGCAAAAGAGTATCGCGAAGTTGCGCGTGAGCTTATTGCTAAAGGTGTTGTTGCTTAAGTTTTTACGGCTTGATTTGCGCGAGTTTTGGGGGATTTCTTTATTTGCGATTTTATTTTACGCAAAGGTGAGTGATAGGAATTACTTGTCTCGCAGCGCTCCGCTCGTGTTTACTGTTGCGCGAGTTTCGGGGGATTTCTTTCCTCGCACGTCCCGTCCTTCAGTCGCTCTGGCTGCTAAAAGAGTTTAGTGTGTTCGTCTTTCTTTAAGAATGTTGCTCCATCAGTCCTCTTTTAGTGCTCGTAAAGAAATCCCCCAAACTCTGCGTGTTTAATCGTTAATAACCGTGTCTATCGCAGAGATTTTTCGATTTTTCTTCTTCGCTTGGCGAATCAGCAGCCTGCGGCTCTGACGTTCGCCTCGCTCAGTGCGAAAAATCTCAAATCTCTACCACACGAATATCCCTGAAATTAAAGTCGCGCAAATAAGCTGCGGGTGGGTGCGTGGTTTGTAGATTTATTTGTTCTGGTCTCGGCGGAGCATGATTGTTAATGTTCAGTAATCGACGGTAGTCATAGTCAGCAATACGATTGCAAAGCTTCTTATTCAGTGTGTTATTTGTAAAACTGTCTGCGCTCGCTAGTAAAATCGGTGCGGTTTGGCAGTTTACCTATTTGGGTGCTTGTCAATAATGTATATAGCTGCTGTTTTAGCTGATATTTATAGCTTAAGCGGTTGCATGTTAATAATTACTTAAACGCGAAGAATGGAAGAGGTTTGTGATGACTGTTCGCGGTGATATTCGAAATGTGGCAATTGTGGCGCACGTAGACCACGGTAAGACCACTCTGGTAAACGCCATGCTTCAGCAGTCGCACGTATTTTCTGAGCGCGAAGAAGTTCCAGATCGCGTTATGGATTCCAATGATTTGGAACGCGAAAAGGGCATTACTATTCTTGCTAAGAACACTGCTGTGCAGTACACAGGTCCATTAGCTGAAAAGTATGGCCATCCAGAAGGTATCACTATTAACGTTATTGATACTCCAGGTCACGCTGATTTCGGTGGTGAGGTCGAGCGTGGTATCTCTATGGTTGACGGCGTTGTTTTGTTGGTTGACGCTTCTGAAGGTCCTCTTCCACAGACTCGCTTTGTGCTTCGTAAAGCTTTGGAAGCTAAGCTTCCTGTTATTTTGTGCGTAAATAAGGTAGATCGTCCAGATGCTCGTATTGAAGAAGTTGTTGGCGAATCTACAGATTTGCTTCTTGGTTTGGCTCAGGATGTTGTTGAGGAAGGTATTGACCTCGATCTCGACGCTTTGCTTGATTTGCCAGTGATTTATTGCGCTGCTAAAGCCGGTTATGCTTCTGTTAACCAGCCTGAAAATGGTGGTTTGCCAGATAACGATAATTTGGAGCCATTGTTTGATTCTATTATTTCGAACATTCCAGCACCTGAATACGAAGAAGGCGCTCCTCTTCAGGCTCATGTTGCAAACATTGATTCCTCTGACTTCTTGGGTCGTCTCGGTTTAGTGCGAATTTACAACGGTACTTTGGAAAAGGGCAAGACTTACGGTCTTTCTCGTGTCGATGGTTCCATTGAAAACTTCCGTGTTTCTGAGCTTCTTCGCACTCGAGGTTTGGAGCGCACTCCTGTAGCTTCTGCAGGTCCTGGCGATATTGTTGCTGTTGCTGGCGTGAATGACATTATGATTGGCGAAACTATCGTTGACCAAAACGATCCAAAGCCGCTTCCATTAATTCATGTCGACGATCCTGCAATTTCTATGACTTTCGGCGTAAACGATTCTCCTCTTGCTGGAACTGAAGGCAAAGATCATAAGCTTACTGCTCGTATGATTAAGGATCGTTTGGATCGCGAGCTTATTGGTAACGTTTCTATTAAGGTTATTCCAACTGAGCGTCCAGATGCTTGGGAAGTTCAAGGTCGTGGCGAGCTTGCTTTGGCTGTGCTAGCTGAGCAGATGCGTCGCGAAGGCTACGAGCTTACAGTTGGTCGTCCTCAAGTTGTTACCAAGACTATTGATGGTCAAATTAATGAGCCTATGGAAAGCACTACGATTGACGTCCCAGAAGAGTACATGGGTACCGTCACTCAGCTTATGGCTGATCGCAAGGGTCGCATGGATTCTATGAGCAACCACGGTTCTGGTTGGGTTCGTTTGCAATTTACTGTTCCTTCTCGCGGTCTTATCGGTTTCCGCACTGCTTTGCTTTCTGCTACTCGCGGAACTGGTATTGCAAGCTCTATTTCCGCCGGTTATGCTCCATGGGCTGGTCAGATTGTGACTCGTCAGAATGGTTCCATGGTTTGCGACCGTAAGGGTGTTGCAACTCCTTATGCTATGCAGCGTTTGCAAGCTCGTGGTGTATTCTTCGTTGACCCACAAAGCCCAGTTTACGAAGGACAAATCGTTGGTATTAACAACAAGCCAGATGAGTTGGATGTAAATATTACGCTTGCTAAGCACATGACTAACATGCGTTCTTCAACTGCTGACGTGCTTGAAACTTTAACTCCGCCAATCAAGATGAGCTTGGAAGAGTCTCTTGACTTCGCTAACGAAGATGAGTGCGTGGAAGTTACGCCTGAAGCAATTCGCGTGCGCAAAATTATTTTGAGCCGCGATGAGTGGTACAAGTGGCGTGCCAAGCAGCGTCGTCAAAACAACAACGCTGCGTGATAATCGCAATATACCAATTAGTAATGAAACGTTAGGTTTTATTATGTCGTCGAAACCGTGGTCGCATTGCTTGCCTTCTTGGGGCAGGTATGCGATCACGTGTGTTTCTGCAGTAATATGCGCGTTGATTGGTACTTTTGCTCATCGCTGCGGTGCAATGGATAACATTCCTTACGGATTCGTATTATCTATGCTTTTGCTGTTTTTGTCTGCTTGGTGTGCAAGATCTCGTAGTGGTTGGAGTGGATTACTTATTCACGCAATAGTTTTTTCCGCGTTTGCTTGGATTCTCGCATTAGGTTTTATTGGCAGTGCAATTCTTGTACCTGTTGGTTTCACAATACCGTTGCCATGGTGTTCGCAATATGTGGGATATTTGTGGCTTTACGGTGTTATTGTTGCTCACTTAGTTTTGCTTTGTATGCCTCAGCGTTGGTTTGTTATTGAATAGTAAAATAAGTTAAGAATTTGCAATAATTTAAGCGCGACTTCGCTGTGAATTTTGCATACAAAGAAGTATTAAGCAGTATTAAGCAGTATTTTTACAGTACTCTTGATTACAATATTCTTAACTGCAACAGTTTTTAAGGAATACTTATGAATAGTAGTAACAGTAAGTGCTCACGTAAATTATGCTATTTAGGGCCGGAAGGTTCTTTTACGCATCAAGCAGCTTTAAAAGTTCAACAGCAGTTACAATCATTTGATAATTTGCAACTTATTCCAACTGCTTGCGAGAATGTTCTTAGTATTGCTAGTGAAATTGAAGAGAATCACAATTGGGGTGTTATTGCGTGGGAAAACAATATTGAAGGCGTTGTAATACCTAATTTAGATTTACTAATCGATGCAAAAAATATGGTTGGTATTGCTCGCGTCGGCGTCGATATTAGTTTTGATGCTGTTGTTTGCAAATCAGATTCAATCGATAATTGTTCTACTATTGTTGCTCACCCGCACGCGTTGGCACAATGCCGTAAGTTTGCTCAAGAGCGTGGATTGAAAGAAAAAACTGCGTCTTCAAATGCTGCTGCTTGTAGGGATTTAGTTCCTGGCGAAGTTGCTTTATGTCCTAAAATTTGTGCTGATTTATACAATAGGCAGATTGTGAGTGAAGCAGTTGAAGATTTTTCTGGCGCGCGAACTGAGTTTTTAGTGCTAGCTCCTCGAGATCAGGCTTTAGATTTTGTTAATGTGCAGCGAGAAAACTTTTCATCATTTTCCTCAATTATTGCGTTTATTCCGCGTTGCACAGGTGCTGGAGTGTTAGCAAATTTGCTTGATGTTGTGCGTGATCACGGTCTTAATATGACTTCTTTTATGTCTAGACCGATTAAAGGGCAAGGCGGTTTATACAGTTTTATTGCAACTGTTGATGCTGCTCCTTGGGATTTTATGTGTAAAGCTATGATTCAAGAGGTTGTCGAACATGGCGATTGGGTTCGAGCTTTAGCAGTGTATCCTTCCGATAAGCGCAATAATCCAGTTATGAATGATTGGATGCTGCCTCATGGTGGAGTGTGTGTTGAGCCTTCGGTTGATGCTTTGCGTAATTTGAACGTATTGCGTGCAGAAAGAGAATTATTATGGTAGAAGATGCTGAGTTTTCTCAAAAATTTTCTGTCGGTATTGTAGGTCTTGGTCTTATTGGCGGATCTCTTGCAAAACGACTTGCTAAATTGCCGGAATGTAGAGTGTACGCTTGGAATCGTCATCATGATCCGTACGAAGAAGCTAAAAGTTTAGGAATTACTTGCGTAGAAAAAGTGCAAGATTTAGCAAAACTTCGCCCAAATGTTCTGATTTTGTGCAATGCTTTGTTTGCTATGCCAAGTATTTTGCAGGAAATCGCACCTTATATTGACAAATCTCGCACAACTATCAGCGATGTTGGCAGCGTAAAAACTTTAGTTCGAGAGCAAGTAAAAGACGCAGGTTTGCAAGATTGCTACGTTGGTGCGCATCCGATGGCTGGAAGTGAATTTACTGGTTGGAAAGCTTCTAGTGATGAGCTTTTAAATGGTGCTTTGTGGGCTTTAACTGTTGATGATTCTACTGAGTTTTGGCGAGTTCGCAATGTTTTGCAAATGATTGTTTCGCTATGCAAGAATCGCGCAATAGTTTTGGATGATGCAACGCACGATAATTCTGCAGCTCTTATTTCTCACATGCCTCACGTTGTTGCAACTGCTCTTGCAAATGTTTTGTGCGAACAACCTAATCGTGCAATCGCTTTGCAACTATCTGCCGGTTCTTGGCGAGATATGACGCGAGTTGCTCTTACGGATCCGCAACGCACGCGCGCTATGGTAAGCGAAAATCGGCATAATACTGCGAAATTATTGCGTTCCGTAATTTCTGAGCTAACTTTTGCTGCAAATATGTTAGATAATGATGTTGAAACCGCGGATGCTTTAGAGCAAGAGTTTTTTGCTAAAGCTCAATCGTGGAGAGAATATAAATACCAGCAGCGCAACTCGTCTAAAACTAATACGCAACAAAGCGACGATGAGAAGCAAAATGATGATGCAAATAGCAGATTGTGGAAGTATGATTCCAGAAGCAATTGGCAGAAAGATTTGCTGGATTCCGCGCGCTTAGGTGAGTCTATTGTTGAACTTTTCGGATCCAATACTGACGAATCTTCGCAACTCTTATTGCGTTTAGATAGTTCGCTAAGAAACTTATAATGCGAGTTTCTCTTTAATGTTGCGCGAGTTTTGATATTTTTTGCCTGATTGGATGCTTGCACGTTCATGAAGTTTTGCAGTTGTGCTCTGCAGACGCTGATTCTCTATTGCATAGAGAACGCTAGCACTCATGCTGCTGCCCACACCACACCAGACGCACCTACCACACCAAAAAACACTAGCGGTTTTACTAGTAGTGGGAGATAGGAATTGCTTGGTCGAGCAATATAAAAGCGGAACGATAGTAATAATCTTGTTGACGAATACTATTTTTGCAGAAAAAGTAAGTAAAAAACTAAACTTAACCACGCAACCGCTAAGTCCAAATAAGGTATAAGAGCGGAGCGCTGCGAGACAAGTAATTCCTATCTCACACAGCCACTCCAGAAACCCGCCAGCCAAACAACTTACACGCTAAGAGGTTTTTGGAATTTGCGTTCTGGGATTGGCTTTAATCGGTAAATAGTTTTGGCATCAATGAACATTTCTTCGGCAGCTCTAGTGCCGTTTGCTGCAGGATCTCGAAGTAAATGAAGCATTACCCCGTCCCACTCGAGTACGTGCCCAATTGCATCATGATACTCGATTTTTTGCGTTCCATCGTTATTTTCTTCTATAATTTTGTATGTTCTTACTACTATGCGCGCGCCTGCAGGTATTTGCTGCGGTAGTGTAGTTGATTTTGTACGTGTGTTCATAAACAAGCTCCTTGTTGTATTATGCATGTGACAGGCGCGTATAGCAAACGTTTTGTTTTGAGCTTTTATGGAAGGTGAGTTAAGTATGAGAAACAATAAATCTGTTTCTGAAAATTTCTTAGCCTTACCTTCTAAATATATGAGTTTAATAGATGATTATATTGATTATGTTCGAGCTAATAAGGGCTTGGGGGAGCGCACGCAGCGAGCTTACAAAAGCGATATTTTGCAATGTTTAGCATGGTGTAATCGGCACGGATTTAATAATATTTCGGATCTTACTACGGATGATTTGCGTTCATGGATGGCTGATGAGTCGCGAAGTCATGCGCGTTCAAGCTTGGCTCGCAAAGTAGTTGCGGTGCGTGGTTTTTTTGCGTGGTGTCAGCATGTTGAATACATAAAAAGTGATCCTGCAGAAATTTTAATGACGCCAAAAATTAAGAATATGCTGCCATCTGTCTTGGATGAATATCAAGCAGAATCATTAATGAATAATGTTGATTCTAAAGCTAATGTTTCATCTTCGTGTACCAAAAATCAGAAAGCTGTAGAACTTCGTAATGCTGCAATTCTGGAGCTTTTATATGCGACTGGTATTCGTGTTGGCGAGCTTACTAGTTTAAATATTCAGGATATTAATTTCTCCTCACACACTATAAAAGTTACTGGCAAAGGTAATAAGCAGCGTGTTGTACCTTTTGGGGTTCCTGCTTATAAAGCTTTATCTGCTTGGATTTCTAAAGATGGACGAGAAATTTTATTGCGAAATTCTGTTGAAGAGGCAGTATTTCTTGGCGCTCGCGGAAAACGTATTGATCAGCGTTTGGTAAGACAGATTGTGCATGACGAGGCTAAGAGTGCGCATGTTCCGGATATTTCTCCTCATGCTTTGCGGCATAGTGCTGCGACGCATATGTTGAATGGTGGAGCAGATCTACGCGAAGTGCAGGAATTATTGGGGCATTCATCGCTTAATACTACTCAGCGCTACACTCATGTTTCTATTGAATCTTTAAAACGTAAGTATTCTCAAGCTTTTCCGCGTGCATGATATTAAATGTTTTTAGATATTTAATTATTCATGTTTAACATGTTTTTTACATAATAAATATGTTATTTACATTTATGTAATATATATGTACGTGTAAAAAACAATAAATTTTACTGTTTGTATAATAAAATTTTCGATATTCATAATTAATTTTAGAATAAAATAATTAATTATTAGGAATATAGAATATTTTTTCTCATTTTTCTTTTGCTATTGCGTTGTTTGTAAAAATATGTATCATTGAATTTTAATCAATGAAGAGGCCTCGTAATTGGCTTGCAAGAATCCATCTGGCAATAAAAACCGGGTGGATTCTTACGTTTTAGCCTGTTCCTGACTTTTTCATGATATGACAATCCTGCCTACCAGACGTTAGGAGAAAATATATGAAGAATAAGGCTTTAGCTTTTGCTGCTGCTGCCTGCTCGCTGGCAATGTTACTTGGTGGCTGTGGCTCTTCCGCTAAGAATGCAAAAACAAACGGTGGCAAGGTTATTATTACCGTTTCAAATTCTGAGCCGCAGAACGAATTAGTTCCTGGAAACATTAACGAAAACGCTGGCGCTCGTCCTGCCATGTTGGTTAATTCCACGTTGGTAACTTTCGACGAAAAGGGTAATCCTGTAAATGAGGATGCTGAAAGCATTACTCCAAATGCTGATGCCACCCAGTACACCGTTAAGGTTAAGAAGGGAAAGAAGTTCAGCGATGGTACTCCTATTACCGCTGAGAGCTTCACTAAAGCTTGGAGCTTCGTTGCTAACGCTAAGAACGCTCAGAAGTGCGCTTCCTTCTTCCAGACCATTAAGGGTTATGCTGATTTGCAGAAGGACGGCACCAAGGGTGACGAGCAGCTTTCTGGTTTGAAGGTTGTTGATAAGAATACTTTTACTGTTGATTTGGAACAGCCAGATTCTGTATTCCCAATTAAGGTTGGTTACTTGGCATTTGCTCCACTTCCAGAATCCTTCTACAAGAATCCAAAGGCTTATGGCGAAAAGCCAGTTTCTTCTGGTCCATACTTGTTCAAGTCTTGGGATCACAACAAGCAGATTGAAGTTGTGAAGAACCCAGATTACGAGGGTCCACGTAAGGCTCAGAATGATGGTGTTACTTTCAAGGTTTACACAGATGGCAACGCTGCATACCGCGACGTTCAGGCTGGAAACCTCGATATGACCGATAACATTCCAGATACGCAAACTAAGACTTTCCAGAAGGATACAACTGTTAAGGCTTACAACCGTCCAGGTTCTGTAATTCAGCAGTTCACTATTTCTTCAAGCCTCCCACACTTCGATGTGAATACTGAAGAGGGTAAGCTTCGTCGTCAAGCTATTTCTATGGCTATAGATCGTAAGGTAATCATAGACAAGATTCTTAATGGCACTGCTTCTCCTGCAAACGAATTTACTTCTCCATTGACTCCAGGCTATAAGGCTGATCTTAAGGGTCATGAGAACACTGAATTTAATGCAAAGAAAGCTAAGGAACTTTGGGCTAAGGCAGATAAGATTTCCAAGTATGATGGATCTCTTACTTTCTCCTACAATGCTGATGGAAACGCAAAGTCCGTGTTCGATGCTGTTGTGAATTCTTTGAAGAACAACTTGGGAATCAAGGCTGAAACTACTCCAATTCCTACATTCCAGGAGTTCCGTAATGCTTGCTCCAAGCGTCAGATTAAGGGTGCATGGCGTTCAGGCTGGATGCCAGATTATCCAAGTGCAGAAAACTACTTGACTCAGCAGTTTGCATCCGTTGCAGCTGATGGCAATGGTTCCAACGACGGCGATTATAAGAATCCAAAGTTTGACGATTTGCTTAAGAAGGCTGCATCTGCTAAGCCAGCTGAAGCTACTAAGCTCTATCAGCAAGCAAACGAAATCCTTCTTGATGAACTTCCATCAATCCCATTGTTCTACTCGAACGCTAAGGCTGTGATGGTTCCAACTTTGAAGGGCTTCACAATGGATTGGCAGAATATGGCACTGTACTATCAGCTTCACAAATAAGTTGGTAATCAATCGAGAAAACAGAATAGCGTTACATGCTCTTTAGAAAATTAGTAAGTAACGCTATTTGATTCCTCTCAATAATTTAATATCGCTTATTGCGAGATTGCTGCTCCAGTTGAAGTAAGATTAAGTAAAGCCACTTTAGCTGGAGCGGCACTTTGTTGTTTTTTGAGTAAGTTTTAACAATTCAAGGAGAATTCGATGGGTAAGTACATTCTGCGTCGTATTTTGCAGATGATTCCTGTTGTTCTCGGCACAACATTATTAGTTTATGCTTTAGTATTTGCTTTGCCTGGAGATCCAGTAAAAGCAATGTTTGGCGAGAAACCTGTTAATCCTGCAGTAGCTGCACAAATACGAGCCGAGTATAACTTAGACAAACCATTTATTGTTCAATATTTATTATTCTTAAAGAATGCTCTTACCCTCGATTTTGGTAATACTTTTGCAGGTCAACCAGTTATCGATGAAATTGGTCGTGCATTCCCAGTTACTATTCAACTAGCAATTATGGCATTTGCTTTCGAAGCAATATTTGGTGTCGTATTTGGTATAATTTCAGGTTTGAAGAAAGGCAAGTGGTACGACAGTGTAATTTTGGTTGTATCGCTTCTTCTTATTTCTGTTCCAACATTTGTTACAGGTTTCGTTGGACAGTACTTATTCGGTGTTAAATGGCGCATATTACCAGTTACAGCTAGTAACGATCCTGGATTCTTCGATTTGCTTCTTCCTGCAATGGTTCTTGGTTCTGTGTCTATGGCATATATTATTCGACTTACAAGGTCTGAAATTTCTTCAAATATTGCTCTCGACTATGTGCGTACAGCTCGCGCAAAGGGCTTAAAAGAAAGTTCTGTAATTGTTCGCCATATTTTGCGAAACTCGCTTATTCCTGTTGTTACCTTCTTAGGTCAGGATTTGGGTGCTCTTATGGGCGGCGCAATGATTTCGGAAACAATTTTCAATATTCATGGCATTGGATTCATCACATATCAAGGAATTCTAAAGGGAGAAGGAAACCTTGTTGTTTCCATCGTAACGCTTTTGACATTGATATTCGTATTTAGCAATTTCCTTGTTGATATGTTGTACGCGGCTCTTGATCCGCGCATTCGTTACGCGTGAGGTGAGCAAACTATGGAAGATGATTTGATGAAAAATGATTTGATTGCAAATGATGCTTCGAATTGCAATACATTGCCGGGACAAGAACGCTACGTTGCATCATTAGACGATACTCCTATTCAAGCAGTAGATTCCGTAGATGAATCCGCTGCTGCAACAAGTATGTGGGCAGATACTTGGAGAACTTTGCGCAGAAATCCATTGTTTATTGTTTCTGCAGTTTTGATTATTGCAATTATTTTTGTTGCGTTCTTCCCAAGTACTCTTACAAAGCACAATCCTAATTATTGTGTTTTGGAACATTCACTTGAGCCAGCTTCATCTACGCACCCATTTGGTTTTGATATGCAAGGATGCGATATTTACGCTCGAGTTGTTTATGGTACTCGTACATCGCTTAGTGTTGGTTTACTTGCAACGATTTTGGTTGTACTTGTTGGTTCTTTAATTGGTGCACTAGCAGGATTCTTCGGAGGATGGGTTGATACTATTCTCAGCCGAATAACTGATATTTTCTTGGCTTTGCCAATGCTTCTTGGTGCAATCGTAGTTTTACAAATGTTCCGCACATCTAAGTCAATTTGGAAAATCGTACTTGTTATGGTGCTTTTTGGATGGGTTGGTGTAGCTCGAATTGCAAGAAGCGCCGTTATGGAATCAAAGAATCTTGAGTTTAATACAGCTTCTACTGCTTTAGGATCTACTCCAACACGTAACCTTTTCAAACATATTATCCCGAACTCTTTGGCTCCAATCATTGTCGTTGGAACAACTTCGCTTGGAACATATATTGTGCTGGAAGCAACATTAAGCTTCCTGGGAATTGGTTTGCCAACTACTACGGTCAGCTGGGGTGGAGATATTTCTACCGCTAGAAATGTTCTTACAACAAACCCAGAAGTCTTGTTCTATCCGTCTATTGCGCTCGCAATTACAGTACTCGCTTTTATTATGATGGGCGACGCTGTTAAGGATGCATTGGATCCAAAGAGCCGCAAGGCGTGAAATCATCGTGAAGGAATAGAAACTCATGAATACTACACGTAAAGATATCGACATTCGCGCCATGCAATTAGAGCAAGGGCCGTTGTTGGAAGTGAAAAATCTTCAGGTAGATTTCACAACAGACTCAAAAAAAGCTGTTCACGCTGTTAGAGATGCTAGCTTCTGTGTTTACCCAGGACAGTGGGTTGCAATCGTAGGTGAATCTGGTTCAGGAAAATCTACTTCTGCAATGGCAGTTTTGGGTTTGCTTCCTGGAACCGGTCATGTTACAGGTGGATCTATTAAGCTCAAAGGTAAAGAAATTAGCAAATTAAAGCCAAAAGAGTATGCTGCATTGCGCGGTAATACCATGGGCTTAGTTCCACAAGATCCTATGAGCAACTTGAATCCTGTGTGGCGTATTGGTACACAGGTTAAAGAAGCATTAATCGCAAATGGTGTTGACGTTGATCATGAGAGTCGCTCTTCATTAGCTGAGGCTCTTGCAGGCGATTCTGTTAAAGTCAAAAACAACGATGATGAAACATTCCTTGGCTCTAAAGAATTACCAGAATTGATTGAAGCTACTAAGAATGCTTTGAAAGAAGTTGGACTTGATGAGAATAACAATTCTGAAAAGTTCAATGAAGCCATGGAATACTACAAAAAAGAGTGGGTTCCAGGTTCTGAAACTCGTTGGCGCGTAGCAGACGATTTAATCAAGTATGGTGTGAATGACGACAAAGCTTGGGAAATTGCCAAGAAGTATGTTGTTGGCGCAACTATTGAAGATCGTATTGCTGGTTTGCTTGACGAAGCTGGTTTGCCAGATGCTGCAACTCGAGCTCGTCAGTTCCCGCACGAGTTTTCCGGTGGTATGCGTCAGCGCGCTTTGATTGCTATCGGTTTGGCTTGCCGACCAGACTTGCTTATTGCAGATGAGCCGACTTCTGCTTTGGATGTTACTGTGCAAAAGCGTATTCTTGACCATTTGCACACACTAACTGATTCGCTCGGAACTTCTGTTCTGTTCATTACACACGATTTGGGCCTTGCTGCTGCTCGTGCACAGCACGTTGTTGTTATGTATAAGGGTCGTGTTGTTGAATCTGGTCCATCGTTGGAAGTTTTGCAGCATCCTCAGCATCCGTATACAAAGAGACTTGTTGCTGCCGCTCCATCTTTGGCATCTCAGCGAATCATCTCAGTGAAAGAGCATGGTGGTAATGCTGATAGCCTTCTTGAGCATCATGTAGTAGGTGAGCAAACTCTCGAAAAAAGCGAGCACATTATTACTGTGGATCACTTAACTCGTGAGTTTAAGCTTCCTCGTAAGAAGGAACTATTTAAAGCCGTTGACGACGTTTCGTTCTCAATTAAGCGCGGAACTACTTTGGCAATCGTGGGTGAATCTGGTTCTGGTAAGTCTACTGTTGCAAATATGGTTTTGCGTTTGCTTGATCCAACAAGTGGAACAGTGACTTACGAAGGTAAGAATATTGCTGATTTGAAGGGTGCGGATTTGCTTGACTTCCGCCGTCATGTACAGCCAGTATTCCAGAATCCTTATGGATCTCTTGACCCAATGTATTCTATTTATCGCTCTATTGAGGAGCCGTTGCGCATTCATAAGATTGGCGATAAGAAGAGCAGGCAGAATCGAGTGCGCGAACTTTTGGATATGGTTCAAATGCCTGCTTCTGTTATGACTCGCTTCCCGAATGAGCTTTCAGGCGGTCAGCGTCAGCGCATTGCAATTGCGCGAGCTATGGCATTGAATCCTGACGTAATCGTTTGCGATGAAGCTGTATCTGCTTTGGATGTGCTTGTTCAGGATCAGGTTCTTCGTTTGCTTAACGACTTGCAAGCCGAACGTGGTTTGAGCTATTTGTTCATTACTCACGATTTGGCTGTGGTTCGCCAGATTGCAGACGAAGTTGTTGTTATGCAGCATGGAAAGCTTGTTGAGCACGCTACAACAGACGAAGTGTTCGATCATCCACAAATGGAATACACTCGTGACTTGCTCGATGCAATTCCAGGTGGAAATTTGAAGCTTGGCTTAGATTAAATAGTACAAGCTGATAAAAAGGTGCAGGTTTTATAGAATCTGCACCTTTTTTATTTTTCTATTAATTCAGTATTTATTTGTGAGCAATCCATAGATCGTGATCTGTGTTGGTTGTGTGATCTGTGTTGGTTGTGTGATCTGTGTTGGTTGTTGAGTGACTGTGCTGTTTGTGTTGTGTGCATATTAGAGTTGATTACATGATTACAATTACGACTTCGAATTTAAACGGTATTCGTGCAGCTGAGCGCAAAGGTATGCTTAACTGGTCTGACGCGCATACTCCAGACGTGTGGTGCATGCAAGAAGTGCGCGCTCCGCAGGATGCAATCGACCCAATTATGACAAAAATTGAAATGGGGTATCGTGCGTCTGAAAATATCGCAAATCCTATAGAAAACGATAATTTTACTTATACTAACGAAGTTTGCCGTGTAAAGGGTCGAGCTGGAGTAGCTCTAGTTACGTCTCTTCCTGTAGTTGAAAAACGTTACGGTTTGCCTGGCTTAAGCGAGGATGTTGATTCTGGGCGGTGGATTGAAACTGACGTGCGTACCCCTGAAGGGTATGAAATTACTATTGCTTCTGTGTATGTTCATGCTGGAAATGTGGACGATCCGCAGAAAATGCAACAAAAATTCCGCTTTTTAGACACAATGCTTACTCGCTTGGGGGAGCTTCGAAATATTGCGGCAAATGGCGGAAATCAGGCGATTTTGTGCGGCGATTTTAATATTGCGCATACGCCGTTAGATATTAAAAACGCTAAGGCTAATGAAAAAAGTGCAGGATTCTTGCCAGAGGAACGTGCGTATATTGATCGCTGGATTAACGAGTATGAGTTTGTTGACGTTATGCGCATGCTTGCAGGAGATATTCAAGGACCATACACTTGGTGGAGTCAGCGCGGTAAGGCCTTCGACAATAACGTTGGCTGGAGATTAGACTACCAGTTCGCAACTCCTGAGATTGCGGAAAGCGCTCGCGGATTTGTAATCGATCGTGCTGAAAGCTATGATGCGCGATGGTCTGATCACGCACCGTTAAGTATAAAGTATGATGTGTGAAGCGATATGTGTGAATCGTGGATATTAATATGCGCAATATGAAATAGCTAGGCAATCTCACGCGTATCTGCATGTAGCGTATGTGTAAATTTTTCAGTGCTTTGCTTGTGATATTCTAGTGAAGTTGAGCAGTTTACAATAAGTAAAAATGCATTGTTGTAGATTTGTTGTTTTAAGAAATGAGGAATAATGGGTTGGTTATTTGGCCGACATGAAGAAGAAAAATCTTCAAAAGTTGAAGACGAAATCGTAGAAGAAAAAACTGGTCCATGGGATTTCAATGATGAAGATGCTCCTGATTTTAGCGATTATCTAGATTTTGGCTCAATCTATATTCCATATTTTCAAGGCATTGAATTGCGAGTAAAAAAACAGCGTGAAACATCGCAAGTTCTTGGTATGACAGTAACTTATGGTTCTTCAAGCGTAGAAGTTGAAGCTTTTGCTGCGCCTAAAACATCTGGTATCTGGCTAGAAGTATGCAAAGATTTGCTTGACGGAAATAGTCAAGCATGTACAGTACAAGGTGAATTTGGTACTGAGCTACTGTTGCCTGTAAAAGTTGGAGAAAAAACTATTACAACACGTATTGTTGGTGTTGATGGTCCTAGGTGGATGCTTCGTGGCGTATTCTCTGGACCTGCAGCAACAGAGCTTGCAGATAATAATAACGAAACAAAACAATTAGATGAATGGTTTAAGGGGATTGTTGTAAATCGTGGTGAAGAGCCGCTTGCGCCTCGCGATTTTATTCCTATGCATGATCCAATAACTAGAGAAGAAAAAGAAGCTGCTTTAAATGCAGAAAATAGCGGTAAAGATGGGGAAAATAATACGTCTGATGAAGATGCTAATAATGCCCTAAAAAAAGACGATAAACCATTAGGTTACGACCAACAAGTAGAAGTAAAAACTACGCTTACACGCGGTCCAATGTTTGCTGAAATTAGATAATGCAAGTAGTAGAAAGTTAATTGAATGGATTCACAAGAATCTTTACAGAAATCCGAAGAAGAGTTTTCTTCGCAAGAGTTTTCAAATGAAGTAAAACTCAACGATTCTGCGCAAACCAACAATTTTGCGCAAACCAAAAAACGCTCAGGATTAGCGACATTGGCTTCAATCGGAGCAGAAGGATCTACATTTTCTGTAATTGATTCAATGGGTGGAGTTCGAGGCGTAATCGAATCCATGCTTCCAGGCTTGCTGTTTGTTATTTGCTTCGTTGTAACGCGTAACGTGCAAACAACGGTTATTGTGGCAGCTGTGATTGCTGTTTTGCAAGTTGTGATTCGTCTTATTCAGAGGCAATCGCTTATGGGAGCAATTAGTGGACTTTTTTCCATTGGAATCTGCCTTGTTTGGGTGTGGACGAGTCACCAAGCGCGCGACTACTATATGATGGGCTTTATTACAAACGCTGTTTATGGTGTGCTTCTTGCGATTTCGCTGATTGTGCGTGTGCCTGCTTTAGGGCTTGTAATTGAGTCAATTCGTAAAATGCCTACGGAAAACTTTGGTGCGTGGCTTCACGAATGGCTCGATTATAAGCCGCTTAAGCGAGCGTATATGTATGTGACAGGATTGTGGATTGGTGTTTTTGCGCTGAGACTCGTTTTGCAAGTGCCACTATATTTGACGAATCACGTTGTGTGGCTAGGTACCGTTCGCTTGATTATGGGATTGCCATTCTGGGCGCTCGCAATTTGGTTTTCTTATTTGATTATTGCAACGCCGTTTATGCGACTTCATCATAAAAATCATGAAGAGAAGCAGAGCGTAGAAAAGCAAAGTGAAGTAAATTCTAGCGAAGAAAATCAGCTTAACTAAAATCAGCTTAACTAAAATTGGCATTAGAAAATCAGCTTAACAAAGCGCAAAATTAAGAGGTAGTTTATGCAAGTGACGATGCGAATCGAGCGATATGCGGATCAGGGCAGATGCGTAGGTCATCTTGACGGGCGCGTTGTATTCGTGCGGTTTGCGCTGCCTGGTGAGCTGGTTGTTGTGCGCATGGATGAGCCGATGCGTGCAAAAGCGCACTTTTTCACCGGTGAAGTTGTGGAAGTTTTGGAGCCTAGTGCGGATCGCGTGGAGCCGCAATGGAAGCTCGCTGGCCCTTTGGCTCAGGGTGGCGGAGTTGGCGGAGCAGATTTAATTCACGTTTCTTTGCCTGGGCAGATTCGTTGGAAGGCGTCCGTGATTGCCAATCAATTCCAGCGTTTAGCGCACATGGATGTTTCGGAAAGCGATGTTAGCGTTGAGCGCATTCCGGGGGATGAGGAGCTTAACGGATTTAATTGGCGCACGCGCATGGAGTTGGTTGCGGATGATGAAGGGCGATTGTCTATGCGAAAGCGCGAGTCGCATGATCGCATTGCGATTGATACTATGCCACTTGCGTCGCGCGCGGTTTTGGCTGTTGCTGATTCTTTAGATTTGTGGAATCGAGAATTTGAGCCAAATGCGCAAATTCGCCTTGCTGTTCCAGAGCCTAGGGTTGAGGGTTTGGATTTTAATGATAAGTCTGCGCTCCTTAGTGCGATTGGCGAAAATTATGCGCTTATAGTAAATGATGAGTTGGTTGCAGGCTCGGCTTTGCTGCGAGAGCGCGTGCGAGTTGCGGTTGATGGTGATTCATCTCGTGCGCGTACTTTTGATTATGATGTTGACGCGCGCGGTTTTTGGCAGATTCATCGCGCAGCTCCAGAGCATTTGGTGAACTATGTTTTGGGATTAGTTCGTTCTGCGCTTGGTGGGCGCACTAAGAATACGGTTTTGTGGGATTTGTATTCTGGTTCGGGTTTGTTTACGATTCCGCTTGCGACTTTGGCTAATGTTGGCGGAGATTCTTATGGTGCTGCGGGTGCTGCTGGCGTTTTTGGTTCTGCAGAGCCAGCTCGCGTGCTTAGCATTGAGGGTGCGCCGATTGCTGTAAAGAATGCAAGGCGAAACATTGGGCGCGCAGGTCTTAGCAGGGATGTTGTTGAAGCGCTTGAAGGCGATGTTGTGCAAACGCTTGAATCGCAGGTGTTTAAGGCGAGTAAGTCGTCTAAGATTGTTCGCCGATTTGCGCATCCAGATGTTGTTGTGTTGGATCCTCCGCGCGCTGGTGCTAAAGCTCAAGTTTGTAAGCAGATTGCGAAGTCTGGAGTAAGAAGCGTTGTGTATGTTGCTTGCGATCCGACTAGTCTTGCTCGCGATGTTGGTACGTTTAAGGAGCTTGGCTACAGCGTTCAGTCTTTGCGCGCGTTCGACATATATCCCAACACTCATCATACAGAATCAGTGGCGTTCCTTTACAAATCGCACTGAATCAAGATATCGTTTTGATGATTTCTACTGTGCTTGCAGCCTGTTGTGGCGTTTTCGTCCTTGTGTAGCAGGGGTTTGCGAGGGCTATCGTTAAAAGGTGCACACACTTTGCACCCAGGCTGTGAAGTGGTAAAATATAGTTCAAAAGGTAAAGTGAAACCTGATTATTAGTATGTGCACGAGGAGGTGTTTAAGGATAATGGACAAGCTCGTTCGTTTTTGCCGTGAAGTAGCGACATTCGGCTTGACGGTTGCCTTAATCGCGATGCTGGTTGCCTTAATATGGGATGGCACACTTGCTATTAGAATTGGTTTTACCTCTTTTGTTATTGGTGTCACAGTGATCTCGCTTAAGACTGTCCTTCGAAAGACTGATTGAATTTTGTTTGGTTCAAGTCAATAGTTGAATATCTCACGTTGGGTGACTATTACTGATCTCTGTCAGTAATAGTCACTTCTTTTTATGAATCTTAAAGTCAGGCTCAATGTCCGTCCTGTTTAGCCGGTGATTAGTTAGGGTAATCGTTAAAAGATTAACAACTGTATCAATGAAAATGCACGGAAATTGCAGAACCAAGATGAGTATGAGAAAAAATATGCGAGTCTAGTAAACAGGTTTAATACCGTAGAATCAAGGCTTAAAAAAGTCAAAGCTATCATTGTTGAAAAGCAAGCGAGGCATGATGAGGTTGAATATTTTATCGAGGACTTGAAAAAACAGGACTTGTTAACAGTGTTCGATGAAAACGTCTGGCTTAGCATGGTTGACCATCTAACTGTGCATCACGATGGAAAGGTTGAGTTTACTTTCCTTGATGGGAGCAAAACGGAACTAAAGTGTTAAGCTTACAGGAAAAGTGTAAGGTAAAATAAAGGTATATCAGCAAGTCGCTGACGTGTTTTTTGCTGTTAAAAGAGTTACGGGTTGAGTATCAATGGAGAGAAGAGGGTGCGTCTGTCTAAAAAATTTAACATTTTGAAAGGAGAAATAATGGAAACAATAGTATCCGCTTTATTAGTTTTTGTTTCTACATCCATTGACTACTTAGTTGTTTTGACTATTTTATTCGCTAGTCAAGGAAAGAAAGGTTTGAAATCAATTTATGTAGGGCAGTATTTAGGTACAGGACTGCTTGTACTGGCTAGTCTTATTGCCGCTTACTTTTTAAATTTTATTCCACAAGATTGGATTATCGGACTCCTTGGTCTAATTCCGCTAGGTCTTGGTATAAGAGCAATTTTTGTGGATGAAGATATTGATGAAGAAGATATCGAGGGGAAAATTACCGGAAATGGATCAAAAATCTTAGCATTTACAAGTTTAACAGTGGCAATGGGTGGAGATAATTTAGGAATTTATATCCCCTATTTTACAGGAAAGAGTTTGATTGAGATTGGTATAAGTTTAGTAATATTTGCCTTAGGGATTTTGATTCTATGCAAATTATCTCAAAATCTCGCCTCAATTTCTGCTATCGGAGAGACTGTGGAAAAGTACGAAAAAGTAATTGTACCTGTCGTGTTTATTGGACTCGGTCTCTATATATTGATTGAAAATAGAACGATTAATTATTTCATAGGTCAAGTCCTAACTTTGGTGTAAATTCATTTCCTTCCCTTTATCTGCTATTTTTATGTTCAAACTCAAACGAGAAAAATAAGTGGTGCTTCCCACCGTCACGGCGCTTCACCGTGCTATAAGATGCAGGAGGCTGATTAGGTGGGTGCGTTTTTGCCCTTGTGTAACAGGGCTTAGCGAGGGCTATCGTTAAAAGGTTTAATGCGAAGCGGCTTTAAGCTGGGTTTTCGCGGTTTTTGAGCGCAGTTTGTCTGTATGAGGGAACATGTCTACGCTCTGGTGTCGAGTGCACAGGATGTTAACGTTAAAAAGTGCACACACTTTGCACCCACCTTGCACCGGTCAAGTCCTAAAAGTGGTGTAAATTCCGTTTTCATTTGCTGCGCCGCAACGCATTGCTGCAGGCGCACCCGCGCATCTCTTATCCCGCACCAAGAAGTACTTGAAAGTATGGCATTCCTAGTTTATACTATTTATATCGACGCAACCGTCGATATAACCGTGCGGTGGCGCGTAATGCGCAGTAACGGCAAAAATGTGCCGGCATGGGAGAAAGACAGCTTAATATGTGGGTTATGTAGCGCTGACAAACTAACGTACGTGTTGGTACGTATGTACGTGATGCGATAGCGTGCCGTTCTGACGATGTACGCGCCAACAGCGGGGAGGTGTCCTATGGTTCGTAATAAGCGCCTGAGCTTTGATGAGCGCAAACAGCAAATCAAGCGTGTAGCAGCACGTATTTTTGTGGAAAAGGGCTTTGGAAATACCACAATGGAAGATCTGATTAAAGAAACGGGTCTTTCAAAAGGCGGCCTGTATCACTACTACAAAAATACAACCGGCATACTGTATGACATCATGCTTGACGGCATTGCATACCGCAACAACGTTATTGCGCAATCGATAGCAGACGGCAGGCAGTGGAGCATGGAATTTCTTGCCGAAGAAATGGCAAAAAAGGCTGTTGACGCGAACGAACTGATGCCCGTTTACGTTGAATTGCTACTGGCTAAAAAGAGAAACTCCCGGCTTGAAGAAGTATATAAGCAACTTGAGCGCACAACATTGGAAATGTTTAAGACCCAAAACATCGAAACAGAAACGCTCAATATCGCTCCAAATCGAGTTGCGTTTATGGCATTTTTTATAAATGCAATTATTCTTTCTGCAAACGTATTGAAAGCACACGAGCTTGTACAAGACAATCAAGACCTTATAAAAGACATCATTTTACGTATTCTGGAGCAAAGTGATTCTGAAAACATCACGTCACAAGCCGAACGTGCGCACGCGCAGAAACAGCGCAAGCCGCGCCCGCACGCAAACACGCACCGCCGCACAACGCCTTCCCCATCAACAAAGGAACGCTTATGAACACCTACCGAAAACTGTTCGCCTACATTCCCCAGCTTAAAGGCTTAGCCATACTGGCAGTTATTATATCGGGCGCATCGTCCATCCTTATTACGGGCGGATACTATACCATCTATCGTTTTTTGCACGCGCTTATCGTTGACAGCAACCTGCAGCGCGCGCAAAGTTTTGCGTTCGTGATTGTGCTGTTGTTGCTGGCAGGAAGCATATTTCTAGGAATTTCGGCGCTCATAGCGCATCACGTGGGCTTCAGCTTAGAAACCGCGCTGCGCAAACGCGGCGTTGAAGGGCTGAACACGGCAAGCTTCAGGTTTTTTGATACCCATTCATCAGGCACTATTCGTAAAACCATCGATGATAACGCAGCGCTGACGCACACGATTGTAGCGCACATCATTCCCGATGCCACCAGGGCATTCCTGATGCCCATTTTTATCATTGTTATAAGTTTCTTGGTGAGCATACGCGTTGGATTATGCGTTACCATCCTTACTCTTGTTACGGGAGCAATTCTGGCAAGCATGATGGGCGGCAACCAATTTATGAAAGTGTATCAGGATGCGCTTGATAATCTATCAGCGGAAACGGTCGAATACATTCGCGGAATTGCCGTCATTAAAATTTTCGGCGTATCCATCAGTTCGATGAAAAAGCTGTTCACGCTTATTCACACCTACTCCGACTACGCGTACCAATACTCGAGGCATTGTAAAAAAAGTTACGTTTTATATCAGTTGCTGTTCTTTGGCGTGGCGGCAATTCTTGTTATTCCGATTGTCTTTTGCTTGCCTGAACTGGGCAGCCCTTCTATCCTTGCGCTCGATTTAATAATGGTGCTGTTCTTGTCGGGCGTGATGTTTTCCACATTCATGGGCGTTATGTACATTGGCATGTTTGCGTTCCAAGGCAACTATGCGGTTGATTCGCTTGAAGCGCTGTACAAACAAATGGCTGATGAATCTATGCATTTTGGAAACGAAACGCATTTTGCGAATCACTCCATCGAGTTTAAGGACGTGTCATTTTCCTACGGAGACAAACACGTTCTTCAAAATTTGTCGTTCACGCTTGAGGAAAACAAGATATATGCGCTGGTGGGTGAGTCGGGCTCGGGCAAGTCGACCATTGCGAAGCTTATTTGCGCGTACTACCCGCTTGATTCGGGCGCGGTGCTCATTGGCGGAAAACCGCTTTCCTCCTACACGCAAGAGGCGATCATTCGCGAAATTGCGTTCGTGTTTCAGGACGCCAAACTGTTCAATGACACGCTGTTCAACAACGTTCACTGCGCTAAGCGCGATGCATCGCATGAAGAAGTAATGGCGGCGCTGTCGGCAGCGGGGCTTGATAGCGTCATCGACAAGCTGGAGAAACGCGAAAATACGCTTATTGGAACGAAAGGCGTGTACCTGTCGGGTGGCGAAACGCAGCGCGTTGCTATTGCGCGCGCCATCTTGAAAAACGCGCCCATCGTCATTATGGATGAAGCGTCGGCTTCTGTTGACGCCGATAACGAATACGAACTGCAAAAAGCGTTCAAGAAGCTGATGCGCGGCAAAACGGTAATCATGATTGCGCATCGGTTGTCGTCCATCACGGGCGTTGACGAAATTTTGCTTGCTGAACAGGGGAAAATCGTCGAACGCGGCTCGCACGCACAGCTTATTGCGCAAAACGGAAAGTATAAACGGCTTTACACGCTTTATACTCAGGCGAACGAATGGAGAGTATGCAATGAATAAGTTTCTGAAACGCAGCTTCGCCCTAACTGATCAGGGAGTTCACGGCGTTCTGAAGGCAGGCATGTTCAGCTTTTTGGTATTTGTTATAACGATGTGCCCGGCAATGTTATTGTTGCTGTTGGTTGATCAACTGCTGTTGCACCACGTGCACGACACGCTTATTTACGTGCTGTTTTCGCTGATCACGCTTATTGTAATGGCAGTGTTGCTAAGCTTTGAATATGAAGCGCAATACAACGAAACCTACAAGGAAGCGGCGAACTTGCGCATCGAAATTGCGCAGAAGCTCTCGCAGCTTGAGATGTCGTATTTCTCGAAGCACGACCTTGCCGATCTTGCGCAAAGCATTATGGCCGATGTAGCGGCAATCGAGCACGCAGGCAGTCACGCCATTCCCACAGCACTTGGGTTTTGCCTGTTCTTGCCCCTTATTACGATACTGATGCTTATCGGCAACTGGAAAATGGCGCTGCTTGCTATTGTGCCAACCTTGGTGTCGTTTGGGCTGATTGTGCTGGGGAAAAACTACGCACGCGCGCAGTTCAATAAACATTACGTGCGCCTGCGCGAAAATTCGCAAGTGTTTCAAGAGCGCATCGAGATGTCGAAAGAAATTACCGCGTTCAACTTAACAGAGCACGTCAAAAGCAGTTTATACGCGCGACTTGAAGATACGCAGCGAGTGCATTGGAAAACCGAACGCAATGCGGCGTTCCTGATAATGGGCTCGGGAATTTTTGGCCACTTCTCGCTTGCATTTACGATTGTGGGCGGCATTTTCCTTATGCAAACGGGAGAAATTTCGATATTGTACCTGATAGGCTACATGCTTGCTGCCATGAAAATCAAAGAAGCGGTCGATGCGAACATGATGTTTTTCATGGAAATTTTCTACATCAATTCGGCAGTAGAACGCATCAACGAAATCCGCAACGCAAAGGCGCTCGGTGGGCGCGATGTAAGCTTTTCGTCCTTCGACATGAGTATCGAGCACCTGAATTTTTCCTACGATACCAACAAACCGGTGCTCAAAGACGTTAGCTTTACGGTGCCGCAAGGCAGCGTGTGCGCGTTGGTGGGTGAGTCGGGCTGCGGCAAAACGACGCTGTTGCACCTGATAGCGCGCCTGTACGACTTCGATTCGGGCAGCATTTCCATTGGCGGCGTAAACATTAAAGACGCGTCGGCTGAAAGTTTGTATCGCAATATATCGATTGTGTTTCAAGATGTCGTGCTGTTCAACACAAGCGTTCTTGAAAACATTCGCATTGGGCGTGAAGGTGCAAGCGATGAGGAAGTAAAGCGTGCCGCGCAGCTTGCGCAGTGCGACTTTATTGACAAGTTGCCCGATGGTTTTGATACGCTCATCGGGGAAAATGGCCAGCAGCTTTCGGGTGGTGAACGCCAGCGCATCTCCATTGCACGCGCGTTTTTGAAAAATGCACCAATTCTGATTTTGGACGAAATTGCGTCGAGCTTAGATGTTGACAACGAGCGAAAAATTCAAGAATCCCTCAATGAGCTCATGAAGAACAAGACCGTCATCATCATTTCGCACCGCATGAAGTCGATTCAGAACGCAGCGCGCATTGTGGTGCTGAAAGAGGGCCACGTTGAAGCGTGCGGCACGCATAGCGAGCTGCTTCGTTCCAGTTCAAGCTACCAAAAGCTGCTCGAGAAAACACAGGCAGCAGATGAGTTCGTATATTGAGGCGGCGCGCACCACAGCGCCACGCGCGGCAGATGGGTTCGTGCGATTCGTATAGTAAGGAGATTGTTATGAAACAACAGAACAATAGTACAACAAAACAACAGCGTAAATCGCTTATGCTGAAAGATTTAGTTCTTATTGGCATTTTCGCTGTGATTTACCTTGTCATTATCATGGCATGCGACTGTATGGGGATTGTGCCGATAATGTATTTGATCTACCCTACCATTGCCGCCATTATTGCTGGGCCATTGGTGCTGCTATTTATGGCGAAAGAACAAAAGATGTTTGCGTTTGCAATTTTTGGCATTATACCGCCCGCTCTCACGTTCTTGCTGGGCAACACGTACGTTGTTTTGGTGATTGTCATTATCACGACCCTTCTTGCCGAAGTGCTGCGCAAAATTGGCAACTACTCCAGCTTCACCTGGAACACGCTGGCATATGCAGTGTATTCGCTATGGATACCTGGCGTATTAAGCCAGATGATTTTCGTGCGCGAGCGTTTTCTTGAACTGTGTAAGCCGATGGGAGATGCTTATATAGCGCAGCTTGTTCAAATTCTTACATGGCAAAGCATGATTTTAGTAACTATCGGGACAATCGTGGGAGCGATTATCGGGGCGCTTATCGGTAAAAAGCTCTTAAAGAAGCACTTTGTAAAAGCCGGAATTGTTGCGTAACAATGGCTGTTCACATGCATATATCAACCAAGAACGAAAGTACCAGCGCCACGTCGTGCGAAGCGAACGCGCAGAAGAACGCGCAAGCAGCGGCAGAAATCGTCAATTCATTTTGTGACTCGCACGCGCACCCGTTCAATCCAAACCCCATCAGCAAATGCGTGGTGCTGGTGCTGGCAGGGCTGTGCGTCTTTAAGCACCTCCCTACCGAAATTCCGCTGTTTATTACGCTGCTGGTATTTCTGTATCTGAACGGCTACCGCGCAACCGTGCTAAAAGCGTTGATTGTTTACACGCTGCTTAGTTTTGTGCCGAATTTTGACGCGCTTTCGAGTCTGCCTGATGTGCTGAAGATGTTCTTGTGTTTCGGCTTGGTGATAAAACTGTTCATGCTGCCGTATTTAGCAGGAAAGCTCCTGGTGAAAGGTTCAAGCGTAAGCGCTATTCTGTCCTCGCTTTACCTGCTGAAAGTACCGCAATGCGTCTCAATTCCCCTTGCGGTGATGTTTCGCTTTTTCCCAGCGTTCAAAGAAGAAAGCGCCGCCATTACCACCGCTATGCGCATTCGCAACATTTCTAAACGCCACCCAGCACGCTATTTAGAGTACGTATTCGTGCCGCTGATGATTGTGTCGTGCAACCTTGCCGACGACATTACCAAAGCCGCAGAGTGCAAAGCCATATCCAACCCCGGCACCAAAACGCGCTACACCACCATTCGCTTTCGCGTTGTTGATTTTTTGTATATGGGCATTGTTGCGGCACTAATTGCAGGAGGAATTGCATGCTTACACTGCGCGATCTAAGCGTGTTTTACGATGAAAACCAGGTGATTCATTCTATCAACCTTAACGTATCGCCAGGTGAATGCGTTGTTTTGACGGGCGAAAGCGGAAGCGGCAAATCGAGCATCATAAATGCCATAAACGGATTAGGCATGCGCTACGATAATGCGCGCATCGAAGGCACCATCACCCTTGATGGCGACGAGCTTACTCAAAAGCAAATCTACGAAATTGCAATGCTTGTATCATCAGTATTTCAAAATCCTAAAACGCATTTTTTCAACGTCGATACAACGCAAGAGCTGCTGTTTTTCCTGGAAAACACTGGAGTGTCTAAAAAGGATATGCAGAAGCGGTTACAAGAGTTACTTTCTCTTTTTCCGATTGCACATTTATTAAATAGAAATATTTTTGAACTTTCAGGTGGCGAAAAACAAATTTTATGCCTGGCAAGCTCCTATATTGCAGGTTGCAAGCTTATACTGCTTGATGAGCCTACATCAAATTTAGACCATACTTATATTGAAATACTTGCTAATATGCTTCGGCGTTTAAAAGAACAGGGTATTACGTTGCTTATTGCTGAGCATCGCTTGTATTACCTACGCGAAATACTTGATAGGCTTATTCATATTGAAAAGGGAGAAATAAAACACTGTTATACACAACGTGAATTTATTCGCTTAAGTACAGATGAGTTGCATGCGCTTGGGCTGCGAAGCAATATTGACGAGGCACTCTCGTTGCCTGAATTGCCACCATACACAATAGAAAATTGTCCAACACTACGTATAGACAATCTCAAATTAAGCTTTGCCAACCAATGCAATCTTCATGTAGGCAATCTTGCCTTTCAAACGAACTATATTTATGGCATTGTTGGAAAAAATGGTTGTGGTAAATCAAGCTTTATTAAAAGCCTTATTGGTGTTATGAAACAATCAAAAGAAACAGTGTTTTACCAGGATAAACAGTGTAATAAACGAAAGAGGATTTCGCTATCATCACTAGTAATGCAAGATGTAAACAGCCAGCTTTTTAGCGAATCAGTTGAACATGAGCTCACACTTACACAAAAAAACATATCGGAAGTTTCCCTAGACTCTATATTAGAGCAACTTAACATCCGTGAATTCAAAGATGTGCATCCCATGAGTTTATCTGGGGGTCAAAAACAGCGTGTTGCTATTGCTACTAGCATGGTTGATGGAGCGGCGCTCATGTATTTTGATGAACCAACCAGTGGCATGGATTATAAAAACATGCTTGCCATATCGCACTGCATTCAATCGCTTAAAAACCAAAAACGCATTATTTTTATTGTTTCGCATGATGTGGAATTTCTTAATATCACCTGCGATTATATTCTAAATATAGAGCGTTTCTCTACACGGCATTTGCAGTGAAACTATATCGGAGCAATAAAAGAACTCAGGGAGCGTTACAAGCAAAATAATGAAATAAAAGATGGTGTATTAAACGCGCTTGTTGACTGTTAAAACTTTTATTCGTAAGTATAATTAAGATAGATAATTCGCTAACAAGGGAGTTGTTCAAGTGGTGAATAGTAGGAAGTTTGTAGCAAAAACGAAAGATGTTAGCTTAACGGTTAGAAGGGCTGATTCTTTTAGTATTAGTTGTGTTAATTGTGAAAAAGACGTGTTTGGGATTGATGAAAATCAAGATGGTATAAAACTTGTTCAAACAGAAAAAGTGTCGGCTTTTTACTGGTTGCATTGGCTTGCTAAAGGCAGTCCTGAGGTAATTATTTCGTTGCCGGAGAGTGTTGATTTTTGTGAGATTGAAGCTGAGTCTAATCGAGTATTAGTAACGGATATTAAAGCTGACAAGATTTATGCGGAGGTTCATAACGGCAGGGTGGAAGCAAGGAATGTTCAGGCGAATGATGTTTTTCTAAAGTGTCTTAATGGTTCTGCTGTGGCGAATAATGTTAAGGTTGTTGCTTCTTGCATGGTGGATACGTTAAATGGTACGAGTGTTTTAGAAGGAGAAATTACTAAGGACGCATGTCTTGAAGTGGTTTGTGAGAATGGTAGTATTGAGGTTTCTGATAAGAATAAGGTCAATCTTGGTTGTGATAATCTTGGGCGCAAAACAGATGGATGTGCTCACTACGTTGTGCATTGTTTGAATGGAAAAGCTGTAGTTAAGTAATACTGTTGTGGTGTTTTATGTCCGCTACTTTGATCAATCGCACGAAATAGTGTTTGGCATATTCTAAAAATTCTTCGGAATGTTGGAGTATTAGGCTTGGTGGTTTTTAATCCAAGTGTAAAGGTTATTTTCATTTGCTTTGCCTGATGCAACTTTGAGAACAATATCGATCAGTTCTTCATTTGGCAAGTTCCTCATAGACTTTTTTGTTCTTTTTGATGAACATGTTGGATAAAGCCATAACTTCATCGTCTGCTGGAACAGTAACTTTTTCAGTTTTGGCTTTTGGGAATTCTAAAATTACGTAGCGAGGAGCGTTGTTTTTCAAAATAACAGCTGATCCGTATGTGTCAACAAGTCGCGCAACTTTAGAAAAGTTTTGATTTGCTTCGGAAATAGAAACAAGCGTGTCTGTATTTACATTCATATCAAGAACCTCCATTTTTGTGAGAATTATAGCATATATTTTAGGATAAATAAATCCTAAGTATTTTAGAGTTATTTTATAAATGACGTATAGCCTATGTGTGCTCTAGTTGCTTATGTTTTGGGGAACAAACCGTCACAATAATCATAAAAAAGTTTCCCTACATCATTTGATTTCTCATGGTAGGGGCTTGTTGGTTATTCCAGAAAATAAGGTTCCTGAGTTTAAGAAGCTGCTTGTTTGGGATTATACCGAATATGCAAACTATAGAATAGTGATTGTCCAAATGTATGAATGAAAGTTCGCCAAATACTTGAATGAAAGTTCGCCAAATACTTGAATGAAAGTTCGCCAAATACTTGAATGAAAGTTCGCCAAATACTTGAATGAAAATTGGACAAATACTTGAATGGCTGATAAAGTTTACCTAACGAATAGGCATCGGAGGAGATTATGAAGGAGTATTTACCCAGAATTGCAGATAAATTGTTAGAAGAACGATTAGACGCAAAGGGAGCAGTTTTAATTGAAGGGCCTAAATGGTGCGGAAAGACTACAACGGCAAAACAAAAGGCTAAGAGTTTTATATCTATGGATCTTCCTGATATGACGAAACAATATCAACAAATGGCAGAACTTTCTCCTAGTACTCTACTTGAAGGAGAAGCTCCAAGGCTGATAGATGAATGGCAAATAGCGCCTAATATATGGAATGCAGTGCGATATGAGGTTGACAACAGGGATGAGTTTGGCCAATTTATATTAACGGGTTCTGCGGTGCCTAATGAATTTGATGACTCTATGCATACAGGCATAGGTAGAATCTCTAGGCTTTTGATGCGACCTATGAGTTTGTATGAATCAAAAGACTCAAGCGGTGAAGTTTCTCTTAGAGATTTATTTGAAGATAAAAATATTTCGGCTATTAATGAAACCAGTCTTGAAAAAATAGCCTTTTTAATATGTAGAGGCGGATGGCCGAAAGCAATTGGTTCAGACGAAAAACCGTCTTTATTTCAAGCGATAGATTATTATGAATCCGTTGTTTCTACAGATATTAGTAGAGTCGATTCGATAAAAAGAGATAAAGAAAAAGCAAAAAGACTACTTAAATCTTACGCAAGGCATGTGGGCTCGCAAAGCTCGCTAGAAACGATAAGGCAAGATATGTTGGTCAATCAAGAGGATACATTTGATCAAGTGACTCTTTATTCTTATCTTGATGCACTAAGAAAAATGTTCGTGATAGAAGACTCGCCTGCATGGAATCCAAATTTAAGATCTAAAGCGTCCATACGCACAACGGATACTAGATATTTTTCAGACCCATCCATTGCAACTGCTGCTTTAGGAATTGGGCCAAAAGATTTATTAGATGATTTAAAAACTATGGGATTTTTATTTGAAAATTTATGTGTTCGTGACTTAAGAATTTATACGGATTATTTAGATGGAACAGTTTATCATTATAGAGATAGGAATGGTTTAGAATGTGATGCGGTAATTCATTTAAGAAATGGGTCTTATGGTCTAGTTGAGATTAAGCTCGGTGGAGATAAGTTGATTGAGGAAGGTGCAAAAACTTTAAAGGATTTAGCATCTAAAATAGACACTGAAAACATGCCTAAACCTTCATTTATGGCAGTTTTATGTGCCAAAGCGCCTTTTGCTTACAAAAGAAATGATGGTGTTTGCGTAATACCTATTGCTGCTCTAAGACCTTAATGTTTTTATGTTCACACATATGAGACTACTGGTCTTACAAGAATCCATTGTATAAAGTGGATTTTCTTATTCTAAGCGCAGTCAACAGAGGCTCCATACCATTTCTTTTCTTCGCCATATTTTCTATAAGTGTATATATCAGTCAAAAAATCCCATTCGTGCAATTGTATTGCAATATGCGACACAGTATTTTATGATGTGTGTATGGAGGTTGGTTGATATGGCAGTTACTAAAACAGCGAATGTGAATGTGAGAATACAAGAAAATATTAAGCAGCAGGCGGAGCAGATTTTGGAAACTATTGGAATTTCTAGGGCTACTGCTATTGACATGTTTTATCGTCAAATCATTCTTAATAAGGGTATTCCGTTTTCGCTTACTATTCCGAAGTCGCTTCCAGCACAAGATGATATGGATGAGAAAACGTTTAACGCGTTGATGGCTAAAGGTTATGATCAGGCGGTTCGTGGTGATAGTTATCCGATAGATGATGTTTTTGAAGAGCTTGAACGAGGTCTTTAATGGATGAGTATAAGATAAAAGTCACTCGTCAGGCGAAAGAGCATCTTGAACTTATTCGAGAATATATCGCCACGGAGTTACAAGCACCGATAGTGGCTAAAAGAATGCTCGAGCTGTTGAAGTCGGAAATGATGTCTTTGCAGACGATGCCTTATCGTGTGAAGTTAATTAGTGAGCAGCCGTGGTGTGAACTTGGTTTTAGAAGAATACGCGTCAAAAATTATTACGTTTATTTTTGTGTTGATGATAGTAGAAAAGAAGTTCAAATACTCGCGGTTATCTACGTGAGAAGAGACCAGACTAAACAACTGGAAGAATTGTAATGTAACGCGCTATCAAGCCAATCTTAAACCTTTTAACGATAGCTTTTCCTAACGTTAAAAAGTGCACCCACTATCCATAGTGTGCACTCAAAAAAGTGTATAAATACTACGAGTGCTCTCAATCTACATTGAGAGCACTGTAAATGATGTCAAGCGCAGATTAGCTGGGTGCGCTTTTGCTAATCACATCTGCATTTGTTATTTCGCTGCATTGTTATTTAGTATCCATTGTTATCTCATCTCTTTTTTACCAAATTGTGTTATTGCAATCAAAAATACGAACACAGATATTGCAATTGCACATGGCAAAAATGGCATAAGATTAAATCTGTTCCCTAGTCCTGTTGAAGTAACGGCATGTAGAGAGCGAGAAACCATATATCCGCTGTAACAATAAGGATAAACTATCCAAAGTGGAGTATTTGCTATTAATACGCCAGGAATTACAAGAAGTATATTTAATCCAACGGATAACATTGACTTTTCAAAAAGCACAGTAATCGCCCACATGACTATTACGCTTGGAATCATAGTCAAAAACAGAGTTAAACACCATTTTAGTAGATACATAATTGGTAGCGTTTCTGTAACTCCTGTGCTACTAGTTGCAAACAATCCTGCTATAATGAATACGGCAAAAAATACAACCATTTCCATAAGCAAATAAAATAACAGTACACAAAATTTTGCAGCAGAAATCGCGTATCTGCTAACAGGCAGAGCCAACATTTTTAATATGCCGTTATTGCTTGTTTCTCGTCCTGCAATCATCACGCAAATAACAATCATACTAAGCGGAAGCAGATAATATGAGTAGACTAATGCGCTTTGAATAAACATAGCAGCCCATGGGTGTGTATATTCTGGAGTGAAGTAGCTATGAAGACTTGCTACACCAGAGCCAACCACAAGTAGCGGTGAAATAAAAATCAAAGGAATAATTTTACTACGCTTTACTTTCTTAAATTCGATTCTAAGAAGTTCAAAAAATCTCATTTTCATAATCTCCTTATTCGTAGTGCAGGTTCTTAGCTGCCCACAATCCAGAACATAAAAACAGAATTGTTTCAACTATGGATACGATTACGACCGTAGTATTAGGTTGCGCGCTCATGGCAACTGCTGGTTTTAGCATAACTATAAAAGGTGATGCCATAAAAAGCACAATGTCTGAAGAAGCCAATGCCATGCCGCTTAAAAATCCTGCTACACCAATTCCAAGCGTTACCCACATGTTTTCAAATCGTGATGATACAAAAATCATAAAGGACAATACAGGCATTGACGTAATAAATGAATATGCGGCAAAAGATATAAGAGTACTTACATTAAACGTGCCTTGTGGCAAATCTGTTACACCGATTTTTGCAAGTGCTAAATTTTGTATGCAAATAGCGATTAGTAACAGAACGGTCAGCAACATAAATTTGCATAGGTACATAGTTGGAACACTCATAGGAAGCATATGCATCTTTTTTACTGCATTTCCCTTAAATTCCATGTTGTAGATAATGCATGCGGCGACTATTATGCCGAACATGTTTAACACCATAATCATGCCGTAAAGCTGTGTAAGAAGAATATCCATAGGAGCTAAAGGCAGGTTTAATAATGTATTTTTTCGCACAATGAAATTTACAAAAGCGTACGCTGCTCCCATAACACCAATAGCAATCATAAGAGCTATAAAGCCAGTCCTCTTGCATTTTTTGAGTTCGATTACAAGCGTTTTCATAGTCTTGCACTCTGCTTCCTGATCTTATTGTCTTCATCAATCATGGATAGGAACATATCTTCCAAATTGTCGGAAGCAAAACCAGATTGTAATGCATGATGTCGTAGTTCATCTAAACTACCTTCAAATAACAAGTGTCCGTGATTAAGTATTCCAATATCATCTGCAATAAGCTCAATTTCGGATAGCATATGAGAAGAAATAAGAATCGTGCAATCGTAAAGATCTGGCAGCGACTTAATCAGATTTCGGATTTCGTGTATACCAGATGGATCGAGTCCATTTGTTGGCTCATCTAAAATCAAAATAGGTGGTCTGCCAAGCAATGCTCCAGCAAGACCAAGCCTTTGTTTCATGCCAAGCGAATATTTTTTTGCAAGACGGTCTCCAAACTCGGAAAGACCTACTAATTCTAATGCGTCATCAACTGCACTCTTAGGTAGTCCTAAAATGCGACGTATAATGTCAAGATTTTCTCTACCAGTTAGATTTGCATAGAAAGATGGTGATTCAATAAACGAGCCTATTTCTTTCAAAATAGGTATGCGGTCAGCAGGAAACCGCTTTCCGTCGATTGTAAATACGCCTTTTGTTGGAGCTGTAAGTCCTAGGAGCATTTTCATTGTTGTAGATTTTCCAGCTCCATTCGGTCCAAGAAAGCCATAAATGCTACCTTTGCGAATATGGAGTGAGACATCGTTAACAGCAATAAATGATTTATATTTTTTTGTTAAATGTTCTGTTGTAACAATATTGTTCATGGCAATATCTCCTTTCAGGATTTATGATATTGCGTCAACCTTTCTACAACATTCTCTTCACCTTACATCTACCTTACATTTTTATACGATGTCAAAAAATGAATATTCACATGGCATAATATATGTTAGGGGGCGCTCCATGAATCAGGATGATTATTTGTTGAACAAGCATATTCTGCTTGTTGATGATGAGCAGGAACTTTTAGATATGGTTGTATCCATGTTAAGCGAATATGGTTTTCATAATATAACTACTGCAAAAAGCATAAAAGATGCTGTAGAAGCAACACAAACATTACGTCCAGAATTAGCAATACTTGATGTTATGCTCCCTGACGGTAATGGATTTGAGTTAATGGAGAAGATAAAACAATATAGTGATTGTCCTGTTTTGTTTCTTACTGCTTGCGGTGAGGATGAAGATAAGTTTAAGGGATTTGACTTAGGTGCAGACGATTATATTGTAAAGCCTTTTCTTCCAAAAGAGCTAACTTTTCGCATTATGGCAATTTTAAGACGAAGCTATAAGAGTGAAAGTCCCATTGTTAAACTGAAAAATAGTCAGATTGATTTTTCTTCTGCCCAAGTAATAAAAAATAACGAACATATTCCACTTACAGCCAAAGAACACGATTTGCTTTCCGCTTTATATAGAAATGCGGGACGTATCGTAACAATTGACGCGTTATGTGAAGCTGCATGGGGAGCTAATCCTTTTGGATATGAAAATTCTTTAATGGCACATATACGTCGTATCAGAGAAAAAATAGAACTCAATCCATCGCAGCCTGTTTCATTGGTAACAGTAAAAGGCTTAGGATACAAGCTGATTGTGGAGTAAAGCAGAATGAAAAGCATACCAAAACTAATACAACGTTTTATAAGTATTTTTCTACTAAGCTCTGTGCTCATAGTATTAATGAATATTATTGCGTTTGTTGTACTTATAGGGAATTACGCACCCGATAAAGAGATATCTCCTTATAGCATAGCAAAAGAGACAGGTGAAGCATTACAATTATCCGCAAGTGGGGATTATGTATTATCAAAAAATATGTCTTCCAAATTGACAAATTCTGACGCATGGGCAATTTTGATTGATAATAATACGTTAAGAGTCGTATGGAAAACAAAAGACGTTCCTGCAACTATTCCAAACGATTATACTTTGTCTGATATAGCTAATTTGAGCGTCGGTTATATTGATGGTTATCCAACTTACACTGGCAAAAATAAGAATGGAGTTGTTGTAGTCGGATTTCCACATAACAGCTTTTGGAAACATACGCGACCGAGTTGGAACTACAGTTTAATCTCAAATTTTCCGCAGATTGTTTTAAGCGTATTCTTCATCAACATTTTGCTTATTCTTGGAATTTATTTAATAGCTAATATAAAACTACTAAAATCAATTAATCCGATTACAAAAGGGATACAACGTTTATCTAGTGGAGAAAGCGTGCATATTCCAGAAACAGGAGCACTTTCAGAAATTTCATCTAACATAAATTCTGCTTCCGATATTTTGCAAATACAAAAAGAACAATTGAGAAAAAAGGAGACTGCAAGAGCGAATTGGATAGCTGGAGTTTCACATGATATTCGTACGCCGTTATCTATGGTTATGGGGTATGCAGGACAGTTAGAAAATTCTCTCCATATTTCGCAAGAAGATCGTAAAAAAGCGACGATGATTATTAAGCAAAGTGCAAGAATGAAGAATTTGATTAATGACCTTAATTTGGCTTCAAAACTTGAATATAATATGCAACCAATTATGAAAAAAGAAGAAAATATTGTTGCTGTTGTTAGGCAAGTTGTTGTGGATTTTATGAATATGGGTATGCAAGATGAGTTTTCGATTAAGTGGGAAACAGATGCTAAATTGACTGTTTGCAATATTAGTGTAGACAAAGATTTATTAAAACGAGCAATATCTAATCTTATTCAGAACAGCATATCTCATAATGAAAATGGGTGTACGATTTATGTATCCGTTGCTGCAAATAATAACAATTGTATTATTTGCGTTGAGGATAATGGTATAGGTGCTTCAGATGAAAAAATCGAAAAGCTTAATCATGCACCGCACTATATGATTTGCGATACAAGTACTGCAGAACAGCGGCATGGTTTGGGTCTGCTAATTGTTCAGCAGATTATTAACTCTCATAACGGAACGGTTGATATAAGTAAAAGCAAACATGGTGGGCTTAAGGTCTCTCTAACGATACCGCAGACTTACATATGAATCAATCTTGTGCAACATGCATGAACGACCGTTTAATTAATATATTGCCTTTTACATTTCCTTGATAGAAGAGCGGAATTAAACCATTTATAAGCCGTAACAGCGTTGTTTTTCGCTAGCCAAACCCTTAAAACTGTGGGATATAGGCAAACAGTTTGCGGTATGTGTTCATTAGAGCTCCTTTTTGGAATTAGCCCTTTTGGGTGGCAAACTTCGCCGCCTAGAGAATTTGCAAAAATGCGCAAATCTCTGACGCAAAGTGTCTCGAATAGAAAGCCGATGGCGAACTTTCGTTCCGACGATTGGCGAACTTTCGTTCCGACGATTGGCGGCATCAGTGAAGATGATTAGAAAGCGCGGTGCAAACATGAGAGAAAACGAATTGGTGGTCGGTTGCGCTCATTTGTCGGCAGAAATTGCGCTTTTAAAGGCAATTGCCAACTGCACTTGCTACTACGCAACTGCTGTTTCAGCTATAATTTCACCATGATCATGATGAATTCGAGTTTGAAATGGAGATGTTTTTATGATTTTAGCAGATAAAATATTGGAACTGCGTAAACAAAACGGTTGGTCGCAGGAAGAATTGGCGGACAAATTGGGCGTCAGTCGCCAAGCTGTTTCCAAATGGGAAGGCGCACAAAGTATCCCAGATATGGAACGGATAATTGCATTGAGCCGTTTGTTTGGTGTTAGTACAGATCTTCTTGTAAAAGATGAAATTGATGTTATGGGGAAGAACGTCAACGCAGATGAAAATGCCTGCCAGGAAGAAGCCGGCGTTCGCATGCGGATAATTGATTTGGAAGAAGCTTCCGCTTATATTGCCCACAGAATATCATTTGCCGCCTATGTTGCTCTAGGCGTTCTTCTTTGTATTCTGGCGGCAATCCCGTTGGTTGGCAGTGATCTTTTGCTTTCTCACACAGTAAATGCGCAAGTCGGTAAAACTATGGGCTTAGCATTCAGTGTTGCGATTATTACCGTAGCTGTAGCTATTTTTATTATTCAGAGTTTCCATGGAAAGCGTTATCAATATTTGGAAAAAGAGGACTTTGAAACGGCTTACGGCGTTGACAGTGTGCTCAAAGAACGCTTGGAACGTTTCATGCCGTCGTATGTGCTACGGACGGTCAGCGGTGTCGTTTTATGTATGGTTGCCTTTATTTTTCTTATAATTTCGGATATAGCACCGAAATTTTATCAACTTTCATCCGGCTTTTTTGTAGTTATTGCTATTGCCTTAGTTGCAGCAGCTGTTTATTTATTCGTACAGGCGAATATTGTCCGCTCGTCCTATTGCCGTTTGCTGCAACCGAAGAAAAAGATTGTCTATCCTGCAAAGATTAGCTTATTCCTCCAAGCTTACTGGCTTATAATTGTCTGCATTTATTTAGCCTACAGTTTCATCACGTCCGATTGGGGAAAAAGTTGGATTGTTTGGCCGTTGGCTGCATTGACTTACGGAGTAATAGAAGTAGTGCTCAAAGCGTGGAGGCTAGGAAAGAAATAAGTGACTTTCAGCGTCGATTTTGTGGCGAATAATGTTAAGGCTGTTGCTTCTTGCATGGTGGATACGTTAAATGGTACGAGTGTTTTAGAAGGAGAAGTACCTAAGGATGCATGTCTTGAAGTAGTTTGTGAGGATGGTATTAGCGAGGTTTCTGATAAGAATAAAGCTAATCTTGGTTGTAATAATCTTGGGCGCAAAACAGATGGATATGCTCACTATGCTGTGCACTGCTTGAATGGAAAAGCTGTAGTGAAGTAAGCTGCTTTAGGTTCGCTTCTCGCGTTTTTTAGATGCAATTTTGCTATTTTGCTGTCGAGTAGTTGTGCGATTTAGTTGCTTATATTTTGGGGAACAAAACGGTGTAAAAATAATAAAAAAGTTCCCTACATTATTTGATTATTGGGGAATAACCCTATTTTTCTAGTAAAAGCTGTGATTTATGGAAAAGAAAAATTTTATGGATGCGAAAACCCTATACTAATTGAAAAAATTAAAAAATTTTTCTTTAAGAAAGCTTGTATGTATGGTTTTTTTTTAATAGTAATACTATTAAAGCTAAACAGACTATTATGGATTCTAATTTTAATAGAATTGCATTCTTATTAGAATTGCATATTAAAAATAAGGAGCACGTATGCGACTAATTAGACCAGATAGTAAATATATCCAAGGTTATATAGAAGCAAATGAAGAAGATGAAATTTTTAGGCCGAATGCTGAAAGACGTTTTATAAACCCTGAGACAATTGTAGAGAGTTCTTATAACTATGAACATGGCATAAATTTGCCTGAAAATTATGTTAAAGCTACTACATTTTGGCTGATAGATAATGAAAAATTTATTGGTGAAATTAATATTAGGCATGAATTAAATTCTTTTTTAATTAACTATGGTGGTCACATAGGGTACGAAGTTAGGCAATCTGAATGTATGAAGGGCTATGGAACAAAAATGCTTTCTATGGCACTTACATATTGTAAAGAGACTTTGAGTCTACATAAAATTTTGATTACATGCGATGATGACAATATCGGATCAATAAAAGTTATAGAAAATAATGGTGGAATTTTAGAAAACAAAGTGAAAAATAGCTTATCAAGAGGAAACGTTACAACAAGAAGGTATTGGATTAATATATAGAGGAGAGATGATGAGTGAGACGAATGTAAGGCCAGTGCTTTTCAAGCATGCTTTTTGGGGTCATGTGATTACAGAAACTGTTGCTAGCATTTGCACGCTGATTATTGCGCTGCTCGTACAACAGTTCATAGGGCACCGCGTACAAGGTTGGGAAACTGTGGTCATACTCGCGTTGAGTGTTGTGGTGTTTTCGCTGCTAAGTACAGCGTATCTGCAGTGGGATAGGCATCGTAGACCGGATGACGGGTCTGGTGATTTGCTTATTGGAATCATCGATTTTGTGCTCAGGCTGCTGGTGACTTCTGGTATTGCTTTATTGCTTGTTTCAAATACTACACTGCTAAGCATTATTATTGGTGCAGCGATTACTAGTGTGTTGCTGTTTGTTTTTGAAAAGCCTTGGAAGCCAGGTATGACGGATGCGCAATTACAGGAAGCTTCACAGAAAGCTGTTGAGCTTGGCGTTCAAATGCTTGAAGAAGAACGCGTAAAGCGCGAGAGGTAAGCAACATGATTGCATTACAGCATGCGAGCGCAGGTAAAACAGACACTTCTAGAGGTGTGTCTTTAACGTTCTCCTCGTTAATTGTTGTTGGTATTGTTACCACGTACGTTCTGACCTTATTTTACAAAATAGTTGCCAAACACTAGCTATGCAGATTAGACGATTAATGACGATTAATAAGGACTATTTTTAAGCAAAAAGCATTGCTAAAATGCTAAAACTTAACGATTTGCATATATATGCATCCTTATGTATAATCTTTAAAAAATAAAAATCTTGCAAGTGCTAATACACGTAAAAGAGTATAAAACATTCTGCACAAATTACTATACAGGAGACTCTCATGCACAAGATTATTCAAAAATGGAATAACATTGACCTTATTTTACGCATTGTAATTGGTCTTTTTCTCGGTGCTGCGCTTGGTATTTTTGTGCCAGCTCAAGTCTATGTGCTAGATCTTATGGGAAAACTTTTCGTCAGTGCGCTTAAATCTGTTGCGCCAATTTTGGTATTTTGCCTAGTTATTGGTGCGCTTGCGCAAGCAAAAAGTGTTGGTAACATGAAATTGGTAATAGGGCTGTATGCGCTATCTACGTTTACTGCAAGCCTTGTAGCTGTATGTGCGGCTATGATTTTCCCTGTTGATTTTACTTTTGCTCATGTTGCAGCAGCGTCTTCTCCGTCTCCTCAAGGAATTGGTGAGGTGCTTAATTCACTTGTGCTAAATATTGTTGTTAATCCTGTAGACGCTCTCGTTAAAGGTAACTTTATTGGTATCCTCTTCTGGGCAATTGCTTTCGGTGTTGCGTTACGTTTAGCTGAGCCTTCTACCAAAGCATTTTTCGATAACGTTTCATCTGCTATTGGAAAAATTGTCCACTGGATTATTAACGCAGCCCCTTTTGGCATTATGGGTCTTGTTTATACAACAGTTGCAAGTAACGGTCTTCGTATTTTTAGCGAGTATGGTTTCGTTATTGCTTTGTTAGTAGGCACTATGGCTGTTGTTGCTTTGATTCTTAATCCTATTTTGGTTTTCGTGCTTACTGGCAAGAATCCGTATCCTCTTGTTTTTAGAACTTTGCGTGATTCGGGTGTTACAGCGTTCTTCATGCGTTCTTCTGCTGCGAATATTCCTGTGAATATGAATTTGTGCGAAAAGCTTGGATTTAACAAAGACAATTATTCTGTTTCAATACCGCTTGGTTCAACTATTAATATGAGTGGAGCTGCTATAACTATTTCTATCATGTCTTTGTGTGCTGCTCACACGCTTGGTATTAGCGTTGATATTCCAACTGCTGTGATTCTTTCTGTGCTTTCTGCAGTTTCTGCTGCAGGCGCATCCGGTGTAGCTGGTGGTTCGCTTTTGCTTATACCTCTTGCATGCTCGTCGTTTGGTATTTCAAACGATATCGCTATGCAAGTAGTTGCTATTGGTCTTATTATTGGCGTTATTCAGGATTCTTGCGAAACTGCACTTAACTCTTCCACGGATGTTCTCTTTACTGCGGTTGGCGAATATCGCATGTGGCAGCGTGCAGGTCTTAAGTTTACGATGGGCAAGGATCATGAGCCAGTGCAGCTTAAAAAGTAGCTGTTGCTAGTGTTGCTAGCTTTTGCTAGTTTTTGCTAAGTATTCTTGTTAGTGCGCGTTCTGACGTTCTTACGTTTTTATGAGCGCGCACTTTTATTATATTTGGATGCTTATTATATTTGGATGCTTATTGTAAATGAATCTAACAGACGTGCAAATAAAATAGTAGAAGTGAAATCAGTATTTTTAGCGTGCATTAGGCTTTAGGGAAGTGGTAGGTTGTGTTTGCAGGAATGCTGCGGTTGATCCACGCATTTGCTGCGATTATACTTCCGCTTCCGATTGTTGTTTCGCCGCCAAGAATAGTAGCATTTGCGTAAATTACTACGTTGTCGCCAATATTTGGGTGCCGCTTTCCGCCTTTTATAGGATTTCCGTCCTCGTCTAGCGCAAAGCTTTTTGCACCAAGCGTTACTCCTTGGTAAAGCTTAACGTGTTCACCGATTACAGTTGTTTCGCCGATTACAATGCCAGTTCCGTGATCAATGCAAAAATATGCACCAATTTTTGCTCCTGGATGAATGTCAATTCCGGTTTTTCTGTGAGCATATTCGCTCATAAGTCTAGGAATTAGCGGCACGTTAAGCTCGTAGAGTGCGTGAGCTGTGCGGTGAATAAGCATTGCATAAAACCCGGGATATGCGAGCGTAACTTCTACTTTGCTTTTGCAAGCAGGATCGCCTTCGTATATTGCTTGAATATCTGTTAAAAGTAACTTTTTAATTGCAGGAAGCGTGCTTATAAATTGATTGCAAGTTTCTCGAATTTTAACTGTGTCGTTTGTGTAGCATTGAAGTTCGTGGAATATAATGCGTTCTATAGTGTCTAACGCATTTGAGGTAACAGTATTTAAAGTAGCATTGAGTTGCGTAGTATCGTTGCTTACATTGTGCGCATGCAACTCAGGCAAAAGTAATACCTGAGTCGCATGTATGAGCGCAATAATATTTCGGTAATTAGGTATGAATGTAGCTTGCCTTATATCAGAATCATGAATTGAGTTGAGTTTGTTTATAAGGTCAAGGCGATCATTCATACATTTCTCCTATTATTCTCTTGCTTGTTTTATTAGAGTGTTAGAAAGTGCGCTTATAAATCTACTAAACGCGCACTTTCAAAACATCATTTATTATTATCATTATTGCATAGCATTATTCTGCAAACAAAGGCGTTGACAAGTATCGGTCGCCTGAATCTGGAAGTATTGCAACAATGGTTTTGCCCGCATTTTCTTCTCTTTTTGCTTCTTGAATTGCTGTCCAAACCGCAGCTCCAGAAGAAATGCCTACTAGCACGCCTTCTTTTTTGCTTATAAGCTTGCCGCTTTCAATTGCGTCTTCATTTGTTACATGAGCAATGCGATCGTAAATGTTTTGGTTGAGAACATCTGGCACGAATCCTGCGCCGATTCCTTGAATCTTGTGTGCTCCTGGTTTGCCGCCTGCAAGCACAGGAGAGTCGGCTGGCTCAACTGCAATTACTTCAAGATGCGGATTTTGTTCCTTTAAATATGTGCCAGTACCGGTGATTGTGCCGCCAGTTCCAACGCCTGCAATCAGAATATCCACGTTTCCGTCAGTGTCTTGCCAAATTTCTGGACCGGTTGTGTTGTAGTGTGCGTGCACGTTTGCTTGATTGGTAAACTGTCCCGGAGTCCACGCGTTTGGCGTGTTTTCAACGATTTCTTTCGCTTTTGCAATAGCGCCTTTCATTCCTTCTGCAGCAGGAGTGAGTACGAGTTCTGCTCCGTATGCTTTCATAAGTTTTCGGCGTTCAATAGACATGCTTTCTGGCATCACAATAATGCTTTTGTATCCTTTTGTTTGTGCAATCATTGCAAGGCCAATGCCAGTGTTTCCGGAAGTTGGCTCAACAATTACTGAGCCTGGCTTGAGAGTTCCTGCGGTTTCTGCTTCTTCAATCATCTGCTTTGCGATGCGGTCTTTTACGGAACCTGCTGGGTTGAAGTATTCGAGTTTTACTAGGATTTTTGCTGTTAGATTGTACTCTTTTTCAATGTGAGTAAGTTCCAGAAGTGGAGTGTGGCCTACGAGTTCTTGCACGGACTTGTAGATGTTAGACATAATATTTCCCCTTACTTGTTTGTTGTCTTACTTGTTTGTTTTTTGTTTTGTTTAATTTGTTTAATTTTGTTTATTTTTAATTTTTAAAAAATAATTTTATTAATAAAGCGACTTCTGCTTATTAGTTGTTTCTAAAGATGTCATTTATTCGTTTAATATCTAATCCGTATTAAATTGTTATCTTTTTAAGATTTTATATTCGAATTTTGGCATAAAAAAAAGAAACAGCGCGCTGTTTCTTGAATCGTAATTTGCTGTGTTTTAACGTAAATGCTTTTAACACAGGCTAGATGTTATGCATATTTAATGCTTGCAAACATCATTTCGATTAAGAAATGCGCAACAACATACGTTATAACAACAACAATTTGTCATCATATTTGTATGATACATGTGCACTCCTTTACTCGTCGAAATGGTGATAAGTGAAGACTATAGCGAATGGATTTGTGTTTGTCAAACCTAGTCTGTGTTTGCTAGTTCTTGATATGTATTCCTTTTCTGTGATATGTATACCTTTTTCTGGACACTGGTGCAGTTGGTGTTATGCGCGAGTGTCTGATTTTGCTTGTTTTGGGACACTGGTGCAGTTGGTGTTATGTGCGAGTGTCTGATTTTGCTTGTTTTGGGACACTGGTGCAGTTGGTGTTATGTGCGAGTGTCTCTGTTTGGCGTAAGTAGTCATTAAGCGCGAATTTGCGGCGATTGGGTACTTTAGGATTTGGTAGTGTGTTTTGAGTTTATTGATGCAGTACATAGCACTGGAATTTGCCAAGTTTGTTTGTTATAATTCCGCATGTTAATTCGGTAACGGAGGTTGACAAACTGAGATTATGAAAAATATAATCCTCGACAGACAGACAGACAGACAGACAGACAGACAGACAGACAGACAGACAGACAGACAGACAGACAGACAGACAGCGTGATGCTATCTTTTTTGTGACATAATTTTTTATAATTTTCACTACTTTATGCCTTATTTATTTTGCATTGAAATAGGTGAGTGGTTCTGCATATTTATATGCATTTTAGCGTGATTTACTCTATATAAATTTTCGAAATTAATAAAAATTATTATTGCGATAATTGTTAGTTTGGTTTGAAATGAAAATGAATAATAAAAGAATAAAAAAAGTTATTAGTCTAGTAGTCGCTTTTGTAGCTACGATTGGACTTTTTGCGGGGGCAGCGACCGCACAGGCTGCTGATACAGTAACTGCAGGCGTAAAGAAATATCCGTTTTTACTTGATATGGACATTGCCCAAGATCCTAGGTTTGGTCACATTCATCCAGGTGCTACAGGGCAACTCGAATCAAATATTGAAAGCATGTGGAAAAATCTTCCGATAACCGTCGAGGATGAAAAGGGAAATAAAACCACAGTACCCAACAAGCTAGAATCTAACTTTCAGCGTTTTGTTGGCAATTTTGCAGAAGGGCAAAAACTAACAATCACTATTGATACTGGTAAAATTCCCAAGGGCTATCATATTTCTTATGATAGGGATCGTACATATATTCATTCGGAAAACGGCTATATTTCTCCAGAAAATGGCTACTTTAAATTCACCGTTAAATATGAACTCGACAATGGTAAGCCTATACCTCTGCGGATTTCGTTTGGCAAATTGAACGTGAAATTCGATCTTCAGGGCGGAAATATTGGCGGTAAAACAGATGCAATCACAAATACAGTAAAAACAGATAATACGGTTGATTTCCCAGCTAACCCAACAAAAGAGAATCTAGTGTTTGGTGGATGGTATACCGAGTTTCCTGATATTGAGTATTATCGGGATCATAACATGGTAGGCACGCGTCGCTATTGGACCAATAAGTCCCTATTTTCGGATACCAGCTGTGACTTGCCGCAGTGGAATGATAAGACCTTAGATCCTTTGGGTGACTATCAATTTTTACTTCGCGCACAGTGGAATGCAAAAGTTTCGTTTGATGCAAACGGCGGAGCGTTTCGCAATGGAAAACAAAAAATAAGTGCTTTAAGACGGCAAGGTTTGAAGGTTAAACTATTAAATGCTCCTACGCGCGAAGATTATCAGTTCTTAAACTGGGTGGATGCTGCTGGTAAAGCCTACAAGCCTGATGATATGTATGCGTTGAATGCTAATACTGCGTTTACTGCTCAGTGGAAGCAGATTCGAAGCATTGTTACATTCAAGGATGGCGATAAGACTCAAACGGTAAAGGTGGAAACTGGTAAGGCTATTGATTCTGATGCGTTAACTGATCAGTCAATGCCTAAGAATCCAACTAAAGATGGCTACACGTTTAAAGAGTGGAATACTAAGGCGGATGGTAAAGGTACTGCGTTTACTGGTAAAACCACAGTAAATAGTGATACGACTGTATATGCCATTTTTACGAAGAATCCTGTGTCTGAGCCAACGCAACATCCTACTTCAAATCCAATTCCGTCAGCATCTTTTGAGTCTGAATCAGGCTCGGAGAGTCCGGTTACAGTTCCTGAATCTCAAACTCCTGAATCTGTGAATAAGATAGAACATGAATCTGTGAAATCGCCTGTTGTTGAGCATAAGGCTGAAAAGCATGTTCCAGATATGCCTAAGTCTGGTGAGTCAGCTTCGGTTGTTGCATTTATTTCGGCTTTAGTCTTTGCGATTGCTGGTTTTGTGGTTGTGAGAATGAGGAGAATGTTTGAAGCAAAATCCGGAAGATAACTAGCGTTTACTTGTGAAAGTTGAAGTTTACGCGCTTTTATAAGACTTCGTAAAGTCTTATAAAGTAAACGCAAGGCGGCCTTGACTAGTTGATAGTTAAGGCCGTTTTTTATTTACTACCGATTTTGTATATCTCACTGACATGTGCGTATCTCAATAACTTTAACTTACAATATGTCAACCCAGTTTTGTTTAGCATGAAGTATTCTATGCACCATAACTGTTTTATTCTCTTCGCAAATTTTATAGAAGATTACATATTTTTTAACGAAACATCTTCTAAAGTTTTTGCTACTTAGGTAATCATCGTTCACCAATCGGTATCGATATGGCATTGTGGATAGGCTTGAAACAGTGGCTTCTACGTTATCGAGGAATTCGGATGCTGTAATTGGGGAGTCTAGATTGTGCGCAATGTAATGAACTATGTCTTGCAAATCTTTGTGGTAACTTTGCGAAACGATTATTGCGTATTTTTGGTTATTTTTCGCCATTGTTGAGTTCTTCTCTTAAGCTTCGCATTGATTCTTCAAAAGATAATGTGCGATTGTTGTTAAAATCAGACTCACTTTGAGATAGTGACCTGTATAGTTCATATTTGCTCATGAACTTGTTGAATAAGTCGATGCTCATTACTGCTAAGTCTCCGCGACCATTTTTTGTAATGAAAACTGGCTCTTTTGTTTCGTGGCAGAATGTTGATATCTCGTTGTAGTTATTGCGTAAATCTGTGCTTGATTTAATAGTTGGCATCGTGTGAGTCCTTTGAGATGATTGTTATTTTGTTATTCTGTTTTTTTTTTATTATTTTTTGAATTGGTTGATCTAGTTTTACTTTATGTACACAAATAAATTATCAAACTAGTTTAATGCAATCTAAAGATATTATATGATTATTTCTTTAGATTATTGCCTTTATAGTTTTGATTTTCATGATTTTAGTAGCCAATCGTTGCAAAATTGCAGTGATTGGCTACTTTGCAGTGATACGACCTGCTTTTGCGCTACATTTTAAGGAATTACGCTGTTACTTGCAGTGCTTTCTTTGCTTTAAAATTTTGCAAAATAAATCTTAGTAAAAATCTGTTTTTATTTAATGATTTTGTGTAATTTAGATTGTATAGAGTTAGAGAAAAGGCATATATGGAACAGTTTAATCAGCATGACTCGAATAATCGAGATGACTATGAATATAATGATCAGAATCAGCCAATCCCAAACAATGATACTGTAAATTCAAATGCCTACAACGTTGTGCATAGCGATTCGCAAAATATGTCAAAGTATTCCGAGTGATTTTATAAAAGGGAGATGACATGAATGTAAAATATGGTAGCGTATTTACAAATCCAGAAGTTTTAAACAAACTCGCGCAAATAGAACAATCTCCCCAAATACAAGGAAAATTAAGTGCTTTAAAAGAAGGCGTAAAAAATAACTCTTTTGATCCAGTTCGTTTAATTCCATTAATACCGGTAGTAATGGTTTTAGGCACTTTGTATAACTATTTCCCAAATATTGATTACTCTCGTTACAAATATTATTTGCTAATAGTAGGTGTTTTTGTTGTTTGCTTTGCAGGTAAGTTTTTTGTAAATAATAAGGTTGATGTAGACGCGCTATACGACGATAATGTTTTAACGCCGATTTTGAATGCGATTCTGCCTGGAACAGTATTAAACAATTCCGAAGGAATTGACAGCAGCATTTTTAATAATCTTCTGCCAATATCTAGTAGGTATTATTCGAATAGTCACATAATTTTTGGCGATGAATTTAAAACTGAATTTTCAAATATGCAAGCAATCCACTTTTCTAGAAGCGAAAGTGGAAAAACTGTTAAAAAAACGGATTTTATTGGGCAAGTCTTATTAATAAACTCAAAAACCAACATAAATGGTCACATTAGAATCGTCCCCGTTACTGGAAAGAACTTTATGGGGCAAAAACTAAATGGATACTATGGTAAAAAAACAAAAGAAGAGAGCGAAGTCCAAACAGAATCCATTGAATTTAACAACTCGTATTCAATCTTCTCTACAGACGATTTTTATACAAAACTGGTATTAGATCCAAGTTTTATAGAACTAATGAATAATTTGCAAAAAAGAATGCGAGTTTGCTTATACCTGGATAGCGAGAGTATTGTTGCAGCCTTTGATTCTGGTCGGTATTTATTTGGTACTCCAGGAAAATCTGGAGTAGAAAACTTATCTTTAATAAGAGAATATGCAAAATTTAGAGATGTTTTGGCTGAGTATTACGAGGTAATCAGCTTAATTAGAGAAAAATTGCAAAATTAGAAGCTAGCAAATTGCAATACTAGCGAATTGCAAAAGTAGAAAAACTAAGACTAGAGAAAACTAAGACTAGAGAAAGACTAGAACTAAAGGAGACATTATGAGTGACATTATGGATGGCATTATGGATAGGGACACCATTTTAATAGTTATTGCAATAGTGCTTGTGATGATTATTGGTTGGTTTATTGGCAATTTAAATAGATTAAGAAAATATAGGGTGATTATAGAAGAGTCGCAGAAAAACGTTGACATTGCGATTGCCAAAAGATACGACACGATTTGCCAAATGCTTAAAGTTGCGCAGTCGTTTGCAAAGTATGAAAAAACGACATTAGTGGATTTGGTTAGTTTAAGAGAGGGATTGGGTTCAGCGGATTCTAGTTCGGCAATAAAAAACCAGAATCATGCAATAGGGAAGATTTATGCTTTGGCGGAAGCTTATCCGGAATTAAAGTCTTCTGAACAATTTTTGAACTTGCAGGAAGAAATAAATGACGAAAATGAGCAGCTGGCGGCGGCAAAAAGAATTGTTAATAGTAATATCAGTACTCTTAATCAAAATATCGTTACCTTCCCAGTCTCGCTTATTGCAAGCCTAAGCGGAATAAAGCAGATGGATTTTATTAGTGAGGACGATTTAAGCAATAAGAAGAATATCGATAACATATTGGGTTAGTGAAAATGTTTAGCTAGATAGCATATCTCAAGTGGCCAATCGTTGTAAATTTGCAGCGATTGGCTACTTTGCGATTGGCTACTTTGTGTTTTTGCGTACTAATGCGTGTATTTGTATATAGGATTGAGTTGCTTGTAGGATGGAGCTGATCGTATGAAGGAGTTGATTATATGACAGAATATGATTTGCCGATTTTAGAGTATGATTCCGATAAAAGCGCGGTTATTATGCCAAATCACGATAATATTTCTGTTCAGCTGCCATCTAAAGCGGTTTTTGCTTTCTTAGGCGATGAAATCGATCAGTATGCTTTAAGTAGAAAAGCTACGATTGTAGCAAATTTTGAATCTGCAACTAAAGTATACCCGATATATGTTTTGGAAGAAAAAGTAAAGAAAAAAGTAAGAGAAAATACAAACAGCGAAGTAGAAGAAGAAACGCAAAAAATCTGCTTAGTGCAGGCTCCAGTTGGCGCTCCTGCTGCTGTTCAGATCTTAGATTGGTTGATTTCTTACGGCGTTAGGGAAGTTGTTAGTGCTGGTTCTTGCGGATCGTTAGTTGATTATGCAGAAAATGTTTTTCTGGTTCCGTATAAAGCTTTAAGGGATGAGGGAACTTCTTATCATTATTTGCCTCCAAGTCGTTATGTTGATGTTTCAGAGCGCTCGAGGCGTGCTATTTTACAAACTTTGCAAGCGCACAATCTGCCTTATTATGAGGTTAAGACGTGGACTACGGATGGGTTTTTCCGTGAAACTAAGACGAAAGTTGCTAGCCGTAAGCAGGAGGGGTGTGCGGTTGTTGAAATGGAATGTTCTGCTTTAGCGGCTTGTGCGCAAATGCGTGAGATTGTTTGGGGTGAAATTCTTTACACTGCAGATACTTTGCACGATGTTGAAAATTATGATGAGCGTAATTGGGGCGGAGACTCTAAAGCGTATGCGCTTGAGCTTTGTATTGAAGCGGTGTTGCGCATCTGATACGTTTATGCTGATGTTACATATGGAATCAGCGTAAACATGTCATAAAGTATTGCTGTGCGGTAATCACAGAATTCTATTAGCGTAAATCGTGATAGTAATCGTGATAGTAGTAGGGTAGTGAAATTTAATATAATTCATCCAATCGTGCTAATATAAGTTACAATATATGCACGAAAGGACGGTGGCTATTATCGCTACATTATTAAATGCTAATAGCAGCAATATGCTTACTTTAAAAGAAGCAAAATCTTGCGGACTGTCAAAATATAAGTTTTATAAATTTGTTAAAGATAATGAACTAGAACAGTTAAGCGGTGGAATATACGCGTCTAAAGACTCCTGGGTAGATGAGTTGCTTCTTATTCATAAGCGTTCACCATCTGCTGTTTTTTCTCACGACGAAGCTTTCTTTTATCATGGATTGGTTGATATGGAGCCAATTACTCACACTATTACTGTTTACAGTGGTTTTAATGCTCATCGGCTGAAAGCGTCGTGCAATGTGAAAGTTTATAGTGTAAAAAAGGAATTGCTTGAAGTTGGAAAGATTTTAGTTACGGATAATCTCGGTAATAAAGTGCCAATGTATAATCTTGAAAGAACTGTCTGTGACGCGTTTAGAAGCAGAAATTTAATTGAGATTCAGGAATTTAATACAATCTTAAAATCTTATATTGCTAGACCAGACAAAGATCTCAATTTGTTGATGGAATATGCGAAACTTTTTAGAGTAAACAATGTTGTTCGCAAGTATTTTGAGGTGTTACTATAAGTGGGTTTAACGGATGCACAAATAAGAGGTAGAATCAAAAACCTCGCCGAACAAAATAGCGCAGATCCTCGTGTGCTGATGCGTCTTTACATGATGGAACGCTACTTAGAGCGTGTGTCAGTTTCAAAATATCGTAACAATTTTATTGTAAAAGGCGGTGTTCTAGTAACATCTTTGCTTGGTATTTCTATGCGATCCACTATGGATATAGATACGACTATTCAAAATTATGATTTGTCTCTTGAGAATACGAAAAAAATGATTAAGGATATATCTCGTATAGACATAGACGATGGAGTTGATTTTACTATTAAAAGCGCTATGAAGATTATGGATGATATGGAATATCCAGGTATTCGTTTTGCGCTTGATTCACGTATTGGAAGAATGATAACGCCAATAAAGATTGATGTTTCTACTGGAGCGACTATTACACCACGTGCAATTGAATATGACTATAAGCTGATGTTGGAAGACCGTTCTATTTCTATTCTTTCTTACAATATTGAAACAGTGCTTGCGGAAAAGCTACAAACCATTTTATCGCGCGGAATTCTTAATACGCGTATGAGAGATTTTTATGATGTTCACGTGCTGCTTGTTTCACATAAAAGAGGAATTGATAGAGAAATTCTTAAGCGTGCTTTTCATGCAACTTGTGAAAATCGTAAAACTGAAAATATTATAGATAATCTTAAATCTATTTATGAAAGTATTGCTTGTGATGAAAGACTTTCTTTATTGTGGTTGTCATATCAGCGTAAATATTCTTATGCTAAAGACATTGATTTTAGCAGTGTGTTACTAAGTTTGGATGCATTATTGAAAATGCTTGAATAGAATTTTGCATTAAAATACTTGAAGTGATTGCTGGCTTTTTTAAATCATTGGGAGACGTGCGCGACGACCTGCCTGAGCGCTGTGATATAGCGCGCGAAGGCAACTCGGAGCGCCGAGCTTGCTCAGGGTTGAAAGTCCAGTGGACTTTCAACGCAAGCGAGGTCTGCCTGAGTCAGTAAAGACGAAGGCAGTGCTGATTTTGGCTGTTTTCGGGCACTCACGCAGTATGGTTTCTGCACGCGTGTCTGATTTTGCTCGTTTTAAGACACTGGTGCAGTATGGTTTCTGCGTTGGTGCGAATTCTGTTTGGCGCAAGTGGCCATTAAGTGCAGATTTGCATCGATTGGCTACTTTGCGATTGGCCACTTTGGGTTGATTGGTTGATTTGTGATTTGTTGATTGGTATTTAAAAATAAACGCCAGTGAGTTTATTTCAACTCGACTGGCGTTTATTAGTTAGATGCGTTTATTAGTTTTATTTGCGTTATTCGCTAGTTGCGTTTTTACTTGCTGTGTTTGCCAATGCGCGTGCGTTTAAGCGAAAGCGCGCCGAAAGCGGACAGCAAGAACGCTAATCCAGCACCTGCAATGTTTGATGTTTCAGAGCCTGTGCTAGCAAGCGGTTCATGCGTTTGCGGAGCTGGTGCTTCTTCAGCAGTCTCTTCTTGCACTGGCTTTGGTTCTTGTTCTGGCTCCGGCTCTGTCACTTCTTCCGGCTCTGGTGCAGGAATTATAGGCACTGGAATAGGCTCAGGCTCCGGCTCTGGAGTCGGAACAGGAGTTGGAACAGGAGTTGGTTTCGGTTCTGGCTTTGGTTCCGGCTTAGGCGGTTCGGGTTTCGGTGCTGGCTGTGGCTGTGGCTGTGGTTCCGGTTGTGGTTGTGGCTGTGGTTGTGGCTGTGGCTGTGGTTCCGGTTGTGGTTGTGGCTGTGGCTGTGGTTTAGGTCTCGTCACTGTTAATTCCGTCTTACTTATTCCCATAGTTTCCGTAAACGTACCGGGTACATGACAAGTCTCTATCCTATAAACAGGAATTGTGCGACTTGTTTCGCCTTCCTTCCAGTCTGTAATGTTAGGAATGCCGCTAATACTATTCGTAACAAAATCGAACGTTAAGCCGCTGAGACCATCTCCACCAATCGTTACCGTATGAAGGTTCCCACGTGTATCGTTATACGTTCTCGAGCCGATTGTGGTTGCGGTAACCGCATTAAAAATTTCTTGATATTGTTTGTCTTTGAAGAACCACGGTGTTTCTTTAATACCATCTACAACCGTAGGTGTTGTTTCGTTAGCCTTTATAGTTTTGAGCGTGATACTGGTATATTTCCTTGCAACAACCTCTGTATTTTCCTCATTAAATGGGATAGTACACGGTTCTGCGATTAGCACGTTATTAATAGGATCATATTTGAGATAGTTGCTATATGCTGCTGCTTTATACATATCAGCACTGGTTACTTGCCAGCGTATATATTCTTCATCCTTATCAGTTGCAAGTCCTTCAGCCAATTTTTTAGTGCTATCGGTAAATTGCGGCGGTTGCTTCTTCGTAGGGTCTAGAACTGGAGTTTGTTGTGGCTTACTCACTGTCCATTTAAACATACTTAAGCTCATAGTGTCTGAGCCATCATTGCCCTTATGGATTGTTGCCATATAGATAGTAAGTGTACGAGTTGTTTCGCCATCATTCCAATCTGTGATGGTAGGAGTGCCAGTGATGCCTTGTTTTCCAAAGTCGTATTTCAGACCAGTTAGACCCTTGCCGCCGATTCTTTGTTCAACGTTGTTAAAATTATACGAACCGATTGTCGTTTGATTAATTTCGTCCCAGATATCCGCATACTGCTGATACTTGAAGAACCACGGGGTTTCTTTAATACCCTCTACTACCGTAGATTCCGTTTCGCCAGCCTTTAGTGTTTTGAGTGTGATATTGGTATATTTCCTTGCAACAACACGTGAATTCTCATTCTTAAACGGCTCCGTGCTTACAGTTGTAGTTAGCTTTTTCGTATCAGGATTGTAGTTAAGATAATCAGCATATGCCGTCATTTGTTCTGAACTAGAGTTGGTGGAGTTGTTTATTGCTCGCCAGCGAACATAATTACCGCTTGCATCGGTCGCTAGTGCTGCAGATAGTTCATTCCTATCAAACGTAAATGTCTTTGGCTCAATCTTATGATTCTCCGCGCCTGTGGTCTTAAATGTTGGAACAATCTCTTCTTGGAGTTGCTGTCCATTCTTGCTATACATACGAAGTCCCGTAACGCGAATAGTAGCGTTAGGATGTTCGCGCGCTGCACTCGTGCGCCATTTGAACGTGTAGCTATAATCTGCTGAGCGCGTTACCCAAGAATCATACGCAAGTTCATATTTATCGCCGTTTTTATACTCGACGTGTATGGCTTCCATGTAGTCCTTACAATTGCCGTACTTTGTCGATTGTTCTAATGTGATTTCTTTACCGCCGCGTATGAACTTTGGCTTAATGGTAACTGCTACACCTGGCTCTACCTCTGTCATTTGTGGATATGAAACAGTTTCTTCCTGAGAGTCTGCTTTTTCTGTTGTAGCTTCTGTTTCCGTAGTCTTAGTAGTTGTAGTAGATGGAGTTACACTGCGGTATTCTGCACTGCTGGTTTTATTTCTGAGAGATTTATTATCTTCTGTTTTATCGTTGCTAGTTTTATTTTCGTTAGCTTTATTATTGCCAGTTTTGGCGTTATTCTCTAAATCATTTTGATTAGTGAGATTTGCAGGGGGGGGGGTAGTTGTTTTTATGTTATTTGCATCAGTGCCAGCAGCATAAGCGGTTTGGCTCATGCACACTGCGCAAGCTGCCGTGGCAATACCCATCATTGTCGAAGTTAGAATAATTTTCGCTGCCTTATTCATAAAACACCCAACTCTCTAATCAACTACCTAATCAACTATCTAACTAGATACCTAAATAAATTTATTTTATTTTGTTTCGAAATATACAATAAATGTATAATAAATTCGAAATTTGCATATTACATTATAATGTTTTTGATAAAGAATAAAAGTGTTTATCGATAATTTTATCAATAAACACTTTTATGTCTCGAAATGCTTAATCTCTATTAAATATTCAACTAAATATTTAGCTAAATAATACGAGATATTTAGTAGCTAATATCAGAAATAATTTGCTAAATAAACTGCGAAATAACAATGCCGGCAGCCATAAGCGGAATATTGAAAATAAGGAATGTTGGAACGCAAGTATCCCAAATGTGACTGTGCTGACCGTCTGCGTTTAAGCCGGAAGTAGGTCCAAGCGTAGTATCGGAAGCAGGGGAGCCTGCGTCTCCGAGAGCTGCAGCGGAAGACATAAGAAGAATCGTTGCAGGAGTGCTGAAACCAATGCTCTGGCAAAGTGGCACGAACAAAACCGCAAGAATAGGAACCGTGCCAAACGAAGTGCCAATTCCCATAGTCACAAGCAAGCCAATAAGCGTAATAACAAATGCGGCAACAAGTTTGTTCTGTCCCATAGAAGCTACGCCAAAGTTTACAAGCTCCTCAACTCCGCCTGTCGCTTGGATCACGTTAGCATATCCGCCCGCAATGAGCATCACAAACGCAATAAGACCCATGAGTTTTACGCCGCCAGTAAGCTGATTGTCAATGTCATTCCACTTTATTGCTCCCAAAATAATCATGGTTGCAAGACCTGCAATAGACGAAAGCGAAAGATCCTTACTAATAACTTGCACTACTACAACAACAATAATTGCGAGAATAGTCACATAATGGCGTAAATTAAGAGGCCCGACAACGGCGTCGGCGGCACGAGTGTCAGTTTCAGTAGTTTTGTATTCGCGAGGTTTTCTGTAAAGTACAAAAACTGCAAAAAGTAGTGATGCAAACATTGCAAGACCTAAATACCAGTTCACAGCACTAACGTCTGCAACACTAACCTTCATGCCGTTTTTAGAAAGATTCGTAGCGATAACAGTTTGGAAAATAAGACCAAAGCCAAACGGAATAGCAATATACGGAACTTCAAGACCAAAAGCAGTGCAGCAGGCAGCTGCTCGGCGGTCAATCTTAAGTTTGTTCATAACTTGCAAAATCGGCGGAATAAGAATAGGAATGTAAGCAATATGAACCGGCACAATATTTTGAGACATGCATGCAATAATAGTTAGTACCGCAAGTAGAGCGTACTTTTTCATGCCAATGATTGAGCTAATTTTTTTAGAAATAATTTGAGCTAAGCCTGTTGCAGTAATTGCTTCCGCAAAAGTACCAAGCAAAATGTAGGCGAGTGCAGTTTGTGCGTTGGTGGAGAAACCGTCGCAAAGCAAAGCCATAATTGTGTGATTTCCGTCACCGAAAAGAGGAAGATGACCGGCAATGCCGCCTGCAATGCAAGCTACTATCATTGATAGCAAAACATTAAGTTTTGCAAGACTAAGCGCGCATAGCACTACAACCGACACAATAACCGGATTAAATATAATATTTAAAATTTGCAAACCTAGCATGCCGTTCACCCCTTTAAATGCTTGAATTTTAATATATTGTTTGAAGCAATACGTTTTATTTCGTATTGCTTATGCTTGTATTTTTGCATATGTATTCCTACATATGTATTTCTTACATTTAGTAATTAAGGACAATATAGCATGGAAGTGTTTACAACATGTTTCTTAATTAAATATAAAATATAAACAATTAAATAAAAAAATTAGATTAACTTAACAATTGTTTACCCAAAAGAGTACTCTAAAACATTAGTGGTGAAGAATTAATAATAATCACCAAATGTCCGGTTTTGCACCGTTTTATGCAACATTGCAACGTGAGTTTACCGCTTAAAAATGGCGATAAAGCAATGTGAAAATTAAAAATTGTTTTGCTAATTGTGAAAATCCAAAAATAAACAATAAACAACAAACAAAAACAACAAAAAACTAAAAAATTGAAAATTGAAAATTGAAAATAGTTATTTAGAGTAAGGAGGAATGCCTGGCGCTCTAAGCGGAATTTAGATACTGCGTTGTGTCTAAGCAATAAGCGTCAAACATACAAATTATGCAAGAGGAACAAATGCTTTTAGAAGCTAAAGAATTAGGTTTACAAAGATTTAGAAGAACACCATTTTGGGATGTGTCGCTAAAAGTTGCACCTCATCAAATCGTTGCAATATCAGGCGAACACGGCTCTGGAAAATCAGCTTTGCTACTTGCACTGTCTGGTTATATGAAATTTACGAACGGAACTCTTACTATTGCGGACGCAACTCTTCCTAACGATTTCCACGAATCTCGGCAATACGTGGGATTGGGATTATTCAACGGAATTAACGAATTCTACAAAACGCAAACAATAGAAGAAGTTCTTATGAGCGAGTTGAAACTCGCATCGCGCTCGCCTCTATTTTTGAAGCAATACAAAAATGATGTAAAAAATCGCGAAGCGTTACAGCAGTACGCTTACAACGTGCTAGCTCAATGGAAAGTATTTTCTCCTCACGAAACAGCAATAGGAGAGTTAACTCCATGTGAGCGCATGCGTTTGGCAATTGCGCTTGCTTTGTTAAAAAAGCCGTGGTTGCTATTTGTTGATGGAATTGAAACGGAGCTTACTAGCGAACAAAGTGAATGCTTACTTTCTGATATTCGCGCGTACGTTAGTAAAAATTACTGCTCTTGCCTTGTTGGAGTTTTGCAAAGTGAGTTAGAAAAGCAAGCGGATCAAGTCTTAAGACTAAGCCCAAATCATGGTGGAGTAGAAAATTCTCATATTGATTCGCAGCTTGGTACAAGTGAAACAAATGGTGGTGAAAACAATGCGCGTTAATACTCTTGCTCTTGCATTTCGTGAGCTTAACAATACATTGAAAGGAAAAGCTCGAAAGCTTGTTATTGGAACCGTAGCTTTGATTCCACTTTTATACGGATCGCTTTATTTGTGGGCGTTTACTAATCCTTATAAGACTTTAAATACTGTGCCTGTAGCTGTTGTTGTTGAAGACAATGGCGCTATGATTAACGGCAAAATGCGAAACATTGGAAACGAAATTAAAACTCGCTTAAAGAATCAAAAAGACGGCAGCGAAGGATTCCAATGGAATTTTGTTAATAGTGATGAAGCAAACAAAGGTCTTAAAAATGGCAACTATTTTATGGTAGCAACCATTCCAGCTTCATTCAGTAAATGCATTGCTTCTGCGCAATACGATACTCCTACTAAAGCAAAACTCCATGTGAAATACGATCAAGCAAGTAATATGCTTGCTTCGCAAATTGGCAAAACTGCTTTCCATACTATGCGTAGCGAAATTAGCGAGGCGATTGCTCAAGAGTATTGGGAGAATATGTTTGCGAAAGTTAATTCTGCTTCTGATTCTCTTGGTGCTGCAGTAAATGGTGCTGGTGCTTTGCATGAAGGCTCACAATCTTTGCAAACTGGAATAAATAAGCTTGCAAATGGATCTAATCAACTTTCACAATCTTTGCGAAAACTTCAAGGCGGATTAAGTGAGCTCCAAAAAGGAGCAAATACTCTTTCTAAAGCAAACGCTAGAAGTAAAGCAGGCGCGCAATATCTTGCACAAAAAACGCAAGATTTAGCAAACGGAGCTCAACAATTAAGCGAAGGAACTCAAAAACTATCTGCAGCAACAAGCGAATTCTACAATGGTGCGCAAAAGCTTGCTGCCTCTAGCAGCGAATTAGAAGAACACGTTAAAGCTGGAAACGCTGAAACAAAAGCACAAATTACTGGTCTTCTTATGAAAGCGCAAGATCCTAGGGTCACTAAGGAAGACGTGCTTGCTAGCTTGCAAGGTTTAGCTGGAGGATTAAGTGAAAATTCTGATCTTCTAGAAACAAATCTTTCTGCTTTAAGCGCTGGAGCAGACAAGCTTTCTGCTGGAAGTTTGCAAATAAAGGGCGGAGCTGACGCAATATCTCAAGGTATTGAAGCTGTTAATACTGGTTCAAATAAGCTTGCTGCTGGAGCGAATAGTCTTGCTGAAGGTTTGGCTCAAGTAAGTAACGGTAGCGAGAAACTAAATAATGGTGTGAATGCAGCGTCTCAAGGTTCAGCGAAAATAGTGAACGGTTCTGATCAGCTTAATTCCGGAGCTAAGAAGCTATCGGATAATACTCCAAAGCTGGTTGAAGGCGCAAAAAAGTTGCATGACGGGCTTAAGAATTCTCAAAAGTCTGGAAAAATCAACAATATTGTGCAAAAAAGTAAGATGATGAGTGCGCCTGTTTCTTTGGAAGAACACGAGTATTCTCACGTTGAAAATTACGGAACAGGTTTCGCTCCTTACTTTATTTCCATAGGCCTTTGGGTCGGCGCTCTTATGGCAACCTTTGTTTTGAGAGTTATGGATAGGCGAGCGATACTAAACGGCATGAATCCGCTTAAAAGCGCGCTTATTAGCTTGACGCCGTTTGTGCTTATGGGCGTTGTGCAAGCTGTAATTCTTATGGGCGTAGTGCACGTTGTGTTAAAGCTGCAAATTGACAACGTTCTTGCGTTCTACGGTCTTGGAATTATTGCATCCATAATGTTTATGGCAATAATGCAAATGATTATGGTGATTTTCCACATACCAGGGCGAATAGTTGCAATTGTGCTTCTTATGTTGCAAATCACAAGCTCTGCAGGAACGTTCCCAGTACAAATGACGCCGGCATTCTTTAGAGCTGTTCACCCATACTTGCCAATGACGTACTCGATTATGGGGTTGCGTCAAGCAATGGCTGGAAAGAACAGTGGTGAAATAGTTTTCGGCATTGAAATGCTTGTTCTTTTCGGCGTTATTGCGATTGCTATAACAAGCATTGCCTGCCGCATGAAGCGTACTGTAACGATGTTTGATTTGCATCCTGTGATAACGCTTGAGGCATAAGTGTTCATGTAGGCGCGATAATTAAAATCCCCGCAGCTTTTGTTGGTTGCGGGGATTTTTTAGTGAATCTAGTTTAATTTAGTTACTTTATAAATACGTTATCTGACTTTAGAAAGTAGACGCGTAGACTTCGGCAATTGCAGATTCGTCCATGTGCATGTATGAATTCTTCAAAAGTCGCTGCTGCTCTTTAACAACGCTCGAAGCCCAGCTTTGAATCATATCCTCGGTCATGCCATACTCGTGAAGCTTGTGCTTAGGAAGAATCGTGTTAAGAACTTCGTCAAGCTTGTCTAATACGTCCGCTTTTTGGCATTCAAGAATATTTGTCATGAAGTCGAAAAGCTTAGAAAGTTCAGTGTTTTTGGCGCTGGTGCTGTTTGCTGCGTCGTGCTTAGCATAGTATCGCAAAACGCTTGTAAGAAGCGCAGCATTCGTTTCGCCGTGAGCCACGTGGAAAGTGCCACCAAGCGGATAAGCCATCGCGTGAACGCAACCGCAACCAGCGTTACCAAACGCAATGCCAGCGTAAAGGCTTGCCGAAACCAAATCGCTTACAACTTGGCTTTTTGCGCTGCTGCCTTCCTTCATAACTCGCATATAACTTTGCAAAATAAGTCCGCAAGCCTTGTAGCTAAACATTTTTGTAAGCTCGGTTGCGATAGGAGAAAGTGCGGACTCAATCGAGTGCGTAAGAGCATCAATAGAGCTGGTTGCAAAAACGTAATCCGGTAGGCTCTTTAACAATTCCGGAATAAGAACTGCATCCGTAGCGTAGCAAGCATCGTTCGCCAAACCCTTCTTGGTATTGCGCTTAGTAAGCGAGAACACGGCAACGTTCGTAACTTCGGAGCCAGTGCCGCAAGTAGTTGGAACAAGAATAAGATCCGCGCCTTTTTGTGCAGGAATCTTGCCGTCAACTAAGTCTTCAAGCGGGCTTGTTTGCTTCAACGCACAAACCTTCGAAATATCCAAAACAGTGCCGCCACCAATGCCAATCACGCGCTTTGGAGTGGTGTGAATGTCACTAACGATTGCATCAACCATTGCGTCGCTCGGCTCGCCCTTGCCGTATTTCTCTTGGAAAATCACGTCGCAATCAAGATTCAAATCGCCAAAATAAGGCTCCCAAATGTACTGGTTTGTAATAACCAAATCACCCTTACCAAGCTTGAATTCTTGCGCAAAGTCGCGTGCTTGCTCGAACTTATGAATAGTTGGTTTAATAGAAAGCTGCTTCATCCTAGACTCCTTTGTTTTAATCTGCATGTCTTACGCTAATATGCGCGTCGTGTGCGCGCTTTTGTGCGTGGATGATTAAAAAACCAAGCAACTGCTCCATTATAGAACAGATTGCTTGGTTTAATAAATGCGATTTAAGCTAATAGCAGAAGCTAATTGCACAGATTAATCATCAAAAATTACAGATACTAATCATCCCTTCAACAAAGCCGTGTAAGCAGCCATCGTAATGTAGTTGTATGGCTGGTTGAAGTGAGGCATGAAGAAGATGTCGCACAAAGCAAGTTCCTTAATCGTTACTTTCTTTTGAATAGCCAGCGAGAACAGGTGAATTGCGGCAGACATATCGTAGTTAGAAGCCAACTGGCAACCAACAATAACCTTCGTATCCTTCTTGTAAACGATGCGAATCTTCACCTTTGGATTCTCAACTTCCATAAACGCAGGCTTTTGAGTATCCTCAAAATCAACGTAATCAACGTCCATGCCTTCTTTTTGAGCGGCAGTCAAGCTCAAGCCTGTGCAAACAAGCTTGTAATCGTAGATCATCATTGCGCTAGAACCTTGCACGCCCTCGGTTTCTACAGGAGTTCCGCAAACGTTGTGACCTGCAATCAAGCCGCTTCGAACGGCGTTAGTAGCGAGCGCAATGTAGTTCACGCGGTCTCGAGCGTTGTCGTAGATTGTAGCGCAGTCGCCAATTGCGTACACGTCTGGGTCGGAAGTTTGCTGCTTCTTGTCAACGAGGAAAGCGCCGTTAGCATACTGCTTTAAGTGATCTTTGCCAAGCGCAACGTTTGGATGGAAGCCGATAGCGCAAATCACCATGTCTGCATCGTAAGTGCCTTTGCTTGTTTTAACAGCTTTTACTTCAGTTTCGCCAACAATTTCTTCAACAGTTTGACCAAGTTCAAACTTAATGCCTTTATCTTCCATAATTTGCTTCAAATTATCGGAAAACTCTGGGTCAAAGTAGCCGTTAAGAATATGGTCTTCCATGTCAATAAGAGTTACGTTCTTGCCAAGGCGCTTAAAAGCTTCCGCAAGTTCCACACCAATGTAGCCTCCGCCGAGAACCACGACGTTACGGAAATCGCGCTCTTGTAGCTTAGCGATAACAGTTTGAGCATTCTGGAAAAGCTTTACCATTTGTACGTTTTCCAAGTCAATGCCCTTAATGCGAGGCTTGTTTGGAAGGCTGCCGGTAGCAAGAACCAGCTTGTCGTAAGAATCGTGAATAACAGTGCCGTCTTTAAGTTCGACTGTTACTTCTTTCTTTGCGTAATCAATGTCTAAAACTTTACTTTCAAGATTTACCTTAGCGCCTTTTTTAACGAAATCTTCTGGCTTCTGATAGAACAGTCCGTCGCTGCTTTGAATTTGCTTGCCAATCCACAAAGCCATGCCGCAACCAAGGAAGGAAATATTACTATTCTGATCGTAAATTGTAAGCTCGTTTCCTGGGTAGCTCAAAATGGTGTTAGCGCAGGCAGTGCCGGCGTGATTTGCGCCAATCTGAATGATCTTCGTCATCGGTAATCTCTTTTCGTCGTTGAATCTAGTTTTAATTTTGTTTATTTCTGTTGAATTCTGCTGAAATTAATTTAATTTAGTTTAATTTAATTCCGCTAAATTCTGTTGAAATTATTGTATGTGCTTCAACTGCTTTGTTTAATTCACGCTGCGGCGCGAATGCACATCCAATGCACAATACTATTACACGAATGCGAGTCTTACCAATTTTGATTTTGTGCGTGTTGTGGGGGAGTTGTGTGGTGTGTGCTATTGAATGTGCTCGTATATGAATTATGTATTTGCAGTTCGTTTCTTGATTGTTTATTCTCTACGCTCGCTCAAGCACGCGTTCAATAGCGTTATTTTGCGAAAGAAGATACACGCAATACTGGTTCATGCTTATGCCTTCGGCTTGAGATTGCTCAGCCAATTGCCTGTGTAATTCTTTAGGGAGACGCAGTTTGAATTGACCAGAATAGTCATTCAGCTCATGGTAAGACGGCTCTTTTATGTTGATTTTGCTTTCAAGAGCTGCTTCAATCCAAGCGTGTTTAGCGTCCTGTGCATTTGCTGCTGCTTCCTGTTCGGAGTCTCCCGAACTTATGCATCCTGGCAAATCAGGGTAGTAGGACACAAATCCGCCTTCGTCTGGATCCTTTACAATTTCCAACTTATACGGTAGTGACATGTAGTAGCTGAGTGTTTTATTTGTTAATGTTTTTACCATATCCAATTTCCTACTTTTTACTGTTTTTCTTCTTCTGCTGCTTCTACTACAGCTTTCACCATTTCTACGTATATCTTTTTTATTGGTTCATGTTTTGGAATTGTTATTGGGTTTGCGTGTTCTTTGCGAAAAGTATAATGGCTACTTCCGCTTCGTGGATTGCACATCTCATATCCGTAGGATTCCAATACTTTTCTCAATTCATCAAATCGCATATCTTTGGATAGGCTAAGTATTTTCCTAAGTAATTTGTCCCATTGTGACATTTAGCTCCCCAGTAAAATAGCGTATTTGATGTGTTTATAAAAGTATAAGTGGTGTTATATATGGTGTCAATGGGTTATTGTATTACAATTTGTCAAATTGCATAAAATAACTCAAAACAGCCACTTATGTTGAAGGTGTGGTATAAAAGTCTTATGTTTTCTAAACGCGCTATTACCATTTTTGCGGCTGCTATCGTAACTGCTTTAGCGCTGGGCGCGTTTAGTGCTTGTGAGCCGCAGGGTAAAGCTGTGGGGAATACTGGTCGCGTTGGAGACATAATTCACGATGGTGTGGATATTGACGATATTCATCTACTTGTAATTGGTTCAAAATTAGCTGCGCTTGATGACGAAGTTATGAAGCATTGTAAAACGTCAAAATTGAGTGCCTCTTATGTGCCGATATCAAATGTTGCTAATCCTAACGAAGCTGCTCAGCAAGCTATTCGCGCTGCAAGCGAGCAGCCTGTTTCATTAATACTTATAGACGCGCTCGACGTAACAGGCGTTGACGATCCGCATAATGATAATAATCAATCAAATATAAAAGAGAATAACAAGCTTAATAACAGCGCTCGCAATAAACAAAACGAAAGCAAAGCATGGATTTCTGCGCTGCAATACGCGCGTTATGCTGGAGTGCCAGTTGCGTTAATAAATCCTGTAAAAGCACCAAAAGACGCAACCTTATACGCTGCTACTTTGTATTTTGATGGCGATGGAAGTGGAATCGGCAAAAATATTCATGAATCTGATTTATCAAAAAATAGCGAATCTTTAAATAATAAAAAAAAGAAATCCAAATTTGAGCGTTCATCTTTGCTAAGCATTGTTCGCGCAATAATTGACAATACGCCACACGGTAGGGAAGTGATTATAAATGACAAGTAATAAACAAAATGCGATAGCGTCTACAGAAAGCAGCAAAAATAACGCTATTGCGGCGCTTCCTAAAGTAGAAGTTTTTGGTTTGAGTGACGAAGAGGTTACAGCAGCAGTTTCTCGCGGAGACGTGAATATTACTTCTAAGCAGACTTCTCGTTCTTTAATGGATATTGTGCGCGCGAACGTGTTTACATTGTTTAACGCGATTATTTTCACAGCAATGGTTGTCGTGCTTGCAACTGGTTCGTGGAAGGATGCTGTTTTTGGTGTAGTAATTCTGGTAAATACTGGAATTGGCATTGTGACTGAATTAAAAGCAAAGCGCACTTTGGATAGGCTTTCTATATTGGTTGCTGCTCGCGCAATGGTGCGTAGAGGTGGAGAAAATATTGAGATTGCGCACAAAGATATTGTTCTTGGGGATGTTTTGTGGCTTAGAGCTGGCGAGCAGGTTCCAGCGGACGTAGAAGTGCTGGAATCGTGGGGTTTGGAAATGGATGAGTCCATGCTTACGGGCGAGTCTGCTACAGTTCGAAAAGCAAAAGGTGACGACGTTTATTCCGGATCTACTGCAGTTTCTGGAATGGCTTTAACGCGTGTTACTGCCGTAGGAGAGCACAGTTATGCTGCAAAATTGGCAGCGCAAGCGAAGGTTTATACTAAAACAATTTCCGACTTAAGCCGTGGAATTAACACGATTTTGAAGTATATGACGATGGTTGTAGTGCCTTTGTGCGTGCTGCTTGTGTGGTCGCAAATGCACAAGGTTGGCGGATTCGTTGAAGCTTGGCAAACTGGTGCTTGGAGAGGAGCTGTTGTTTCTGCTGTTGCAGGCGTTGTTGGCATGATTCCAGAGGGCTTGGTTCTTCTTACTTCGCTTAATTTTGCTGTGGCTGCTATGCGACTTGCGCGTAAGCAAACGTTAGTTCAGGAGTTGGAATCTGTAGAAACTTTAGCGCGTGTAGACTGCTTGAACTTGGACAAAACTGGCACTATAACCGACGGTGGTATTGCATTCGTTGGTGTAGAAAATCTAGATAATAGTAGTGCCGAAATATCTTTGCAGACAAACTTGCAAACAAACTTGCAAACCAACCAAGCTTTATTTGACTTATCTAATGAAGAAAATCCGAACGCAACAGGTGTTGCGATTATGGAAGGGCTTGGTGCTCAAGGAGTTGCAGCTAGCGCGCATGTATCTAACCGTCTTCCATTCTCTTCTGCTAGAAAGTGGAGTGCTGTGCAATATGTACAAAGCAGTGGAGAGCGTGCAACTTGGTATATGGGTGCTCCGGAAGTGTTGCTAAGCGCGATTAATTATGCAAATACTAATGAACTTTTAGAGAAAGTTAATTCTTATGCCGAGCAAGGCGAGCGCGTGCTGCTGCTTGCAAAAGTAAGTAGTGAAAGTAGTGCTGTAAGTAGCGAAAGTAGCAGCGTAAGTAGCGTAACAGAAACAGATAAAACTTTTGGCGATTCTCCAGCTATTTGCGCAAACGCTCAGCCTGTTGCTTTAGTTCGCTGCTCTGAGCGTATTCGTAACGATGCTCGCAAAACGCTCAAATGGTTCCGTGAGCAGGGTGTGCGCTGCCGTGTAATTTCGGGAGATAATCCTACAACTGTTGCTGCTGTTGCTGCAAAAGTTGGCTTAACAGGAGATCGCAAGCCTGTTGCAATGGACGCTAGAAAATTGCCAGAAGATATTAACGAATTGGCTAAAGTGCTTGAAAATGTGGATGTGCTTGGGCGCGTGCTTCCTCATCAAAAGAAAGCGATTGTTCAAGCACTTCACACTCAAGGTCATGTGGTTGCTATGACTGGTGACGGCGTGAACGATACTTTGGCTCTTAAAGAAGCAGATTTGGGCGTTGCTATGGGCAATGCGGCTCCTGCTGCAAAAGCTGTAGCTCAAGTGGTTCTTGTCGATTCGCGCTTCTCGCATTTGCCGGATGTTGTAGCTCGCGGTAGGCAAGTGATGGCAAATATGGAACGTGTGGCTGGATTGTTCCTTGTAAAAACTGTTTATTCTGCGCTTATTTCTGCAGGAGTTGTGCTTCTAGCGTTGCGCTTCCCGTATTTGCCTCGTCACATTACTTATATTGGTTCTTTAACTATTGGTATTCCAGCATTTTTGCTCGCTTTAGCGCCTAATACTCGTAGATACATTCCAGGTTTCTTGAAACGAGTTGTTCGTTTTGCTGTTCCTAGCGGATTTGCTATAGCTGCTTCTGTGCTCGCTACTGCTGTTATAGCTCCGCGAGTTTTGGGATTAAATCTTGACGATGTTGTTGCAAATAATTTGATAGCATCTCGTTTTATTGTTTCAAACGTGCAAGCTTTGGCAACTACTCGCAGTATTTGTTCCGTAATCGTATTTGTTCTTGGCATACTCGTGCTTGCAAGCGTTGCCAAGCCGTTGTGCTCGTGGAGAGGAATTATGGTTGCGCTATTTGCTGCAGCTGGAGTTGCTGGAGCTTTTATACCGTTTACTGCAAAGTTCTTCGAAATTCACGTGCCAACTGCAGGAAGCGCGTTTACTGTAATGCTTATAGCTGTTGTTTTAGCTGCAATCCTCTGGTTTGTGTGCGTGAGTTTAGCAAACTTGTTATCTAAACAAAGTAAGAAGTGAACAATCTAACATATTTCTAATGTAATTAGTGTGTCGACGTGAGCTTAATGATGCTTACAATAGATATGTGTTTAGTATTTTAGAGATGTTTTCAGTTGGGGTTGGTCCTAGTTCTTCACATACAGTAGGTCCTATGCGAGCTGCGTGTTCGTTTGTTTTATCGCTTAAAAAAAGTGGTACTCTTGCGAACGTTGCGCATGTAAGTGTGACTCTTTACGGATCACTGTCTTTAACAGGTCTTGGTCATGGTACTGATCGCGCTTGCGTTGCAGGTCTTGAAGGAAATCTTCCAGATAATGTAGACACTGATCATATGCTTACTATTCGTCAGGAATGCAAAAAAACTGGCACTTTAACGCTCGCAGGTGAGCATACCATTGCTTTTGATTACGATAAGGATGTAATTTTTGAAAAATGGATGCGAATGGTTGTTCATCCTAATGGAATGCGTTTTGTTGCAACTGATTCTGACGGAAATAAAATCGATGAGCAAGTTTGGTATTCAATTGGCGGCGGATTTATTCGTCAAGGGTGTGCAGATGATGCAATGGTTGGCTTGCATGAGCGTGTTACTGAGCAAGATGAAAATAATGCTAGTAAGAATGGTGTAAGCGAGAATAATAGCGAAAGTAATAACGAAAGTATAAGTAATAACGAAAGTAATAACGGAAATAGTAGCGATAATACTGCAAACTCTTCAAATCAAACAAAAGATTCCACTGTACCTTATCCTTTTACTTCATGCGACGAGCTTATAAATATTTGCCGAGAAAAGCATATGTCAATAAGCGATGTTGTGTGGCAAAACGAGCTTGCATTGCATGAAGGCGATGCTGACTACGTGCGTAACTATTTGCTGCATGTTTGGAAAGTTATGAGTAAATGTGTAGAAAACGGATGCAACTCAAAGCAACCGATTTTGCCAGGAGGTCTTGATGTGCCTCGCAGAGCTCCTCACATGTATGAGCGCTTAGCTGCAAATTCAGACATGCTTCGCAATAATCGTCGTCGTTCGGATGCTGCTTTAGAAAGTTCAGACTCTGCGTGGGTTAATCTTTTTGCGCTCGCTGTTAGTGAAGAAAATGCTGGTGGTGGGCGTATTGTTACTGCTCCAACGAATGGTTCTGCAGGAATTATTCCTGCAGTATTGCAATATTATTGGCGATTTGTTGATTCTGCTAATGAAGATGGGGTTGTGCGATTCTTGCTTGCTGCAGGTGCTGTTGGCTACTTATTTAAGCGAAATGCTTCAATTTCTGGAGCTGAAGTTGGTTGCCAAGGAGAGGTTGGTTCTGCTTGTTCGATGGCTGCTGCAGGATTGTGCGAAGTATTGGGAGGAACCCCGGAGCAGGTTGAAAATGCTGCAGAAATCGGTATAGAACACCATTTGGGATTAACTTGCGATCCTGTAGGCGGTTTGGTACAAATTCCTTGTATTGAGCGCAATGCTATGGCTGCAAATACTGCAATTAATGCTGTTCGAATGGCAATGCTTGGAGATGGCTCGCACATGGTAAGCCTTGACAAAGCGATTAAGACTATGAAAGAAACTGGTCATGACATGATGTCTAAATATCGCGAAACCTCAAAAGGAGGACTAGCTGTAAACGTTGTTGAGTGCTAATTTGCTAATATTGCGGCATTAATTTGTTGATGTTTTGAGATTAATTTTTGCTAAGTTATACACAATGCGTATATTTCATGTACATACGTAACGTTTCAGTGCTAATCTAGGACAGGTTAATCTAGGAAGTGTTAGTCTAAACTGCATTTATTCAAATGTGCATTTATTTAAATGTACTATTTAAAATGCGCTGCTTTAGTAATGCAGGATGGTTAAAAGCTGTCTGTGTAGATGTTATACTGTTCAGATTATACTGTTTGGAGTTTGTAAAGGAGGAAATATGGCACAAGATATGCCAGAAGTGATTGCAGAATTTGGCACTACGCCAACGGTGACGTTCCCTGAATCTGAACCGCCAGCAGGTCTTAAAGTTGTTGAATTAGTTGAAGGTAATGGTCCTGTAGTTCGTGCAGGTGACACTGTAACTGTGAATTATCATGGTGTGGTTTGGGGTAGCGAAAAGCCATTTGATTCAAGCTTTGCTCGTCATACTCCAGCTAGTTTTGGTATTGGTGTCGGTCAAGTGATTCAGGGCTGGGATCGTACTGTTCCAGGTCATAATGTTGGATCTCGTTTGTTGATTTCTATTCCTCCAGAGTATGGTTATGGCTCTCGTGGCATACCGCAAGCCGGTATTGGCGGCGGAGACACGTTGGTATTTGTTGTTGATATTATTTCAACTCGTTGATAGAAGAGCGTGAATTTTATTTACGCGCGCATAGTTTTTATTTTTAGAGATTGTTGTATAAGGAGGTAGCAATGGCTGAAGAAAAAACTATTTTACTTACGCAGGAAGCGTATGACAAACTAAAAGAAGAGTTAGCGCATCGTGAAGGTGAGTATCGAGAAGAAATCACTGAGCGTATTGCTGCAGCTCGTGCTGAAGGCGATTTGTCTGAAAATGGCGGTTATCAGGCTGCTCGCGAGGAGCAAGGAAAGAATGAAGGTCGCATTAATGAGCTTATTGTAAAGCTTCGTAATGCGAAGATTCTCGAAGCTCCAAAGGATGGCACTGTTGGCAATGGTTCTTTGGTTACTCTTGAGCTTGCAGGTCGAGAAATGACTTATGTTCTTGGTTCTCGCGATATTGCTGTAGCTACAGATTATGACGTTATTAGCCCGGAATCTCCAATTGGAGCAGCTATTATGGGTGCTCATACTGGTGATACTGTTAGCTATGCGGCTCCAAATGGACGTGAAATTTCAGTGACAATTAAGGATTCGCATCCACTTGCGTAAGTTGAGTAAGTTGTGTAACTTGCGTAAGTTGCGTAAGTTACATGATTTTCATAATCTGCATAAGTTGATTTTATAAATATTATTCTCCCCACTTAGTCCATATTTTGAAATAAGTGGGGAGAATATTTTTTTGAGGGGTTGGTGGATAAGTTTTATATTTTTCGCAAAACTGTAACAACTTTTCCCATAATAGTTGCGTGTGATCCGTCAATAGGAGAGTAAGCCGGATTATGTGGAATAAGCCATACGTGACCGTGGTCATTTCTGAAAGTTTTAACAGTCGCTTCGTTATCTAGCAGTGCTGCAACAATGTCTCCATTTACAGCCTCATGCTGCTCTCTAACTACTACATAATCGCCATCGCAAATAGCGGCGTCAATCATAGAATCGCCGTGTACTTCAAGCATAAAAAGATTTCCTGTACCTGTAAGACGTTCTGGCAATCGCATCACATCTTCAATATGCTGTTCTGCTGTTATTGGAGCTCCTGCTGCAATTCTTCCAACTAGAGGAACATCTCTAGAATTTATAACAGAATCAGATTCGTATGCGCTAATATTGGCAACTCTCGAAGAATTTTCATTAATTTTGTTATTTGAATTGCTTTCAACAATTGAATTATCAAGAATTTCAATAGCGCGACCTTTATTTGCATTAATTCGCAAAATCCCTTTATCCTCAAGTGTTCGCAATTGATGTTTCACAGAAGATGGGCTTCTAAGTCCAACCGCTTCTCCAATTTCGCGGAAAGAAGGAGGGAATCCATGAATTTTTATATTGTTTTGGATGGCATTGATAATATTGCGTTGGCGGTCAGTAAGTGACATTGCGCTAATATCGCTAGCATTAATGCCATTGTTATCGTTATTTGTGCCATCGTTATTCATGGTGCTCCTTTCGCTTTTACTATTTTAACGCACTTTCTTAAAAAAATCAAACATCTGTTCGACACGCCGTTGCAACTATCGAACAAATGTGTCATTATTAATACACCTGTTCGATAGAACAAATGTTCAGTCGATTAAGGAAGGAGAAAGGACAGTTATGAGTACATCATTAATTAGAAGTGGCAGGGAAGTTAGAGTAGGTATGCAAGAAAATACTTATTTGATTCGTAAACGCTGCGTTTCTAATAAGCATGCACGCAAAATTAGAGTTTTTCGTGTAGCTGTACTTTTGATGACAGCAATCATATTCTGTACATTATTTATGCCAAAGACTGCTGTTTCTGCAATACCTGAAAGAGTTGTTACATATACAGTTCGTCCTGGAGATACGTTATGGAATTATGCTGCTACTATTACTCCTAAAAACGGTGATATATCAGATAATGTAGAGCGTTTAATGGCTTTAAATCATCTTTCTTCTGAAGATTTGGTAATCGGACAGTCTATTAATGTTCCATTAAATGATGCTCAATAGTTGATTGAGCGCAAATACTATAAAAATGGGGGAAAAATGAGAAGGGAAAATATTACTATATTTGAAATTGAAACTGATGAGCTAAGTTTTATTGAAAATGATGATGTAATATTCAGTGTGTTTTATGGAGTATT